>JACRKC010000049.1 GCA_016235555.1 Verrucomicrobiota bacterium
ATCCCTCACGCGGCGTCGCACCATCAGGCTTTCGCCCATTGTGAATGATTCGAAACTGCTGCCACCCGTAGGTGTCTGGACCGTGTCTCAGTTCCAGTGTGGCTGATCATCCTCTCAGACCAGCTACCCGTCTTAGCCTTGGTGAGCCGTTACCTCGCCAACTAGCTGATAGGCCGCGAACTCCTTTTCTAACGTCAGGCCTTGCGGTCCCTGACTTTGGTATGATGTCCATGCGGAAACCAACCATATGCGGTATTAATTCGCCTTTCGGCGAGCTATTCCCCATTTGAAAGTAGATTGTTCACGTGTTACGCACCCGTTCGCCACTGCTTTCACAATGTATTGCTACACCATGAAAACCGTTCGACTTGCATGTCTTAACCACGCCGCCAGCGTTCATTCTGAGCCAGGATCAAACTCTCCGAAAAGAGAGATGATACCTAGTGATTCGTTTGAACTACTGATTCATCTATCGAACCCAACCGAAGTTAGGTTCGCGTTTTAGAATGTTGATTGGGGGTCCCAATCAATCGCACAAAATAAATTTCAAAGAGCCTTGATAGGTAAGAATCGATTAGCAAGAGCCTTAAACTATCCCTCGTCAATGCTGTTTATCCAAAAAAGGTCAGATAAAATACTGATAAGGAACTGACTCTTGGCCTGATCGCCTCCTTTTAGCTTACTCATCGTCGCTTTGTTTCGACGATCAATCAACTGAAGGGAAGGAAGAAAATGGGGATTGTTTGGCGTGCATCAAGTTTTTTTCTCAAAAAAATGCCAGATTATCATTAATGATTAACAATCAATAGTTTATGAACATTAACTACACAAACAGGCCGCCTATGAACAGTCGTGCGATGTAGTTGATTTTTGGATTCACGGGCCGGACCCGAACGAGACTCGGGCTCCTGATTGGGTGCGCTTGACTACAGAAATCAAAGTTGGGCGGCGCGTGGAAACGGGGATGCGGTGTAGGGACGCACATCGGTTTTTGGGTGGATCGGATTGGTAGCGCGCGGGGAAAGAGCAGGTGCCAGCGTCCGTTGCGGCGGAGAGCCTCCAAGCACGGCAGGGCTTCGTCGCCGGATTGCGTCCGGAGCTGACCTAGGCGCTTGAAGCGGCATGGATACTGGCGACAGG
Source organism: Verrucomicrobiota bacterium (assembly GCA_016235555.1). Classification (GTDB taxonomy): domain Bacteria; phylum Verrucomicrobiota; class Verrucomicrobiia; order Opitutales; family Opitutaceae; genus JACRKC01. The sequence continues at coordinate 1,141 of JACRKC010000049.1, forward strand.
TCGATTCCATGGCCCTTCCATGACCCCACTGCCGAGTGGTTTGTAGCGAGCTTTTGTCGTGCCGTTGTCGGTGCGTGCGCGATGGGTTTTCAGACACTCGATTTCACGCCCGAGCTGCACCTCTCGCCGCACCTTCCCTCTTTCCTGGCTGCTTCTATCGGGAGAGTTCCACGCCTGCCCGGGCACAAATCTGTTCCTGCCGGTGATAATGAAGGTGGTCGGTGAAGCGCGACACCGCGACCTGCGCCGACAACCCGACGCCAACGCCCGATTGCGGGAGCACCCGCGCTGGCAGTGAGGCGATCGGCGCTTCTGCGGACCGGCATAGACCCGACGGATGCAGTGCCGCCGGATAAACTGACTGGAGCGGTAATCGATCTCCTCCGTCACCTCTTCCCGGATCTTCACCAGGCCGGTCCGCTCGGCCTCCGGCACGTCCAGCACGATGCGTTCGATCGGCAGGTTACCTGGCGCCGGACGCCGGCCTCCGCCCCGGCGTGGTTCGCCCGTTGGCTTCGGTTCCGGCGGCGCCGCTTCGGCCAGCGTCGCGTCGCCGCGGACGCTCTCATAGGCCAGCTCCAACTGACTGGCATCGGTCTGCTCCGAACTGGGCCATAGAGCCGGCCGCGCAGATCCGAGAGCCGCTGCCGGTAGAGTGCGGCGATCAGCTCGACCTCGCGCTCCAGCCGAGCGTTCTCGGTCCACAGAGCCGTGAGTTCCTTCACTAAACATAGCGTCGTAAATAATTAGACACAGTGACAAACCGATCAGAGATCACGCAGCATCGGATTCGGACGCGACCATTTGGCAAACTGCCTGTCGACGATTTGGATAAGTTCGGGGAGGGTCGGGAAGTATCAGTCAAGAAGCCAAAGGTAGCGAAGCAGTTTCCAGACCCGTTCAATCGGGTTGAGCTTGGGGCGTAGGAAGGACGGACGCAAATCAGGTTTTGTGCGCCGGCCTGCTTCGCCGACTGAAAACGAGCATAGCCCAGTGCTTCACAGACTGTGTGAACGCGTGGCGGTGGTAGCGGAAAGCGTGAGCTTTTCGCCCAAACGCGGTCCAAATCCCACAAAAATCTCACGGTTTCCGCTACGCTTCGCGCGACTACCGGGTTTTCGCACATTCTGCAAAAGCACCGGGCTACTCACGCGCGGTCATTCAGCGGTCGCTTGAAAGCTGATTGGCACCCGGACTGACGTCATGCGCGATGAAGGTTGGCGTGATGATACTTCGCATTGTCCACGATGACGATGACCCTGCGACCGCGGCGGCAAATGGCGCGACGCAGCTTGCGCAAGAATCGCCAACAGGTCTTGGCGTCAAAATAGCCCTCGGGCTTGGGAGTGACGAGCCGGCCGTCTGGCATGCGGACCGCGCCGAAGTAGCTGATGCTCTTGCGCATCGATGCATGACGACAAACCGGATCGCGCACCTCTGGCGGGACCCACATCCGGCAGCGGTTGCCGTGCTGCTGGAAATGGACTTCATCCACCGCCCAGAGCTCAACGTGCTTTCATCCTGCGCGGCGCTGGAATTTTTTTTACCGTGGCCTGCACTTGCGGGTCCGCTTGAGCCACTTCCGGTCTGGGTTTGCGCAGACGGAATCCGAGTCGGCGAAACAGCCGCTGGCATTGCCGGGCCCGTAGTGCGATGCCCCATCGTTTCTCCAGAAAGCTGGACAACAGCGGGCCATCCCAAAGCTGCCCCGGCAAGCCAGAGTCGGCGGGACTCCTCCGCAGGGCAACCGCCACTTGTTTCATCTCGGCCCGTCCCAACCGTGATGGCCGGCCGCGGCCCGTCTGGTCGTTCAACCCGCCAAAACCGGACTTCTCGAAACGAGCAACCCAGTTTGCCACCGTTCCATGAGAATCCCCAAGTGCTTCGGCTACCTGCCGACAGCTCATGCCTTCCGCGACCAGCAATACCCCGTGCAACCGATGGTCGTAGCGCGCATCGGGGCTGCGTCGAATCTCGTCCTGTAGTGCCAGGATCATCTCTTCCCGATCGGAAATCGTCAGCGCTTTCATGCGTCGAGAGTTTTGATGACGACCCCGACGTGTCTAATTAATTATGACGCTCTGGTTAGTTACTCCCCCATCCCCGGCGCCCACCGATGGACTGCGAGGCCCCATCGGCAGCAGGTCACGTCCGCATCAGCGCGCAGGAGGCAACACCACCCAGAAACAGCAACCGCCAGTCACAGAAAGGTGCGGTCACGCCGCGGCTCAGAACTTGATCTTCACGCGGTCACCGCTGGCACCGAAGCGGCTCACGGTGTCGTAGAGACGCTCGTCGGAAATCTTGCGGGCGACCTTCTCACTGCTGCCTGTGCTGTGGTTGAAGGCGACGGGCAGCGCGCCGATAAATTGCCGGGCGCGGCGGGCTTCCGACAGCGACACCTGCGCGAGGGGCTCGACGGCCGGCTGACGAGCGGGCATGACACGCGCCTCGAAGCCACGCGCGGTGTTGAGGAAGCGGTTGGCAAGTTCGGGATCGACGGCCTGCGCCATCGCTCGATTCGCCGCAATGGTCCGGGCCGACGGTGAACTGTTATCCGTCACCGAGTCGCTGAGCAGCGCCACCACGGGCACCACCCGCAGCGGCGCAGCCTGGCTGTCGTCCGCCACCGTCAAGGCGTCGGCCGATTCCACAAGTTTGGACTCGACCACGGGAGCAGGCGCGGCGGCCAGCGGCGCCACGGTCACCACCGCAGGCGAAGGTCCGACGGAGGCTGTCGCAGCGACCACCGTCGGGGAGCGCCCGGCCTCGGCCGCGGGTAGAGCCGCGGACCGGTATTCGCGAACGGTGAAAAGGGTGAGCACGGCAATCGCGGCCGCACCGATCGGCAGGTGGTAGCGGGAGAACCCGGCGAACACCCGGGGCAGCGACTGCCACCACGGACGTTTCTCGACGAGGGCCGCGAGCTGTTTCGCACGCAGGTCGCGTTCGAACGTGGTCCAGAATTCCGGCGCGGGGCGCTCGGCACGCTTCAGCTGCAGCAGATCTTCGAGGGTGACGGGCCGTCTGGAATCGCGATTCATCGGCGCATGTAGGGCTGCAGTTCGGCTTGCAGCAGCTGCTTGGCGTAGTGCAGGCGCGAACGCACCGTGCCCACCGAACATTCCATGATGTCGGCGATTTCCTGGTGGCTGAGGCCATCGATCTCGAACAAAGTTACCACGGTGCGATGTTTGATAGACAGTTTGTGCAACGCATCGTTCAATTTTTCCTGGAGCTCCCGCACATAGGCGTCCCGATCAACGCCAGTCTTATCTGTCAGCGCCGCAATGATTTCCCGGGCCACCGGTTCATCGGTATTGACCCGTTCCAAGCTGAAGAACGAGCGGAGGCGGTTCTTCCGCAGGTGGCTGAGGGTCGAATTCACCGCGATGCGATACAGCCAGGTAAAGAATGAGGACTGGCCGCCGAAACGGTGAATCGACTGGAAGGCTTTGATGAAGGCCTCTTGGGCAAGGTCAGCCGCGTCCTCACGATTGGAGGTGAGGTTGTAGACAATGCCATAGACGCGCTCGCGATATTTGATGATGAGACGGTCAAACGCCGCGACATCGCCGGCTTGGACGCGCCGCACGATTTCCATGTCGGAATCGGCCTCCAATTGCCGCTCGGGGGACGCGACGAGCGTCTTGCCGAGAACTTTGGTGGCATCCATGGGAGCGGCAGAGAAGCGCAAGGTCGGACGCGGCGCAAACGAAAATCTTCGCCAGGTCTTCTACCGGGCGCATCTCGGTTTCCTGCCATGCGGAGGGGCGCTTTTCCAAGCGCCGAAGCCCGGCGGTTGAAAACCGCCGTTCCGTCGCACTCACCGGACAGCAAAAAAACTGAGATACGCCCACGGCTACCTCGGGCTCGTGCGGTTGAGGTGGAGCGCGTCGACCTCAACGCGCTGGCTTGAAGGTGGGAGCGGGTTTACACAGTGATTCGTCGGGGTGTAAAACCCCTCCCACAAAAAGCGCGTCGGGGGCAACGCGCTCCACCACGATTCAGTTCTTTCGTCTGGATCAGCCTGTTCGACTCCGGCTACGCCGGCGGGCGCAGGGTGGCGACCTGCGTGCGCAGGCCGTCGCAGAGGCCAAGCAACAACGCCGTGGGTTCTTCGCCGGCCCATTCGCCCAACGCATCGACCGCCAGTTGAATCTCGGTGTGCACCGCCGCCGCGACCACCGAGAAGATATCGTGCTCGCGCATCTGGCGGAGGTGGACGGCGGGTTGGGCGGGACGCGCGCCCGTGACTTCGCCGATCAACGCCGCGCGCTCGGCGGGGGTCAGGCGGTCGAGGAGCGCAAGCAGCGGGAGCGTGAGCTTGCCGCTGGCGAGGTCGGTGCCGAGGGTTTTGCCGATGCGCGATTCGTCGCCGAAAAAGTCCACGAGGTCGTCGTAGATCTGGTAGGCGATGCCGAGGTGGCGGCCGAAGCGGCTCGCGGCCTCGACGAAACCGGGCGGCGAACCGGCGAGCAGGGCGCCGAGGTAACACGACACGCGAAACAACTCGGCCGTCTTGAGATCGACGATGCGGTCGTAATCGGCACGCGTGATGTTGGTGGACCCGCGGCGGAGCGTCTGGACGATTTCGCCGGCGACGACCTTGCGCGTGGAGTCGGAGACCGCGGAGCACACCGCCGTGGTGGGGAACTGCGCCGCAAGGTGGAGTGCGTGGGCGAAAAGCGCGTCGCCGAGCAACACCGCGGCGGTGGGGCCGAACTCGCGGAAAGCCGTGCGGCGATTCCGGCGCAGGTCGGCCTCGTCCATGATGTCGTCGTGCACGAGCGTGGCGAGGTGGACGAGTTCGACCACGGCCGCCACGCGGACGAGGTCGGGCGCCACCACGGAGGAGCCGCGCCAACCACTGAGGAAAACCAAGGTGGGGCGGATGCGCTTGCCCGAGGTGTCGATGCAGTAGTCGGCCATGGTCCGGATTTCCGGCTCGAACGCGGCGAGCTGGCTGCGCAGAAAGCGGTTGAGCTCCGCCTGGTGCGGCGTGAGCAAGGCATAAACTTCCGCAAACACGCCCGGGCGGGCGGTGGTGGGCGCCGCGGCAGCAGAGTCAGATCGTTCGACGGGCTCAGGGCAGGTGGGACTGCTCATGGTTGGCTCGACGCTAGGCGTGTTTTCCGAAATGACGATGCCAGACTTCGAAAATCAGGTTGTGAATCACCCGCTCCTCCTCGCTCTGATGACTCTGGCCGGCCTCTACATCGGCCGGCTGTGGTGGGGTGATTTACGGGCCGCGAGGCGGCGCGCGGTGGGTGCGGTGGGTGCGGTGATTCCACCCGGCGAGTTTCCCGGCGCCACGCCCGCGCCGGCGAGGACGATCGTGATCGCCGTGGCGGGAGCGCTCGTGTTGCTCGGTGCGGAAACCGCGGGCGAATTCGCGCTGGGCCTGGCGGAGGAACAGTCCCGGATGACCGCGCTCATGGCGGTCCATTCGATCGTCGGCGCCCCGATCATCGAGGAGCTGCTCTTTCGCGGTTGGCTCGTCCTGGACGGTTCGGCGACGCTTACCGCAGGGTCCCGCGGACGCGCAACGATGTGGGCGGCCGCGGTCGGCGCGTCGGCGGTGTTCGCGGCTTTGCATCCGTTCCTCTGGCGATGGGACGAGACTGGATTGGCGCTGACACCGACGGCGAAGGGGTGGTTCAGCACGGGGGCGATTTTCGCGGGCTCCCTGTGGTTCTACGTGGTCCGGCTGGCGGCGTGGAATCCGCAGCGGTCGCTGCTGCCGTGTTTCGCGGCGCATGCGGCGAAGAACCTGGGGGTGGTCGTCGCGAAGGCGGCGATGGGGTTGGTGGGGGGTTGGTGGTGACCAAGAAAAAGGCCGCGCAAGGGCGCGGCCTTCGAGCGAATGAGGCACGAGGCGGGACGCCTCGTCCACGACTACGGCACTTCGTAGACTTCGATGAGCGCGATGCCGGAGCCGTTGTTGGCGCCGGAGACCTGGGCGCTGTAGCCGCCCGGCGGGAGGTTGATGAGGATCACGGCGTCCTTGCCGCCCGCGGCCAGGTTGAACGCGCCGACCTTCTGGGAGGCGTCGGCGACCGACGAGGTGTCGTTGCCCGTCTCCCAGTTGTCGTTTTCGCGGACGATAGAGTTGTCGCTGTTCTTGACGATCTTGAGCACCGGATCGGCAAGGAAGCCGCTGCTGATGCCCACGCCGGCAAGCGAGGGACCGACGCCGCGGATGAGCAGTTTCTTCGACGTGTTGCCGCTGACGACGAAGCCGGCGACGAGCAGGCCCTGGCCCGGCGTGACGGTGCCGCGCGTGGCGAGGTTCATGATCTTCTGCGCGGAGAACGGCGCCTGGTTGTCCACGTCGTAGATTTCCATGAGCGCGACGCCGGTCGTGCCGCCGATGCCGCTGACTTGGGCGGTGTAGGCGCCGGGCTGCAGGAGCGCAATAACCGCGGAGTCGCGGCTGGTGGCCGGGAGCGGGAAGGCGCCGACGGAGGCCGCGGCGCTCACGATCGCCGGGCTGCCGCCCCAGTTGTCGTTCGTCGTCACGATGGACGTGCCGGAGAGGATCTGGAGCTGCGGATCGGCCAGCGCACCGGTGACGCCGAAGCTGGCGAGTGTGGGGCCGACGGCGCGGATGAGCACCTGTTTGGGCGAGGTGCCGCCGACGACGAAGCCGGCGATGAGCATATCGGCGCCGGAGCCGACGACGCCGCGTGTGGAGAGGTTCTTGAGGAAGCCGTCGGAGAACGACACGCCGGAGGCGGTGGCGCCGATGAACGCGCCGCCGTTGGCGCCGTTGAACGTGCCGGTGAGGAAGCCGGTGGCGGGATCGGCCTTGCCGATGAAGCGCCCGCCGACGTTGGCCACGAGGTTGAAGTTGCCCGCGGCGTCGACCTTGCCGGAGGCGGCCGCCTGCACGCCGTCGCCCGCGTAGAGGTAGATCGAGGCGTCGTAGCCGACGATGGCGGCGACGGTGCTGTTGGGGCGGTCGTTGAAGCTGCCGCTGTAGGCGCCGGCGGCGACGGTGCCGGTGGCGGGGAAGAATGCGGTGTCGATGCCGATGAAGGTCAGGCGGCCGTTGTCGAGCGTGCCGGACACGCCGCTGAGACTCGTCGAGCCTTGGATGAGCGGGCGGCCGACGGTATCGAAGGCCGCGAAGCCGCCGGAGGCGTCGAGCGTGAGGCCCGGGAAATAGAACGTGCGCGTGATGCCCGAGGTGGTGGTGTAGCCGATGAAGGTGGCGCTCTTGCCGCGCACGGCGATGAGGGCGAAGATGCCCTGCTCGCCGAGGCCCTGCTGATAGGTGCCGGTGAAGACCGTGTCGGCGCCGCCGGTGGACTGGCTGATGGCCATCACGGTGAACGTGCCGGAGGTGGTGGCGGCGCCGGAGTTGTCGAGCGCGACGGCGGTGAGGCGGTAGATGCCCTCGGCCTGCGGGGTCCAGTTGATGCGATAGCCGCCCTGCGAGGAGATCGCCGTGACGGGCGCACCGATGGACACGCTGTTGGCGAAGAATTGGACGCTGGCGATCACACCGTCGGCATCGGTGGCGGTGGCGACGATCGTGGTCTGCGAACCGGTGCGGACCACGGAGCCATTGGAGGGCTGCGAGAGGCGCACGGTGGGCGCCTGATTGGCCGAGACGTTGACGGTGATCGACGTGGAGTTGGTGACGTTGCCGGAATTATCGACGGCCTGCGCGACGACGGTGTAGGCGCCGGCGGCGGTGGGCGTCCACGGCACGATATAGGGCGAGGCGGTGGCGGAGCCGATGGCGTTGCCGTTGGCGAGGAAGTTGACCGTGGCGATCGTGCCGTCGGAATCGGTGGCGCTGGCGGCGAGGTTGACGATGGAGCCGCCGTTGACGGTGACGCCGGTGGCCGGGTTCGTGATCGCGACCGTGGGCGCGTTGTTGGCGTTGATGACGACGGAGAGGCCCGGCGAGTTGGAAGAGATGCCGGCGCTGTCCGTGGCGACCGCGAGGAGGCTGTAGGTGCCGGGGGCGCCGGGCGTCCAGGTCGCGCTGTAGGGGGCGGTGGTGTCGGCGCCGCCGAGCGGGGTGCCGTTGACGAAGAACTGCACCTGGGCGACGGGGCCGTTGCCGCCGGTGGTGGTGGCCGCCACCGGGATCGTGGTGCCGACGCCGAACGAAGCGCCTGCGACCGGATTGGTGAAGGTGACCGCGGGGGCACCCGAAGCGGTGATCGTCACGGAGCGGGCGGCGCTGGTGGTGACGTTGCCGACGTTGTCGGTGGCGACGGCGGTGATCGAGAAGGTGCCGGCGAACGTCGGGCGCCAACTGAGGTTGTAGGGCGGCGCGTTGACGGTGCCGACGACGAGGCTGTTGACGAGGAATTGGACGTTGGTCACCGAGCCGTCGGAATCGCTCGCGGTGGCGGCGATGAGCACCTGCGTGCCGAGGCCGTAGCTGAGGCCGGCAGTGGGGCTGGTCAACGCGACCGTGGGCGGCGCGTTGGCACCGATGACGACGGTGACCGGCGTGCTGGTGGTGACGTTGCCGTTGTTGTCGGTGGCCTGCGCGGTGATCGTGTAATTGCCGGGCGAGCCGGGGGCCCACGGGACGTTGTAGGGTGACACGGTGTCGACCGCGCCCTGCGGGGCGCCGTTCACAAAGAAGGCGACCTGCGTGATCGTGCCGTCGGAGTCCACGGCGTCGGCCGAGATGGTGAGCGCGGCGCCGACGGTGTAGGAACTGCCGGCCGCCGGATTCGTGATGCTGACCGTGGGCGCGGCCGAGGCACCGATCACGATCGTGACGGGGGCGGAGTCGGTGATGTTGCCGAGGTTGTCGGTCGCGCGCGCGGTGAGGACGTAGGTGCCGACGGCGCCAGGCGTCCACGGGGTGGCATACGGGAACGAGGTGTCGGTGGCGAGCGGCACGCCGTTGAGGAAAAACTGCACGGAGCTGATGAAGCCGCTGCTGGAGGTGGCGTCGGCCTTGATGGTCTGCGGGACGTTGACGCCGAGGGTCGAGCCGCCGACGGGGCTGGAGATGGCGACGCTGGGCGCGGTGCCGCCGGAGACGGTGATGGTGACCGGGGCGCTGGTGGTGAAGTTGCCGCCGTTGTCGGTGGCCTTGGCGGTGAGGACGTAGCTGCCGGTGGCGTTGGGCGTGAACGCGAAGTTGTAGGGGAAGACGTTGTCGACGCCGAGGGACTTGTCGTTGGCGAAGAACTCGACGCTCACGATGGTGCCGTCCGCGTCGGTCGCGGTTGCAGCGATATTGGCCGCGACGCCCACGGGCAGCGAGGCGCCGCTCGCCGGCGAGGCGATGGCGACGCTCGGCGCGCCGGGGCTGACGGCAGCGACGGTGACCGTCACCGCGGCGCTCGCGGCCTGATTGCCAAGGGTGTCGGTCGCGATGGCATAGAGCGAGTAGCTGCCAGGGGCGGTGGGTGTCCACGCGAAGTTGTAGGGGAAGATCGCGACGGGCGAGCCGAGGGAGACGTTGTTGGCGAAGAACTCGATCTGCTTGATCGTGCCGCTGGCGGCCGTGGCGCTGGCGACGAGCGTCTGCACGTTGCCGACCTTGACGGTGGCGCCAGACGGCGGCGACAGAAGCGAGACGGTGGGCACGGAGCCCTTGGCGACGGTGACGGTGATGACGGGAGACGTGGTGGCCGTGCCGAAGTTGTCGGTCGAAACCGCCGTAAGGGCAAAGGTGCCGGGGGTGACAGGCGTCCACGGCACGCTGAACGGGAATGTCGTGTCCGAAGCCAAGAGGACGCCGTTCACCATGAAGTCCACCCTGGTCACGGTGCCCGTGGTGGTTTCAGCCGTCGCAGCAATGGTCTGCGGCGTGTTGACGTTAATCGTCGATCCGTTGGTCGGGGAATCGATCCGGACGGTGGCCGGCGTGCGCGTGATCGCTACGTTAGCGGCCGGAGAAGTGGAGGTGTTGTCATTGCTGTCGGTCGCAATGGCGGTGATCGGAAAGTTGCCGTCCTTGATGGGGAGCCAGGTGGTCGAGAGATTGACCGTGCCCGGAGCGGCATTCGAAACCGTGCCGATGAGATCGCTGCCGGCATAGAAACGCACCTGCTTGATGGTGGAGCCCGCTGCGACCGGCGTGGCGGTGGCCGTAACCGTGGTCGCCGTGCCGATCACGATGGAGCTGCCGGAGGCCGGCGCCGAAATCGCAACGGACGGGCCGGGGAGGTTGACGAAGTTGACGAGCACCTGCGACGTGGTGGTGACACCGCCGTTGTTGTCGGTCACGCGCACGGTGAGGGAGACGTTGGAGACGGCGGTGGTGGGCTTGATGGGCAGATCGAACGAGAGGCCGGGATTGTCCACGGGGGTCTGCGGAATATTATTTATGAAGAGCTGAGCCGTCTTGATTGAGAGTCCCGGGGCGACAAAGGTGACCGCGACCTTGACGACGGTGTCGATACCGACCGTGAGATTGGCCGACGAGGCGGGACTCGTGATGTTAGCCTGTGGCGGCAGGGTCGCCGTGAGGTTCACGGTGACAACCGGGGAGACACCTGTGACGTTTTGGTTGTCCGTGGCGCGCGCCGTGAGGTCGAGGGTTGTGCCCGCATTGGGCGGCACCCAAGTGATCGAATAGGTGTTGAGGGCGGGACTGGTCACAGTGCCGGTGAGTTCGACGCCACCGACCAGGAATTTCACATTGGTCGTAGCCAGGATGGAACGGCCGGGGGCCGGAACCACGGTGGCGGTGATGGTCGTCGGCACGCCGCCGGAAACCGTGCCACCGGCGAGCGGCGTGGTGATGTTGACGGTGGGAGCACCGGCCGGGGTAGTGGTGAAGCTGACGGGGGCGCTCGTGCTGATATTGCCGGCATCGTCGGTGGCCAGCGCGGTGACGATGTAGGTGGTCAGCGCGGTGGGCGTGTAGTCGAGCGTATAGGGGAATGCCGAAACGGTGCCCACGGGCACGCCGTTGACGAGGAATTGCACCTGTTTGACGAAGCCATCGGGATCGGAGGCATCGACGGTGAAATTAACCTTGGCGGCCGGAGTTCCACCGATCTGCACCGGCACACCGGGCGTCGCGGAAGTCGTGAGTGTAACCGGGCTGGGGGCCTGCGGGCTGGTGGCGGCGGTGACCACGACATCGAGCAACGGGGAGACAACCACATTCGGCAGCGGGGTCGCGCTGTCGGAGGCAACGGCGTAGAGCCGGTGCAAGCCGGGCGAGGTGGGTGAATAGTTAACCGCATACGGTGACGCGTTGACGACCGCGATCTGCACACCGTTGTCGTAGAAGGTGACTTGGTTGATGGCCGACGACGAGAGGCCGGCATTGATCGGAATCGTGGAGCGCGTGGTGAGCGCCGTGACGGGCGTGGAAAGCGAGACGGTCGGCACGGTGCCGGTGCCGACGAGCGCCACGATGTTGACCGTGGCGGTGACGGGGCTGGATTCGTTGCCCTGATTGTCGGTGGCAATGGCCTTGATGGTGTAGGTGCCGGTGGCGTTGGGCGTCCACACGGTGACGTAGGGCGCGGAAGACACGGCCGCGCCGACGAGCACATCGTTGGCGAAGAAGCGGACGTTGGCGACGGTGCCGTCGAAGTCCGTGGCGGTGGCGGCCAGAACCACGCCCGTGCCCTGGGTGTAACGGGTGGTCGAACCCGCGACCGGCGCAACCAGCGTCGCAACCGGCAGAGTCGTCGCCGTGCTGACGCTCACGCTGAGGGCCGAACTCGTCGCGGCGTTACCCGCGGTGTCCGTGGCGATCGCAGTCAACAGGTAGGTGCCGGCGGCCGTCGGCGTCCACACGATGCTGTAGGGTGCCGAGGCATCGGTGCCGATCGAGACGCCGTTGGCGAAGAATTGCACGCTGGCGATGGTCGCCGGGGTGACACCGGGGGCAGGCACAGCGGCGGTGGCATTCGCCGTGATCGTGGTGGCGGTGTTGACGGCAAGGTTGGCTGCGGCCGCGGGGGAAGTGATGGCGACCGTGGGCGCCGCACCGCCAGTGACCGTGATGGTGGTGGAGGCACTGGTGGCGGAAGCGCCGCTCGAGTCGGTCGCCACCGCAGTGAGCAAGTAGGTGCCGGTCGCAGTCGGCGTCCACGAGGCCGCATAGGGGAACGTCGTATCCGTGCCGAGCGAGGTGCCGTTGGCGAAGAATTGCACGCTCGCGATCGTCGCCGGCGCGACGGCGGTCGCGGTGGCGGTGACGGTATTGGCGGAGTTGACGGGGACGGTGGTGCCGGTGGTGGGGGCGCCGATGGCGACGGTGGGCGGCGCGCCGGCGGCGACGGTGACGGACACGGCGGCGCTGTTGGTCTGGTTGCCGCTGGTGTCGGTGGCGAGAGCGGTGAGGTTGTAGGTGCCTTCGGCCGCCGGCGTGAAGGGGACCGCGTAGGGGAAGGTGGTATCGGTGCCGAGCGAGACGCCGTTGGCGAAGAACTGCACGCTGGCGATCGTGGCCGGCGCAACGGCGCTGGCGGTGGCCGTGACGCTGGTGGTGGAGTTGACCGCGAGGGTGGCGCCGGCGGCGGGCGCGCTGATCGCGACGGTGGGCGCGGTGCCACTGGTGACGGTGACGTTGCGGGTGGCGGTCGACTGCGTGCCGACGTTGTCGATCGCGGTGGCGGTGAGGGTGTAGGTGCCGGCGGCGGCGGGCGTCCACGTGCCGGTGTAGGGGAAGACGGTGTCGGTGCCGACGGTGACGCTGGTGCCGCCGACCGGGGCGACCGAGAACGAGACGGAGGCGATCACGCCGTCGGTGTCGGAGGCGGTGGCGGCGAGGTTGACCGGGGTGTTGACCGCGAGGGTGGCGCCGGCGGCGGGCGTCGTGAAGGCGACGGTGGGCGCAGCGCTGACGTTGACGGAAACGGGGGTCGAGGTCGTGGTGTTGTTGATGTTGTCGGTCGCGACGGCGGTAACGTTGAAGGCACCCGCGGCGCCCGGCGTCCACGTCGCCGTAAACGGCGCAGTCGTATCCGTGCCGATGGACACACCATTAACGAAGAACTGCACGCTGGTGACGGAGCCGTCGCTATCGGTGGCGGTGGCAGCGACCGTGGTGGCGACGCCGATGCCGACGGCGCTGCCGCTGGTGGGACTGGTGATGCTGACGACCGGCGGGGCGCCGTTGAGCGACGAGATGACGGCGATGGTGAGCGCGGGGGTGGTGGTCTGGTTGCCCTGGTTGTCAGTGGCGGTGGCGGTCAGGGCGTGCGATCCCGTGGTCGTGGGAGTCCACGAGACGCTGAAGGGCGCGGTGGTATCGGTGCCGAACGCCACGCCGTTGTCGAAGAACTGCACGGAGACGATGCTGCCGCCGACGACGGCGGTGGAGGCAGTGGCGGTGACGGTCGTCGCCGTGTTGACGACGTGGGAGCTGCCAACCGGCGGAGCCGTCATTGCGACGGTGGGACGGGCAAAGGCGGTGACGGCGACTCCGGCTGACGTGGTCTGGTTGCCGCCGTTGTCAGTGGCGAGGGCAGTGAGCGTGTAGGTGCCGGTCGCGGTCGGTGTCCACGGGGCTTCGTAGGGGAACACCGTATCAACACCGAGGGAAACGCCATTGGCGAAAAATTCGACGCTGGCGATCGTGCCGTCCGGATCGGTGGCCGTGGCGTTCACCGTGGTGGTGGAGTTGACGACGATGGTCGCGCCGGCGATCGGGCTGGTGATGTTGACCACCGGGACATTGGTGCTGACGGGGTTGATGGTGATCGCGACGTTGGGCGAGACGCCGAGGTTGCCGAACGAGTCGGTGACGAGGGCACTGAGCACGAACGTGCCCGTGGCGGTGGGGGTCCAGGTCGCGGTGTAGGGGAACGTGGTGTCGGTGCCGAGGCTGGTGCCGTTGGCGAAGAACTGCACGGAGGCCACGGTGCCGGTGGTGGCGGAGGCATTGCCGACAATCGAAATCGCGCTGTTGACGGGATACGGGTTGGCGGTGACCGGACTGGTAATCGAAACCGTGGGAGGTGTGCCGGCGCCAGGGACAGCGTTGATGCGGCGGTCGAACAGGAAAACGTCGCGCGACTGGTTGCTATCCTGGGTGATGAGGTTGGTGGTCGTGTGGGAAAGGCCGGAGGCGTTTTCGGCGTCGGACGGGAAGGCAATCCAGCGACCGTCGCCGCTGATGGACGGGTAGATGTCGGAGGAGGAGGTGCTCTGGGAGCCGAGGACGCCGATGGTCTGGTAGCCGAACTTGTTCACGCTCGCCATGGTGGTGGCGATGTTGCCGGCGGTATCGAAGGTGCCGCTGCCGCTCACGTCGCGGTCGTGGACAAAGACGTCGAGCGCGCCGTTGGAATCGGTGGCGGACTGGCGGCCTTGCGCAAAGGAACCGCTGGTCAGGTTGTTGGCGAGCGAGGCGAAGGCGACGTAGCGGCCGGTGGCGCTGATGCTCGGGTTCAAGCTGCCGAGTTGCGCGCCGACCGCGGAGGGATCGGCGGCTTGGGCGCCGGCGGAGGTGACGCTCACGCGCACGGTGGTCGTCGTGGTGCGGTCGTGCACGAAGACATCGGAGACACCGTTGGTGTCGCCGACGACGAGGTTGGTGGCGTCGGAGGCGAAGGCGATGTAACGGCCGTCGTCGGAGAGCGAGGGCGAGCGGCTGGCGCCGCCGGTGGCCTGGGTGCCGCCGGTGGCGACGCTGACGCGTGTGGTGGTGAGGCCGGTGCGATCGCGCAGGAAGATGTCGCGCAGGGCGTTGGTGTCGCCGACGACGAGGTTGGTGGCATCGGAGGCAAAGGCGATATAGCTGCCGTCGCCCGAGATGCGGGGCTGGGTGCTGTGGGCGCTGCCGGCGGCGCCGGCGCCACCGGTGGCGCGCGAGACGAGCGCGGTGGAGATGTTCACGGCGTTGTCGAGCGTGCCGCTACCACTTACGTCGCGATCGTGGACAAAGATCTGGCTGACGCCGACGACGTTGGCGGCGGCATCGAGGTTGGTGGCGGGCGACTCGAAAGCGACGAAGCGACCGTTGCTGCTGATCGACGGACGGAAGCTCGAGCTGTTGGCTTGGGCGCCGCCGGAGGTGACGCTCACGCGCGTGATGGCGCCAGTGAGGGTGTCGACCACGAAGATGTCGCTGAAGCCGTTGGTGTCGCCGAGCACAAGATTGGTGGCGGCGGACTCGAAGGCGACGTAGCGACCGTTGGCGGTGATGGTGGGGTTGTTCGACGGGCCGTTGGCCTGCGCGCCCTGCTGCGAGAGGTTGAGGCGGCGGATGGCGGCGGTCTGGTTGTCGTAGAGGAAGATGTCGCGCTGGCTGTTGGAGTCGCCCACCACAAGGTTGGAGGCGTCGGAGGCAAAGACGGTGTAGCGGCCGTCGGCGGAGGTGATGGGGTTGTCGCTGTGGCCGTTGCCGGAGGGGCCGGAGTTGGGCGTGGAGCTGACGAGATACGTCGTGGGGAAGTTCGACGGCTGGATCGCGATGCGCGGGGCATTGACGTCGAGCCAGATATTATTGCCGTTCTGAGTGAGGTCGTTCTCGACGGTCTCGGCGTTGGTATCGAGCGAGTCGATCTTCGCGAGGACGTAATAGGAGCCGGCGTAGTTGCCGGGGAGGATCTGGTTCCACGAGATGGTCTGCGTGGCGTTGTCGGCGTTAAGCTTGGCGGAGTTGTCGAAGAAGCTCAGGCCGAAGTCGTCGGCATCGCCGAACACGGGGTTGGTGGAGAGGACGACGCTGATGCGGTAGAAGGATCCGTTGCCGGGCGCGGAGCCGACCCAGGGGACGTTGGGCGAGCCGTTGCTGCCGCTGCGATTGACGTAGGTGAGCGACATCGGGATGACATCGCCGCCCTTGTAGCTGGTGCCAGCGGCGTAGGTGAGGCCGGTGATCTGAAGGTCGGGCGTGCCGGCGATGGTGATGACGGCGGTCGCGGCGGTGAAGGAGGAGGTGCCGACGAAGCCGGAGCTGACGGAGTTGATGTTGACGGTGGCGCGATAAGCGCCGGCCTCGGTGAACTGCTGCGGGATCGTCAGCGTGGAGGTGAGGACACCGGTCTGGCCGCCCTCGGAGATGGCGGCGGCGGCGAGGAAGTTGCCGGTCAGGGCGAAGGAGTAGCCGGTGGCGAGGTTGGTGAGGGTGATGGTGGCGTTGGCGGTGGCGCCGGCCGGGAAGTTGTTGGCGCCCGCCGGCACGGTGGACGCGGCGGAGTTGGTCACGTTGATGCCGAAGGCCACGGCGTCGCCCGGCCGCGTGGTGGCGGGCGTGCCGGAGATGCCGGAGGCGTTGAGGGTGGAGTTGCCGACGGTGACGGCGCCGGAGCTGACGGCGATGGCGACCTGGAACGAGGTAAGCTTGTTTCCGACGCTGTCGGTCGCCGTCATCGTGAGGTTGACGGCGCCGGCGGTGTTAGGCGTCCATGAGACGGAGTAAGGCGCGGTGGCATCGGTGCCGATGGAGACGCCGTTGGCGAAGAATTCCACGCTCGTGATGGTGCCGGCGGCGGAGGTCGCGGTGCCGGTGACGGTCTGCGGGACGTTGACGGGGATCGATGAGCCGGCGGTGGGGCCGGTGACGGAAACGGTGGGGGAACCCACCGTCACGCGCACGATGCTGGAGGTGACGGTGGTGCCAAAGCTGTCGATGACCGTGGCGGTGAGCTCGACGTTGCCGGTCGCGGTCGGCGTCCACGGCCGGCTGTAGGGCGAAGACGTCGCGGTGCCGAGGGAAACGCCGTTGGCGAAGAACTGCACGCTGGTGACGGTGCCGGGCGAGGTCGCGCCGGCGGTGACGTTGCGCGTAACGTCGACGGGGAAGTCGGCGCCGTTGGTGGGCGAGGTGATGCTGACCGTGGGCAGCGCGGGCACGACGTTGACGGTGGCGGCGGCGCTGGTGGTGCGGTTGCCGGCGGTGTCGGTGGCGACCGCGGTGAGGGCGTAGTTGCCGAGGGCGACGGGCGTCCAGGAAACCGAATACGGGAAGGCGATGTCGGGGCCGCCGATGGCGGTGCCGTTGGCGAAGAACTCGACGCTGGCGATGGTGCCGGTGCTGGCGGTGGCGCTGGCGGTGATGGTCTGGGTGTTATTGACCGCGACGGCGGAGCCGGAGGTGGGCGACGTGACGGCGACGGTGGGGGCCGTGCCGCCGGGAGCGGCGACGGTGATCGCCACCCCGGCGCTGGTGGCCTGGTTGCCGGCGGTGTCGACGGCGGTGGCGGTCAGGGTGTAGGTGCCGGTGGCGGTCGGGGTGAAGCTGACCGAATACGGGAAGGTGGCGTCGGTGCCGAGGGCGACGCCGTTGGCGAAGAACTGCACGCTGCCGATGGTGGCGCCGCTGGCGTTGGCCGTGGCGGTGGCCGCGATCGAACTCGTGGTGTTGACGGTGATGCTCGAACCCGCGGTCGGCGACGAGATGGCCACGGTGGGCGGGCTGGCGCCGCCGGCGGAGACGGTCACCGTCGAGGCGGCGGAGGCGGTCTGGTTGCCGGCGGTATCCGTGGCGAGCGCGGTGATCGAGTAGGAGCCCGTCGCCGTGGGCGTGAAACCGGCCGCGTAGGGGAAGGTGGTATCGGTGCCGAGCGAGACGCCGTTGGCGAAGAACTGCACGCTCGCGATGGTCGAAGGCGGCGTGCCGCCGACGGCGGTGGCGGTGGCGGTGATCGCGGCGGTGGTGTTGACGGCCATGCCGGCGGGCGCGGTCACGGCGACGCCGGTGGGGGCGTTGCCGCCGGCCACGGTGACGGAAATGGCGGAGGACGTGGTGGTGGCGCCGAGGTTGTCGGTGGCGACGGCGGTGAGCACATAGGGCACGCCAGCCGGGCTGGCGAGGCGCGGCGTCCAGGTCACGGAATACGGCGAGCTGGTGACGGTGCCGAGCGAAGTCGCCGTGCCGTTGTTGTAGCTGACGAAGAACTGCACGCTTTGGATGGTGCCATCGGCATCGGTGGCGGTCGCGGTGACCGTGGTGGCGGCGCCCACGCCGACGGTGCTGGCGTTGGCGGGCGCGCTGAGGCTGACCGTGGGGGCGGTGTTGCTGCTGACCGTGATGGTGACCGTGGCGCTGGTGGACTGGTTGCCCGCGGTATCGGTGGCCTGCGCGGTGAGCGCAAAACTGCCGGTGGCCGCCGGGGTGAAGGTGAGGCCGTAGGGGAAGGTGGTGTCGCCGCCGAGCGAGATGCCGTTGGCGAAGAACTGCACGCTGGCGATGGTGGCGCCGGTGGCGTTGGCGGTGGCGCTGGCGGTGACGGTGACGGCGGAGCCGACCGCAACGGAGGAGCCGTTGGCCGGCGCGGTGAGCGCGACGGTGGGCGCGGTGCCGGCGGTGACGGTGACGCTCACGACGGTGGAGAGGGTCTGGTTGCCGGCGTTGTCGGTGGCGAGGGCGCGCAACTGGTAGACGCCGGTGGCCGTCGGGTTGAACACGGTGCCGTAGGGGAAGGTGGTGTCGTTTTCGAGCGCGACGCCGTTGGCGAAGAACTGCACGCTGCGGATGGTGCCGTCGGTATCGGAGGCGGAGGCCTCGATCGTGATGGGGGTGCCGATGGCCGTGGTGCTGCCGGTGGTCGGGCTGGTGAGGCTGACGGTCGGCGCGGAGTTGGAGGTGACGGAGATCGTCGCGACCGAGGAGAGCGTGGTGACGGTGCCGGTGCGGGCGACGGCATGCACGTCGTAATTGCCGGCGGTGGTGAGCGAGCGGATGAATTGATACGGCGAGGAGGTGACGGTGGTGGCCTGGATGCCGTTGAGGTAGAAATCGACGCTGGTCGGGACGGTGGTGCCGAAGCTGTGGGTGGCGTTGAAGACGATGTTTTCGCCGACGGTGTAGCTGGCGCCGTTCTGCGGGCTGACGAGGGTGACGACGGAGGAGGCGGCGAGCGTGGACGGGCGGGAGCGGAGGAAGACCGGGGTGGTGAAGACGGCGTTGCCGAGCGAGTCGGTGACGAGGGCGGTGAGGGCGATCTGGCCGAGCGTGGACACCGTGTGCGTGGTGTAGAAGGGCGAGGCGTTGTCGGTGCCGATGCTGGTGCCGTTGACGAAGAATTGCGCGCTGGCGATCGTGCCGGAGGCCGAGGAGCCGATGGCGGTGAGGATGAGTTTGGAGCCGAGGCTCACGTCGACCTCGGTGAACGCGGTGGTGGAGGCATTGGGGGCGTCGAGTCCGGGCTCGTTATAGAAGAGGGCCACGGTGGGGGGCGTGCCGGAGGCGGCGGCGACGGTGACGGTGGCCGCGGTGGAGGTGACGCGGTTGCCGGCGTTGTCGGTGACGACGGCGGTGATGCTGAGGGCGCCGGCCGCGGTCGGAGTGAAGAGGGCGAAGTAAGGCGCGCTGGCCTTGCCGCCGACGACGACGTTGTTCACGACGAACTCGACGTTGGCGACGGTGCCGTCGGGATCGGAGGCGTTGGCGGCGATGATGAGGGGCTGATTGACCGTGACGGTGGTGCCGGTGGGGGGCGTGACGACGGAGACGACCGGCAGGCCGGAGGCACCGGAGCTGACGGTGACGGTGGTGGCCGTGCTGGTGGCCTGGTTGCCCGCGCTGTCGGTGGCAAGGGCGGTGAGGGAGTAGGAGCCGGTGGCGGCGGGCGTCCACGGGGCACTGTAGGGGAAGGTGGTGTCGGTGCCGAGGGAGACGCCGTTGGCGAGGAACTGCACGCTCGCGATGGTGAGGCCGCTGGCGGCCGTCGCGGTGGCGGTGATGGTGTTGGCGGAATTGACCGGGACGGTGGTGGCGTTACCGGGCGCGGTGATCGCGACGGTGGGGGCGTTGCCGCCGGAGGCGGTGACGGTGACGCTCGAGGAGGTGGTGGTGGTGCCGAGATTGTCGGTGGCCACGGCGGTGAGGGCGTAGGAGCCGGCGACCGTGGGGGTCCACGTCGCGGTGTAGGGCGAGGTGACGTCGGTGCTGAGGGCGGTGCCGTTGACGAAGAACTGCACGCTTTGCACGGTGCCGTCGGAATCGGCCGCGGTGGCCGCGATGGTGGTGGTGGTGCCGATGTTGACGGTGGCGCCGGCGGCGGGAGATGTGAGGCTGACCGTGGGAGCGGCGGGGGTGATGACGTTGACGGCGACGCTGGAGCTGGTGGCGCGGTTGCCGGCGCTGTCCGTGGCGATCGCGGTGAGCGTGTAGGCGCCGGTGGCGGTGGGCGTCCACGACGCGGTGTAAGGGAACGCGGAATCGACGCCGAGCGAGACGGCCGTGGCGCTGCCGACCTGCACGAAGAACTCCAGGTTCGCGATGGTGAAGCCGGTGGCGGGCGTGGCGGTGCCGGTGACGGTGACGGGCTGGCCCGCGGGGAGGTTGGCCGAGGCGGCGGGCGCGGTGATCGAAACGGCGGTGGGGGCGTTGCCGGCGCCGATGGTGCCGTTGACGGGTGAGCCGGAGGTGCTGGTGGTGGCGCCGAGGTTGTCGGTGGCGACGACGTGCAGCGCGTAGCTGCCGGCGAGCGTGGGAGTCCACGTCAGGCTGTAGGGCGAGGTGCCGGTCGTGACCGTGCCGATCGAAGTGCCGTTGGCGAAGAACTGCACGCCGGCGATCGCGCCGTCGTTGTCGGTGGCGGTGGCGGTGACCGTGACCGCGGTGCCCACGCCGCTCGAGAACGACGCCGCGGGCGCGGTGAGCGCGACGCCGGTGGGCGCGGTGTTGGTGGAGGAGACGGTGACGTTGGTCGCGGAGCTCGTGGCCTGGTTGCCGGCGGAATCGGTGACGGTGGCGGTGATGGCGTAGGTGCCGGTGGTCGTGGGCGTCCACGCCAGGGTGTAGGGGAAGGTGGTGTCGGTGCCGAGCGAGGTGCCGTTGGCGAAGAACTGGACGTTGGTGACAGTGAGGGTGCCGGTGGTGGTGGGCGTGGCGGTGATGGTGCGGGTGCCGCCGATGGCGAGGGAGGTGCCGACAGAGATCGAGACGGCCGGCGCGCTGGCACCGCCGACGGTCACGGCGACGGGCGAACCGCTGGTGCTGGTGGTGGCGCCGAGGTTGTCGGTGGCGGTGACGGTGAGGTTGTAGCTGCCGACGAGCGTGGGCGTCCAGGTGATGCTGTAGGGCGAGGCGGTGGCGGTGCCGACGGCGGTGCCGTTGGCGAAGAATTGCACGCTGGCGATCGCGCCGTCGGCGTCGGTGGCGGTGGCGGTGACGGTGGTCGCGGTGCCGACGTTGATGGTGCTGGAGGCGGCGGGGGCGGTGATGGCGACACCGGTGGGGGCGGTGTTGGCGGAGGCGACGACGACCGAGGCGGCCGAGCTGGTGGCCTGGTTGCCGCGGGTATCAGTGGCGACGGCGGTGATGGAATAGGTGCCGGTGGCCGTGGGGGTGAAGGTGGCGGCGTAGGGGAACGAGGTGTCGGTCGAGATCGCGACGCCATTGGCGAGGAACTGCACGCTGGCGATGGTGGCGCCGGAGGCGTTGGCGGTCGCGGTGGCGGTGAGGCTGCCGGAGGAGTTGATGGCGAGGCTGGCGGGGGCGGTGACGGCGACGGTGGGCGCGGCGCCGACGGTGACGCTGACGGCGCTCGAGGTGGTGGTGGAGCCGAGCGAGTTGGTGACGACGGCGGTGAGGGAGACGGCGCCGGCGCTGGACGGCGTCCAGGAGAGGCTGAAGGGGGCGGCGGTGGCGGTGCCGATCGCGCTGCCGTTGGCGAGGTATTGGACGCTGGTGACCGTGCCGACGGGCGTGGAGGTGGTGGCGGTGAGCGTGATGGCGGCGTTGATCCCGAGGGTGGCGCTGGCGGCGGGCGAAGTGATGGACACGGCCGGCGCGGTGGCGGCGCTGCTGACGGTCACGGAGGCGGCGGTGCTGGTGGTGACGTTGCCGGCGGTGTCGGTGGCGCGGGCCGTGAGCGAATAGGTGCCGTCGACGGTGGGCGTCCATGCGACGCTGAAGGGCACGCTGGTGGCGGTGCCGACGGCGGTGCCGTTGGCGAGGAACTGCACGCTGGCGATCGAGGCGCCGCTGACGTTGGCGCTGGCGGTGGCGAGGAGCGTGGTGGCGGTGTTGACGGAGACGGTGGAGCCGGTGGTCGGCGAGGTCAGGGTGACGGTGGGTCCGGACCCGACGGTGACGGACACGGCGGCGGAGGTGGTGGTGACGCCGATGGAATCGGTGGCAACCGCGGTGAGCGAGGCGGCGCCGGCGGTGGTGGGCGTCCAGGAGAGGCTGAAGGGCGCGGTGGTGACGGTGCCGAGGGAGGTGGCGCCGTTGAAGAACTGGACGCTGGCGATGCTGCCGACGGTGGAGGCGGCGTTGACCGTGATGGTGGTGGGGGCGGCGAAGGCGACCGTGCTGCTGGCGGTGGGCGAGGTGATCGAGATGGTCGGGGCGGCGCTGCCCGTCACCGTGACACTGATGATGCTGCTGGTGGTGGTGTTGCCGACATTGTCGGTGGCGATCGCCGTGAGGGAATAGAGGCCGGTCGAAGCGGGGGTCCAGGTGGCGGTGAAGGGGAACACGCTGTCGGTGCCGAGCGAGACGCCGTTGGCGAAGAACTGGACGCTGGCGATGGTGCCGTTGGTGGAGGAGGCGCTGGCGAGGATGGTCTGCGTGGAGTTGACGGAGACGGTGGAACTGGTGGCCGGCGAGGTGATCGAGACGCTGGGCGCGGTGCCGGCGGAGACGGAGACCGCGGCGGAGGTGGTTTGCACGCTGGAGCTGTCGGTGGCGACGGCGGTGAGGGAGTAGGTGCCGGAGGTGGCGGGCGTCCACGAGACGCTGTAGGGGGAGGTGGTGTCGGTGCCGATGGAGACGCCGTTGGCGTAGAACTGCACGCTGCTGATGGTGGCGCCGGGGGTGGTGGCGGAGGCGGAGGCGGAGACGGTGCGCGCGACGTTGACGGAGACGAGCGTGCCGGCGGTAGGGGCGGTGATGCCGACGGAGGGAGCGGCGTTGATGGTGACGGAGAGGTTGGAGGAGACGCCGATGTTGCCGAAGCTGTCGGTGGTGAGGGCGCTGAGGGTGTAGGTGCCGACGGCGGTGGGCGTCCACGTGGCGGTGTAGGGGAAGATGGAGGACGTGCCGACGCTGGTGCCGTTGACGAAGAACTGGACGCTGGAGATGACGCCGGTGGTGGTGGTGGCGCTGGCGGTGAGGGAGATGGCGGAGTTGACGAGGGCGCTGCCGCCGGAGCCGGGACTGGTGATGGTGACGGTGGGGAGCGTGGCCGTGCTGGGGAGCGCGTTGATGCGGCGGTCGTGGAGGAAGACGTCGCGCTTGGCGTTGGTGTCGGCGTTGATGAGATTGGTGGTGGTGTTGCCGAGGCTGGTGGTGGTGTCGGCATCGGAGGGGATGGCGATCCAGCGGCCGTCGCCGCTGATGACCGGGTAGATGTCGGCGGCGGCCGAGGACTGGACGCCGATGAGGCGGATGGATTCGTAGCCGAAGCGGTTCACGCTGTTGCGGGAGAGGGCGAGGTTGCCGGCGGTGCCGAAGGTGCCGCTGCCGCTCACGTCGCGGTCCATGGTATAGACATGGAGCGCCTGGTTGAAGGAGCCGTTGACGGTGACAGTGGGGGTGGAGGTGTAACCGGAGCCGCCGGCGGTGACGGTGATCGAAGTGATCGTGCCGGTGGTGGTGCCGGAGAGGACGGCGGTGGCCGTGGCGCCGGAGCCGCCGCCGCCGGAAATCGTGACGGTGGGCACCGTGGAGTAATAGATGCCGCCGGGATTGGGCGTGGTGCCGCTGCTGTAATAGTTGTTGCCGGGGTTGGTGACGCCGACCGCGGTGACGGCGCCGCCAGAGACGGTGGCCGCGGCGAGCACGCCGTAGGCGCCGATGCCATCGCCGGGGACGAGGTTGGTGGCGGTGGAGGCGAAGGCGACGTAGCGGCCGGTGGCGCTGATGCTGGGGTTGAAGCTGCCGAGGGTGAACGGCGCGGCGAGCGGATCGAGGGGCTGGCCGCCGGAAGGGGCGGTGCTCACGCGCACGGCGGGGGTGGCGGCGGAATTGCGGTCCCAGATGAAGACGTCGGAGACGCCGTTGGTGTCGCCGGCGACGAGGTTGGTGGCTTCGGAGGCGAAGGCGATGTAGCGGCCGTCGCTGGCGGCGCCGTTGTTCTGGTTGATGGAGGGGGCGCGGCTGGAGGCGTTGGCGGCGGCGGGGCCGGAGGCGAACGAGACGAGCGTGGTGGTGCCGCCGCTCACGTCGCGCACATAGATATTGCGGAGGCCGGAGGTGACGGTGCCGCCGAGGTTGGTGGCGTCGGTGGCGAAGGCGATGTAACCGCCGCCGGCGCTGATGGCGGCCTGGAGGCTGTTGCCATTGCCCTGGGTGCCGCCGGTGGACTGCGAGACGAGGACGGTCGTGGTGCCGCCGGCCGAGGTCTCGTCGAAGGTGCCGTTGTTGTCGGCGTCGCGGTCGTGGAGGTAGAGGTGGGTGACGCCCGTGGTGGTGCCGGCGCTGACGAGGTTGGTGGCGTTGGATTCGAAGACGACGTAGCGGCCGGTGTAGCTGATCGCCGGGCGGAAGCTGGAGCCGTTGGCCTGGGTGCCGAGGGTGCCCTGGCTGGCGAGGTGGGGCACGCTGACGCGGGCGATGGCGCCGGTGAGCGTATTGACGACGAAGATATCGGAGAAGCCGTTGTTGTCGCCGAGGACGAGGTTGGCGGCCTCGGAGGAGAACGCGACGTAGGAGCCGTTGCCGGAGATGGCGGGGGTGGCGGAGGCGGCGTTGGCCTCGGCGCCCTGCTGGGAGACGTTGAGGCGGCGGACGGTCGAGGTCTGGTTGTCGTAGAGGAAGATGTCGCGCTCGCCGTTGGTGTCGGTGCCGGAGGTGATGAGGTCGGTGGCATCGGAGGCGAAGGCGACGTAGCGGCCGTCGGCGGTGATGGAGGGGTTGTCGCTGTAGTTGTTGCCGCTGGCGGAGGTGGCGGGGTTGACGCTGGCCAGATACATCGTCGGGAAGTTCGTCGGGAGGAGGGCGATACGCGTGGCGTTCACGTCCTGCCAGATGTTGTTCCCGTTCTGGGTGAGGTCGTTTTCGATGGTTTCGGTGACGGCGTCGAGCGAGTCGATCCTGGCCAGCACGTAGTAGGAGCCGGGGAAATTGCCGGGGAGGAGCTGGTTCCAGGAGTAGGTGTGGTTGACGGAGTCGGCGTTGCGGGTGATCGGCACGTCGAAGAAGGTGAGGACGAAATCATCCGAGGTGGTGCCGGCGGTGGTGTTGAAGACCGGATCCGACGAGAGGATGACCTGAACGCGGAAATAGGTGGCGCCGCCGCTGCCGCTCGGAACAAAGGGGACGTTGTTGGAGCCGTTGCTCGAGGTGTTGTTGCGGTAAGTGAGCGACATCGGGATGACGTCGCCGCCTTTGTAGGCGATGCCCGCGGGGTAGTTGACCGCGGTGATCTGGAAGTCGGGCGTGCCGGTGACGGTGACGACGGTCGAGGGGGTGGCGAACGAGGAGGTGTAGGTGGTGGCGCCGCTGGTGCCGCCGCCCACGACGGTGACGGTGGGCGTGGAGGTGTAGTTGCTGCCGCCCGCCGAGACCGTGAAGCTGCCCGCGCTGCCGCTGAGCTGGGCGCTGGCGGTGGCGCCGGAGCCGCCGCCACCAGTGAAGGAAACGGTGGGAGCCGAGGTGTAGTTAGAACCGGCGGAAGTGACGGTGATCGAGGAGACGGAGCTGGTGATGACCGCCGACAGACTGGCGGGGGTGGAGCCGGCTTCACTCAAAACCACCGTCGGTGCACTGGCGTAACCGGAGCCGGCCGAAGTGATGGTGATCGCGGAGATCGCACCGCTGGTGACCGTGGCCGTGGCCGCGGCGCCGGAGCCGCCGCCGCCGCCGACGAAGCTGACGGTGGGCGAAGTGTAGCCGGCGCCGCCGCTGTTGATGGTCACCGACGAGATGGCGCCGCTGATCGTGGCCGTGGCCGCCGCGCCCGTGCCGCCGCCGCCCGAAAAACTGACCGTCGGAGCCGACGTGTAACCGGAGCCGCCGGCGTTCGTGACTGTAACGGTGCCGACGCCCGTGGTCGCAGCGTTGCGCGAAAGCGAGGCCGCCGCGCCGGAGCCGCCCGCGCCGCCGCTGATGAGGATGTCGGGGGTGTTGCCGTAGCCGCTGCCGGCACCGGCGACCGCGATCGAAGCGACGGAGCCGACGATCTGTGCCGTGGCCGTGGCGCCGCTGCCGCCGCCGCCCGTGAACGACACGGTGGGCGCGCTGGTGTAGCCGGAGCCCGCGGCGGTGAGATGGACGGCGATGACCGCGCCGTTGGCGACGATGGCGGTGCCGGCCGCGCCGCTGCCGCCACCGCCGCCGGTGAACGACACGGTGGGCGCGCTGGTGTAGCCGGAGCCGAACGCGGTCAGGACGACCTCGGTGACGGCGGCGCTGAGCGTGGCGGTGCCGGTGGCGGTGGAGCCGGGCGCGAAGCCGAATTTCGCCGACGCAAAATAGGTCCCCGCCTGGCTGTAGGACGTGGGCACCGTGAACGACACGGTGACGCTGCCGGTGCTGCCGGCGGTGATACTCGGAATGGTGACCGACTGGGAGCCGAGCACGATGGAGGTGGCCGTCGTGCTGGTGAGCGTCAGGCCGATGTGGCCCGTGCCACCGTTGTAGTCGTTGAGCGTGGTGGCGGCGCCGTTGAGCGTGCTCGAGGCGTTGTTGGTGAGCGTGACGGTGAAGGTCACGGACTCGCCGGGCAGCACGGAGACCGGGCTGGCGGTGATCGCGGTGATCGCGAGGTCGGCGGCGGCGTGGGCCGCCGTCGCGGCGAGAAGCGCGAGCCCGGCGCCGATGAAGTTTCGGAACCCTGATTTCATGATATTTCCTCGGGATGGAGCGTTGCGCGCAGAGGGGTCACTTCTTGTCTCCGGAGCCCATGAGCTTCTGGAGCAGCGGTTTCTTGGCCTCGGCCTCGGCCTTCGCTTTGGCCTCGGGCGAGTTGGGGGAAGGCAAAAAGGGGCTGGAGCCGTCGCGGTAGCCGGGGAGGTCCTCGCGGCGAAGCTCGAGTTGCCGCACGCGCTCGGAGTTGAACACCTGTTCGACCGGCGCGCCGTTGGCGCTGAGCGTCTTGGCGGTGATGAAGATCACGAGGTTGGTGCTCTGCGCATCGGCCGTGTCGTTGCGGAAGAGGCGGCCGAGCAGCGGCACGGAGCCGAGCAGGGGCACGCGGGTCTGCCCCTTGGTCGCCTGCGTGGTGAGCAGGCCGCCGATGCCCAGGGTGTAACCGTCCTGGATGGAGATCTCGGTCTTCGCCTTGCGGGTGGCGACGATCGGGATCTGGGCCGGGCCGAACGCGCGGGTGCCGTTCGTCTGGCTGACCTCCGGCTCGACCGCGAGCTTGATGGAGCCGCGCGAATTCACCTGCGGCGTGACCTTGAGATTGATGCCGACCGGTTTGTATTCGAAGCCGGCGACCTCGAAGCCGCCGGTCTGCTGGTTGTATTGATACTTCGGAATCGGCTCCTCCTGGCCGACGTTGATCGTAGCCGCCGTGTTGTTGAGCGTGACGATCGTCGGGTTGGAGACGATCTTCACGTCGTTCTGCGTCTGGAGCGCATTGAGCACGAGCTGGAACTGGGACGCGGAGAACACGGCGTTGAGCACGCGGTTGGTGGAGTCGGTGTTGGTCGCGCCGCCGGTGATCGTGTTGAGCAGATTGAGCGTGTCGTTGATGGTGTTGGTGACCGCGTTATTGGTGCCGGTGGTGTTGGTCGTGGTGGCGTTGGTGGTGTTCGAACCGTTGGAGCCGGTGGTGGAGGTGGCGGTGGGCGTGCCGTTGGTGTTGGTCACGCTGCTGGTGGTGTTGGAGCCGCTGACCTGGGCGTTGGTGTTGTTGACGCTGCCGGTCGCGGTGGTGCCGGCGACGTTGTTGAGCGTGGAGTTCCGGCCGGTGGCATTGGAGGTATCCACGCCGCTGGTGCCGGTCTGGCCGCGCGTGCGGTCGAAGCTCGACGTGACGACGCCGCCCTTGCCGTCGCCCGAGACGGCGACCGAGTAATTGGCGAGCGACGCCCAGTTGACGCCGATGTTCTTCACGTCGCGATCCGTGACCTCGACGAACTTCGCCTCGATCATGACCTGGTCGGTGGCGCGGTCGAGCTGCTCGATGATCGGGCGGATGCGCGTGAGGCGGGTCGGGCGCTCGGTGATGACGAGGACGTTGGTGCGCGTCTCGACCTGGATCTTGCCCTTGGCCGGATCGACGAGGGTGCTGATCGTGGGCATGATCGCGGCCGCGGTCGCGTAGTTGATCGGAAAAATCTCGGTGACGACGGGCTCGTCGTTGAGGGAGTCCTTGGTGACGATCTTGATGATGTTGCTGTCCTCGGTGTAGGTGTAGTTCACCGGGTCGAGCACATGCTGGAAGATCTGGCGCCAGGTGACATCGCGGAGCTTGATGGTGGTCTTGCCCTGCAGCGTCTCGGGCATGATGATGTTGAGTTCGAAGAGGTCGGCGACGTTGCGGAGGATGTTGCGGATGTCCTCGTCGGGGAAATCGACGGAGAGGGTGTCCTTGCCGGAAGCGTCCTTGCTTTTCGTGGACGTGGAGGCGGCCTTCTCGTCGGTCTTGACGGCGACGTCGGGGGCGGCGGGCTTGTCGGCCAGCTTCGCCGCGGCGTCGGCGGGCACCGCCGGTTTGTCGGCCGCCGGGGGCTGGTTGGCGGTCGCGGGGGGCGCGGGCGGCTGGTTGGCCTGCACGGCGGCCCGGAGCGGGACGGTCAGCGCGGCCAGGGCAGCGAGCAAGGCGACGGGGTGAGTTCTCATGAGATTACTTTCCTGGTTTGATCGGCCGGGTGACTTCGTCGGCGCCGAGCCGCACGGTGAAGGTGGTCGCATCCACGGCGACGAGCTTGAGGACATAATCCTGGCCGTTGGTGGTGACCGTGAAGTCAGCGCCGATGCGGACGTTCTTGGTCCCGAAGCTCAGCAGGCGGTTGCCGCCCAGCAGGATCGTGCCGGTGGGATTGAGTTTGGCGGCGAGGGAATCGAGTTTCTCGCGTTCGCCCGGAGCCGGGGCCGCCGGGGCGGCCGGGCCGGGGGCGCCGCCGGGCGCCGGAGCCGGGCCTCCCCCGCCGGCGAGGCCGGGCTGGGGGGCGGGGGGCGTCTCGCTGCGGTCGGGCAGATCGAACCCCGGCGGGTTGAACGGCTGGGCGAGCTCCGCCGGGAGCGGCTCGGGGGCGGGCGGGCGGGTGAGATGCTGACCGAGTTCGACGGTCGCGCGGCGCTTGTCGGGCGGCAGGAGGTCGGACTTCGCCTTGTTGTCCTTCTTTTTGTCGTCGGCGGCAACCGCCACCGTGGCGAGCGCGAGGGCGAGCAGCAGGGGCGTGCGCGAGTTCATGGCAGGCCGAGCAATTCGAGACTGAGGTTGAGGGTGAGCGGGAGACTGCGTTCCTGCGGGACGGTGCAGGAGGCGCCGAGCACGCGGGAATAATGGACCCCGCTCTCGAGGCGCCGCAGGAAACGGAGCAGCTGCGGCAGGTCGCCGGAGACCGTCACCGAGAAGGCGACGGGGTTGTAGGCGGTCTTGGCGGCGTTCTTGGCCGGGGGCGCGAGGGGCGCCTGGCGGGGATCGGTGGTGAGCTTGGCGCCGCTCTCGCTCTCGAGCTTGTAGAAAAACTGGACGTTTTTGCCCAGCTGGCTCGCGCGCACGAGGCGGGCGTCGACCTCCTTGTTGGCGGCGACCAGCGCCTCGTGCTGCTCCGGGAGGCTCTTCGCATGGATGAGGTTCAGCTCGTAACGCTGCGCCTCGGCGGCCTTCTGCGCCACCTCCTGCTCGACCGCCGGCACGTCTCCACTGCGGTAATACCAGCCGCCGAAGAGCGCCAGGCTGAGCACACCGCACCCGATGCCGAGCGGGTTCTTCTTCACGACGGCGACCAGTTCTTCGTTGCTCATTTCTTGGCGGCCGCGGACGGGGCCGCGGCTTTGAGTTTGAGGAAGATGTCGACCGAGAGGCGGCCGGTGTTGGGGTTGCGCGAGAAATTGGTGATCGCGAAGTCGTCGAAGCGGGCGAGTTCCTTGTCGGCGCGGAGCTGCTCGAGATAGGCGTTGGCCACGCTGCTCGCCGCGTCGGCCGCGCCCCGCACGCTCACGCGCAGGGCCAGGCCGGCCTCGCGGATGTCGAAGCTGTCCATCGCGATGTTCTTCGGCAGGGTCTGCCCGAGGCGCAGCAACAAGTCCGAGATGACGGGCTTCGATTTCAGGAAGGCGTCGACCTCCGCGAGCTTCGCCTCCTCGGCCTGGAACTTCTTGAAGAGTCCCACCGCCTGGTCGCTCTTCTTCTTGTCGCGATCGATCTGACGCTGGAGTTCGGCCAGCTGCCCGTTGAGCTGGTGCAGCTTGTATTCCTGCAGCCCGAAAATTGACAGGGCCACGCAGGCGACGGCGACGGCGGCGACGTTGACGAAGAACGCCGTGCGCACGACCTTGATGTCCGGCAACTTTTCGTAATTCCGGAAATTCGGGTGCCACGAGGGCACGAGGGGCACGACGGCCGCCTCACTTTTTTTCTTCAGAAACGGGAGCTCCATTGGCGGCGGGGGCGGTGAGATTGTAGGAGGCCATGAGGCCGAGCAGGCCGAACCAGCGCACGTCCTGCGCCGTCTTCGCGAGGGTCTCGGGCATGGTGATCTGGCGCGACTGCAGCCACGGCACCGGATCGAGCTTCAACCCGGAGATGCCGAGGGCGTTGGCGATCGCGGCATCCAGCCACGCCAGCTTGGGCGAGAGCTGCGCGCACAGCACCTGTCCCACCGACTGGCCGGTCTGCACCTCATAAAAGCCGATCGACGACTGGAGTTCCTTCAGCAGGCGCTTGATGAGCAGCGGCCCCATGCCGGTGAAATCGAAGGTGTTCGAATAAAAAAGTTTCCGGGCGGATTCCTCGTCCTTCAGGCCGAGTTCCTTCTGCACGATCGGCACCATGGCATCGAGCCCCTGCGGGATCGGACGCGACGCTTCGACGCCGCCCGCGGACACGATGAACGAGTGCGTGGCGTCCGCTCCGATCTCGAGCATCAGGGTGGGCGCCTTGGATTTGTTGAACGCCAGGCAGTCCACCACGCCGCCGAGCGTCGCGACGGAGCCGAGTTCCAGCCGTTCCGGGTAGATGCCGGATTCGAGCAGCGTGGCCTGCACCTGGTCGACGTCTTCGGTGGGCAGGCCGCAGAAGAGCACGTCCTTCTGGGTGGCTTTCGCCATGTCGAAGTCCGCGCCGTCATTCGCGTTGAGCAGGGCGAGCGTGTATTTGTCCTGTTCGATGCGGAACTGCTGGGTGCAGACCTCGGCGAGGTAGCCGGCCTCCTTGATGCGCTTCAGCTCGAGGGAGTGCCGGCGCACGAGCCGCTTCGCCGGATAGATTCCGACCGTGGCGTGCAAATATCCACTGGGCGATTTCTTGGGCTGGATGGCCTTGATCGCTTCTTCGAGGGCGGCGGGATCTTTCGGCGGGCACTCGCGCAGATCCTCGATCGCATACGGCAACGTGGGCGCCGACGTGCGGGCAAGCATCACCGCGTGGTCGTTCATCTCGACGAAGAACCCTTTGGATTTCTGGGAAAAAAGCATGCGGACTCGCGGCGGAGTTAGCTGGGAATGGGGAGTTGGGAACGCTGGCGGCTAGGGTGTTTCGGCATAACCGGACACGGTCCACAAATGGCAATCGCAAACCGGGCGCGAAAGCTCCCAAATCCCCTCTGGCATGACAAGATTAAACCTCGGCCTTAAGTCCACGCTGGCCGCCATTTACCTTTTCTTGAACGCGTGGGCTCCGGCCGCCGCTGGCGCTGCGGAAAATACCCAGCCGCCTCCGCCGCCGGCCCGCACGGCCTTCGCCAAGCCCTTCCTGTGGAAAGTTGAAGGCCCGAACCCGAGCTGGTTTTTCGGCACCGTGCACAGCGACGATCCCCGCGTCGCCACTCTCCCACCCTCCGTCGTAAAGGCCCTGGACTCGAGCCGGAGTTTTCATCCGGAGCTCGAACTCAACGCCGATCTCGGACTCTCGCTGGTGGCCAGGATGTTTCAGGCCGACACCCCTCCCCTGTCCCGCCAGTTGAGCCCGGCGCTGTGGCAGCGCGTCGTCCGCGCCGGGACGACCCTCGGGCTGCCCGACCTGGTCCTGGAACGGCTGACCCCGGCCATCGCGGCCTTGCTTTTCTCCGCCCCGCCCGCGACCAACGTCGCCGCCACCGTCGACGGCCAGCTCTATGAACGCGCCCAACAGCGCGGCCTGAAAATCGCGGCACTCGAGACGCCCGATCAGCAACTCGCGATCTTCGAACGATTGACCCGGGCCCATGCGGTCGCCGCTCTCACTGACGCTCTCGACGAGGTCGAGGCCGGCCGCCCCAACGAAAAGAAACTGCTCGCGGCCTATGCCACCGGCGACGAACGCGCCCTCGCCGCCCTGATCGCCGCCGAGCTCAACCGCTCGGCCGCCGCGCGGGCCCTGGCGGATCCCCTGCTCCACGCCCGCAACCGCGCCATGGCCGATCACCTCGTGCCACACCTCAGGGCGGGCGGTGCCTTCGTCGCGATCGGCGCCGGCCATCTCATCGGGCCGCGCAGTGTCATCGAACTATTACGCGAGCGCGGCTGGAAGGTCAGCCGCGTCGCCGCGCCGTGAACGACAAAACCCGCCGCGACTGCGGCGGGTTTGAAAAACCCAACGGCCAACGCGCGCCCCACGGCGCGGCGTTTACTTCTGCCACGTGCGCTTTTTGTGGCGATTAGCTTTCAAGCGCTTCCGGCGCTTGTGCTTGTTCATCTTCAGACGGCGTTTCTTTTTCAGGTTGCCCATGGTGTGAGAATTATCGGAAGCGCACCGTGCGGCGCGGGCGGCGGGCTGTCCAGCATGTTTTCGCGGCGTTCAGCCCCCGGGGCGCAGCTCAAACTGATGTCGGTTCTCGAAGGCCTCGGTTGCAGCGGCGGTCTGTGACCGCCGGCGTTGCGCCAAGGGGATTCGTTCGGCGGTCATCGACCGCCGCTACAAATCACTGACCTCAGTTTGGGTCACACCCCAGCCCCCGGCCGGCACGCGGCGCGCGAGCCGGGTGAACACCAACTCGCCCTTCACCGCGGATTCGCCGAGGCCCGTCAGTCGTGCGACCGCGCGACGGTAAACCAGCAACTGCGCGGCGTGGCGCGCGACGGCGGCGGCGACCTCCGTCTCGTCCGGCAGCGCGTCGGTCTTGAAATCAAACACCGTGGCCCGCCTCGCCCGCCCATCGGCCTCGCGCTCGACGATCACGCGATCCACCACTCCGCTCACCCACGCGCCGTCCAGCACCAGTTCGAACGCCCGCTCGCGCCATAATTCGCCGTCGCACGGCCGCCAGATTTCCGCGAGGTCCGGCGCCTGCAGGCACGCGGCGGCCGCTCCGACCGCCGCCTCCGGCGCGCCCTGTTCCCGCCACGCCGCGATCCAGGCCGGGATTTCCGCCCGACCCGCCAGCCACCCGACCTGCGCCAGCAACGCGTGCACGGCCCGGCCCAACCCGGGACCGCCGTCGGCGCTGCGCGGCGCGAAGAGCTGGGCCAGCTGTTGCCCCCGGCCCGGGCCGCCCCACGTCGAGGCCGCCCGCGCCGGACGCCGCGGCGCGCGGGATCCGGTCCGGTGATCGAGCATCGGGATTTCACCCGGCGACACCGGCGGGACGGCCGGCGCGACCACGGTCTTGAACCACTGCGGATCGCCGCTCGACCACGACTCCCCCAGCGTGTCGCGCAGCAGGCGCGGATAGTTCCTCGAACTCGACGTGCCCGCCGGCTCGGTCACCACATACATCGCCCGCTTCGCGCGCGTCATCGCCACGTAGAGCAGGCAAAGTTTTTCGTAGGCCGCCTCGGCCGCCGCCGCCTCGGCGTAGGCGCGCAGGGCCGGATCCGCGCCGAAAAATTCCTCGGCGGGCAGGTCGAGCACCCACTCCACGCTGCGATCGGCCGCCCGTTTCATCGCCAGCCCCCGCCGCCGCACGGTCAAGGACCGGCCTTCCAGATCAGGCAGGATCACCAAGTCGAAACCAAGCCCCTTCGCCTTGTGCACGGTCATCACGCGCACGACTCCAACCGTGTCCGCCTCGCGCACCGTGTGCCGCGCCACGAAGGCCGCGAACTCCGCCACCTCGCGCGACCCCGTCTCATCGAACGACCGCGCCGCCTCGATCAATTGCCGCGCGCGCAACCGGGAAAACGCATCGTCCACCGCCAGCATCGGCTCGATCCGGCGCACCCAGGCTTCCAGCGTGAGTTCAAATCCGTCCGTGTGCACCTCGCCCAGCACGCGCTGCACGAGCGCATCGCGGGTGTCGCACCCCTCCGCCGCCAGCACCCGCGCGATGGGCGTCATGCGCACCTGCGCCCACGCCGCGGCGTCGCCGGGATGCGCCGCCACCCGCAGGAGCGCGAGCAACGCACCGGCGAGCGGATTGTCCGTGCCGACGTGCAGGTCCGACTCCGCCACCGCGGGGAACCCGCCCTCCCGCCGCAGGAAATCCGCCAGCGCCGCCGCCGTGGCGTTTTTCTGCACGAGCACCGCCACGCTCAACCCCCGGCCGAGCGCCTGGGTTTCTTCGAGCACGCGCCGCGTCGCGGCCCACCGGCCGGTTTCGTCGTCCGCGTGGCCCAACCCGGCAAACCCGCCGAGCTCGGGTCGCGCGCTTTCGTGGGGCCGCCACTCCCGGTTCCACCGCGCCGCGACCTCCTCCGGCAACAGCGCCTGGAGGGCCTGCGCCCCGCCGAGCACCCGGTTGACCATCTCCACCACCGCCGGGCCGGAGCGCCACGAACGGTCGAGCCGCTGCTCGCGGATCGTCCCGGGCGCCGCCGCATTGTAGTGGTCGAAAATCTCGCGAAACAGCCGCGGGTCGCCCTCGCGCCAGGTGAAGATGGCCTGCTTTACGTCGCCGACGTAAAAGAAGCTGCGCGCGCCCGTGGCGTCCTGCACCGCTTCATCGATCAGGTTCCGCAAGATCTTCCACTGGCCGAAGCTCGTGTCCTGGAATTCGTCGAGCAACCAGTGCTCCACCCGCGCATCGAGCCGCCAGTCGAGGAACAGCGCGCCCTCGTCCGGGGTCGCGCCCGTCAGCGCCACCGGCCGCAGCAGCCGCTGCACATCCGCAAACGTGAGCCGCCCGGTCCGCCGCACCATCCGGTCGTAGGCGCGGTCGTAGCCCCGCAGCACCGCGAAGACGCCGTGCGTCATTTCCAGCCGGCGCACCAGCTCCGCCCCGACCAGCCCGCCGGCCAGCCGCCGCAGCGCCGCGCTGGCCGCCGGCGGCAACGCGAGCTTCTTCCGCTCCACGCGCACCTCCGCCACGACCGGCCACTCGGCCAGCGCGTTGCCCAGAATGTAGCCGACCGGCTTCGGCAGCTCCGCCCCCGGCGACCACGCCGGCAGCTCCGCGAAGAACCGGTCCCAGCGTTCGCGCTGCTTCTCGTTCAACTCCGCCCACGGCAGCGCCGCGTGCAACGCCGCGGCCGCGGCGGCGCGCGCCCGCGGGGCCGCGTGCTCGAACCACGGCGCCCCCGCCGGCCAGATCCGGCCCGCGCCGCCCCAGGCCTCCGCGTCCGGAGCTTCCAGATACGCCTCGGCGAACTCGTCGATGAACCGGTCGAGCGTGTCGCCCAGGCGTTTCTCCTCCCGGCCGAAGGTCGCCCGCTTGAACGCCTCGATGAAGTCCTGCTGCGCCGCATCGGGCCGGCCGCCGGCGTGCCCGAACATCGCGCGCAGCACCCGCCGCCGCTCCCGCCGGGCCGCGGACTCCTCCAGCAGCTCGAAGTCGCCGCCCAGCCCCAGCTCCAGGGGGAACGCGCGGACGATCCGCCCGAAGAAACTGTCCAGCGTGCCGAGCTGCAGCCGGTGCATGCTGCCGGTCACCGCGCGCAGCAGCCGCCGGAAATCCCCGCGCGTGAACGCCGGTGCGCCGACGTCCGCGGCCAGGCGCCGCGCCGCCGCGTCATCCGCGGCCGCCCGCGCGAGCTTGCGGAGAATCTCGTCGAAAAATTCGCCCGCCGCTTTCCGCGTGAAGGTGAGCGCCGCGATCCGCTCCGGCGCCGCGCCCGCCGCCAGCAGCGCCACGAACCGGTCGGTGAGCGCGTAGGTTTTTCCCGATCCCGCCGAGGCGAGGATCATCACGTGCCCCGGCGGATTCATGGCACGCCCCTCCAGTCCACGCTCGCCGCGGTCCCGCGATGGAACAGGCCGGCGAACCGCTCCGCCTCGTGTTCCGGAGCGAGCTCGACCGGCGGCCAGAAGGTGCGCGCCGCCACCGCCGCCGCCACCGCCTCCGCGCACCGGCGCGCCGCCGCCCGCCACTCGCCCGCCTCGTCGACCCATTCCCACACCGCCGTCTCGCCGACCGCCTTGGGGAGATTGAAGTAGCCGGCGGTGGCGTCCGCCCCGAACTCCGCCGCCACCGCCTCGAGATAGAGCGGCAGCTGCAGGTCGGTCCACACCAGGGACTCCCCCTGCCACTCGAAGCGCGCGAGCGCCGGCGCCGCCTCCTCGCGCCGGGCGCGCCGGCAGTGCGCGTCGCGCGGGTGCACCGGTTTGTCCGCGGTCTTGAAATCGATCACCCGCACGCGTCCGGTCCCGGCGTGGCGCTCGATCCGATCGATGCGGCCGCGGATCGCGAGCCCCGCGACGGCGAAGTTCGCGGGAAACTTCCACTCCACCTGCTCCACCACCCAGCCGAGCGCCCGCTGCTCGGCGAGCACCTCGGCGGCCCGGGCCAGCCGCTGCCGCGCCGACTCGAATTGCACGATGAGCGGCAAGGTGAGTTCGCGCCCGAACCGCCGGCGCGCCACCCGCTCGAACGCGCCCAGCAACGCGTCGCGCAGCACCGCGGCGTCCGCGCACGCGCGCAGCGCCGGGTCGCGGGCGACCTCCTCGAGCGCGCCATGCAGCAGCGTGCCGAAGTCCGCCTCGTCGAGCTCGGTCTTCTCCGGATCGACCGTCTCCATCTTCAGCCCGTGGCGCAGGTAGAAGCGGAACGGGCACCGCAGATAATCCCGGAACGCCGTCACGCTCATCCCCGGGATCGGCGCGTCGGTGGCGGGCGTCAGGGGCCACGCCCGGCGCCACGGCGGACCCGGCCGCACCGCCTCCACGTCGCGGAACAACCATTGCACGCGCGCCGGCAGCTCGGCGTCGTCGCACTGCAGCAACAGCCGCGACGGCCGCACCGGATCGCCGGCGGCGGACACCTTGCCGAGCAGCAGGTCGAGCCGGCCGGTCGTCGCGCGCGCCGCGGCGACGGCGGCCAGCAGGTAGGCGTCGCGGGCGAACCGCGCGGCGTTCGTCCGCAGGCCCAGCCGCTCGCGCAACGCCTCGGGGAGAAACGCATCGCCCGCCACGGCCTCCGGCACCCGGCCGTCGTTCAGGCCGGCCAC
Organism: Verrucomicrobiota bacterium; assembly: GCA_016235555.1. Lineage (GTDB taxonomy): Bacteria > Verrucomicrobiota > Verrucomicrobiia > Opitutales > Opitutaceae > JACRKC01. The sequence continues at coordinate 38,354 of JACRKC010000049.1, forward strand.
GACCAGATGCGGCGCGTCCTCCCACAAAAGCTCGAGCCATCCCAGCAGTTCGACCGCGCCGGCCGGCTTGGGGCCGGCGCGTGTTTCCTCGCCGAACAGGGCCAGCGTGATTTCCCACCACGCCGCCGGCTCCAGCTCCGGAAAGGCCGGCGCCGCGGCGGCGGCCTCCGCACGCAGCTCGCTCCACGCCGTCGCGTCGGCCCGCACCGTATCGTCATCTTCGTGACGGTCCGCGAGCAGGCCGTGCAGCGCCCGCGCCGGGCCCGCGGGGAACGCCCCGGCCGTCAACCCGCTCCGCAGGTCCGCCACCGCGTCGAGCAGCGCGCGCGCGGCCGGAAAGCCCCCGGCCAGCGCGCCCGCCGCTTCGAGCGTGGCCGGCAGGTGCCGCGCGTGCAGCGCGTCGAGCTGCGCCAGGGTCTCCGCCACCGCCAACCCCGCGCCCGCCTGGCGCCGGGCGAGCCACCGGAGAAAATCCGGACACCGCGCCACGGCGGCCACCGCCGCGAAATCCGGCTCGCGCACGAGCGCACCGAGCGCCGCCAGCAGGTGGTAAAACCCGCCCCGGCGCCGCGCGCGCCCCTCGGGGTTGAACACCGCCACCCCGGCCTCGCGCAGTCTGCGCTCCATCACGGGCGTCACCTCCGCATCGGCCACACCGATCGCCAGCGCCCCCTCGGGAATCCCGCCCCGCCGCACGCCTGCGACCACGCGCTCGGCCTGCTCCACCGGGTCGGCGCAAAGCTGCACGTGTTGCCGCTCATCCCCGGTCAGCAGCGGGCGGCCGGCCCAGGCCTCCGCCAGCGGCCGGCCCCACCCGTCGAAAAGCGCGGCGGCGTCCGCCGGCGCAAACACCACCACCTCCACCGTTACGTCGTGCGTCAGCGGCTCCAGCAGCCGCAGTGCGCTCGCCGGCGGGTCCGGGGTCGCCAGCAGCACCACGCGCGTGACGCCCCGCCGTCGCAGTTCGTCCACCCGCGTCGCGCGGCCCGCGGCGCCCGGGTCGCGCCGCCCGCGCGACGCCAGCGCGCGGTCGTAGTCTCGTTCCAACGCCGCCAGCTGCCGCCATCGTCCCGCCTCCGGCCAATCCCCGCCCGCCACCGTCGCGACATCGCCCATCCGCAGGGAGTTTTCCGCCAGGGTCCGCTGCAGTCGCAGCATCTGCCTCGCCAGCCGCGCCGCCCACGAAAAGTCCCGCTCGACCGGATCGACCGGGAAAACTTCGCGGAACTCATCAAGCCGCACCGTCCGCAACACCTCGATCCACGCCAGCTGCTCTTCCAGCCGCGACGCCACCGGCGATCCGCCCGCCGGCCAGGCGAGGAGTTCCTCGGCCAGCACCACCTGCGGCGGGAACACCCCCTGGCCGCGGCCGGCGGCGAGTTCCGCCAGACCCTCGCGCAAACGCCGGCCCGACTGCCGCGTCGGCACGATCACCAGCGTCGCGCCGAGATCCAGCGGTCCGCCTCCGCTCCAAGCCGCCGCCAGCCAGGCCGCCGCCTGCGGCAGCAGCGGACGGTCCCACGGCAGGAAGTGGCGGGTGATACCAGTTCTCATGAACTATCGGACTTCGGATTTTGTCGGCCCGGCCGGCGGGCGGGCGGCCGGCCGGCCGGACCGACAATCCAAAAGCTCTCGGTCATTGGCAGGATACTGGCGGAGGCGGAAATCACGGGTGCGTCCGATGCACGCACATGCCCCGGATGGTCTCAAACTATTCTGTGCAGCGGCCCGCGGCGGGCTGCCGGCCGGCCGGCCACAAAAAAACCCCGCACCTCGCGGCACGGGGTCGGAAAGGGGGCGGACGCCGCGCGTTACTTGGCGAAGAGGTGCTTGGCCGCGTGCGATTTCGCGCGGGCCGCGGTGTTGGCATGCACCACACCGGTCTTGGCGGCCTTGTCCATGGCGGCGACATAAGCGATGCCGGTCGACTTGGCGGCGGCGGCATCCTTGGCCTTGACGGCGGCCTCGAACTTCTTGTGCAAGGTCTTGAGATGAGTCTTTACGGACTGATTCCGGTCGTGCAGACGCTTCGATTTACGCGCCGCTTTGATCGCTGATTTGGTGTTGGCCATGAGAAATTCGGTGGTGGAAGCGGTCTAAGACTCAAACGCCCGCAGGAGAGTCAAGGGTTTTGTCCGGTCGCCATTTGCCCTGGGTGTGACTCAAACTGATGTCGGTTCTCGGCTGCTCGGCTGTAGCGGCGGTCTATGACCGCCGTCGTGGCGGCAAGGGTATACGGTCGGCGGTCATAGACCGCCGCTACAATTCCCTGACATCGGTTTGAGTTACACCCATTTGCCCTGGCGCAACTCAAACTGAGGTCAGTTTCCGCATGCCTCACCTGTAGCGGCGATCTATGACCGCCGTCGTTGCGCCAAGGGTTCTCGTTCGGCGGTCATAGACCGCCGCTACAAATCGCTCACATCAGAACATAGCCCAGTGCTGAAGAGACTGTGTGAAAACTTTTTGCCTAAACGCGTATGCTCGATTTTCGCTGCGCAGCGGAGAGAGTTTTCGAATACGCAGCGACAGCACGTGCTCTTTTGCATATTTTCCGAGACGCGGAGTTTTCACACAGTCTGTGAAGCGCTGGGCTATTCTCACTAAAGATCGCTGGACGCCCGCTACGTAGTAGGCCTATTTCGGCCCGACCGAGTAGGGCTAAATACGGATTAGATAGTCCCTATCGCGTCACGTCTTGATCCGCTAAGATCACACCATGCCACCTACCCTGTCCCGTGCCGGCGTCGCGCACACGCCGTCGCCAACTGCCGCGTTCTGGCGTGAGTGAGCCCGCTGGCAGTTCCTTTGCTTGGTCCCGCGTGCAGGCGCGGTTCGCCGTCGTGCTGGGCATCATGGTGGCCGGATTCGCGGCGGCTTGGTGGGCCTTGGAGGCGCTGGAACAGCGTGAACTCAAGCGACTTCGGGCCGAGGGCGTCGAATCCCAGCGATTTTTGCTCGAACGCGCGCTCGGCCGCATTGCGCGCACCGTGCAGGATTTAGCCGACGATCTGGCGCGCACCCGGGAACTGTCGCGCTTCGCCGCCCAGCCCGACCTCGCCTGGGCGCGGGAGAAATTGCCCGCCGCCCTCGCCGGCACGAACGCCGATGCGCTGTGGATTCTCCGCGCGGACGGCGCTCCCCTGGCCGCCGCCGCGCGGCCCGGCGCCGAGACGCCGCTGGAGACTCCGCTCCCGTTGACCGCTTTGCGCGGCTTGTTGCAGGGCACGCGTCCGCCCCATGTTTTCGCCGAACACGGCCCCCACATCGTCGAACTCTTCGGCGCGCCGATCGCGGCTTCCGGGCGGACGGAGGGAGCCCCGCCCGCCGCCTGGCTGATCGTCTCCCACCGCTGGGACGAGGCGCGCCTGGCGACACTCTCGAGCCTCACCGACAGCGAAGTCCGCCTCTCCCCCACGGCCACCAGCACCGGGCGGGAGGACGACGCGGCCGCCGGCATCGTGTCCTTCACCCGGCCGATGAACGACTGGCAAGGCCACACGCTGCGCACACTCGTGGCGCGCCACCGGGTGCCGCAACTCGCGATCATGCGCGAGACCGATGGCATGCAGGCGCGCATCTTCCTCGTGTTCGCGCTGCTCGTCGTCGTCGCCCTCGGGGTGAGCCTGCACGCGTGGGTGCTGCGCCCGCTGCGCGCGATCCGCGCCAGTCTCCAGCGCGACGAAGCCGGGCCGCTCACCGCCCTGCGGGACGACGCGTCGGAGTTCGGCCAGGTGGCCGGGCTGCTCGGGGCGTCCTTCGTGCAACGCGATGCGCTGCGCCGCGAAATCGCGGAACGCGAACGCGTCGAAAAACTGCTGCGCGAACGCGAGGCCGAGCTGCGCCACACGATCGAAGAACGGGCCAAGCTCGGCCGCGATCTGCACGACGGCGTGATCCAGTCGCTCTACGCCGCGGGCATGGGCCTGCGGGGTATCCGCTCACTCCTCACCACCGACCAGACCGAGGCCGCCTCGCGCCTGGAGCAGACGCGCGCCGCCCTCAACGAAACCATCCACGATGTGCGCAACTTCATCATCGGGCTCGAACCCGAGGCGCTGAAGCTGCAGACCTTTTCCCAGGCCGTCGTCGTGCTGTTGGAGATCGTCCAGGGCATGCGCCCGCTGCGCTCGAAAGTGGACATCGACGAGACGCTCGCCGCACGCCTCACCCTCGCGCAACGCTTTCACGCCCTGCAGATCGCCCGCGAGGCCATCAGCAACGCCCTCCGCCACGGCGAAGCCGGGACCGTGCGCCTCGAACTCAAGCCGCAGGGCGAGTTCGTGCGGTTCGAGATTTTCGACGACGGCCGCGGCTTCGATCCCGCCCGCCGCGCCGGCAGCGGCCATGGCTTCAGCAGCTTCACCCAGCGCGCCCGCGAGCTCGGCGCCGAACTCACCATCGACTCCGCGCCCGGCCAGGGCACCTCCGTCCGCCTCGTCTTTTCCCTTCTCACCAAATCATGACCGCCTCCGCCATCCGCCCCATCCGCATCCTGCTCGTCGACGACAGCGAACTCGTCCGCCGTGGCATCAAGTCCGCCCTGGCCGCCGAATCCGATCCGCCGATGCAGGTCGTCGGCGAAGCCGCCGGTGTCGCCGAGGCCGTCGCGGCCGCCCTCAAGCTCAAGCCCGACATCATCCTCCTCGACATCCGCCTGCCGGACGGCTCGGGCTTCGACGCCTGCCGGCAGATCGTGCCGCAGCTGCCCGGCACCCGCGTCGTCATCCTCACCTCGCACTCCAACGACAGCCTCGTCTACGAGGCCGTCACCTCCGGCGCGCAGGGCTATCTGATGAAGGAGATCGACCACGACGGGTTCGTGCAGGCGATCCGCAACGTGGCCGCCGGGCGCTCCATCCTCGATCCCCAGGTGACCGCCCGCGTGCTCCGGTTGATCCGCGGCGAGCAACCCGAAGGCCACGCCGAACTCGCCACGCTGTCGCCGCAGGAGCGCCGCGTCGTCGCCCTCGTCGCCGCCGGCCGCACCAACAAGGAAATCGCCGGCGAGCTCAGCCTGAGCGAAAACACGGTGAAGAACTACCTCTCCAACGCCTTTGAGAAACTGAAGATCAAGCGCCGCTCGCAGGCCGCCACCATCTACGTCCAGCAAGGCACCGCGGCGCCCCAGCACCCGTGACCACCGGCCGCCCAGTCTGTCCGCCCCGCCCCGCCGCGGGGTTCACCCTCCTCGAAGTGATGGTGGCCTCCGTGGTGCTCGTGCTCGGGATCACGACCGCCATCGTGACGCTCCAGCGCGGCTTTCAGGCCATCGACACCGCCCGCCACTACACCTTCGCCTCCCAGGTCATGCAGTCCGAACTCGAACGTCTGCGCCTCAAAAGCTGGGGCCAGGTGCAGGCGTTGCAGGACAGCCCGGACCAGACCGTCGCCGTGCCGCGCCTCGCCGGCACCGCGACCGGCGGCTTCACCTGCACCCGCAGTATCCGGGATCTCAAGACCGACATGAAGGAGATCACGCTCACCTCCACCTGGCGCGGTTACGACGGCCGGTCGCACAGCGCGCGCCTGATCACCCGCTACGGCCGCAGCGGACTGTATGACTATTTCTACACCTCGCACTGAGCGCCGCACCGTCGCCGGTTCCGGTGGTGGAGCGCGTTGCCCCCGACGCGCTTTCAGGATCACCGTCCCGCTCCAAGCCAGCGCGTTGCGGGCAACGCGCTCCACCTCGCAACGCTTCCGCGCCTTCACCCTCACCGAACTGCTGGTGGCGTCCACCCTCTCGCTGCTGGTGCTGGCCGGCGTCCTCAGCGCCTTCGTCATGATCGGGCGCAGCGGTTACCTCGCCAGCGCCTACAGCGAACTCGAAAACGAGACCCGCCGCGGCCTCCAGGTGTTCGGCGACGACGCCCGCCGCGCCGTCGACCTCCAGTGGAACAGCGCCCAGAGCGTCACGCTCCGCCTCCCCACGGCCACCGGCGCCACCGTGCCCGTCACCTACGCGTATGATGGGGCGCGCCACACCGCGACCGCCGGCTGCTTCTACCGCGTGGTCGGCGAGGCCGCCTCCACCAACCCGCGCCTGATCCTCGTGCGCCGCGTCGCGTCCGATTTCGCCTTCCAGCGCTTCAAGCTCGAAACCGCCCACGGCGACAACCTCGCCAGCAGCGACCTCGAAACCAAGCAGCTCCAGGTCACGCTCCGTGCCTCACGCGCCGGCGCCACCACCGTCGCCGCCAATCAGTCCGCGCTCTCCGCCCGCTACGTCCTGCGCAACAAGCGCGTCAGCAACTGATGAGCGACCGGAGACCAACGACCGGAGACCAGCGACCCACGGCCTCTCCCGCCGCCGGCGGTCCGTCGCGCCGGCCGGTTGTCGGTCCCTGGTCGTTGGTCCGTGGTCCGCACCGCGCCGCCCGGGGATCGGTGCTCATCACCGCCCTGCTCGTCGCCGCCATCATCTCCGTCGTGCTCGCGAGCTACCTCAATCTCAACCTCAGCACGACCCGCCTCGCCAAGCGCACCTTCGACGGCTACGCCGCCCTCAACCTCGCCGAGGCCGGCACCGAGGAGGGCGTCTGGTCGTTCAATCGCGCCGTCGCCGGCGACGGCGCCGCGTGGAGCGGCTGGACCAACAACGGCGTGGCCGCGTGGCAGACCTTCGCCAATTTCCAGTTCACCGCCAACACGTCCGGCACCGTCAAGGTCTACGTCGACGCCTTCAATCCCGCCGCCAACGTCACCCCCAAGGTCGTCGCCCAGGCCGAGGTCACCGCCCCCGGCACCCTGCCCGTCACCAAGCTGGTCGAGGTCACCCTCCGCCGCCGTTCCTATTTCGCCAACGGCCTCGTCGCCAAGGACCGCATCGTCTTCAGCGGCTCCACCGCCTCCGTCGACAGCTGGAGTTCCGATCCCGACCACGACATCAGCACCGCCGCCATCCCCTATTCGACCGCCGTGCGCAACGATCGCGGCAGCGTCGCCAGCAACGCCGTCGGCGGCGGCGCCGTGTCGGTCAACCAGGCCGACATCTGGGGCACGGTCGCCACCGGCGGCACCGCTCCGGCCATCGGCCACACCGGCTCGATCCGCGGCGCGGATACGCCGCCCGCCGTCAGGGTCGACCCCCGCCGCGTCGCCACCGACTTCAATGCCGACTTCCCCCTCGTCGCCGCCCCCGGCACCGGCACCACGCTCACCTCCGTCGGCGCCACCCTCGGCACCGCCAACGCCACCACCCGCTGGCGCGCCAACCACCTCACCCTCAGCGGCACCCAGTCGCTGACCATCCTCGGCCAGGTCTCCCTCGTGCTCACCGCCGGCTCCGGCGCCCCTGCGATCGACGTCACCGGCAGCGCCACGATCGACATCCCCCGCGGCTCCAGCCTCGCGCTCTGGGTCGAAGGCAACGTCCGGATCGCCGGCAACGGTCTCGGCAACGCCAACGTCCAGCCCGTCACCTGCCAGATCTGGGGCGTCAACACCACCCAGGTCGGCCAGTCCTTCCACCTCGCCGGCAACGGCGCCCTCAAATGCGTCCTGTATGCCCCGTTCGGCGACGTCACGATCAACGGCAACGGCGACGTCATGGGCTCCGTCGTCGCCCGCACCATCACGCTCACCGGCAACGCCGCCTTCCACTACGACGAAGCCCTGCGCGACCACGGCACCGACACGCCGTTCAACATCTCCAAGTGGCGCGAACTCTCCACCGCCGCCGACCGCGCCCGCTGGACGGAGATCTTCCGCTCGTTCTGAGCGGGCGTTGAGCAAGATCGTTCGAAGGTCGGGCTGGACCTCCGGGCCGGCCGTTCTGCACTCGTGTCGCGGCGCGGCGGCCGCCCCGCCCTTTCCGCCGCCCTCTCCGCGGGAACGTTGCCGTCGCGGCGGAGCGCGTTGCCCTCAACGCGCTGGTGTGAAGGCGGGAGCGGGTTTACCCCGCGACTCGCCGGGGCGTAAAGCCCCTCCCACAACAGCGCGTTGGGCGCTGTAGGGGCCGGAGACATGGGGCAACGCGCTCCACCGCTGCACCGCGCGGTCACGACCAGGCGCGAGTTCAACTGCCCGATGCCCTCTCCTACCAACGTCCGGTAGCTTTCAGACTTTCCGTTGTAGGCCCGCCCGCTGGGCGGGCGGCCCGGCCACCGGCCGGGCCTGTAGTCCAAAAGCAAGGTGACGTTGGTATCAGAGGGTGTCTAAGCCGTAACGATCCAAAAGCAGGCCACCACGAAACACACTAAATACACGAAAGGGAAGGCCTTCGGCGGCAAACCGGCCGATCAAATGCGCGCACCGTCCGGTGCTGAGTTTTGCCAGCCGTCGGCTTGTCCCACTTTCCTCCTTTCGTGTGTTTTGTGTGTTTCGTGGTGAAATCCGGCTGAATTCTTCCGGCTAAGAGGCCTGTCATTCCGGGCGGAGCGAAGAATCCAGTTGGATTTCCGCGGCATTCTCCGCGGTGCGAACGCCCTGCTGGATTCTTCGCTCCGCGCAGAATGACAAACCGGTGAACCCTTTTTCGACGCCCGCTCAGCCCCAGCGCACGGCGCCAGACCGCGCGTTTGGCGCGGCGCGCCCCGGGTCAGCGCTCCGCTGCTCTGCGGCCATGCCTGGTTCATTCTCGTTGGGTCCGATCCCGCGAAGCTTGCTTCGCCTTGGTTGGTGTAGCCGCGAGCGTGAGCGAGTGGACGAGCAACCACTCGCTTACGCTCGCGGCTACCAGAGCCGGAAATCGGGGGGGGGGAGGACATGATGGATGGTTTGATCAAATGCTCCGGCGATTGCTCCGGGGATTCTTTACTCGCCGGGTGCTTTATCCGGGCCGGTTTTTCCGCCGCCCCTCCCGCCCGCCGGCGACAGCCCGCCTCAGCCATCCAGCGGCGACCGCACCCCCAGCCCCGGCTGCGCCATGACGTGCGTGTAGATCTGCGTCGTCGCCACACTCTCGTGCCCGAGCACTTCCTGCCCGGGGCGGATGTCGGCTCCGCCCTCCAGCAGGTGGGTGGCAAACGAATGCCGCAGCACGTGCGGCGTCACCCGCTTGTCGAGCCCCGCCTTTTCGGCCGCCCACCGGATGTTGTTCTGAAACGTGCTGTCGATCACATGGTGCCGCCGCCGCACCTTCGTCACCGGATCCACGCTCGTCTCGCGGGACGGAAACAGCCACTGCCAGTTCCACCGCTCGCCCGCCCGCGGGTATTTGCCCGCCACATGCTCCGGCAGCCACACCCCCGGCAAACCCGCCGCGCGATCCTCCGCATACAGCCCCCGCAACCGCTCCAGATGCGCCCGCAGCTCCGGCCGCACCCGCGCCGGCAGCACCGTCACCCGGTCCCTGTCGCCCTTGCCCCCGCTCACCCGCAGCTGGCCCCGCTCCAGATCCACGTGCTGCACCCTCAGTCGCAGCAACTCCATCAGCCGCAATCCGCTCCCATACATCAGCTCCGCCATCAACCGCGTGGTGCCCTCCAGCGCCCCGAAGAGCCGCCCGCATTCCGCCCGGCTCAACACCACCGGCATCCGCACCCGCGGCGCCGCCCGCCGGAATTCGATCTCCCCCACCTCCCGGTGCAACGCCTCCCGCAGCAGGAAGACCAGCGCGTTGAGCGCCTGCTTCTGCGTCGAGGGCCGCGCCCGCTGCCGCACCGCCAGCTCCGTGAGAAAGGCGCCCACCTCCTCCGCCCCCGCCGCATACGGCGACCGCGGACGCAGAAACCCGGCAAACCGCGCGCCCCACTCCCGATACGTCTGTTCCGTGCGCCAGAGGAATCCCCGCGCCCGCACCGCCGCCACCAGATCCCGCTCCCAATCCGCGCCCCCGCGATCCCCCGCCTCATTGTCGGGCGGGGTCGCCGCTCCCCGCCGTGTCCCCGCCTCATTGTCGGGCGGGGTCGCCGCACCCCGCCGCGCCTCCGTCTCATTGTAGGGCGGGGTCGCCGAACCCCGCCTCACCCCCGCCGTCTCCGGTTCCGCGCGGTGGAGCGGCTTGACCCCAAGCCGCTGGTCCGGGCCCGACGCGTCGCGCCCGCCCGCCGCCTCCGGCCTCCCACCTCCCGCCTCCCGCCCCTGCTTCCGCGCCGCCCGATAGAACCACCGCAACGCCTCCCGCGCCCCCTCCTCCCGGCCGATCAAATAGCTGCGGATCAGATGCACCGTCGCCGGCGCCCGCGCCACCTTGCAATGATGCAGCAACGCCAGGATCGCCCGGCGGTGCGCCGCCGCCTGCGGCCCCGGCAACTCCGCCCCCAACGCCGCCTGCCAGCCGGGAAAGCGGATCGGCTGCGCATCAGGATCGTCAGGTAAGGCCTTCACTCCCGCCAGTAAGGCTTTTCCGAAGCACTCGCGGCAATCTCAAAAAGCTTACCCCGGCCACTTGGCCGTTGCCTTTGCGTGCTTTCCGTCACTCAGTCCCGCCATGCACCCCACTCCCGGTAAGGCCATCGAGTAAGGCCGAATAACACTGATCGGCGGAAGATGAAGATCACGGGTCCATTTCACATGCAGACCGCCTCCGACGTCCAACGCGATGGTTTGGGCGTGGAGTTGATCTCCGGCGATAAAGTCGTCGCTGAAGTGTTCAAGTGTGATGCCGACCATTCGCTCATCGTTACGACGTTCGGTCATGACCTTCCGCTCGTAGCCCTTGAAGAGCTCATTTCCTTCGCTCGTGACCGACTAGGCGAGTTCGAGGACGGCGCGCCGCTTCCAGCGTTAGTGAAGAAAGAGCCGATCTCTGAGCGTTCTGCTGCGCCGGAGCGCGCAGCGGGACGCGGGTTGAACAAGCCCGGGAACGAGTGAAGGCCGCGGCGACGGGCGCGGTTATGCGCTTTGTGTTGGGCGCGGGGTGGGCGGGAGAGCACGACCAGCGGCGGAAAACCGGCGCGAGTGCACTGGAGAACGCGACGTGAAGGGCGAACCGGGCGGCGGCAGCGCGGTGCAGCGGCGATCCGCCGGCCCATGACGGCGTGGTGGGCGCGGACCGGCCAGGCTCCCGCGGACGGCGCGTGGCGGGCGTCGCGCAGATCGAGCGAGGAAGCGGGTGGTGTCACTCATCGCGTGCAACGTGGTGGTGCGCGGGCTTGCCGCGGCAACGTGCCGACGCGCACCAGCGTGAAGCCCGCGCAATGCGGACAACGCAGGTGCCACTGGGGCCGCTCCGGCGCAGGCCGCGCGAGCACGATCGGTTTTTGCAGCAACGTCTCGACCTGCATCCGTCGCGCCCTGGCCGAGGGGTGCATCCAGCCGAAGTAGCGCACGCGGTGCTGGCCCGGCGGCGGCACGTGTTGCAAATACCGGCGCAGGAACTCCGCCGCGCTCAGCGTGCACGTCCTTTTCTGCTGCGTGGCGGAGTCGGTGTAGCGGAACGTCACGCGCTCGTCGTCCGCGGCGAGGATGCGCTCGTCGCTGATCGCCGTGCGGCTGACATAGCGTGCGAGGTAACGCACGACCTTCTCCCCCGCGCCGGCCGGCTGGCAATGCACGACCCACGGCCGCCGCCACGTCCCGGCCGGCAGCGCGGCGTGCTGGGCGGGCGCAAGCGCACGCGTGGCCGCTTCCATCCGCCGCGCGAACACCGCCGCGAGCTTCGCCACGGGCAGGAGCCAGTCGCGTTGCCGCGCGCTGATCCACTTTTTCCCGTCCGCGCTCAGCCCGCCGCCCGGCACGAGGTAATGCACGTGCGGATGATGCTGGAGCTGCCGCCCCCACGTGTGCAGCACGCCCACGAACCCCAGCTCCGCGCCGAGCAGTCGCTTCTGCGCCGCCACCGCTTGCAACGCCGCCGCGCTCTCGCGGAACAGCGCCGCGTGCATCGCCTCCGGCCGCGCGGCGAAGAGCGACCGCAATGCCTCCGGCACGGTGAACGTCACCAGAAAATACGGCACCGGCAACAGCCGCGCCTCCTGCTGCGCCGTCCACGCCGCGGTGCGCTGGCCGCCGCACCGCGGACAGGCGCGATGGTGGCAGCTGTGATAAGCAAAGTCGCGCTGCGCGCAGGCCGTGCAGCGATACACGTGCCCGCCGAGTGCCGGCGTGCGACAGCGCGCGATCGCCGCCAGCGCCCGACGCGCCGACGGCGGACATCGCTCCGGCACGCGCGCGCGCGCCAGCCAGTCAGCCAGGCGGGACACGCCTCAGCCGCCCGCGAGCAGTCGCGCGACGGCCGCGCGCGCGTGCGCCTCGTTGACCGCGGTCAGATGCGTGTAGATCAGCGTCGTCTCCAGCGACGCGTGCCCCAGATACGCCGAGATCAGCCGGATGCTGACGCCCTCTTCGAGCAGGTGCGTCGCATACGAAAAGGGAAGCAGAAGGGGTCAGGTTTTAATGTTTAATATTCAGCCTTGAATTGGCCCGGCGGGCCGGCAGCGTTGCGGCATGGCGCGCAAACTGCGGCTCGAGTTTCCCGGGGCCTGTTACCACGTGATCAACCGCGGGAACTACCGGGCGCGGGTGTTCGCGACGGAGGCGACCCGGGCGGCGTTCGAGGCGTGTGTGTTCGAGGCGTGCGAAAAATCCGGCTGGGTGCTCCACGCGTTCGTGGTGATGAACAACCACTACCACCTCGCGCTGGAGACCCCGGAGGGCAACCTGGTGGCGGGGATGCAGTGGTTGCAGGCGACCTTTGCCAATCGCTTCAACCGGTTGCGGGGCGAGCGTGGGCATC
>JACRKC010000047.1 GCA_016235555.1 Verrucomicrobiota bacterium
GGGCCGGGGGCGCCCCCCCAACCGCCGGGTGTCACTCAATTATGCGAGCCTCCATAAGGCCGGCCCCCGAAGCCGCGCCAGAGCTAGAGTTGCGGGCGATGGCGTGGCGGCGGGCGTCTCTGCCCGCCGGTTTGGAACGCTCGAAACTCAGACCCCGGCGGGCAGGGACGCCCACCGCTACTCGGGCCGGCACCCTCTTTTTCGAGGCCCGCTCAGCCGGAAAATTGCAGTCGGGGTGGAGCGCGTTGACCTCAACGCGCTTGGGTTACGACGTGAATCCTGAAAAGCGCGTCGGGGTCAACGCGCTCCACCGCGACACCGCGCGGTCACGAACAAGCGCGAGTTCAACCGCACGGTTCCGGCTCAGATGCGATCGGGCGGGGCCGGCAGCGTGCTGTCGAGGCCGAGCTTCTTCAGCTGCGGCACCATCACCCGCTCGTAGCACTCCGGGCAGATGCTGTGGCTGAAGCGCGTGCCCGCGCGCGCGGCCACGTAGTTCTCGATTTCCTGCCAGTAGGCCTGGTCGTCGCGCACGCGTTTGCAGTAGGCGCAAATCGGCAGGAACGACTCGAGGCGCCGCAGTTCGGTGGTGAAGGTGAGGATGCGCCGCGCCACGTGCAGACGCAGCTTCAGCTCGCGCGCATCGACCGGCTTGGTGAGGAATTCGTCCACGCCCGCCGCAAACGCCGCATCGAGATTCTCGCCTGTCGCCAGGTGCTGGGTGAGCAGGATGAAGCACACGTAGTCCTCGCGTTCCTCCCGCACGCGGCGGCAGAGCGCCAGGCCGTCGAGCTTCGGCAGGCGCCAGTCGCACACGACCACGCGCAGCGCCGGATCCTGCAACGCCGCCCACGCCGCTTCGCCATCCGCGGCGAGCACCACTTCATGCCCCAGCGACTTGAGCGTCGACTCGAGCACCAGCTGCGCCACCGGGTCGTCCTCGACCGCGAGCACCTTCATGCGGGGGCCACCTCACCGGATTTCAACGCCGCGCGCAAGCCCGCACTCGCCGCCCGCACCTCGGCGAGCCGGAGCGCGGCCCCGCTCCAATCCCCCGCGCGCACCGCCCGCTCGACGGCGAGCGCCGCCGCGCGCATCTGCCCGGCCCCGAGGCTCGCGCAACTCCCCGCCAGCGTGTGCGCCGTGGCGGCCGCGTCGCCGGCCGCGCGCGCCGCGATCTGGCGCCCGAGGTCCGCGAGTTTGACCGGCTCCTCGCGCAGGAACAACGCGACCATCTCCGGCCAGAGCGACGGCCCCGCGCGCCCGGGCAGCCCGCGCACCAATTCCATCGCGTGCGGATCGAGCACGGCGGGTTCGGGCGCGGCCGGCGCCGGCGGGCGCGGCGGCGCCGCACCCGCCTCCGCGCCAAACCCGGCCCGGCGCAGCGCCGCGCGCAGCTCGCCCGGGTTGATCGGTTTGGCGACGTAGTCATCCATGCCCGCGGCCAGGCAGCGCGCCCGGTCCTCGGGCATCGCGTGGGCGGTGAGCGCGATGATGGGCACCCGCGGGTTCAGGTCCGCCACGGCACCGGCGCGAACCCGGCGCGTCGCCTCGTAGCCGTCGAGCACCGGCATCTGGCAATCCATCAGGATGAGATCGTAGCGCTGCGTGGCGAGCCGGTCGAGGGCGAGCTGGCCGTTGGCGGCGACATCGACGGTGTGGCCCATTTTTTCCAGCAGCATCCGCGCGACGGTCTGGTTGGCGGGATTGTCCTCGACGAGCAGCAGGCGTCCGGCGGGCGCGGCCGGCGCCACCGCGGCCGGGGCGCCGTCCGGCGCCGGCGCCGGCGGTCCCGCGAGCACGCGCGCCAGGCACCGGCTCAACTGCGCCGCGGGCACCGGCTTGGTGAGAAACGCCGCGAAACCCACGGCCGTCGCGGTCGCCGGATCGGCCGGCGGACCGGCCGACGACAGCATCACCAGCGGCGTGGCCGCCAGCGCGGCATCGGCGCGGATTTCGATGGCGACTTCCAGTCCGCTCGTGCCGGGCAGGCGCCAGTCAAGCAGCACGACGTCGAACGACGGGGCGCCCGCGGCGCGCAGGCGGGCGAGCGCCGCGGGGCCGTCGGCCACGGCCTCGGCCGTCACGCCGGCCTGCGCGAGCTGGTCCCGCAGGATGCGGCGGTTCGTCGCGTTGTCGTCGACGATCAACACGTGGCGGCCCGCCGGCGGCGGCGCCGGTGGCGGCGCGGCCGCCGGGCCGGCCTGGCGCAGGAGCGGCAGCTCGAACCAAAACGTGGAGCCGCGCCCCGGCTCGCTCGTAAAACCGATCTCGCCGCCCATCAGCGCGACCAGTTGCCGCGAGATCACCAGGCCCAGTCCGGTGCCGCCGAACCGGCGCGTCACCGAGCCATCCACCTGCGTGAACGCCTGAAACAACCGGTCGTGCGCCTCCACCGGGATGCCGACGCCCGTGTCGCGCACGCTCACGCGCACCGTCGCACGGCCGGCCGCCTCGTGCGCGACGCGCACCGCCACCACCACTTCGCCGTGCTCGGTGAACTTGATCGCGTTGCCCGCGAGGTTGGTGAGCACCTGGCGGATGCGCCCGCCGTCGCCCAGGAACCGGCCGGCGATTTCCGGGGCGAGGTCGCTGGCCAGCTCCAGCTGCTTCTGGTGCGCGCGCGGGGCGAGCAGCGCCAGCGTCTCTTCGACCAGCGCGCGCAGATCGAATTCGGCGGACTCGATCCGGAGCTTGCCCGCCTCGATCTTGGAAAAGTCGAGGATGTCGTTGATCACGGCGAGCAGGCCGCCGGCGCTGGCGTGGACGATCCGGACCATCTCGCGCTGCTCGTCGGTGAGCGGCGTCTCGGCCAGCAGGTCGACCATGCCGAGCACGCCGTTCATCGGCGTGCGGATTTCGTGGCTCATCGTGGCGACAAACTCCGATTTGAGGCGCGAGGCCGCCAGGGCCTCGTCGCGCGTCCGGGCGAGGTTCGCCTCGAGCCGCTTCCGCGCCGTGATGTCCTCGATCTGCGAGACGAAGTGGAGCGGCGCACCCGCCGGATCGCGCACGATCGAGACGGCCAGGTTGACCCAGACCAGATGGCCGTCGCGGTGGAAATAACGCTTCTCCATCTGATAGGTCCGGCCGCGGCCCTCGATCAAGTCGCGCACATGGCCGAGATCGGTCGCCAGGTCGTCGGGGTGCGTGATGTCCTGGAAGGTTTTTTTCAACAACACCGCCTCGGGGTGGCCGACGATTTCGCAGATCGCCCGGTTCACCCGCAGCCAGCGGCCGTCGAGGCCCACCAGGGCCATGCCGATGCCGGCATCGTCGAACGCGCTGCGGAACCGCGCCTCGCTCGCCGCGAGTTCCGCGGTGCGCTGCGCCACGCGCTGCTCGAGCCGCGCCGCAGCCAGCTTCTGGTCGTGGATGTCGGTCGACGTGCCGACCCAGCGCACGATCCGGCCGGCGGCGTCGCGCTCGGGATGCGCGCGCCAGAGGTGCCAGCGCCACGCGCCGTCGCTCGCGCGCCTGAGCCGGTATTCGCCGCCGCCGGTGCGGCCGGTGCGGAGCATGTCGTTCCACTCCCCGAAACAGGCGTCCAAATCCTCCGGATGCACCACCTTGATCCAGCCCTCGGTGCACGACTGCTCCTCGGTCAGGCCGGTGTAGACGGTCCAGCCGGCGTTGAAACTCTCCGCGGGGCCCGCGGCGCGCGTGGTCCACACGAGCTGCGGCATCGTGTCGGCCAGAAAACGCCACCGCCGCTCGCTCGCCCGCAGTTCGTCGCTGGCCTGCGCGATCTCGGCGGTGCGGGCGGCCACGCGTTGCTCGAGCGAGGCGTTGGCCTCGACCAACTGTTGCGCGGCGGCCTGGCGCGCGACCGCGGTCCGGCGGGCCGATCTCACCGCCGCGGCGAACAAGCCCAGCGCGCAGAGGGCGCCGAGCACCTGCACCACGCGGGTGTTGCGCTCGATGCTCCGCCGCTCCTGCTCGCGCGCCACCAGCAGCCGGCTCTCGGCGGCGCGCATCTCGTCGACCGTGGTGGTCAGCGCATTCACCGGGGCGCCGGGCCGCGCCTGCCAATCCAGCAGGTATTGCGCGGCGGCCGGCGTTCCCCCGGCCCGCCGGGCCGCCGCCAGCCCGTCGGCCTGGGCAAACTTGTCCGCGGCCAGCGCCCGCAGCCGCTGCAGCCGTTCGTGCTGGGCCGAATCCGGCGCGACCGCGCCGCCGAGCGATTTCAGGCGCGCATCGATCGTCCGTTGATGCCCCGCCGCGCGCTCGCGGAAATAGTCCTCGCCCGTCAGGGCATAGGCACGCACCGCCGAATCCAACCGGGCCGCAGCTTCGACGAAACGGTCGATGTCGCCGCGCACCGCGTAGGACTGCACGACGAGGCGGTGGGCCGCGAGCAGATCGTCGTAAACCTGCACCGTGGTCACGCCGATCGAGAGGAGCAGCCCGAACGCCGCGGCCAGGAACGACTGCGCGGCGGACGCGACGTCGACCCGCGCGCGCGCCTCCTGGAGCAGCGCCAGCGCCAGCACCAACAACGCCGCCGCCGTCGGCAGCGCCATGCCGCGGTAGGGGTTCAACGCCCCCCCGGCCAGCTCCGCCACCGGAAAGCCCAGCAACGGCACCAGCGCAAACGCCGCCGTCATCCCGCCCACCGCCGCCGGCAGCCAGGGGCCGGCGCGACGCAGCGCCAGCAGGATCAGGCCGGTGCCCAGCAACCCGAGTGCGAGCGCCGTGTTGAGCGCCATCTGGCCGGCCGGCACCGACGACGAGGCCCATTGGTGTTTCCAAAAAAATTCGTCCACCCCCAACGGCCGGCCCACGACAAACTGCGCCAGCACCACCGCCGCCAGCAACGCCACCGCGGCACCGCAGGCCACCGTCGCGCGTCGCCACTGCGCCGCGAGCGCCAGCACGCCCGCGCCGCACACCAGGACACCGAGCGCGGTGTTCATCACCATGCTTGGCGTGTTGGGCAGCCACTGCACCAGCCGCTCCGTGCCGGTCACCCAGCCGATGACCGCCAGCGCGCCAACCGCCATCGCAAATCCTCCCGTCCAACGCAGCCGGCCAGTCTCCAAGGGACGCGACGGCGGGGGTTCCATGCCCGGCAACCTTGTCGCGGTCCGTCCGGGGGCTCAAGCTTCGCTTACGCCACCCAACCGCCGGGTGTAATACCAGCTACGGTGCCCTTTGAGACTGCAGGCCCGGCCGGTGGCCGGTCTGCCCGCCCAGCGGGCGGGCCTGCAACGAAAGTCGGACAGCTACGGGACGTTGGCAGGAGCGGAGCGTCTGTGACCGTCGCAATGCGGGCACAGGGACGTGCCCGCCCACCCCATGCCCATCGCGCCACCCGGCCGCTCTGGCGTTGTCCTCGGCCTGGGTCACACACCCAACCGCCGCCGCAACTCCGCCGCGCTCGTCGCCGGCTGCTGGCACGTGTAGTCCTCGCACACGTAGGCGGTGGCGCGGCCCTCGATCGGCTGCATGTCTTCGAGCCAGGGCAGCCTCTTTATCCACCACCGGCGCACGTCCTGCGCCAAAGGCCGGTCAAAGGGGAGGCAGATCATGGCGCGCCTCGGGCCGGGCTTTTCATGCAGCACCGCCGCGAGCGCCCGGAAATCCGGCGCGCCCGCGTCGCCCGCGAGCACCACGTGCCGCGGCGGATCGAGCGCCGGCTCCAGCGCGCACAACATCTGCGGCAGCGCGTGCGGCGCGCGCATCCACTGCCCGCGAAACGCCGCGATGCAGCGCGCGCCGCGTTCGCGCCGCGCCTCGTCGTGGAAAATCGTTCCGAGCCGCAACAGGTTGAGCGCCGCCACCGAGCTCGGCGCCGGCTCCGCGCCGTCGTAGTCCTCTTTCAGCCGCAGCACGAGGTGCGGATCGCCGGCCGCGGAGTTGAAGTAGCCGCCGCGCTCCTCGTCCCAGAACAGCTCGTCCATTTTCGTCTGCAGTGCATCGGCCCATTGCAGCCAGCGCACCTCGAATGACGCCTCGTAAAGATCGAGCAGCGCCTGCGTGAAATACGCGTAGTCCTCGGCAAACCCCTCCGCCGCGCCGCGGCCCTCGCGCCAACACCGAAACAGCACCCCGCGCCCTGCGTCCCACAGCTCGCGCTCGACGAACTCGGCCGCGCGAATCGCGGCAGGTAGGAGCCTGCTTGCAGGCGATTCGTCCGCCCCGGGTTTTCCATCGCCTGCAAGCAGGCTCCTACCCTCCAGCAGCACCGCCCCGCGCGCCAGCGCCGAGATCATCAGGCCGTTCCACGCCGTGATGATCTTGTCGTCGAGGTGCGGGCGGGGACGCCGCGCGCGCACTGCGTCCAGTTGGGCGAGCGCCGCGAGCAGGCGTTCGTTGGCCGCCTCCACATCGATGCCCCCGGCCTGCGCCGTCTCCGCGAGCGAGCGCCGCTGCATCAGGATGTTTTTCCCGCGAAACTCCCCGTGCGGGTCGAGGTGCGCGGGAACGTTGCCGGTTTCCTCCACGCCGAAGTGCGCGCAGAACCACGCCGCGTCCGGCCCGAGCCGTTCGACGAGCTCCCGCTTTTCCCACACATAAAACGCGCCCTCGGCGTGCGCCGCCTTTTGCGTGGCATGGGTCGCCCGACCCAGGTCTTCACGGGTCGGGCGACCCGTGCCACCGATCTCCGAATCCGCGTCCTCCGCGGAGAAGAACCCACCGGCCGGGCTCGTGAGGTCGCGCGCGACGTAGGCGAAGATGTCCCGCGCCAGCCACGCGAAGCGCTCGTCGCCCGTCGCCTGCCGCGCTTCGAGGCAGTTCAGCGCGATCTGCGCCTGATCGTAGAGCATTTTCTCGAAGTGCGGCACGAACCAGCCGTCGTCGACCGAGTAGCGGTGGAACCCGCCTCCGACATGATCATGGATGCCGCCGCGCGCCATCGCCCGCAGCGTCGCCGCGGTCATCTTGATCGCTTCCGCGCCGATCTCGCTCGTGGAGCCCTGGATCGCCGCCACGCGCAGGAGAAAGCTCAAATTCGAGGCCCGCGGAAATTTCGGCGCGCCCCCGAAGCCGCCGTTGGCCGCGTCGAAGTTCTCGTAGAAATGCTGGAAGCACTTCTCGAACGCCTCCCCGCCGCGGGCGGCGAGCTCGGAGCTGAGCGTTGAGCGTTGAGCGCCAGATCCGGACTCCGTGCGCTCAACGCTCAACTCCGAACTCTCAACCCTGCCCGCCTGATGCTCCCGCAGCGCGCCGAGCACGCGTTCGCTCTCCGCGATCAGTTTTTCCCGCTCCTTCGCCCAGCCCGCCGCGATCGCGCGCAGCAACGACGGAAATCCCGCCCTTCCCTGCCGGTCCTCCGGCGGAAAATAAGTGCCGCCATAAAATGGCTTCAGCTCCGGCGTCAGCCACGCACTGAGCGGCCACCCGCCGTGGCCGGTGAGCGACTGCACGTAGGTCATGTAAACCTTGTCGACGTCGGGCCGCTCCTCGCGGTCGACCTTGATCGAAACGAAATGCTCGTTGAGCAGCGCCGCGATGGCCTCGCTCTCGAACGATTCGTGCGCCATCACGTGGCACCAGTGGCACGTCGAGTAGCCGATGCTGAGGAAGATCGGTTTGTCCTCGGCGCGCGCGCGAGCGAAGGCCGCCTCGCCCCACGGCAGCCAGGCGACCGGGTTGTCCGCGTGCTGCCGGAGGTAGGGCGACTTTTCGTGCGCGAGGGCGTTGGGCATGCCCCGATGAGCGCAGGCGCGGAGCGCGGTGCAAGCCCGCAGACGGAAGCCCAAGGGCGCCGGATGCAACAGGAAGTGAGGTCAGCCAGCTGTAGCGGCGGCCTATGACCGCCGAACGAATGCCCTTGGCGCAACGTCGGCGATCATAGACCGCCGCTACAACCAAGGCCTCGGTTTACTGACCTCACTTTCTGTTACGCCCAAAGACGCCGGCCCGCGGTGGGGTGCGCGTCTCGCCCCAACACGAGGCGCGACGCCTCGTCCACGACGGCTCGACGTCGTGGCTGAGGCGTCCCGCCTCAGTCAGACGGCGGAGCGGCGCCCGACGATCACCCGGCCGGATTCTCCGGCGGCGGCGTCGCATCCAGCCCGAGTTTCGCGAGCTGCGGACCGAGCACGTCCTTGTAGCACTCCGGGCACACGCCGTGGCTGAACCGCGTCCCCTGGTGCTGGCTGAAATACGTCTCGATCTCCTGCCAGTATTTCTGGTCGTTCCGGATTTTTTTGCAGTAGCCGCAGATCGGCAGAAACGCGGTGAGCCGTTTCACTTCCGCCGAGAGTCCGAGGATGCGGTCGGCGACGTGCAGGCGCATGCCGAGTTCGTCGGCGTCGACCGGTTTCGCGAGAAAATCATCCACGCCGGCCGCGAGCGCGAGCCGGCGGTTTTCGCGGGTCACGCGATTGGAGCTGATGAGAATGTAGTAGATGTAGTCGCCGCCGCGCTCGCGGATCAGGCGGCACAGGCCGAGCCCGTCCACCCCCGGCATGCGCCAGTCGCTCACGATCACGCGGTGGCCGCCGCACAGCAGTTTCGCCCAGGCGTCGTCGCCACTCACGGCGTGGTCCGCGTCATGGCCGAGCGCGCGCAACACCGCGAGCAACTGCATCGCCGCCACCGGCTGGTCCTCGATCGCCAGAATCTTCATCCGGCCGTGAGGTTGAGCCGGGCGATCTCCGCGCGCAAGCGGGCGCAGGCCTCGTGCAACCGCTGGCGCTGCACGGTGACGGCGCCCCAATCCGCCGCCCGCGCGACCTCTTCGAGCGCGAGGGCCACGCGGCGCACCTCCAGGCCGCCGAATGACGCCGCGTTGCCGCCGAAATTGTGCACCTCGTCGGCGAGGAGTTCCGCCTGCTGCGCCGCGGCCAGCCGGTCCAGCTGCGCCAGTCGCGCCGCCTCGTCGCCGAGATAGAGGCGCACGAGTTCCGGCAGCAGGGACGGCCCTTCGTTGCCGGGGAGGGCGCGGGCCGCCGCGAGCGCCTCGGCGTCAAACACCACGCCGCTGGCGCGGCGGCCGGGGGCGGGGGCGGCCGTTTCGCCCGGCGCCAGCCCGCAGCGCGCCAGGACGGTGCGCAGTTCCGCGGGCCGGATGGGCTTGGTCACATGATCGTTCATGCCCGCTTCGAGGCAGCGCGCCCGATCCTCGGCCCGGGCGTAGGCCGTGAGCGCGACGATCGGGATGCGCGCATCGACGCCGGCGAGCCGGCCCGAGCGGATCTGGCGCGTGGCCGCGTAGCCATCGAGCACCGGCATCTGGCAATCCATCAGCACGCCATCGAAACGGCGCGCGGCCAGTTCCGCCAGCGCGGCCTGGCCGTTGGCGGCCACGGCCACGTCGTAGCCCATCCGCGCGAGCAGCAACACGGCCACGCGCTGGTTGGCGGGATTGTCTTCGACGAGCAACAGGCGCTGGCCGCCGCCGGTCGCCGCCGGCGTGGTGAATCCGCCGCCAGCCGGCTCGGCCCCGAGCGGCCCCCGCACCGCGAAAGCCACCTCGAACCAGAAGACCGAACCGTGCCCGGGTTCGCTCTCGCAGCCGATTTCGCCGTTCATGAGCTCGACCAGTTGCCGGCAGATGGCGAGCCCGAGGCCGGTGCCGCCGAAGCGCCGCGTGGGGCTGCCGTCCACTTGCGTGAAGGGCTGGAACAACAGGCGCCGCGCCTCCGGGGCGATGCCGATGCCGGTGTCGTGCACCGCCACCCGCATCCGCGTGCGGCCGGCCGCCCCGGCCACCAGGCGGGTGCGGATCGTCACCCCACCGGTGTCGGTGAACTTGATGGCGTTGCCGACGAGATTCGTGAGCACCTGGCGCACGCGGCCCGCGTCGCCCAGCAGCAGCGTGGCCGGCATCGACTCGAATTCGCACGCCAGTTTCAGTCCCTTCTCGTGGGCGCGCTGGGCGAGCAGCGCCGCGGTGTCCTCGACGACCCGGCCAAAATCGAAATCCACCGGATCGAGCCGCAGCCGGCCGGCCTCGATGCGGGAGAAGTCGAGGAGATCGTTGATGATCCCGAGCAGGTTCTCGGCGCCGCCCAGGATGGTGCGCGCCATCTCCTCCTGCTCGGAGTTGAGCGGCGTCTCCGCCAGCAGGCCGGCCATGCCGATCACGGCGTTCATCGGCGTCCGGATTTCGTGGCTGATCGTGGCCAGAAACTCCGACTTCAGGCGTGAAGCCTCGAGCGCCTCGTCCCGCGCGACGGCGAGATTCTCCTCCAACTTCTTCTGCCCGGTGATGTCGACCGCGAACATCACGATGCCGCCGATGGCGCCGCCGGCGTCGAACCATGGCCGCACCTCCCACCGCAGCCACTGCCGGGTGCCGTCGGCGCGCACAAACAGGTCGGCCTCGCGCCGCTCCACCGCCCCCGCCAGGCAACGCCGGTGGACCGCTTTCCACTCCTCGGGGATCTCGGGAAAAACGTCGTAATGGGATTTCCCCAACACGTCGCCGGTGAGCTTGTAGGCCTCCATCCACTCGCGGCTGACCACGACATAACGCATGTCGCGGTCGAGCATCGCCACCGAGGCCGGCGAGTGCGCCACGAACAGCCGCGTGCGCTCTTCGCTGGAGCGCAGCGCGGCCTCGTCCTGCTTGCGCTCCGTGATGTCCTTGAGCGTGGCCAGCTCCTCGAAATTGCCCTCGCCCGGCAGCCGGCGTCGCAACCACGTGATCAACACCCAGGTGACCCCGCCATCCGGTTTCACGTAGCGTTTCTCCATCGAAAACTGCTCGATCTCACCCCGGCGCAGTCGCGCCAGGCCCGCCTCCTGCCGGGGGACATCGTCCGGATGCGTCCGCGACAGGTAGATGCCCGGAACCGCCTCATCGCCGAGCGGCACGCCCGTGATTTTTTCGTGGGCCGGATTGAGGACGGCCTCCCGCCGGCCATCGACCTGGCGGACCCACCGCACGCCGACCGGCAGCTGTTCCAGCACCAGCCGCAATCGCCTCTCCTGGTCCGCCAGCGCCCGCTCGGCCCGGCGGCGGTCGGTGAGATCCTGGCCGATCCCGAGAAACCCGGCGATGCCGCCCGCTTCGTCCCGCAGCGCCGTGACGGTGAGGAGCACGGGCAGCCGCGAGCCGTCCCTGCGCACATGGGTCCACTCGCGTTCGTCGACCTCGCCGAGGCGGGCGCGGGCCACCAACGCCTCGAATCCCGCCGGAATCGTGCGGCCCAGCCGGGCACTCAGCTCCGCCGCGCGCCCCTCGATTTCTTCGCGCAGGTGGAGGATCTCGGGCGTGGTCCGCCCCACCACCTCGGCGCGCGTATAGCCGAGCATCTTCTCCGCCCCGGCGTTGAAGCTGGTGATCAGGCCCTCGGGATTCGTGCTGATCACGCTCTGCACCGTGCCATCGAGCACCGCCCGCTGGAGGCGGTTCACGGACTCGATCTCGGCACGCGCCGCGGCCAGCTCCGCCACCCGCTGGCTGAGGGCGGTGTTGGCCGTGCGCGTCTCCGCTTCGGCGGCACGGCGGGCGAGGGCGGCGCGGCGGGTCTGCGCCATCGTCAGGCCGACCAGCGCCAGCGCCACCAGACTGCCGAAAATCTGGGTGGTGCGCGTGTTGTTGGCGAGTTGCGCCATCTCCGCCTCCCACCGCGCGAGCAGCCGGTTTTCGTGGGCCCTCATTTCGCTGCCCACGGCGATCATGCCGTTCGTCGTCGCCGCCGCCGGGGCGAAGACGATGCGCGCCGGGGCGTCGACTCCGCCCGTCGTCTGCCGCGCGGTCAGGACGCGGTCGTTGTGCTCGATTTTTTCGACCGCGCGGCGGCGGAGCTCCACCGCCCGCGACCGCTGCATGGAATCCTCCGCCACCTGGCCGTCGAGCACCGCCAGCAAGCGCAGCAGTTCCTTGGCGTGATTGACGGAGGCCACGCGCATGGTCTCCGAACCGGACAATGCGTAACCGCGGGCGTTGGTCTCCATGCGCGCCACCCGCGCCACGGCGCGTTCGATGCTGACCTGCACCAAATGCGCATGCACCACGCGGTGGCTCGATTCGATCAGCTCGGCGTTGCTCTGGGTCGACACCAGGCCGACCGCCACCAGCAAACTGACCGCCGCCGCCATCGCAGGCGGAAAATAGCCCTCGCGGCCGCTCGTGGCCGATCCGGCCTGCCGCAAAATCGTCACTCCGAAAAGCAGCACGCAGACCACGGTCGGCAACGACATGCCGCGATAATTCGCGTTGCCCGTCTGCAACGCGGCGAAGTAGCTGAGCAGCGGCAGCGCCGCGAGCGTGAGCACCCCCACTCCGCCGATCATCAGCCAGACGCGCCGGTCCGGCCGCACCGCCATCAACGCGACCGACAATCCGACCAGCACCAACGCCGCCGCCGTGTTGGGCGCCATCCGGCCCGGCGTGGAGCCCGGCCCCAGCGTCGTCGCGTGCCGCCAGAAAAGATCATCCACCCCCCACGATCGATCCAAGGAATACTGCGAAAGGACCACTCCGGCCAGCAACGCCGACAGCAGGCCCAGGACGGCCGCGACGCGAACGCCGCCACGACCGAGCAGCAGCAGCGCCACTGCGCAGCTTCCCAGGCAGACCACCGTATTGACGACCATCGGCGAACCGCCGGGCATCCAGCTCGACAGGATCCGCCAGTTCCCGATCCATCCTGCGATCACGGCCATCGTAACCACCAGGGTCGCCACGCCGGTGAAACGCAGGTATCGTGAATCGAAAGGGACAGGCACGCGGGCTTCCACCGGGGACATTCGACCATATCGGCCGGCCAAGACGAGCCCGAAGCGGTTTTTCCTCCCGGCGGGGCGCATCTCAGTTTTCGCCTCAGCCACGTGGACGAGAGGTCCCGCCTCGTCGATTGCAGAAAAGTGAGATGCGCCCTCCCGGCGGTGAGGCCCGGGGCCGTCGGCCACCGGCCTATTGCCCCAGCACCCAGGCGAAAATCAGCGGCGCCACAATGGTGGCATCACTCTCGACGATGAACTTCGGCGTGGTCGCCGCCAGCTTGCCCCAAGTGATCTTCTCGTTGGGCACCGCGCCCGAATAGCTGCCGTAGCTCGTGGTCGAATCGCTGATCTGCGCGAAGTAGCCCCACAGCGGCACGCCGGTGCGCTGGAGATCCTGATGCAGCATCGGCACCACACAGATCGGGAAATCGCCCGCGATGCCACCGCCGATCTGGAAAAACCCGATCGAGCCCTCGCCGGTGCGGAGTTTTTTCGCGTTCTGTGTATACCACCCGGCCAGCCACGTCATGTATTCGATGCCGGTGCGCACGGTGTGGACGTTCTTCACGGCACCGCTGATGACGTGGCCCGCATACATGTTGCCCAAAGTCGCATCCTCCCAGCCCGGCACGATCATGGGGAGGTTCTTCTCGCAGGCGGCCAGCATCCACGAATTCTTCGGGTCGATCTGGTAGTGCTTCTTCAACTTACCCGACCGCAGAATCTTGAACATGAACTCGTGCGGGAAATAGCGCTCACCGGCCTTGTCGGCTGCGACCCACTCCTCCAACACCGCCGCCTCGATCCGCCGCATCGCTTCCATCTCCGGGATGCAGGTGTCGGTCACGCGGTTCATGTGGCGACCGAGCAGCGCCTGCTCGTCCGTGGCGGTCAGATGCCGGTAGTGCGGCACCCGCTCGTAGTAATCGTGGGCGACGAGGTTGAAAATATCCTCTTCGAGATTCGCCCCCGTGCAGACGATCGCGTGGACTTTGTCCTGACGGATCATCTCGGCCAGGGAGAGACCGAGCTCGGCCGTCGACATCGCGCCAGCGAGGGTGACGAGCATCTTGCCGCCCGCGGCGAGGTGAGCCTCGTAGCCCTTGGCGGCATCGAGCAGCGCGGCGGCGTTGAAGTGCCGGTAGTGGCGGGCGACGAACTGCGAAACCGGACCCTTGCGGGCCGCCAGCGCGGCGTTGAGGTCCTCGGGGCGCTTGGTCTGGCGTGTCGCTTTCATACTGTTCGGTGAGGAATATCCCTGCCCTGCGCGCGTTCGCCACCAAAAAACCGTCGCCTCCGACGCAATGGGCTGACGGACTGAAGGGCGGCAAGGCTGAACCCGGCAGGCAGATCGCCTAGGTTGCAGGACTTCAGCCGTTTAGCCCTTCAGACTTTCAGACTTTTTCCGATGCTCGCCTCGTTTTTCGCCGCCTTTTTCTTCGCCCTGACCGGCACCTGCGGCACCTACAACATCCGCGCCAACGGCCCCGTCCGGGCCAACCTCGGCCGCCTCACGGTCGCGGCGCTGGCGCTCGGGCTGTTCGCGCACACGGTCGGTCACGGTTTCACGAGCGCGAGCACGTTTTGGTTCATGTTGAGCGGCATCATCGGCATGGGCATCGGCGACCTCGGGGTCTACGCCGCCCTGCCGCTGCTCGGCTCGCGGCTCACCGTGTTGATGACCCAATGCCTCGCGGCGCCCATCGCGGCCCTCGGCGAGTGGCTGTGGCTCGGCAACCGCGTCACGGTCAACCAAGCGCTGTGGGGCCTGCTCATTCTCGCCGGCGTGGCCATCGCCATCACCCCCAGCAAGGCCAGCCCGCCGCGCGTGACGGTGCGGCCCATCGGTTTTCTTTTCGGGGTCGTCGCCGCCTGCGGCCAGGGGCTCGGCGCCCTCGTCAGCCGCAAAGGCGTCATGGTCGCCGAGGCCGCCGGCGAAGCCGCCCGCAACCCCGTTTTCGGCCTCAATGCCGCCTACCACCGCATTATCGCCGGCTTGGTGTTCACGACGTGCTGGTTTCTGGTCATGCGCACCCTCCGCCGGCTGCCCAAACCGGTCAGCGAGCCCACCGGCGAACGCGGCCTCTGGTGGATCATCGCCGCGGGCTTCACCGGTCCGGTCTTCGGTGTCGGCTGCTACCAATGGGCGCTCGCCACCACCCCGAGCGGGCTCGTGCTGCCCATCGCCGCCACCGCCCCGCTCCTGGCGATCCCGATCGCTTACTTCATCGAAGGCGACCGCCCGGGCAAACGAGCCCTCGCGGGCGGCGTTGTGGCCGTCATCGGCTGCGTGGCGCTCACGCTGGCGCGGTAGGGACGGCTCTCCGAGCCGTCCTGAGTTCCCGCGCCAGGGCGCATCTCAGTTTCTTGCAGTCCGGTGAGCGCGATGGAGCGGCGGTTTTCAACCGCCGGGCCTGGCGCTTGGAAAAGCGCCCCTCCGCAGTGCACGAAAGCAAGATGCGCCCCCGCGCCAGGGTGTGACTCAAACTGAGGTCAGCGATTTGTAGCGGCGGTCTATGACCGCCGAACGAATGCCCTTGGCGCAACGTCGGCGGTCATAGAACGCCACTACAGCCGAGGCATTCGAGAACTGACCTCACTTTGAGATGCGCCCCCGCGCCATTCGCACCACAAGCGCGATTGACGCCGCGCCCTCCGCCCGGTGTCTTCGCGGGTTCCCATGTTGACCATCGCCGATGTTTCAAAGTCCTACGGCACGCGTGAGCTGTTCCGCGACGTGTCGCTTTTCATCGCGCGCACCGACCGCCTCGGCCTCGTCGGCCCCAACGGCGCGGGCAAATCCACGCTCTTCAACCTCATCCTCGGCGAAGAAAAACCCGACACCGGCACCATTGAGTGGGAGCGCGGCGCCGACTTCGGCTTCCTCCCTCAGGAAAGCGCCCCGGCCGGCGACGAGACCATCCTCCACATCGCGACCAGCGGCAAAAAACTCGAGCCCACCGACGACGACTTCGACATCGATTACACGCTCGAGCCCCGCGCCCGCAAAATCCTCGCCGGTCTCGGCTTCAAGGAAGGCGACGCCGACAAGCTCGCGAAAACTTTCTCCGGCGGCTGGGTGATGCGCGCCCATCTCGCCCGCCTGCTCGTCGCCGAGCCCGCCCTCCTCCTCCTCGACGAGCCCACCAATCACCTCGATCTCGAGGCGTTGCTGTGGTTCCAAGACTACCTCACGCGCTACCCGGGCGGCCTCGTCGTCATCTCGCACGACCGCGCGTTTCTCAACGCCCTTTGCACCGGCATGCTCGAGCTGCGCGCCAACACGCTCCATTACTACCACGGCAACTACGACAATTTCCTCCAGGAAAAGGAGGCCCGCAAAGCCCAGCAGGCCGCGCTCTACAAAAACCAGCAGCGCGAGATCGCCCACCTCCAGGTCTTCGTCGATCGCTTCGGCGCCAAGGCGTCGCTCGCCACGCGCGCGAAATCGAAGGAAAAACAGATCGAGCGTCTCAAGGAGGCCGCTGTCGACGAACCCGAGGACGAGCTCAAGCGCATCAATTTCAAATTCCCGCAGCCGCCGCGCTCCGGCCTGAAAGTCATCGAGCTGACCAACGTCCAGCAGGCCTACGGCGACCACGTCGTCTATCGCGACCTCAACTACGTCGCCGAGCGCGGCCAGCGCACCGTCCTCATCGGCCCCAACGGCGCGGGCAAATCCACGCTCCTCAAAATCCTCGCCGACGTCATCTCGATCCAGGGCGGCACGCGCGAGCTTGGCCACAACGGCATCTGCGGCTACTTCGCGCAGAACCGCCTCGACAACCTCAAGCCCGAGCTCTCCGTCCTCGAAAACGTGATGGAGCTGCGCACGAACGAAAACCAGCTCACCGAGCAGCAGGCCCGCGCGATCCTCGGCGCATTCCTCTTCCGCAAAGACGACGTCTACAAACCCATCGGCGTGCTCTCCGGCGGCGAAAAATCCCGCCTCGCCCTCGCCCGCCTCCTCGTGAAGCCGCCGAACCTGCTGCTGATGGACGAGCCCACGACGCACCTCGACATCCCGTCGATCGATGCGCTCATCAACGCGCTGAAAAGCTACGAGGGCACGCTCATCTTCATCAGCCACGACGTGCACTTCATCCGCGCGCTCGCGGAAAACGTGCTGCACGTCCACAGCGGCCGCCTCACGCCCTACGCCGGCAACTACGACTACTACCTCGACAAGTCGAAGCTGTCCGACGCCCGCGCCGCCATCACCGCCGGCTTCACCGACGCCCGCCCCCCGCAAGAAAAAGGTAGGGGCGGCTCTCCGAGCCGTCCGTCGCCCGAATCGCAGCCCGCCGCACTCGCGAAACCCAAAGCCACCCCCAACCAACTCCGCAAATTCCGCGAAGAGGTCGGCCAGTTGGAAAAGAAAGTCGTCGAACTCGAAGCCAAGCAGGCCGAAATCACCGCCGCCCTCGAGGCGCCCGAGACCTACTCCGACAAAGGCAAATTCCATCACCTCAACCGCGAACTCAGCGTCATCGTCGACGAAATCGCCACCGCGACGAAGGCATGGGAAGAAGCCGCGACCAAGCTGGCGGAGATGGAAAGCAATTGATCGCGGAAGTGCGGAAACGCAGGACTCAACCGACTTTTTTAGCGATTCAGCTCTTACTGAGTCTCGCGAAATAGAGTGACAAAAGTTCAGCGGTTCGGGGAGCGCACCCGTCTCGGGTGCTCGTGTCGGCGTCTCGCCGACACCTCCGAAGTCCTCGGCGGGACGCCGAGGACAGCCCGCGGGACGCGGGCGCTCCCCGAA
>JACRKC010000051.1 GCA_016235555.1 Verrucomicrobiota bacterium
AACCCCGGAGCAAGCTCCGGGGCATATGAGCAATCCCGCCATGCCACCTTCGACCATGCATCGTAGCGGCGAGCGCCAGCGAGCCGACGCGCTTCGACTCGCTGGCGCTCGTCGCTACCCTTCCAAGGCGAAGCAAGCTTCGCGGGATCGGACCCAAAGCGAATGAAAAATTTCCGAGCTTATCTTGAGCCCGGCCGCGTGCCGACCGGAGCTTGTTGGATTGCAGTCCTCGCTGGCGTAGTCGCTGTTGTAGTTGGATATTGCGTGATGCTGTTTTGGATTCCGGAAGTTCCTCACCATTTGCAGTGGCTCGTCGCTTGGGGTTTCGCCTGGTTCGGGGTCGCGGTGGCCTACGTGGCAGGCTTGGTGTTGGAGCGCTTTGGCTTTCCCATCTCACGAAAGGAGGACTAGCTCCGCGCGCCCATGAAAACCCTCCACACCGACTGCCTCGTGATCGGCTCGGGCCTCGCCGGTTCGGCTTATGCGTTGCACGCCGCGAAGGCCGGACTCGTCATCGACCTGCTGTCGCTTGAAGGTCCGCTCGTCGCCAACAGCGACTGGGCGCAGGGCGGCATCATCTACGACACCACGCCGGACCCCGGCCAGCTCACGCGCGACATCTTCGACGCCTCCGACGGCACCTCCAACCCCGCGGCCGTCGAGCAGCTCGTGCGCGAAGGCCCCGGAGCCGTGAAGGAACTTCTGCTCGACGAGCTCGGCGTGGCGTTTGATCGCGACGCCGCCGGCGGCCTCGAACTCACCCGCGAGGGCGGCCACAGCTCGCGCCGCATCATCCACTCCAAGGATCTCACCGGCCACACCATCCTCTCGGCGGTCGCCGCGCGCATCGACACCACGCCCAACATCGCCCGCCGCACCGGCTGGGTCGCCGTCGATCTGCTCACGCTCTCGCACAACACCGACAACATCGCCGACCACTACGCGCCCCTCACGTGCTTCGGCGCCTACGTGCTCGATACCGCGAGCGGCGAGGTCTTCGCGCTCGTCGCCAAGAAAACCGTGCTCGCGACCGGCGGGCTCGGGCAGATTTTCCTGCACAGCACCAACCAGCCCGGCAGCGTCGGTCACGGCGTGGCGATGGCCTACCGCGTGGGCGCGCGCCTCATCGATCTCGAATACGTCCAGTTTCACCCCACCGTCTTCTTCAAGAAAAACGCCCCGCGCTTCCTCGTCACCGAGGCGCTGCGCGGCGAGGGCGGCGTGATCGTCAACGCCCGCGGCGCGCGTTTCATGGACGCGTTGCATCCGCGCGGCTCGCTCGCCCCGCGCGACGTGGTCGCCCGCGCGATCCATCAGGAACTCGCCGCCACCGGCGAACCGTGCGCCTTCCTCGATCTTTCGGCGATGAAGCCCGACTTCATCCGCCATCGTTTCCCGACTGTCGTCGCGCGCTGCGCCGAGCACGGCGTCGATGTCACGCGCGAACCGATCCCGATCGTGCCGGCGGCGCATTTCTCGTGTGGCGGCGTGCACACCGATCTCACGGGGCGCACGACGGTGCGCCACCTCAACGCCGTCGGCGAAACCGCCTGCACCGGCCTGCACGGCGCCAACCGCCTCGCGAGCACGTCCCTGCTCGAATGCCTCGTCAGCGCCAAGTTCACCGCGCGCGCCGACATCGCGGAGATCGGCGGCTCCGGCCTCGCCCCCCGCCCGCCCGACGCGGCTCCCACGGGCGAGCGCAGCGACTTCCACCTGCCGGCCCCGCGCCCGTGGATCGGCCCCGCGCACGATGCCGATCCGACGCTCATTCGCCAGGACCTGCAGCTCCTGCAAAGCACGATGTGGAACTACGCCGGCATCGTGCGTTCGCCCAAGCGCCTCACCCGCGCCCGCCGCATCCTCCTCGAACTGCGCGAGGAGATTCAGAGTTTTTACCGCGGCTGCCGCGTGACGCGCGAACTGGTTGAGTTACGTAATGCCGTCCAGACCGCCCTCCTCGTCGTCCACGCCGCCTCGCTCAATCCCCGCAGCAAAGGCTGCCACTCGGTGGTCGAGGAGATGTAATACCAACGGCTGCCGAAGAATGGACTGTTGGGTCGCGTGGGTAGGTCGGGGTTTATCTCCGACGCGTGCGGTCGGACGATGTCGGGCGTAAAGCCCGACCTACGATCATCCAAATCTCAACAGCCGTTGGTCTCAGGTTTGGCTTGGCGTGGCTCCACGGCCGCGCGCCCTCGTGATCACGGCAGCGGGATCGGCGGTGATTTCGCCGAAATATCCGCGCCGGCGCGCTTCGATCCGCACCGTGGAACCGTCACGCGATGCACGCCCACTCCCCACCCCCTACCCGAACAACGCTGCGATCGGCTGGCCGCCGTCGGTGAGCGGGACGGGGCGGTCGCCATCGTAGAGGTTTTTCGTGTAGTCGATGCCGAGCGCGGCGTGGATCGTCGCGAAGAAGTCCGGCACGCTCACGGGGTTGCGCACGACCTTCTTCGACAATTCATCCGTCTCGCCATAGGCGCCCCGGTGACGCAGGCCGCCGCCGGCGAGCACGCAGGTGAACGTCCTGCCCTGATGACCGCGGCCGCCGCCGCTGTCGAACTCCGGCGGGCGGCCGAACTCGCTCGACACCACGATGAGCGTGCGGTCGAGCAGACGGCGCGCGGCGAGGTCGTCGAGCAACGCACTCATCGCGACATCGAGTTCCTGGATGAGTCCGTGCTGCTGCTTGATGCCGGTGTTGTGCACGTCCCAGCCGGTGCCGTTGACGAAATTCAGGTTGTGCGAGACCTCGATGAAACGCACCCCGCGCTCGACCAGGCGGCGCGCGAGCAGGCAGCGCTGGCCGAATTCGCCACCGTAACCGGCGCGCAGGCCGGCTTTTTCCTCCTCCAGCTTGAAGCTGCGCATGAACTCCGGGCCGCTGAGCTTGAGATTTTGGTCGATGGCCGCCTCGTAGTCGGCGGCCCGCGCGTCGCCGGGCCCGGGCGCGTGCTGCGCGCGCAGGCCGGCGAGCAATCCCTCGCGCCGCGACTGGCGCCCGGCGTCGATGTCGTCGGGCCGGGTGAGGCCCGCCGGTCCCTGGCTCGTGTCGGTCAGATAAAGAAAACCCGCCCGCGGGCCGAGGAAGCCGGGACCGCGGGTGAGGTTGGGATAGCCGATGAGCACGTAGGGCGGCACGCCGTCGGCCATCGCGCGCCGCTCGTGCGCGACGACCGAGCCGATCGACGGATAGACGACGGTGCCGCTCACGATGCGGCCGGTGTGCATGCGGTTGGTCGCGGCGGCGTGCTCGTCGATCACATCGTGGTGCACGGTCCGCACGGCGGTCACGCGGTCCATGAGCGGCGCGAGGCGCGGCAGGTGCTCGCAGACTTCGACGCCCGGAACGGCCGTCTTGATGGCGCCATAGTAGGAGCCGGCCAATTTCTTCGCCGGATCGCCGCGGCGCTTGGGGTCGAACGTGTCGATCTGCGACATGCCGCCGCCGAGCCAGATGGAGATGACGTGCTCGGCCTGGCCTTTGAGGAGCGGCGCGACGGAGGGCGGGGCGACGGCACCGCGGGCGAAACGCGGGAGGAGTGCGGCGGTGGTAGCGGCAGCGGAGGCGGTGAGAAAATCGCGGCGTTTCATGGCGGAAAGACGGACTCAGAATTTTTGCCCACGGATTACACGGATGAACACGGATAAAGGCCCGCGGTTTGGGACGCAGCCCGGCTCGTGAGAGCCGGGATTAATGGACGCATTGATGCGTGGCGGTCCCGCGTCTCACGACGCGGGCTACGGATCGGTCGGCAGAATCCATCCGTGCTATCCGTGTGATCCGTGGTCAAAAGGTTTGGGGGTTTCATTTGGCACTCACGGCAGCCACACGAACTCGCGGGTGTTGATGAGGGTCCAGACGACGTCCTCCATCCGCTCGCGCCACGCGGGCCGCAGGCGGGGATCGGCGGGCGGGCCCTGCCGGGCGCGTTTTTCCCACTCCATCATCACGGTCGTCGCTTCGGGCATCAGGTGTTGCGACCAGGAGAGCGGCGGAAGCGGATCGAGCACCTTGGGCGGCGCGCACTCCGCCGCCGGCACCGCGCGCGTCGCGAATCCCTCGGCCAGCGTGCGGATGAGCGGGGTGCGTTCGGCGGGCGCGGGCAGGCGGCCGAGCACGCGCAGGAACAGCGCGTCGACGAGCGCGGCCGGCGTCGCGGCGCCGAGCGCCACGTCGGCGAGTTCGCCGCCCTGCGAGACGCGGGTGATCCAGGTGGACATGATGCTGTTGGCGAGCACGCCGGACTGGAGGACGTTCGGATCGGCGTCGCGCTCGGTGCGCGGATTCTGGCGGGCCCCGGTCCAGCCGAAGGCCTCGAGCACGTCGGCCACGACCTGGGCGCGCGGGAGGTTGAGGCTCGGGCGGTCGCGCTCGTTGGAGAGGCTGCCGAACATCCAGGCGCGGCGCGGCACGCCGAGCGAGATGAAGGTGTCGGCCGAGCGGCGCGCGTCGCCATCGAGCGTGATCTCTTCGACATCCATCGGGCGGCCCGCGACGGCGAAGAGGGCGTCGACCACCTGCTCGGCGGCGAGGCGGCGCGGATCCGGTGCGGCGAAAAAGCGCTGGTCCGCGGTGGCGGTGAGGTTGTGACCGGTGGCGGGACGCTGATAGGTTTGCGACGTGAGGATGAGCCGGGCGATGTGGCGGAGGTCGTAGGCGTGCGCGACGAACTCGCCCGCGAGCCATTCGAGCATCGCCGGGTGGCTCGGCGTGCGGCCCTCCCAATCGTGCGCGGGTTCGACCACGCCGGCGCCGAGCAGGCGTTTCCACACGCGGTTGACCACGACCCGGGCGAAGCGGGTGTTCCGCGGCGTGGTGACGAGCGCCGCGAGCCGTTCCCGCGGATCGGCCGGGTTGAGCATCAGCGCATCGAGCGAGGTGTCGTCGACCGCGCCGGTGACGGAGGCAAACGGCCACGCGGGCGGCACCGGTTCCCTGGGCTTGAGCGTGGCCTTGATGAGCGACTCGCGCGCCTTCTTCTCAAAAAAAGCCGCCGGCACCATGCTCGACGCCGGCACGGTCACGGTCTTGCGCTCGAAGAACGCCGCGAGCGAGTAGAGGTCTTTTTGCTTCGTGCTGTGGTAGGGCGAGTCGTGGCAGCGCGCGCACTGGAGCTCGATGCCGAGAAACGCGGTGGCGACGATGTGGCCCTTGGCGGCAAACGGGGCGTCGTTGTCGGCGGCGAGGCCGAAGCCCGCGCTGCCGCCCTCGCGTTCGCTGCCGCGCAGCAGGATCAGCTCGGTCACGAGGCGGTCCATCGGCTTGTGGTCGCGCAGCGCCTCGTGGAGGTAGAAGCGGAACGGGCCGGTGTTGTTGAGGCTCGGCTTCACGATGTTCGGGTTTTCGCCAAGCACGTCCTGCCAGTAGCTCACCCAATGGTCGGCCCACCGCTCGTCGGCCAGCAGCCGGTCGATCACGCGCGTGCGTTTGTCCGGGGCGCGATCGGCGAGAAACGCCCGCACCTCCCGCTCGGTCGGCGGCACGCCCACGGTGTCGAAATACACGCGTCGCAAAAACGCCGCGTCGTCCACCGGTGCGGCGCGCGCGACCGTCCCGGGGGCCAGCGGGGGCGCGGGCCACGCGGCGCCGGCGTCGATCCACGCGCGGAGCGTGGCGATCTGCGCCGGCGAGAGCGGTTCGCCGCTCGCGGGCATGCGGTCGTTCTCGTCGGTGGCGGTGATGCGCGCGATGAGTTCGCTCTTCGCGGCGTGGCCCGGCACGACGGCGGGCTGGCCTGATTCGCCCGCGGCGAGCGCGGCGGCGCGGGAGTGGAGGCGGAGGCCGCCCTTCTCCTTGTCGCCGTGGCAGCGGAAACAGTGGTCGCGGAGGATCGGGAGCACCTGCTCGTGAAACTGCCGCGTGTCGGCCGCGGGCGTCTTGGCGGCCTCGGCCACGGCCCGATCGATGTTCTCCGCGATGAACGCATCAATCGGATGCGGCGCCCCGGCGGGAACACGCGGCGCGGGTTGGGCCGCGGCCCACGCGCGCGCGGCCGCGTGGCGTTTCTGCCAGAACGTTTCCTGGGTGGCGGCCAGCGCGCGGCGCCGCTCGTCGTCGGCCGCCGTGAGCGCGCCGTCGATGCGGGCCAGGGCGGTCGTGACGGCGGCGTCGGTGAGCGCCACCGGTTCGCCGGGGGCGCCGGCGGCACGGAGCACGTGATAGGAACGGCCGTCGGGGGTCTGCACCGCCACGGTGAGTTCGCCGGGTTCGGTGCGGAATCTCCGGCCGCCGACGAGATTCTCCACCACGACGCGCAGCGGCGCGCCGCCGGATTTCACCGTGATTTCGCCCGACACTTCCTGCAGGCCGAAACCGAGGTGCCGCAGCCCGGGCAGCGGCGGGGCGGGCACGGGCGTGACCGGATCGTAGCCGCCGGAGTCGCCCTTGTGCGGCTTGGTGCTGGCGACGAGTGCGCCGTCGGCCCAGAGGCGGGCGAGGCCACGCGCGCGAAAGACCACGCGGTGCGTGCCGGCGGGGAGCGTCACGTCCGCCGCGAGCCGCGCGAGCACCGGGCCCTTCCAACTCGCCCGGATGCCCCAGTCGTCGTAGCGCAGCGGCAGACGCGGCAGCAGAAACTCGCGGCCGTCCCAGCGCGCGGTCTCGGCGGGGAGTTTCTCGCCGGCGTTGAGCCAGCGGTCGTGCGCCGGCAGGCCCTCGTGAAACATCGCGCGCACCTGCCCGGCCGGGATCGCGCCGAGGTCGGGCATGACGGCGGGGGCGGCTTTCGCGACCTCGGGGCCGCCCACCCGGCGGAAACGGGCCTTCAACTCCTCGTCACTCACGATTTCGCGGTGGACGGCGATCGCGTCGAGCGCGCCGCGAAAACTCGCCGACGCCGCTCCCTTCATCGCCGACCCCACCCAGATCGCGTCGTCGTCCACGACGGGCGCCGCCGCGGTCGCGCCGCCCATGTCCCACGCGCCGTCCGACGACTGCCCATCGATC
Organism: Verrucomicrobiota bacterium; assembly: GCA_016235555.1. Lineage (GTDB taxonomy): Bacteria > Verrucomicrobiota > Verrucomicrobiia > Opitutales > Opitutaceae > JACRKC01. Next base: position 6,956 of record JACRKC010000051.1, read on the forward strand.
CAGCCGCGGATGCTCTCCGGCGCGCCGAAACGATACGTGATCGCGATGTGGTGCCAGCCCGAGTCGGGGGCAAACGTCCGCTTCGAGGACCAGCGGTGCCAGTGCGCGTCGGACTTGGCGGCGTCCGCGGTGCGCGGCGTGGCGAACAGGAAATTCACCGCCCACTGGCTGCCGATCGCGCGCACGCGCAGCGCCCAGTTCTGGTTGTCGCCCGCGAAACCCGGCGCACCGGTGCGGCCCTTGCCGATCACGTAGAGATTCTCACCGGGCTTGTGGCCGTCGACATTGACCCACGCCTCGAGCGTGATCGCATCGCCGTTCGTGAAATCGAACCCGCTCGCCTCGCCCGGATCGGCGAGCGCGAGATGGCCGCCGTGGCCGTTGAGCCGGAGCGCGGTGTTGTAGCTCTCGAAATCGGGAAACGCCGGCGGCCGCGGCCCCGGCACATCGCGCTGCACATCGCCCACCGTGATCGCGCGCGAGGTGTTCTCCTCGCCAAAGTCGAAGCGCACGACCGGCGCCGCGACGAGCGCGCCAGCGCCAAGGACAACCGAAAGGAAACCGACACGGCGGGACGGCAGGTGCATGGGCGGGAGGGGAAAGCGACCGGGTTTATAGCCGATCGGGCCGCTCCGCCACCAGTCGCAAAGCGCCCGGCGCACGAAAGTGTTACCGGCCGACGCGACCTCGGCAGACGGAACGCTCAACACCTGGCGCCGAGCGCTCAACGCCGCGGATGCTGGTCCCCGGTGACATCCTCGCTCACTTCGCCGCCGGCTTCCCCGCCCCCTTCGGCTCGTCCGTTCGCGCCGGCAGCGGCACTTTCGGCGAACTGTTCGGATCGGCCTCCGCTTTCGCCAGCAACGCCGCAAACCGCGGGTGGCTGCGCAGCGGATCATACCAAGGGCTCAACCGCAGATCCGCCGCCAATTGCGGACGCGCTTCGAGTGCGTCGATCACTTTGTCCGGCGGCTCAAACAGACTCGACGGATCAAAACCGCTGCGGCGGTTGAGTTGCAGATAGAGTTGATAGGCCTTCGCCGCCTCGGCTTGGTCGCCGGCGAAGCGCAGCGCCGCAGCCTTCATTGCGTGCAGCCGGGGATCGTTGGGACTCTCCGGCATCCGCTTGTCGATCAACTCCACGGCCCGCCGGAGGTCGCGCCGCGCCAGCTCCACCGCCTCGTCGGTCAATCGCGCGATCCCGGTCAGGAGGACTTTCGGGCCAGTGAAGAGATTCGAGGCGATCCATTCCCGCGGGACGGATTCGAGAAATTTCAAGCGCTCCTTCGGTTCGCGGCGCATTTCATAGATTCGGTCGATGAGCGACATGCCCCAATCTTCCTGTTGCGCCGAACGCGGCATGCGTCTGGCCGTCGCGAGCGCGAGATCGAGATCTCCGTGCCAGTAGGCCGCGAGTATCGCCTTCAACCCGAGGTTATGCCAGAAGGGCAAGGCGGCGGTTGCCCGGTCGGCCGCCGCATCGGCCTTTCGGTAATCCTTGGTGCGATTCCAATGGAACCAACCCAGCTCCGTCCAGGCGAGTGAGGCGTAGTTGGGGTTTTCCGCCAATCGTTCCAACATGGCGACGCCCTCGGATCGGGTTTCGACCCGGCGGGCCAGGTAAGAGCTGAAGATCAGCAGGCAGCGCGGTTCATCAGGTCGCTCCTGCAGGAGCTTTCGGAACAGCGCTTCCATCTCCGCCGATTTCGGGCCACCAAGCGCCAGTTCCGCATAGGCACCCTGCGCGAGCCGGACCTCAAACGAGGCCGGATCAAACCGCAGAGCGCGGCTGGCACAATCGCGCGCGGCTTCCTTGCGGGCGTCGGAAACGTCGAACCGGTGCACCAAAAGCCACCCATGCACATGCGTCCACGTCGCCCACACCGCGGCGTCGACCGGGTCGAGTTCGGCGGCGCGCTTGCACAGGGCGTCGGCGGCTTCGAGTTCGGCGCGCGCCAATTCCTGTTTGTTCAACTGCACCCACGCCTTCGCGATGAGCTGGCGCGCCTCGGTGAGCGGCGCGGATTTTTCCGCGGTGGGCGAATTCGACTGGCTCACCGCAGGCGGGCGCGTCCCGGCGCCCGCATCCGGCTTCGGACGAAAGACGAGAAACCCCGCGACCGCGAGGACGGCGACGAGCCCGAGCGCCGCCGGCACGAGCCACGGGCGCGACGGCTTTTTCGGTAGGGACGTCTCTCCGAGACGTCCGGAGCTTTCGTTTGACTCGGATGACGGACGCCTCGGAGAGGCGTCCCTACCTTCCCCGCTCAACAGCGTTTTCACCCGCGTGCAGAACTTCTCCGTGGCCTCGTCCACCGGCCTGCCCTGCGCCTGCCGAAGGGGCAGCCGCGTCCACTGCACCGCGCGGAACTCCGGCGGCACGCGCGCGGCGGCATCCGTCGTGCCGTCGATCACCACGGGCAGCAGAAACGGCTGGTCGTGCGCCATCAGGTGCGAGCGATCCACGGCTAGTTTCCACTCGAGCCGGAAGTAGCCTTCGCCCCGGGCATTCGTGCTGGCCGAGATCACGGGCAGAAAGAGCGCGCACGCGGCGATCTGCCCCCGGATTTTTTGGTCCCACGCATCGCCGCCGACGAGCTCGTTGCGGTCGAACCACACCTCCACCCCCGCGGCCCGCAGCGCCTCGGCAATGCGCTGCACCGCCTCCGCGTCTTGCGACGCGTAGCTGAGAAAGACCGCAGCTGGAGGGCGATCGGTCATGGGTGACGTGGAACGGCCCGCCATTCCGCCGAAGCGAACCACGCGAGGCAACTTCTTTGGCAGGTGGTTGCTGGTAGGTCCGGTCTCCGACCGGACCAAGGCCTGAGCAGAATTTTTGACCACGGATTACACAGATAACACGGATGAAAAACATGTGACGACGGAGGTCTTATCCGTGCCATCCGTGGTGAAAACGGTTTGGCCTTCTGTGGTCCGGTCGGAGACCGGACCTACCTCAAGCCGCTCGCGCGCCGGGTTGACCGCGGCCCGCGAATCCCGTGTGCTCGCGCACCCATGAGCCACCCCGCTCCCACCCCGTCCGCGCCTGCCGCAAGCCCGCCTGCCCTGAGCTTGTCGAATGGGTCGAACCGTCTCGTCTGTCTCGATGCCCTGCGCGGCTTCGACATGTTCTGGATCCTCGGCGCCGATGCGCTCGTGCACGCGCTCAGCGAGGTCAACGGCTCGAGCGTCGCCAAGTTTTTCGCCGGCCAGCTCGATCACCGCGCGTGGGAGGGCTTCACGTTTTACGACCTGATCTTTCCGCTCTTCGTGTTCATGGCGGGCGCGTCGATGACCTATGCGCTCTCGAAACAGATCGAGCAGCACGGCCGCGGCGCCGCGGCGAAACGCGTGCTCATCCGCGGGCTCGCGATTTTCATCATCGGGATTTTCTACAGCGGCGGCTTCACCAACCCGTGGCCCGATATGCGGCTGCTCGGCGTGCTCCAGCGCATCGCCCTCGCCTACACCGGCGCCGGCCTCCTCTACATCTACCTGAAACCGCGCGCGCTCGCCGCCGTCGGCGTCGCGATTCTGGTCGGCTACTGGGCGTTGCTCACGTTCGCGCCGATCCGCGACATCCAGCTCGATCAGAAGGCGCTCGCGCAACGGCTCGGCACGGCCAAGCCGTCAACGGCGCAGATCGAGGCGGCGTTCCACGCGACCACCGCCCGGGTGACCGGCGGCTTCGAACCGGGGAAGAACCTCACCAACCACCTCGATTTCCAATACCTCCCCGGCCGCAAATACGACACCTACTACGATCCCGAAGGCATCCTCTCCATGCTGCCGGCGGTCGTCACGTGCGTGGCCGGCGTGTTTGCGGGGCTGCTCATGCGGCGCAAGGATCTCGGCGACGCCGAAAAACTCCGCACGCTCGTCGTCGCGGGCGCGGTGGGTGTGGCGCTCGGGTGGCTGTGGCATTTGCAGTTCCCCGTCATCAAGAAACTCTGGACCTCGTCCTATGTGCTCGTCGCGGGCGGCTACAGCTGCTGGCTGCTCGCGGCATTTTTCTACGCGATCGACATCCGCGGGTGGCGCCGCTGGTGCGTGCCGTTCATCTGGATCGGCATGAACCCGATCATGCTCTACCTCGCGAACAACATCATCAAATTCCGCGTCTTCGCGCAGCGCTTCGCGGGCGGCGACATCAAGACGTGGATGGATGCGCACATCGGCATGGGCGCCGGCGCCGGCCTGCTCGCGATCGTCGCGCTCGGCTTCACGTTCCTCCTCGCGTGGTTCCTCCACGAACGGAAGATTTTCCTGCGGGTGTGAAGTCGTGGACGAGGCGTCCCGCCTCGTGGTCGGGCGACTGGGCGGCGCGGCACGAAACCGCCCGGCGTCTCGCGCGAATGCGCCACGATTTGACGCTTGCTTCGTATCCACCGCAGACGCTTATTGGCGCGCGTTCTCCACCGCCACTTCAGCCCAACAACGACGGCAGCCCGGCGTGCTCCGGTCCACCGCCGCCGTCCGTTCCCATGTTCCCCCTCGCTCGCACTTCGTGCCGGCCCAGCGGCCGGTCTGCTTTGCCGCGCCATGCCCGGCGCTCGCTAGGCCTCCCGCTCCTCCTTGCCTTCGCGGCCTTCGCCGGCTGCGACGCGACGGGAGCGGATAAATCCGCCGCCCCCCAGGCCGCGCGCGGCCCCCGCCAAGCGCCGGTCGATCCGCGCACTCGCGGCGCCCGTTCCGCCATCACCGATCCAGGCCAGTTCGCGGCGGATCTTTTTCTCAGCCTGAACTGGCCCGCGGCGCCCGGCTCGCGCGGCGCCCCCGACGGCAGCGGCCACCTTGGCCAGACCGGCGCGACCGTGTGGGAGACGTTCAAGAACACCTCCGAGATTTATCTGCCGGGCGGCGCCACGCCTGCGCCCTGGACCACGGTGAGCGAGCTCCCCGCGGGCATCACGCCGCCGTCGCTTCAGCAGTTGCAGCAGCAGTTCGGCGTCACCAACTCGCCGTGGCTGCACTTCTTCCCCACCTCGGAAAGCCGCATGGTCGACGGCCAGCAGGTCGTCGACGCCAACACGGCCGTCATCCGCTACGACATCCGCGCCAACCAGGACCACTTCAACTACATCGTCAGCAATCCCGCCGGCTACCCGCTCTTCAACTTCGAGGGCCAGCAGCAGGCGCTGAACGACGCGAACTTCACGTTCAGCTTCCCCACGTCGGCCCTCGAGGTGAAGGCCGCCTGGCGCATCCTCGGCCCCACCGACGACGACCGCCGCTACTGGACGGCCTACGGGGCGTTTCTCGATTCGAAGCAGAACATCGTTTACGCCAAGGTCGGACTCACCGCGTTTCACATCATCAGCCGCATCTTCCCCGGCTGGATCTGGCTCACCTACGAGCAAGTGGACAACCCGACCGCCACCTTCGGCTTTTTCCTCGGCGCGAAGCAAAATCCGCTCGGCCCCAACCCGACGATCAACCCCCAGGCCGCGACCTTCAACCAGCAGCTGCAGCCCCAGACCAAGGGCACCAAGTGGCAGTTCTATCAGATCATCGGCTGGCAGACCGCGGAGACCACCCAGGCCGGCGCGCCGGTGGTGCTGGCCAACATGAACATCGAGTCCTATTTCCCGCAGACTTCCTCCTGCAAGAGCTGCCACGCGATGGCCAACATCGGTCCGCCCGCGATGCCGCGCCTGAACTTCTGGGACACCACCGGCGGCAGCGTCACCGGCCGCGTCGGCCCGGTCGATTTTCCGGCCATCGCGCAGCAACTGGCCCCCGGCCTCGCGTTCAAGCAGCTGGATTTCGTGTGGTCGCTGCGCCAGGCGCAATCCACCCAGGCCGCGGCGAAGAAATAGTCGCGCCCGGCGCTGTCCTCCTGCGCGCCGGCCGGCGCGCGCCTTTCCCTCACCACCCATGAGCTACCTCACTCCCCCGCGGCTGACCTTTTCCGGCACTTCCTACGCCAACGCCTCCACCGCCAACAACAACGACATCGCGAACGTCTACGACATCGACAACATGGTCCTGAATCCGTCCATGGCGCTGATGTCCGGCGGCGTGATCGGATTGAATCAACCGAACCTCACCGCGCCGTTTGCGTGGCAGGGATCGGACTCCAACCCCGCCCTGCGCACCTGGCTCATGGGCCTGATGCAGACCACCGATCCGAGCAACCCGGTCGACGGCGTCGGCGTCGCCCAGATGGCCCACTGGAACTACTACGGCGACTACAACACCTATTTCCCCGCCGCCGCCGTCACCAATGCGGTGATGGCCACCGGCCCCGCCGCCGCGAGCGACTCGATCAACGGCCTCCAGGTGGAGCTGCTCGGCGACGTGTTCTACGGCCGCCGCCGCGGCGGCGTGCTCGTCGACATCGATCCCTACGCCCTCGTCACCAGCCAGATTTTCAGCGGCCGGTTCCAGTTGTCCTACAACGTCAGCAAGGGGGTCTCGGTGCCCGTCCTCATCGCCGACAAACCCACGATCGCCTACTCGTATTTCATCAATCCGCACAAGAACCTCAACCCGAGCTGCACCGGCTTCGAGGCCGTGTCGGCCGTGTTCCAGTTCGGCCTGCCCATCGAGAGCCTGCAATTCCCCGCCGCGGACGGCTTCGCATCGTCCGCCTTGGCCGAGCTCCGTGAGCAGGCGCAGGCCGCGCGCGGCCTGATGGTGCGCTACTGCCTTTACGATGCGATTTTCAAGATTTCGGCGCCCGAGCTGAACGCCCAGTTCGGCCAGGGCACGTATGTCAGCAATCCCTACGTCGGCCGCGTGCTCGGCACCATCGGGCTCTGGAACCAAGGCGAACTCGCCAGCGCGCCCCCCGGCCGCAAGCTGCGCGTGCAGACGCCCTACGCCTACACGCCGCCCCCGCCGGACCTCACCCCCGACGAGCACGCCGCGAAGCAGGCCCGCATGGGCTCCGTCGCCAAATACCGCGGCAAGACCAGACCCGCCGCCACCGGCGATTCCCCGCCCACGAAGCCGGCCACGCTCGGCGTCGCGCTCGCCGCGGTGGACCCGGTCAACGCCATCGTCTCCCTCGACTGCGTCAGCACCTTTCCCGAAGCGAGCACCACCACCCGCGCGAAATTCGATCTCGGCCCCATCAGCCTCGTCCTACTCTACGGCACGCCCCAGGTGTCCGTCGTGATCGGCCCGGTGCCCTACGACCAGGCCACCTACGAATCCGGCGGCGGCATGGTCGACATCAGCTACGCCGACAATCCGCAGCTCGCCACCATCAACGCCAACCTCGCCACCGGCCAGCTCGCGCTTTACTCGTCCAACTACGGCTTCAACCTCCTCACCGAGACGCCCGGGGCCGATGCGCAGACCGACAACCGCGGCCTCTATTTCGACTGCCAGATCGCCCAAGGCACCGGCACGGGCGCCATCCCCGGCACCGCCCAGCTCACGCTCCAGGTGCTGCAGCATGGCGTGCCGCCCGCGGCGCCCATGACGCTGAACCTCGAATACTGGATGTGTTCGAAGACCTTCGTGAACCCCGACAAGCCGCAGGTGCCCGTGACCACGCCGTATTTCTCCGTCGCCGGCGCCACGCCGACCGCGCCCACGCCCTACACGCTCGGCTACCTTGCCGGCATGGGCATTGTCGCGCCCCCCGGCAACATCACCGTCCTCACCGATCAGGTGCAGGTGCCCGCGGGCGGCCAGTTGACGCTCAATCTCACCGCCCTCAACCCCGGCGTGAGCATCCTCCGCTTCGTCGATCCCTCCATCCAGCCGCCCCCTCCGCCCAACTTCGGCTGGGATAACTGCGATTACGCCACCATCCGCATCCTCCCCTTCAACGACTACCGCGGCTGCACCGACGCGCAGATCAACAACTGGCGTTTCATCTACGACAACTTCTTCGGCTTCTACTCCGTCCTCTATCCCGTGATGTCCAACGTCGTCCCGTGGGGCCCGGATGATGCCCCCAACAATCCGGAGGACGTGAAGAACTTCGCCGCGCAGATGCTCATGCTCACCGATCCGCAGATGTGGATGTCCACCGTCTACATGCCGATCACGCGCGACCTTTCCGGCGGCAAGCGCGAGCTGCTCCGCCGCTGGTGCGTGTTGCAGCAGCAGGCCCCCGCCGCCCCGACCTCGCGTTCCTGACTCCCATGAATCCCGCTCCTCCCACGGCCCCCGCCGAACACGTCACGCGCCGCCAGATGACGGTGCTGTTTTGCGACCTCGTCGGCTCCACCGCCCTCGCCGAACGCGCCGATCCCGAGGAATTGCTCGAGGTGCTCTCCGCCTATCACGGCATGGTGCGGCAGGTCGCCGCGCGGCTCGGCGGCTTCGTCGCCCGCATCGTCGGCGACGGCATCGATCTGTATTTCGGCTACCCCGTCGCCGGGGAGGACGACGCCGTGCGCGCCGTCCACGCCGGCCTCGCCATCGTCGAGGAGTTGCAGGCGATGACGGCCGACCGGCGCATCGCCGTGCCCGTGCAGGTGCGCGTGGGCATCGCGACCGGCCTCGTGGCCGTGAGCAACCAGGGCACGATCTCGATCGCCGGCACGACGCCGAACCTCGCCGCCCGCGTGCAGGCCACCGTCGCACCCGGCCAGGTCGGTGTGGCGCCGAGCACGCGCCGGATCGCCGGCGCGCAGTTCGACTACCAGGAACTCGGCACCTTCGAATTGAAGGGTTTCAAGGAGCCGGTGCGGGTCGCCACCGTCGTCGGCGCCCGCGCGCTCGGCAGCCGCTCCGCCTGGCGCGGCCGCGAAAACCTCACGCCGATCGTCGGCCGCGAAACGGAGATCGCCGTGCTCGCGGGTTGCTGGCGGCGCGTCGCCGCCGGAGCCTGCGAGGGTCTGGTCATCTCGGGCGAGGCGGGCCTCGGAAAATCGCGGCTCACGACCGCCTTCGACCAGCGCATCGAGGGCGAAGCCCACACGACGCTGCGGCTGCAATGCTCGCCGTTTCACACCAACAGCGCGCTGCACCCGTTTGCCCAGCACCTCGCCGAGGCCGCCGGTTTCGGGCGCCACGACACCGGGCCCATCCGCCTCGAAAAACTCGAGGCCCAGCTCGCCATCGCCCGCGTCGCCGGGGATCGCGACGTTTGCCTGCTCGCCGCGCTGCTCGACATCGATTTCTCGCACCGTTTTCCGCCGCTCGGTCTGCCGCCGCCACTGCAACTGCACCTGACCAAGGAGGCGCTCGGCCGCTACTTCGCCGGCCTGGCATCGGGGAACCCCGGCGGCGCCGCCGGCCAGAACGGCGCCGGCACCAGCGGCCCGCTCCTCCTCCAGTTCGAGGATTTGCACTGGATCGACCCCACCTCGCTCGAGGTGCTCGATCTGCTGCTGGCCAACGCCGCTGGCGCCCGGATCCTCGCGGTCATGACGGCGCGGCCCGAATTCAAGCCGCCCTTCGATCCCGCGCGCACGGTCACGCTCCTCCCGCTCGCGAAGCTCGACGCCGCCGCGGCCCGCGCCGTCGCGCGCAACCTCGCCGCCGAGATCGCGCTCCCCGAATCCGCCATCGACATCATCATCGGCAAGACCGACGGCGTGCCGCTCTACATCGAGGAAATGACCCGCATGGTCCTCGACAGCGCGGGCGGCGCCGGCGGGAAGATCGAGGTGCCCGACACGCTCGTCGATCTGCTCATGGAACGCGTCGACCGCCTCGGCGAGGCCAAGTGGCTCGCGCAGGTGGGCGCGGTGCTCGGCCGCGAGTTTCCGCGCGACCTGTTGTTTTCCGCCGCGGAGCTGGCACCGGAGGCCTTCGAAACGTCGCTGCAAACGATGCTCGCCTCCGGCCTCGTGCTGCCGGCCGACGGCACGGGCACGCGCTTTCTGTTCAAGCACGCGCTCGTGGAAGACACGGCCTACGCCTCGATCCTGCTGAAGAAGCGCGTGACGCTGCACAGCCGCGTGGCCGATGTGCTCGTGCGCGACTTCGGCGCCTCCGTCGAGCGCAGCCCCGAGGTCGTCGCGCGCCACCTCTCGCGCGCGAAACGCGAACTCGAAGCGAGCGGCTTCTGGCTGGCCGCGGGCCGCCAGGCGCTCGGACGCGGCGCCCCGCGCGAAGCCGCCGCGCACCTGAAGGAGGGCGTCGCGATCCTGACCGACGTCCCCGCGAGCCCGGCGCGCGCCGAGTCCGAACTCGCGCTCCTCTCCACGCTCGGTCCGACGACGATGGTGCTCATGGGCCCCGGCAGCGCGCAGTTCGGCGACGTGCAGAAGCGCGCTCATGCCCTCTGTCACTCGCTGCCCGGCACGCCGCGGCGCTTTCCGATCACCTACGGGCTGTGCCTCTACCACTGGGGCCGCGCCGAGCTGGAGACGGCCCGCGGTCTCGCCGCCGGCCTGCTCGAAGCGGTCGGCCCCGGCCCGGACAACGACGAAGCGGTGATGGCCGCCAGCAACATGAGCGGGATGGTCGCCTTCCACCTCGGCGATCCACGCGCCGCGCGCGCCCACCTCGAGCGCTCGATCGCGCGTTACCAGCCCGAGCGCGACGCGGCGCTCTACCCGGTCTATCTGATGGATTTCGGCGTGTTCGGCCGCTTCTACCTCGCGCTCGCCACGTTCGTGTGCGGCGAGCCCGACACCGCCCGCGATCACGCCCGCGACGCCCTCGAACTCGCCGGCCGGCTCAACCAGCCGCACACGCTCGGCTTCTCGCTGCTGGCCAATTTCAACGTCGCCGCGCTGCGCGGCGAGCCCGCCGTGGCGCGGCAGTTCGCCGAACAGTGCATCGAGTTCGCCTCGCAACAGGGCTTTCCCGAGTTCGTCGCCATGGCCCGCATCGTGCGCGGCTGGGCGGCGGCGCGCGACGGACAGATCGCCGCCGGTCTGGCGGACATGGCGGTCGGCATCGAGTTGTGGCAGGCCACGGGCTTCGAAAACTGGCAGTCGTGGTTCACCTGTCTGCAGGCCGAGGCGCTTGCGCTCGCCGGCCGCGGGGCCGAGGCGCTCGCCGGCATCGAGCGGCAGCTCGTGCGCATCGACGCCAACGGCGAAAACCAGTTCCGCAGCGTGCTGCTCGCCGAACAGGCCGCCCTCCTCGCCGCCACGCCGGATGGCCGGGCGCAGGCGGCGCACCTGTTCGACGAGGCCCGCGCGCTCGCCGAACGCCAGGGCGCCGTGGCCTGGGTGCAGCGGGTCGAAGCCAAGCGCCGCGCCGCCCTGCCCGCGTAACCGCGCGCGCCGCACTTTCAACCCCACCGATCATGTCCAGCGCACCACTCGAACCGCTCAAGGCGAAACTGCGGGCGATGATGGCCACGCCTGCGACGACCATCGGCGCGTTTCGGGCCGTGTTCAATGCGTTCTCGGCCGATTACTACCGCGGCGTCGGCGCGCAGGCCACGCCGATCGATGCGGGCGGCGTCCCGGCCGAGTGGATCGTCGCGCCGGGCGTGTCTTCGGATCGCGTGATCTACTTTCTGCACGGCGGCGGCTATGTGATCGGCTCGGTGAGCACGCACCGCGATTGCATCGAGCGCCTGTCGCTGGCCGCGAATGCGCGCGTGCTCGCGCCCGAATACCGGCTGGGCCCCGAGCATCCGTTCCCTGCGGCGGTGGAGGATGCGCTGGCGGCGTATCGCTGGCTGCTCGCGCAAGGCGTGAATCCGCGGCGGTTCGCCATTTGCGGCGATTCGGCGGGCGGCGGACTGTCGCTGGCCACGCTGGTGCAGGCCCGCGCTGCGGGCCTCGTGCTCCCCGCCGCGACCGCGCTCATGTGCCCTTGGATCGATCTCGAATGCACCGGCAGCACGATGGCCACCAACGCCGCGACCGATCCGATGGTGCAGAAGCCGGGCCTGCTCGGCATGGCGCAGATGTATCTCGCCGGAAACGATCCGCGCGCGCCCCTCGCCTCGCCGTTGCACGCCGATCTCGCCGGGCTCCCGCCGCTGCTGATCCAGGCGGGCGGTGCCGAGTCGTTGCTCGACGATTCCCTCCGCCTCGCCGCGAAGGCGAAGGCCGCCGGCGTCGAGGTCGCGCTGGAGGTCTGGCCGGACATGATCCACGTGTGGCAGCTCTTCGCCTCGACCCTCGCGGAAGGTCAGCAGGCGATCGACCAGATCGGCCAGTATCTGCAGGCGAAGACGGCCGGCTGACGCTCGGCCGGTCGTCCGATCCCGGGCCTCAGCCGAGCGTGTTCAATGTGGCCGCCACCCGCGCGAGGGCCTGGTCGTAGTCGGTCTCGTGGAAGTTGATGTGTTGCAGCTTCGAGAGCCGATACGGCACCTTGCACGGCTGGTGCAGCACGGCGACCAGCGGCTTCTTTCGGTCGAGCCAGTAATTCCATTCGTCGTCCACGTTTTCGGAGGCGACGGCCGTGGGCGTGAGCACCAGCACCATGACCTGGCAGAAATCGAGCGCCTCGCCGATCTGGCGGGCCCAGCTCTTGCCCGGCTCGATGCGAAACGTGTCCAGCCACACGTCGATCCGTTGTTTGAGGAGGTTGTTGGCCATCCGCGTCGCAAACGCGTGGTCGGTCCGCGCGTAGCTCACGAACACCTTCGCCGGCGGCACATCGCGCCGCTTGAGCCGCGCGATTTCCATGAGCTGCTTCTGCTCCTGCACCAGGAAGCGCTTCACCACGAACTGCGAGAGCGCCACCACGATGGCGGGGGTCGTTTCCAGCAGGCGCGCGAACACCGCGCGGGCGAGCTCGAAGACCACGGTCGGCTCCGCCGTGATGATCGTGGCGGTGCGCGGCTGATCGAGCAGCAGCGCGATGTCGCCGAAGTGCGCGCCCGCCGCCATCTGGTTGATGAGCAGGCGCTGGCCTTCCAGGATCTTGAAGACGTCCACCCGGCCCTCGAGGATGACGTAAAAACTGTGCTCCACCTCGCCCTCATGGCAGAGCACCACGTGCGCGGGGTGGTGCGTCACCCGCCCGGCATGCAGCAGCTCTTGCAGCGCGGCGGCCGGCAACTGCGGGAAAATCTGCGCCAAATGCTGGAGGGCAGGCTCGGTCATCGGGAAACACGAAGCGGGAAACAGTCGGGACGTCGGGCAGCCTCCGCCGGGGCACGCCGAAGTTCAAGCCCGGTTTGTGTCCTGCCGACCGGCTCGGCACCCCAGACGGACGGCTGTCTTGAGCGCGCTGGTCTGTCACCGCGCTCGCGTGCGACCGGCGCCGTTGACTTCCCGCTCCGACGGCGGCATTTCCCGCCAACCTAACCCCATGAAAGACCAACGCCCGCTGCGCCTGGGAGCCTTGGCCAGGTTCGCCATCGCCGCCGTTTCGCTCCTCCTCGCCACCAACGCCCCCGCGCAACCCACCGGCTCCGTCGCCGGCCGGGTGACCAATCCTTCCACGGGCGGCGTCCTCGAAACCGCCCGCATCACCGTTGAAGGCACCGCGCTCGAAACCTTCACGGACGCCGACGGCTACTACCGCCTCGACGGCGTGCCCCCGGGCGAGGTGAAAGTGCGCGCCTTCTTCAGCGGATTTCCACCGGCCACGGCGACGATCACCGTGGCCGGCGGCCAGGCGGCACAGCGTGACTTCCAGCTCTCGCCGGTCGGCAGCGGCGCCCCGGCCGGCGACAGCTCGGTGGTGAAACTCGGCGAGTTTGTCGTCGCCACGTCGCGCGAGATGAGCGGCGCCGCGCTCGCGATCAACGAGCAGCGTTTCGCGGCCAACATGAAGAACGTCGTTTCCACCGATGAGTTCGGCGACATCGCCGAGGGCAACGTCGCCGAATTCCTGAAATTCATGCCGGGCGTGAACATCGACTACGCCGGCGGCAACGGCCGCGACATCTCGCTCAACGGCGTGCCCAGCGCCTACGTGCCCGTCACCCTCGACGGCTTCGGCCTCGCCAGCGCCGTCGGCGGCGGCGCCGGCGGCACCGCGCGCGGCATCGGCCTCGACCAGGTCTCGATCAACAACCTCTCGCGCGTCGAAGTCGCCTTTTCGCCGACGCCCGATTCGCCCGGCAACGCCCTCGCCGGCTCCGTGAATCTCGTGCCGCGCAGTTCGTTCGAGCGCACCCGCCCCAGCGGCAACTACAGCGCCTACTTCATGCTGCGCGACGACATCAAACACTGGGGCGAGACGCCCGCGCCGCGCCACCCGACGCGCAAGATTCACCCGGGCTTCGACGTCTCCTACCTCGCACCGGTCAGCAAGCGCCTCGGCTTCACGTTCTCCGCCGGCCTGAACCGCCAGTATTCCGGCGAACCGCAGGCCCAAAACACCTGGCGCGGCACGCAGGCCGCGACGAACGGCAATGCGTTTCCGCACACCACCTTCGACCGCCCCTACCTCACCTCCGTGCTCGTGCGCAACAGCGGCAAGGACACCAACCGGTCCTCCTTCGGCTTCACCACCGACTACCGCCTCGGCGAGCGCGACCGCGTCTCGCTGTCGCTCACCTACTCGACGTTCAACGTCCACATCAACCACAACGAACTCACCTTCGACGTCGGTCGCGTGACCAGCGTCGCCAACGACACCTCGCTCAGCTTCACGCGCGGCGCCGCCGGCGCGGGCACGCTCCAACTCCAGACCACCGGCAACGACCGCACCAACTGGACCTTCATGCCCTCGCTCGTCTGGCGCCACGACGGCCGCGTCTGGAAAATGGACGCCGGCTTCGCCTACTCGCGCGCCAGCAACCGCAATCGCAACGTCGAGTCCGGCTACTTCGACACCACCACCTCACGCCGCACCGGCGTCACGGTTTCCTTCGCCGACATCTTCTACCTGCGCCCCAACGTCATCACCGTCACCGATGCGACCGGCGCCGCCGTCGATCCCTACGCGCTGAAAAACTACGTCGTCACCCAGGCCACCGGCAACACCCGCGCCACCGACGACATCAAGCGCACCGCCTACGCCAACCTCCGCCGCGATTACTTCGGCGCCGTTCCGCTCTCGCTGCGCGCCGGCCTCGACGTCCGCCAGTCCGAACGCGACCAGCGCGTGAGCGCCCCCGCCTACACATTCGTCGGTCGCGACGGCGCCGTCAGCACCACCCTCACCGCCACCTCCGACGACCTCGCGCTGCCCTACCTCGATCCGAGTTTCTCCGACCGCCAGCCCCATTACGGCTACCCCAAATACCAAGGCGTCAGCAGCGAACTGCTCTACAACCAGTTCGTCGCCAACCCCGCGTGGTTCACGTCGAACGCCAACACCACCTACCGCAACCAGGTCAACAACTCGAAGTTCGCCGAGGAGATCATCTCCGCCGGCTACCTGCGCACCGATTTCAGTTTCCTGAATCACCGCTTGAAACTCGTCACCGGCCTGCGCGCCGAGCAGACCAACGTTTCCGCCGAGGGGCCGCTCACCGATCCCACCCGCAACATCCAGCGCGACGCCGCCGGCCGGCCCGTCCTCGGCGCCAACGGTCGGCCGCTCAACCTCGTGCCGACCACCGACGCCCTCGGCGTCTCCCGCCTCACCTTCCTCGACCGCGCCGCCGGCGCGAAGAAGGAATACCTCCGCTGGTTCCCCAGCGTGAACGCCAGCTACAACATCCGCGACGACATCATCGCCCGCGCCGCGTGGTATACGTCGATCGGCCGCCCCGACTACAACCAGTATGCCGGCGGCGTCACGCTCCCCGACCCCGAAACGCCCACGCCCAACGACCAGATCACGGTCAGCAATGTCGCGATCAAGCCGTGGAGCGCCCGCACCTTCAACGTGCGCCTCGAGTATTATCCGCAGGGCGTCGGCCAGCTCACCCTCGGCGCGTTCCGCCGCGACTTCGAAAACTTCTTCGGCAGCACCACGCTGCCGGCCAGCGCCGAGTTTCTCGACCTCTACAGCCTCGATCCCAACGTCTACGGCCGCTACCCGGTCGTCACCCAATACAACCTCGCCACCTCGGTTCGCATGGAGGGCCTCAACCTCGGCTACCGCCAGGCGCTCACCTTCCTCCCGTCGTGGGCCCGCGGCGTGCAGGTGTTTGCCAACGCCGCCGCGCAGCGCATCACGGGCGAGCAGGGCCCGGCGAATTTCCCCGGCTTTATCCCGCGCACGTTCGCGTGGGGCGCCAGTCTCAACCGCCAGAAGTTCAGCCTGCGCGCCAATTGGAACTACCGCAGCCTCCAGCGCCGCGCCCCGATCGCCGCGGGCAACAGCATCGAGCCCGGCACCTACACCTGGTGGTCGAAACGTCTCTACCTCGACCTCAGCGGCGAATACGTGCTCTACCGGAACACCTCCCTCTTCTTCGCGATCCGCAACCTCAACGACGCGCCCGACGACATCAAAGTCTACGGCCCCAGCACGCCCGCCGTCGCGCGCTTCCGCGGCCGCATCGAATACGGCTCGCTCTGGAGCTTCGGCGTGAAGGGCACGTTTTAGTCGGGTCGATATGCGGTCGGAGTTCGCGAAGCGCCGTAGCAGCCGAGGTAACGAGGCTGGTGTGGGTGCGTCATCACATCACGGCCTCCTCACGTCGGCCGCTACCATGATTCGCCCCCTCGGTTTCGCGATCACACGCATCCTGACGCTCGCCGCTTTGTTTCCATTGCTGGGTTTAGCCGCCGAGCCGTTCGTGAAAGCCCCGCGCACCACCCGCGCGCCCTTCGCCATCGCGACGTTTCACTGCCTCGGCCTCTACTGGTCGCCGGCCGACGGCGCCATCGACAAGCCGGTGCTCGTCCGCTTCCGCCCGCAGGGCGCACCGGAATCCGCGTGGCGCGGCGGCTACCCGCTGCGCTTCCACCCGATCCCCGGCACCGACGAGGATCTCGCCGACTACCGCGGCAGCCTCGTTCACCTCACGCCGGGCACCACGTATGAGATCGAGTTGAAGCTCGTCGGCACCGAAACGCGTGCGCGGCTCACCGCGGCGACGTGGAGCGAGCAGTTTCCCGAGGGCGAAACCGCGCGCGTCGCCAGCAGCGACCAACCGCTCGCCATCACGCAATCAGGCCGTCCCGGCGCCTATCGCGTTTACGACGGCCGCGGCGCGACCATCGACGTGCAGCACAAACACGACGCGTGCATCACGATCAACGCCTCGCACGTGATCGTGCGCGGTGTCACGTTGCGCGGCGCCGGCGATGCCGCGCGCAAGACCCGCAGCTACGCCCACGCCATCAACATCCTCGGCGGCGAAGACATCATCATCGAGGACTGCGACGTCTCTGACTGGGGCCGGCTCAACCCCGAAACCGGCTTTGCCTACGACATGGACGCCGCGATCGGCTCCCGCGCCGCCGGGCTCCGCCGCCTCGCCGTGCAGCGCTGCAAACTCCACCACCCCACCTACGACGGCAGCAACTGGACCGAGCCGAAATACCCGACGCACTCGATGGGCACGCAGGCGATCAGCCTGTTCAACACCGCCGGCAATCACGTCATCCGCTACAACGAGTGCTTCACGGACCTGGAGCACATGTTCAACGACATCATCGGCGGCGGCAGCAACGGCAGCTTCAAGGGCGCGCCCGGCCCTGACTCCGACGTCTACGGCAACTTCGCCAGCGGTTGCTGGGACGACGTCCTCGAAATCGAGGGCGGCAACCGCAACACCCGCCTCTGGAGCAACTACCTCGAACAATCGCTCATGGGCATCGGCAACGCCGCCACCTCGATCGGCCCGCTCTACATCTGGCGCAACGTCTACACGCGCAGCCAGCAGCACCCGACCGGCGGCGGCGGCAATTTCCTGAAAATGGGTTTCGCCGGCGGCGAGGAGTGGATGACCGGCACGCAATACATCTTCCACAACACCGTCTTTGCCGGCGACGGCTGGCTGCCCACCGGCGGACTCGGCGGCACGCGCATCGTGAAACACGTCGAGTCGCGCAACAACATCCTCCACGTGCGCGAGCCGCGAAACTCCAGCCTCAGCAACCACCGCGCGAACATCGACAACCGTTACGACTTCGATCTCTTCAACGGCCAGTGCCCGGAAGGACTCGAACCGCACGGCGTGCGCGGCGAGCCCATCTACGCCACCGGCGCCGGCTTCGATCGCGCGACGCGCACCGGACAATTTCACCTCGCGCCCACGAGCCCCGGCGCCGCCGCCGGCGAGTGGTTGCCGAATTTCAGCGAAGGCCCGCCCGGCTCGCCCCCCGACATCGGCGCCCACCCGCGCGGCGCGGAGCCGATGAAGTTTGGGGTGGGGGCGGCGCGGTAGCGCCGGACGCCTTTGCTCGAGGTGGAGCGGCTTGTCCCCAAGCCGCTTGGGCTGTCATTCGCAAATTCGTTTTCACGTTCGCCTCGGATGGGGTGTTCGGACGAAGCGGCTTGAGGACAAGCCGCGCCACCTTCGATCTTTCATCATCGCGCCACACGCCCTGTGAGGTCCGGGGGTGCTTTGCGTAGAGGGCTGGTGAACCCACCCTCCCATGAAAACTCGTTCTATGCTCTTCGTCGCCGTGGCCGCGCTGGCCGCGTTCGGTCTTCCCGCCTCGCCTGCCTTCGCCGCCGACGCAAAGGCGCCGGAATTCAAACCCTTCACGCTGGAGCTGCCCCCTGGTTCTTCGCCAGCGGCGGCGCGCAAAATCCTCGGCGCGCCCCATGCAACACTCGGCGCTGACCTGTGGGTTTATTGGAATTTCGGCGCGCCGAATCCGAACCACGCCAACCCGGAGTTCGACACCCTCGTCGTGGCCTTCGCCCGGGAGCGCGTCGTCGCGGTGAAAATCACTGACGGCCGCGTCGTGCGGCAGTTGCTGGCGCAGGCCGCGGCGCAAACGAAGGCGGCCGCCATGGCGGCGAACGCCCCGAGACGCTGAACCTAAGAACGGAAGTTGAACCACTGATCATCACTAATGAACACTGATTATGATCCGGTTACACGACCGGAGCCACTCGCCGAAATGGTGAGCACTGATCTCGGGGCGATTGGTCGGCATCATCCTTATCAGTGCCCATCAGTGTTCATCAGTGGTTAATTCTTCTGCCGCATTCAGGCTGAACCGACCGCGACGCTCTCGCGATCGCGGGCCTTGCGGTGGCGACGTTGGCGCGCTACCAATCCTTCACCCCCACAGTCGCCTTCCCCAGCGAGCCGGCGGCGTTGCGTTCGCCGTGAACCCAGCCCCAGAGAAACCCGATCTCACCCGCGCGCTCGAATTCGCCTTCGAGCCGGATGAGACCGCGCACACGCTGATCGGGCCCTACAAGCTGCTCGAAAAAATCGGCGAGGGCGGCTTCGGCGTCGTGTGGATGGCCGAGCAGCAGGAGCCCGTGCGGCGTCGCGTCGCGCTGAAAATCGTCAAGGCCGGCATGGACACGCGCGAGCTCATCGCACGCTTCGAGGCCGAGCGGCAGGCGCTGGCGATGATGGAGCATCCGAACATCGCGCGCGTGTTCGACGCGGGTGCGACGGAAACGGGGAGACCGTATTTCGTGATGGAACTCGTCCGCGGCACGCCGATCACGCAGTTCTGCGACGAGAACCGCATCCCCACCGAAGCGCGGCTGCGGCTCTTCATCGACGTGTGTCAGGCCGTGCAACACGCGCACCAGAAGGGCATCATCCATCGCGACCTCAAACCGTCGAATATTCTGGTGACCGAGGTGGAGCGCGTTGTCCCCAACGCGCTTTCCGCGACCAAACCAGCGGCTTGGGGACAAGCCGCTCCACCTTCAAGCCACCTATGTCCCAAAGTGATCGACTTCGGCATCGCCAAGGCGCTCGGCGGCGCGGCGCTCACCGACAAGACGCTGTTCACGCGCTTCCACACGTTCATCGGCACGCCGGCTTACACGAGCCCGGAGCAAATCGGGATGAGCGGGATCGATATCGACACCCGCAGCGACATCTACTCGCTCGGCGTGTTGCTCTACGTGCTGCTGACCGGTGAAACGCCGTTCGACGCGAAAGCGCTCGCGAGTTCCAGCTTCGAGGAGATTCGCGAGACGATTCGCACGGTGGAGCCGCCGCGCCCCTCAGCGCGAGTGCGCGCGCGGCGTCAGTGCAGGGCGGGGTCGCCGAACCCCGCCGCTTCTGACGCTCGTTCGGCGGGGTTCG
>JACRKC010000003.1 GCA_016235555.1 Verrucomicrobiota bacterium
CAGGATTCACGTCGTAACCCAAGCGCGTTGAGGTCAACGCGCTCCACCCCGACCGCAATGTTCCGGCTGAAGCCGCGCACACGCCCTGCGGGAAACTCGGTTCGTGTCATCTCGGCTGACTCACTCCGGGGTTGCCTGCGCCGCCCCGCCGCGCCTTTCATTCGCACCAAACCGCCTATGTCCTCGCCCAAAGTTCCCTACCGCTCCCGCACCTCCACCGCCGGCCGCAATATGGCGGGCGCCCGCTCCCTTTGGCGCGCCACCGGCATGAAGGATGGCGATTTCACCAAGCCCATCGTCGCCGTCGTCAACAGCTTCGTCCAATTCGTCCCCGGCCACGTCCACCTCAAGGACCTCGGCCAGCTCGTCGCCCGCGAGATCGAGGCGGCCGGCGGCGTCGCCAAGGAGTTCTACACCCTCGCCGTCGACGATGGCATCGCGATGGGTCACGACGGCATGCTCTACTCGCTCCCGAGCCGCGACATCATCGCCGACTCCGTCGAATACATGGTCAACGCTCACTGCGCCGACGCCATGGTCTGCATTTCCAACTGCGACAAGATCACGCCCGGCATGTTGATGGCCGCCATGCGCCTCAACATCCCCGCCGTCTTCGTCTCCGGCGGTCCGATGGAGGCCGGCAAAACCCAGCTCCTCAACCCGCAGACCAAGGCCCTCGAAACCAAGAAACTCGATCTGATCGACGCGATGGTGATGGCGGCCGATTCGAAATACTCCGACGCCGACATCGCGTCCGTCGAGCGCTCCGCCTGCCCCACCTGCGGCTCCTGCTCCGGCATGTTCACCGCCAACTCGATGAACTGCCTCACCGAGGCGCTCGGCCTTTCGCTCCCCGGCAACGGCACTGTCGTCGCCACCCACGCCGACCGCGAGCAGCTCTTCAAGCGCGCCGGCCACCTCGTCGTCGAACTCTGCCGCCGCCACTACGATCAGGGCGACACCAAGGTTCTCCCGCGCTCCGTCGGCTTCAAGGCCTTCGAAAACGCGATGACGCTCGACATCGCGATGGGCGGCTCGACCAACACCATCCTTCACATCCTCGCCATCGCGCAAGAGGCCGGCATCGAGTTCACCATGCGCGACATCGACCGCCTCTCGCGCGTCGTCCCGCAGCTCTGCAAGGTCGCACCCAACTCCCAGAAATATCACATCGAGGACGTCCACCGCGCCGGCGGCATCATGGCCATCCTCGGCGAGCTCGACCGCGCCGGTAAACTCCACACCGACGTCCCCACCGTGCATAGCCCGACGATGAAGGACGCGCTCAACCAGTGGGACATCGCGCGCGCGCCCTCCGACGCCGTGAAACATTTTTACATGGCCGGCCCCGGCGGCATCCCGACTCAAGTCGCTTTCAGCCAAAACGCCCGCTGGCCCAGCCTCGACACGGACCGCGCTGCCGGCTGCATCCGCGCCTACGATCACGCCTACTCCAAGGAAGGCGGACTCGCCGTGCTCTACGGCAACATCGCCCAGGATGGCTGCGTCGTGAAAACCGCCGGCGTCGACGACAACCTGCTCGTATTCGAAGGCCCGGCGCACGTCGTCGAATCACAGGACGAAGCCGTCGAACACATCCTCGGCGACCAAGTGAAAGCCGGCGACGTTGTCGTTGTCTGCTACGAAGGCCCCAAGGGCGGCCCCGGCATGCAGGAAATGCTTTACCCGACGAGTTACATCAAAGCCAAAGGCCTCGGCAAAGCCTGCGCCCTCCTCACCGACGGCCGTTTCTCCGGCGGCACTTCCGGCCTCTCGATGGGCCACTGCTCCCCCGAAGCCGCCGCCGGCGGCGCGATCGGCCTCGTCCGCAACGGCGACCGCATCCGCATCGACATTCCGAAACGCAGCATCAGCGCACTCGTCAGCGACGAAGAACTCGCGCAACGCCGCAAGGAACAGGACGCGAAAGGCTGGAAGCCCGCCGCCTCCCGCCCGCGTAAGGTCTCCGCCGCCCTCAAGGCCTACGCGCTCCTCGCCACGTCCGCCGACAAAGGCGCCGTCCGGGATCTGTCGCTGCTGGGCGATTGAGCTTTCGCCGGCCACCGACCCAAACGGCGTGAACGTTGGGGCGCCGGCCCACGGCGCCCCGCACGAAACGGCCATGCCCCCCGGCCCTCATGGCTTCCGGGGTGAATGCACCAATCGTTCCCGCGTAGGCCGGCGCGCTGACGCGCGCCAAACCGCGCTCGCCAGCGAGCTGACCTACCGTTGCGAAACCAAACCGGAAAGCCGTGCCCTGCCCGTGGGCGGGGTGTAACTCAAAGTGAGGTCAGTTTTCGAGGGCCTCGGCTGTAGTGGCGGTCTATGACCGCCGGCGTTGCGCCAAGAGCATTCGTTCGGCGGTCATCGACCGCCGCTACAGATCGCTGACCTCAGTTTGAGTCACGCCCCCTTGGGCGCATCTCACTTTTCCGCAATCGACGAGGCGGGACGCCTCTTCCACGTGGCTGAGGCGTCCCGCCTCAGTCAGAAAACTGAGATGCGCCCCCCGCCCTTTCCCCGCCAACTCAACGCTTGCCCGGCCAACCGCGCACCGTTCAATGCCCCGATGCCCAATCCCGTCATTCTGCTGGCCGAGGATAATGAACTCGATGCGGTGCTGTTCACGAAAGTGAACGAACGTTGCGGCAATCTTTTTCAAGTCGTGCGCGTGACCGATGGCCTGGAGGCGGTCGACTATCTGCGGGGCGCGGGCGCCTACACCGACCACACCAAATTCCCCGTGGCCAATCTCCTGCTCCTCGACCTCAAGATGCCAAACAAGGATGGCTTCGAGGTGTTGCGCTGGCGGCAGGACCATCCGGCCTTTCTGCACATTCCGGTCATCGTTTACTCCGCCTCCTATCTCCCGGCCGACGTCGAGCGGGCCTACGGACTCGGCGCCAGCTCCTACGTCGTGAAGCCGACCGATCCCGCCCGCCTCGAACGTTTCGTGCGCTCATTGCAGACGTTCTGGAGCGAATTCAACGTCACCAGCGGCCTCGATTAGGGCGGCCCCTGCTCACCGCCACTCGTGGCGCGGGTAGCGGCGGGAGAGTTCGGTTTTGATCTTCGGGTATTGTTCGCGCCAGAAGTTCGTCAGGTCGTCGGTCACCTGGATCGGCCGTTGGTTGGGCGCCAGCACCTCGATTTTGACGGCCACGCGGCCGTGGCCGATCGCGAATCGCCCCTCGATGCCGTAGAGCTCCTGGATGCGCGCGCTGAGCACGGGCGGCCCCTCCTTATGATAGGTCAGCCGCGAGCGCCGGCCGTTGGCCATCGTCAGGCGCTCGGGCAGGTAGTCGTCGATCACGGCGAGTTGTTCGGCCGTCAGCCAGTCGCGCAGGACGGGCATCACGGGCTTGTCCTTGATGTCGCGATAGCCGAGTTCGCCGTAACAAATCTGCTCGATCAGCGTGGCCCGGTCCGCGTCGGTGATCGGGTTGACCTCCAGCTCCGGAAACCACTCGGCCATGCGGTTCACACGGGTGATCCACTGCTCCACGGTGTCGTCCCACGCCTCGAGCTTCAGCCGTCCCGCGACCACTTCCTTCGTGAGCAGGCGCGCCGCTTCGTCGAGCGGCGCCTCGTCGCTGCTCACCTTGGCTTCGAGCACGAGGTCGCGGAAACGCCGCTCGCGCCGCGACACCACGCGCTTCTGCTGCTCGTCGTAGACCACCCCGCGCGCCTCGCGGTAATCGTCCGGGAAAATCTCCTTCAGCCACGCCTCATCGATCGCCGTCGCGAGCGACAGCAAAGTCGTGACCTCCCCGTCGCCGCGGCCGATCTCGCTGATCTCGGCGGCGACGAGCAGCTTCGCCTGCTGGATGCCGCTCTCGCGCGCGAGCACTCCGCGCCGGCCGTGGATGATCTCGCAGCGCAGCGTGCCGGCATCGAGCCGCCGCGCGAGCTGGTCGGAGAAACCGGCGAGCACGCATTTGCGGACCTCGGCGCCGTCGGTGCGGCGTTCCGCGATCTCGAGCCCTTCCTTCGCCGCGATCTCGAGGAATTGCTCGAACAGCGGTCCCACCTGCCGCGCCCCTTGCGCGTGCACGCCCAGCCGCCGGCAGGCCTCCAGCGAGTAGCCGGCCTTGTCGGCGAAGCGCCACGCGCGCATCAGCAGGAAAAAGTCACTCTCATGCTCCTCGCCCAACGTGTCCTCGCGCGTCCGTTCGACGTCCTTGGGCACGCCGCGGAGCAGGAAATTCCGCCCCTGCGTGAGCGCCGCCATGAGCGCCACCGGCCGCACGCAGCCCCGCTCCTGCGCCGCGAGGAACATCCGCGCGTAACGCGGATGCACCGGGAAACGCAGCATCCGCCGCCCGACCTCGGTGATCGATTTCCTCGGCCCGCCCAGCGCCCCCAGGTCGGCGAGCAGACTCTCCGCGCGCACCAAGCCCACCGCATCGGGTTTTTCGAGCCAGGGAAAGTTCGCCACGTCGTCGATCCCGCTCGCCTTCAACGTCAGCACCACTTCGGACAGATCGAGCCGCTTCACCTCGGGCAACTCCTGCGGTGCGCGCTGCTCGTGCTCACGGTCAGTCCACAGCCGCACGCAGACGCCGGGCGCCGTGCGGCCGGCGCGCCCCGCCCGCTGGTCCGCACTCGCGGCGGAGATTTTTTCGACGAGCAGCGTGTTGATGCCACGGTGCGGATCGAACCGCGCGATGCGCGCGAGCCCGCAATCGATGACTGCGGTGACGCCATCGATCGTCAGCGAGGTCTCGGCGACATTGGTGGACACGATGATCTTGCGCGAATCGTAACGCGCCACGGCGCGGTCCTGCGCCTCGGGTGGCAGCTCGCCGTGCAGCGGAAAGGTCACGAAATCCCGCAGCCCGCGCGCCCCCTGGATCGCCTGCACGGTGCGGTTGATCTCGTAGGCGCCCGGCATGAACACGAGAAAGTCGCCGCCCGTCGCCGCCGCCACGCGCTCACACTCGCGCGCCGCCACGTCCCACACCGGCTCCGCCTCGAAATCCACGCGCTTGCTCAGATACTCCACGCTCACCGGGAAACTCCGCCCCTGCGACACGAGCACCTCGCACGGCGCGAGGTAGTTCTTCAGCAACCCCGCATCGAGCGTCGCCGACATCACGATCAGTTTCAGGTCGGGCCGCACCGTCTGTTGAATCTGCAACGCGCGGGCGAGCGAGATGTCGCCGTAGAGGTGCCGCTCGTGAAATTCGTCGAACACGATCGCGCTGATGCCGCGCAAGGTCGCATCGAACGACATCTGCCGCAGCAGGATGCCCTCCGTCACGAACCGGATGCGCGTGCGCTCGCTCACCCGCGATTCCAGACGGATCTGATAGCCGACACCTTCACCGAGGTTGGTGCCCGCCTCCTCCGCCACGCGTTTGGCCAGCAGCCGCGCCGCCAGCCGCCGCGGCTGGAGCACGACCACCTCGCCTTTTTCCCCCAGCAGACCGTGCCGCCACAGCATCTGGGGAATCTGGGTCGATTTGCCCGAGCCGGTCGGCGCCTGCACAATCAGCCGCCCCGCGCCGCGCACAGCGGCGACGACGGCGGATTCAAGTTCGTAGATGGGAAGATCGCGCGGAGCCGGCATTCAGCCAGCAGGCAAAGCGGTTCCGGGCGGCGCAGGCAAGCGTCGGCAGCTGGCGCGCCTTCCCTTCGGCGCATTCCGGCCGTTTCTTGAGCGCCCGTCCTCAAGTTTCCGGCCCCAACGCCGATTAGTTGCACGCCGCCACATGTCCACTGCCACTGCATCTCCCGACCTCTCACCCGCCGCAGTCGCGCCTTACTCCGATGAGGTCATCGCGCGACGCATCGGCGCCTGCCCCAAGCTCGCCTCCTTGCAGAGCGTCAACCGCGCGCTCGGCGAACTGGTGCGTTCCGACGCCAGCCTCAATTCCCAGATCGCCGCGGTCATCCGCCGCGATCCGTCGCTCTCCGCCCGCCTTCTGCGCATGGTCAACTCGGTGTATTTCGGTCTCTCCACGCGCATCAACAACATCGAGGAGGCCGTCTTTTTCCTCGGCCTGCGCCAGATTCGCGAACTCTCGATGGCGACGCCGGTGATCGAGGAAATGCAGCAGCTCCAGCAAAACGTGCCGTTCGTCCTCCCGTGGAAGGAACTGTGGAACCACAGCATCGGCACCGCCATTCTCACCCGCGAGATTCTCGCCGCCACCACGCTCCACATCGACGATGACACCGACTACCTGGTCGGCCTGCTCCACAACGTCGGCAAGGTCGTCATGGCCCACGCCTTTCCCGAGGAACTCCGCCAACTGGTCGAGATGCCCGCCCAAAACCCCGCCGACTTCGCCCGCCTCGAACGCGAGCTGATCGGCTGGGATCACGCGCGCATCGGCGCCGACTACCTGCGCCGGCACCACCTTTCCGAGGAAATCGTCAACGCCGTCACCTATCACAACGAACCCGACCGCGCGCCCCGCCACCGGCTGTTCGCCGCCGCCGTGCAGGTGGCCGACCACCTCGTGCGCCACAAGGGCATCACGGGCGGCTTCGAGAAAGTCGACCCCATCGAAGAGGACGCGTGGATCAATCTGCCGGGATGGCGCATTCTCTATGCCGCCGACGGCCCGGAATCCATGCTGGCCCGCGCCTCGATCGCCAACTCCCTCCAGCGCCTGCCCTCGATGTTGCAGGGACTGCTTTAAGTCGTGACCGAGCAGCCGGCCGCAGCAGCCGACCCCTCGGCCAGCTCAGGGCAGGCAGTGAGGAGGCTGGGATCAGGTGATGGTCGCACCACCGCCTCGTGACCTCTCCTGCTACTTCGCTTCGCGGATTTCGCGGCTAATACCAGTTACGGCGCGCCGTAGCTGGTATTAGTCAGGCCGGCCAGCCGCTTCGCCCCACGGGGGCCACCACCCGGTCGCCGGTCGGTTGCCGCCGCGACGGCACCGGACAGCGCCGTGCCACCCACGAATCTTGCGCGAGCGCCGCGCTCAGACACGGCAAGCCCAGGCTGACGCTCAACAGGGCAAACGAAAAATCCTCCGGATCCTCCGTCGCCGCATCGAATATTCCTGCGACCGGCAATTCCCGCAGCCGCCGGACGACGCTCCGGGCCGGCCGTGCCGTGACCACCAGCCACCGGCTCGGCGTGTTCCCGGCCGCCGCCCCCGCCTCGATCAGATCGAAAATCTCCCCGTCACCGAAGCTCACTCCCGCGACGATCAGCTCGAAACTCCCGCGGTCGAGTTCGCTCCGCGCCTCCGCGAGCGAACGCGCGATCACGCGGCCGGCCCCGGGAAAAGCGGACCGGGCCGCGTCGCCGAGCGCCTGGGCGCACAGCCGGTCGGATTTCAAAATGAGGACGCGACGGATTCCGGGATTGATTGTTTTGACCATACTCAGGAGGGGCTGAACCGGGACGAGCGGGAAACGGGGCCACCGTGAAAGGCGCCCCTTGGAAATCGAGTCAGGGCTCCACGTAGCGCCCGCGCAGCCGGCTACCTTTTAAAAGGTAGCCGGCCGCCGGCCCGATTTCGCCGCCGCATCTCAAGTCCCGCCGCCGCGCGCCGATTTAGGCCCCAAATGTCTGTCGTCATCAGCGAACCCGTCGCCGGGCTCAGCGAGCCATCCGCGGCGGAAACCTGGCTCGGAGCGTGGGCCACCAGCGCGGATTGCGCCTACTGCCGCGACGGCGCGGGGCGCATCCTCGCCGCCAACCTGTCGTTTGCGCGCAAGTTCGGCCGCGCGTCCGCCAAGCTCCAGGAGGCGCACGTGCGCGAGTTCGTGCATCCCGACGACCTCGCCGCCCTGCAAGCGACGACCGCCGAACTCATCCGCCCTCCTCATCGTGCCACCGGCCAGCATCGCTGGCTCACCCCCCAGGGCGTCCGCTGGTTCGCCTGGGACGAAGTGGCGGTCTGCGACGAACAGGGCGCCGTCAGCGTGATCCGGGCGGTCGGGCGCGACATCACGCGCCAACGGCTCGCCGAGGAACAGTTCTACCGCCTGTCGCGCGCCGTCGAACAATCCCCGGTTTCCATCGCGATCACCGACCCGGACGGGCGCGCCCAATACGTGAATTCGAAATTCACCGCCGTCACCGGGCTCACGCTGGAGGATCTCCTCGACCAGCGCATCGAGGTGCTGCGCGACGGGCACCCCGACGAAGCGTCGTATCAGAATTTCTGGACCACCGTGCGCGGCGGCGGCGAGTGGCGCGGCGAACACGCCACCCCCCGCAGCGGCGGCGGCACGATCTGGGAGTCCGTGAAGGTGTCGTGCCTGCGCAGCCAGGCCGGCGAAATCACCAACTACCTCTGCCTCCGCGAAGACATCACCGAACGCAAGAAGCTCGAACTCGAACTCCGCCAGGCGCAGAAAATGGAGAGCCTCGGCACGCTCGCCGGCGGCATCGCCCACGACTTCAACAACCTGCTCGCGATCATCAACGGCTACGCCGAATTCTGCCAGCAGGGCGCACCGGAGCCCGAGACCCTGCAAAAAAGCCTGCGCGAGATTCACCGGGCCGCCCAACGCGCCAGCGGATTGGTGCGGCAGATCCTCACGTTCAGCCGCAAGACCGAGGTGAAATTCAGCCCGATGGACCTCAACCAGCTGGCGCGCGACATCGGCGCGCTCCTGGCGGAGACTTTTCCGCGCACCGTCACCTTCCAGACCCAGCTCCAGGAACGCCTGCCGCCGCTGCTCGCCGATCAGAACCAGATCCAGCAGATCGTGCTCAACTTCTGCGTCAACGCCCGCGACGCCATGCCGCAGGGCGGCATGATCTCGCTCTCCACGAGCACCCACCCGGGCCGGACTCTCTCGCGCCTGGGCGCCGACTCCGCGCGCAACTACGCCCGGCTCTCCGTGGCCGACACGGGCACCGGCATGACGCCGGAGGTCCGGGCGCGCATCTTCGAGCCGTTTTACACCACCAAGCCCGTCAACCAAGGCACCGGCTTGGGACTCGCGGTGGTTTACGGCATCGTCGTGGCCCATCATGGGTTCATCGAAGTCGAAAGTGCTCCGGGCGCCGGCAGCACGTTCAGCGTCTACCTGCCCCTGGCCGAGACCGCCGTCGCCGCCAGCTGCACCACCACCAGCTCCAACTGGTTTCCCGGCGGCAAGGAATCCGTGCTGATCGTCGACGACGAAGACGCCTTGCGCACCCTGCTCGCCAGCGCCTTGGAGCGCAAAGGCTACCGGACGATTTCCGCCGCCACCGGCCTCGAAGCCATCGAGATTCTGGGCGACCCCTCGCGCGACATCGACGCCGTGCTCCTCGACCTCAACATGCCTGGCGCCACCGGCATCGACGTGATGAAGATCATCCGCATCGCGCGCCCGAACCTGAAAGTCCTGGTCCTCAGCGGCCACATCACCCCGGAGGCCCGGGGCGAGTTCGAACAGCTCGGGCACAAGGAATTCGTCCAGAAACCCTACAAGCTCGAGGAGTTGGGCCGTCGTCTGCGCCTCCTCATCGAAGGCGGCTCCGCCAAAATCGGGTAGTCGTGGACGAGGCGTCCCGCCTCGTTCCGTGAGCTCAAGGGCTCGAACACGAGGCGGGACGCCTCGCCCACGACCTCGCCGATCACACCGAAAGGTTGGTTTTGGCGCCACGGTCCCACCCGCGCGAACGTGACCGGGTGGCGCACCCCTGCCCCGAGCCCGGCTTGGCGCAAATTCGTTTCAAGTCGGGCACCCGGTGTGCCGATAGGACCCCGGGCACAATCAGGACCATCCATAACCATGGACCGTCTCACACGAAATGAATCATCGCGAACCACCGCAGTTGTCGGTCGGTGCGCGCCGGGCGTTGCGCTGCCTCTCGCTGCTGCTGCTCTCGACGCTCGCACCGAAGACAGCGCACTCGCTGCCGCGCTCCCGTCCCTTGCCGGGCCGCGCGGGCGAGCCGGCCCGCCCGGCATCCGTGCCCTACCTGGTCGCCCTTGGCGCCCCACCATTGCGTTTTCAACGCCCGGCCCCGCCACCCGATCTCGTCACCCATCCGGCCGCCGCGGCACCTCCGGTCCCAGCGCTCACTCCGACGGAATCGACCGTCGCCCAGGCCAACGCGGCCGCCGCCCAGTCGGCGGGAATCCCGCCGACCGCCACCAACGAACCCGCCGCCGGGGCCAAACCCAAGGGCACTCCTCCACCGGCCAAGGCCGCGCCGCCGCGCTCCATCCTGCCCGATGACACCCGCCCGACCGTCAAACCCGAAGACTTTCTCCCCTTTTTCCAAATTCCCGGCACCGCCAAGGCGCCCGGCGACGTGAGCGTGATCGTTCCCACCGCCCTCCAAGCGCCCGCCGCCGCACCCGTTCCGCCCAGCTCCGCCACCTACACCCAGACGCCGAAATGATCCGCCTCGGTTTTCCGCCGCTCCGCTTCGTGCTCGCGAGCCTGCTCCTCGCGTGCGTCGGGGCGCTGCCTGCCTCGCCTGAGGCGCATCCTGCCAAACCGGAGGCCAAAACGGCCCAACCGGCGGAGCACGCGGCCCCGACCCACGAGTCACCCGCGGCGGCCGGCGCCCAGACCGACCATCCTGCGCCTCCCGCGGCCCAGCCGACGCCCTCCGCCAGGGAGTCCGTCGCTCCTGCCGCCCCCGCGCCCTCCGCCGACCATCCCACGGCCAAGGTCGCGGCCCCCGCGAAACCCGCTTCCGCCAAGCCCGCGGCGGGCTCGCCGGAGGAAGTGCGCAGCCTGCTCAAACTCGGCGCCGCCCTCACCGACCGCGCCGATTACGGCGCCGCGGAGATTGCGTTCCACCAGGTCATCAACGACCGCACCGCCACGACGGACGATTTGAAGAGCGGTCTGCTCGGCCTCGCCCGCATGCACCGCAAACAGGGCGCGTTCACCAAGGCCGTCGCGATCTACGAACGCTACCTCAAGGACCACCCGTCCGACGAACGCGTCCCCGACGCCCTGCTCGACCTGGGCCGCACCCTTCGCGCCCTCGGCATCCACAAAGTCGCGATCAGCCGCTTCTACAGCGTGCTCAACTCCACGCTCAAACTCGACGGCAACAGTTTCGAACACTACCAGCTCCTCGCCAAGACCGCCCAGTTCGAGATCGCCCAGACCCATTTCGAAGCCGGCGAGTTCGCCGAGGCCAACAAGTTCTTCACCCGCCTCCGCCTCCTCGACCTCGCGCCGGCCGACCGGGCCCGCGCCCATTTCATGTCCGCCTATTCGCAGCGCCTCCAAGGCGACCGCGAGGTGGCCGTCACCACCCTCCGCGCCTTCGTCGAGCAATCGCCCGACGACGAAAACATCCCCGAAGCCCGCTACCTCCTCGCGATCACGCTGCGCGAATTGAAACGTCCGCAGGAGGCCTTCGCCGCCACGCTCGAACTGCTGCGGGCGGAAAAAACCCGCACCGCCACCGACCCGAAGCGCTGGGCCTACTGGCAGCGCCGCACCGGCAACCAGCTCGCCAACGATTTTTTTGAAACCGGCGACACGCTCAACGC
This sequence comes from Verrucomicrobiota bacterium, assembly GCA_016235555.1. Taxonomy (GTDB): domain Bacteria; phylum Verrucomicrobiota; class Verrucomicrobiia; order Opitutales; family Opitutaceae; genus JACRKC01. The sequence continues at coordinate 11,430 of JACRKC010000003.1, forward strand.
CCATTCCATCTACTCCGGCCTGCTCGAACTCTCGGTCGAGCCCAGCTGGCGCCTCCCCCTCACCTACCAGATCGCCCTCTGCTACGAACGCCTCGGCACGCTCGACCGCGCGCGCGTGGCCTACCAAAGCATCGTCGAAGCCCTCGGCCCGACTCCTGCCGCCGAGTTGGCGGAACTGAGCAAGATGGCGGCGTGGCGCCTGGATCACTTGCGTTGGAAGGAAAAAACCGAACAACAGGTGACCGCAATGTTCACGACCACGACCGGCAAACAGGCCCTCGCCACTCCGCCGCCGGTCAAGCCGGACGGCGCCACCGCGGCCCCCGCGCCCGCGCTGCCCGGGAAGACCGCCTCCACCCCATGACCGCCCCCGCCACCCTCGCCGAGCACCACGCCCTCTGCGACGAACTCCATCAACTCGCACTCGACGAAAATCGTTTTCTGCGCACCCACCAGCGCACGCCCGACGCCGCCCTCCTCGACCGCAAACGCGTCCTGCTCGAGCGGCTCGACCAGACCCTCGGCGCCTTGCGTGCGCTGCCCGCGGCGTCGATCCGCGACCCGGCGGCCCGCGCGCAACTCGAAAACACCCGCGCCCGCATCCTGCAGATTCTCCAGCTCGACAAGGAAAACGAGCAGCTCCTCCTGCGTTGCAGCCTCTCCAGCGGCCGCCCGGCGACTCCCGCCGCCCCCGCCGCATCGGTCTCGATGCTGCAAAAAATCTACGCGCGCGTGCAGTAGTCCCGGCGTCGGTCCGCGAGCCGTCAGGGCGGCCGCCACGCGCATTCTAAACCGAACGTCAGAAGCCGCCGATCAGGAGTCTCAAAACGCGCCGTAACTGGTATTACGCTGCAAACTCTCCCCGACCGGCTGCGACCGACTGCGGCCGACCTTCGAGCCAGCGTGATGGATGCGGGCTATTGGTCCCAGCTTTGGGCCGGAAACAGGCCTCGATCGGCCACGAAATTTTCCGTCTCGTCGAGCAGCGAGCTGACCTGCGCGATCCGCTCCGCGACCTTCTCAGCGAGCGCCTCGACCTTGGCCGGGGAAATTCCGAGCGGCTGGATGTGCCCGCTGTCGAGCGGTGTCGCCCGGCGGCCGCAGACGGCGTTGCGAATCCATTTGGCCGCGTGCAGCAGCGTCGCCATCCGCACCTGACTCGCCGAGGCGCGCGGTGCATATTGCCAGCGCACCGGCTCCACAATCGAAGCGGGAAAACCCCAGTCGCGCAGCAGGGCGCCCCCCGTGTCGGCTTGCGTGAACCCGAACGCGGCGCGCTCACCCTCCGTCGCCTCGCGCGGAAACGCCGCCAGCGGCAGGACCAGCGAGCGCGCGTTGCGCAGCGCCCATTCGTCGATCGCCACCATGCCCACGCAATGCAGCAGGCCCACGGTGTAGGCCGCGTTGCGATCCTGACCGGTCCGGTCGGCGAGCAGTTCCGCGGCGATGGCCCCGGCGACGGACATCCGCCACAGCTCGTCGGCGTCGATGCGGTAGACTTCCAGCGGACGAACGAGCACCTGCGAGGCGACGGCGTAGGAGACGAGTTCGTAAACCTGATCGTAGCCCACGCGGTGGACCGCTTCGTCGACGGTAAAACAGCGCACGCCCTTCGCGTAGTAGGCGCTGTTGGCCACTTGCAGCACCCGCGCGGCGATGCCTGGGTCCAGCCGGACGAACGCCACGATCTCATGCATGGCCGAGTTGCCGTCACTCAGAAGGGTCTTCAGCCGGGGCAGGACCTTCGGCGCCGACGGCAGATGTTTCACCTCCCGCACAATATCGTCGGGGGAGAGCACGTGGCCTCCGGGCAGGGCAAGGTTCGCTGGCATGGGTGATTGTCCGCCTAATCGGCGCGTCCATCCGGACTTTAAGCAAAAATTCACCAGCGCGCCCGCGTGAACTCGGCGCGGGCGCGCTGGCTTGGTTTGCCACTAGCCGGCCGCGCTGCCGCCAGGAAGCGCGACCTCCATGTCAGTGCGGCAAAGTGTTCATCAGGGCGGTGCTCAGACCGGCGACCCGGGCGCCACCGTTCACCGCATCGCGGACGGCGATGCGCTCGGCGACATCCGACCGGAACGGCGTGTCGGCGGCGGCGTAGGCAGCCGTGATGACGCCGACGAGATTGTGCTTGGTCACGAGGTCGTCGTCCGGCTCGGGATTGTTGAGTCCGATCGCGAACCAGCCTTTCGGCATATCCTCGACCAGCATGTGGGCCACATAGCTGCCGCGCCGGTTGTGGTAAACGACCGCCTGGCCCCTGCGGAGCTCATTGAAGCGGCACGGATGAACCACGATCGCGGTGCCGGGCAGGTAAACGGGGAGCATCGAGTGGCCCGCGCCGTTCAGGACGAAGTCGCCCTCGCGTCTGGCTGCGGTGGCCTCGGCGGCTTCGACTTGCTTGCCCGACGGCACCAACTGCGGCAGCGGCGCCGACCGGGCAAACAGCTCGAGATTGGCCGCGGGCGTATACGTCGTGGCGCAACCGCCAAAAAGCAGGCCGGCGACGGCGAGAATGGCGGCAAGGCCGGCGCGGCGGAGAGTGGTGTCGTTCTGGCGGGAACGAGTGGTGGAGTTCATGGCCGTGAGCGTAGCGGCCACCGCGTTTTTCAGGTATTCGGGCACCCCCGTAATCCCGCCTCGGGATTTCCGCTGGGGGATTTCCCCGTAAAAACCGGGAAATCCCTTGAACCGTGCTACTTCCGTGCCGATAGTCGTGGCCCAGCCACACCCATGACGCGCGTGCTTTATGCCGAGGACGACCCACAGGTCGTGCAGATGGTGCAGATCTATTTTGCGCACCACGTGCCGGACTGGACGCTCGACATCGCACGCGGCGGCCAGGAGTGCCTCGCCGCCATGGCCCGCGGCGGCTACGACACCCTGCTGCTCGACTTGGTGATGCCCGATCTCGACGGCCTCCAAGTGCTCGGCGAACTCACCGCCCGCCGCGATCCCACGCCCGTCATCATGGTCAGCGCGCAAGGCCAGTATGACCTCGCCGTGCGGGCCCTCCGCGCCGGCGCCGCCGACTGCATCGACAAGAACTCGCCCGACTTCCGCCGCATCCATGAAATCGTCCGGCACACGCTCGCCCGCCTGCGCCGCCATGCGCGCGTCGCGGCGGCGCCGCCGCGCGCCCACCGCGTGCTTTTTCTCGACGCCGATCCCGCCGAGCGTCGCGCGGCCACGCTGTTCTTTCAGACGGGCGCACCGCACCTCCAGCTCGACACCGATGCTCCGGCCGCGCTCGCGCGCTTCACCGCCGGCGAAACGACTTTCGACGCCGTCGTGCTCGGGCCGAACTGGCCGGCCGCCGCCATGCTCGACGCGCTGCGCCACCTCCGCACCCGCGAGGACGACGTCCCGGTGATCGTCGTGGCGGCGACCGCGCCCGGCGAGACGGCCGTCGCCGCCTTCAAACTCGGCGCGCACGACTACTTGCTCCACGGGGCCGGCTGGCTGCCCGAACTCGTCTTTTCCCTCAACCAGGCGCTCAAGCTCGCCGACACCGCGCGCCTCAATGCGCAGCTCACCGACGAACTCGCCGCCCTCAATCAGTCCCTCGCCGACCAGGTCGCGGCGCGCACCCGCGAACTCGAAAACGAAGTCCTCGTCCGCCGCGAAGCCGAGCACCGCGCCCAATCGCTCTCGACGCGCCTCCTCCGCGTGCAGGAGGACGAGCGCCGGGCACTCGCCCAGGAACTCCACGATCAGATCGGCCAGCTCCTCACCGGCCTGCGCTTCCAGCTCGAGGCCGCGAAAAAAGGCGGGCCACTCGACGAGGCCCTCACCCTCACCGACGACCTGTTGCAAAGCGTCCGCGCCCTCACGCTCTCGCTCCGTCCCCGGATGCTCGACGATCTCGGGCTTTCGCCGGCGCTCGACTGGCAGACCAAGCTTTTCGCCCGCCAGACCGGTATCGCCGTCGAACTCGAGCTCTCGCTCCCGTGCGTCCGCCTGCCCCCCGAACTGGAGATCGTCGCGTATCGCGTCGTGCAGGAGGCGCTCACCAACGTCGCGCGACATTCCGGCGCCCGGGCCGCGGTCGTCACCGTCACCGCCAGCGACACCGAACTCCACGTCGAGATCTCCGACCGCGGCCGCGGCTTCGACGCCACCGCGGCGCTGGCCCGCAACGATTCCCTCGGGCTCGCCGGGCTCGCCGAACGCGTGCGCCTCGCCGGCGGCCGCCTCGAGATCGTCTCCCAACCGGCGCAAGGCACGCGCCTCCACGCGGAATTTCCGCTCCCGCCCCCGGCCGGATGAAAACGCATCGCGCTCGCGCCCCGTTCTCCTTCTCGTTCTCCGGACCGGGCGGGCGGGAGCACGCCTGCGCGACCGGGGAACGATTCCGGCCATGATCACCGCCATCATCGCCGACGACCACGAGATTGTCCGCCGCGGGCTGCGCGGGGTGATCGAGGCGGACGGCCTCTGCAAGATCATCGCCGAGGCCTCCGATGGCCTGGCCGCCGCGCAACTCGTCGAGAAACACCGGCCCGCCCTGCTCATCCTCGATCTCAACCTGCCGCGCCTCCACGGCATCGAGGTGCTGAAACAGGCCCGCGCCAGCAGTCCGCAGACCCGCGTGATCATCCTCTCGATGCACAACGACGAGCCCTACGTGATCGAGTCGCTCCGCGCCGGCGCCATGGCCTACATCCTCAAGGGTTCCGAGTCGCACGAGATCACCCAGGCCCTCAAGGAAGTGCTCGCCGGCCGTCGCTTCCTCAGCGCTCCGCTTTCCGAGTGGGCCATCAACGCCCTCGTCACCAAACCCGCCGCCGATTCCGACCCGCTCGCCTCGCTCTCCGCCCGCGAGCGCACCGTGCTCCAGCTCGCCGCCGAGGGGCACAGCAATCCGGAAATCGCCGAGAAACTCTTCATCAGCCCGCGCACGGCCGAGACCCATCGCACGAATCTCCTGCGCAAGCTCGGCCTCCAGACGCAGACCGATCTCGTCCGCTTCGCGATCCGCAAGGGCCTCATCGCGCCTTAGCGCAGCGACACGAAAGAAACGTGACGTTGCGAAGCCGCAACCCGGAGGTTTCGTGACCGGTCGCTCCCGTAGCCTCCGCCTCCCCGCCGACCGTCCCCTACCGTGGCCGGTGCGTGTTTTCCGCTCGCAGAATCGTTTCGTCGCGGAGCCGTTTTTCTCGCAACCTGCCGGTCAACCTTCGCCGGCACACTCCCACCACTAGTCTCAACTTCCCTTCCATGTCTCGCATTCTCCTCATCGAAGACGACGCGCCCCTGCGCGGCGTGATGGCCGAGGCCCTGCAGTCCGCCGGGCACGAAGTGCTTCAGGCCGAGGACGGCCGGCAAGGCCTGGAGATTTTCACGATCGCGCCGGCGGACCTGGTGGTGACCGACCTCATCATGCCCGGCCAGGAAGGCATCGAGACCATCATGCAGCTCCGGCGCGACCACCCGGGACTCCCGATCCTCGCGGTCTCCGGCAGCGTGGCGCACGCGGGGGTTTACCTCGATCTCGCGCGCAAACTCGGCGCCTCGCGGACGCTCGCCAAGCCCTTCAGTGTCGAAGAACTCCTCCTGGCCGTCGCGACGCTGGTGCCGCCGCCGCGCGCGCCCGGCGGACCGGCCCGTTAGCACCGCGCACCGGGTGCAACTCAAACTGCTGTCAGTTCTCGAATGCCTCGGTTGTAGCGGCGGTCCATGACCGCCGGACTAATATCCTTGGCGCAACGACGGCGGTCACAGACCGCCGCGACAGATCACTGACCTCAGTGTGAGTCACACCCCCCGCGCGCCGGAGTCGGTTTCGCAGGCTTGGCGTCGGCGGCTCTCTTCTGCAAGCTGCCGCCACTCCTCCCCATGAACTCCCCGTGCCTCCGTCTCGTTCTGTTTTTTTCCGCGGTGCTCGCGGCCCGCGCCGAAATCAGCCTGCCGGCGATTTTTTCCGATCACATGGTGTTGCAGCGCGACAAGCGCATTCCAGTCTGGGGCCGCGCTGCACCAGGCGAACACGTCGCCGTGACCGTCGCCGGCCAGACCCAGTCCACCATCGCCGGTGCCGACGGCAGATGGCGCGTCACGCTCGCCGCCCTCGCCGCCGGCACCCCGCAAACCCTCACTGTCACCGGTGACAACACGATCACCATCCGCGACGTGCTGATCGGCGAAGTCTGGCTCGGCTCCGGTCAGTCCAACATGGCGTTCACCGTCAACCGCGCCCAGGATTACGACACCGAACGCGCTGCGGCGAACTTCCCGCTCATCCGCCATTTCAAGGAGGAATCCACCTACGCCAATTCCCCGCAGTCCGCCGGCAAGGGCCGCTGGGAAATCTGCTCGCCGGACACCGTCGGGAGTTTTTCGGCCGCCCTGTATTTCTTCGGCCGCGAGCTGCACCGCGCGCTCGGCGTGCCCGTCGGCCTCGTCAACTCCTCCGTCGGCGGCACGCCGATCGAGCAGTGGATCGCTCCCGAAGCGCAACGCGCGGCCCCGGAGCTCGCCCCGTTTCTCCAGCAGATCGAATCCGAGGCCACGGCCCTGACCTCCGACGCCGCGCTCAAGAAATACGACCGCGACCTCGCCGCCTGGGAGGCCGCGCAAAAAAAGGCCCGGACCGAGAAAAAGAAGGCGGCCAAAAAACCGCAGGATCCGACCGACGCCGCGGTCCGTCGCCGCAGCCTCGGCGCCCTGTTCAACGGCAAGATCGCGCCCCTCGCGCCCTTTGCCCTCCGCGGCATCCTCTGGTATCAGGGCGAGGCCAATTCCACGCCGGCGAAGGCGCCCTTCTACGCCCGCCAGCTCTCCCTGCTTGTGCGCGACTGGCGGACCCGTTGGGGCGAGGAACTTCCGTTTGCCTGGGTGCAGCTGCCCAACTTCGTCGGCGCCGGCCGCGACTGGCCCGCCGTGCGCGAAGCGATGCTGAAAACCCTCGCCCTCCCGCAGACCGGCATGGCCGTCACCATCGACATCGGCGAAGCTAACGACATCCACCCCCGGAACAAACAGGCCGTCGGCCACCGGCTCGCGCTCTGGGCGCTCGGCACCGTCTACGGCCGGAAAGTCCCCGCCATCTCCGGCCCGTTGCCAGCCGGCCACGAGGTTCGCGGGCGGGAGATCGTCCTCCGTTTCCGCTCCACCGACGGCGGTCTCGTGCCGCACGGCAGCGAGGTCACCGGTTTCGTCGTGGCCGGCGCCGACCGGAAATTCGCCCCCGCCAGGGCCCGCATCGCCGGCGACACCGTGATCGTCTCCGCCCCCGACGTGCCGGCTCCGGTCGCGGTGCGCTACGCGTGGGAAAACCTGCCCTCCTGCAACCTCTTCAACGGCGCCGGCCTGCCCGCCTCGCCCTTCCGCACCGACGACTGGCCCTGAACCGTGCGCGTATCCGGATCAGCCCTCCGCCCGACCCCGCCGCCCCATGCCTGACCTCACGCTGGGGTTGAATCAGCTCGACCGTGGCGAGGCCGCATCGGCGGATCGCCTGTTGCGGCTGGTTTACGCCGAACTCCGCCGGATCGCCGCCAGCCGGATGTCGCGCGAGACCGGCAGCCACACCCTTCAGCCCACCCTGCTGGTGCACGACGCATGGCTGCGCCTCGCCGGAACGCGCAATTGGAATTGGCGGAACCGCGCCCACTTCTACGGCGCCGCGGCCGAGGCCATGCGCCGCATCCTCATCGATCGGGCCCGCCGCCGCCGCGCCCAACGCCGCGGCGGCGGCCAGGCGCCCGTCACCCTCGACGGCCTCGATCCGGCCGCTCCGGCCTTTGACGACGACCGCTGGCTCGCCTTGGACGAAGCGCTCGAAAAACTCGCCGCCGAAGACCCCGCCAAGGCCCGCTTCGTCCGGCTGCGATTCTTCGCCGGCCTGAGTCTCGAGGAGGCCGCCCTGGCGTCCGGGATCTCGCCGGCCACGGCCAAACGCTGGTGGGCGTTCTCCCGGGCCTGGCTGTTCGAGGAAATGCGCGGCCCGTGAGCCCCCGCCGGCGTTTTCTTCGCTACTAGGGCAGACCCTGCCGCCATGAGTTCGTCCCTTGCCCGTCAGGAGGCCTTGTTTCACGCCGCACTCGACCTCGCCAAAACGGCGCGGGCCGGGTTTCTCGCCCGCGAGTGTGGCGACGACCCGGTGCTCCGCGCTCGCATCGAGCGGCTGCTGGCCGCGCACGAAAAATCGGCCGACACCCTGGAGCCCCCGCTGTCCATCTCCGCCGCCGAGTCCGCCCCCCTGCCCGCCAGTATCGAGGTCCCGGGCACGCGGATCGGACGCTACACCTTGGTGGAGAAAATCGGCGAGGGTGGCTGCGGCAGCGTCTGGCTCGCCGAGCAGGACGACTTCGGCCGGCGCCGCGTCGCGCTGAAACTGGTGAAGCTGGGCATGGACACGGCCGACGTCATCGCCCGCTTCGAAGCCGAGCGCCAGGCCCTCGCCCGGATGGATCACCCCCACATCGCGAAGGTGTTCGACGCCGGCGCCACCGGGACCGGCCGGCCGTATTTCGTCATGGAATTGGTGCGCGGCATCCGCCTCACGGACTACTGCGACCAGCAGGCGTGCCCGCTGGCGGAGCGGCTGCGCCTCTTCATCGATGTCTGCCACGCCGTCCAGCACGCGCACCAGAAGGGCGTCATCCACCGCGACCTGAAGCCGTCCAACATTCTTGTCGCGCTCCACGACGGCACGGCGGTGCCCCAGGTGATCGACTTTGGGATCGCCAAGGCCACGCACGGCCGCCTCGGCGGCGAGGCCCGCGCAACCGCGTTCGACCAGTTCGTCGGCACACCCGCCTACGTCAGCCCCGAGCAGGCCGACGCCAGCGAACGCGACATCGATACCCGCAGCGACGTCTACAGCCTCGGTGTCCTGCTCTACGAGCTGACGACCGGCGGCACCCCGTTTGCCGCGGAGACGCTGGCGCAGGCCGGGCTTGGCGAAATGCGCCGGCTGATTTGCGAAGTTGATCCACCCCGGGCCTCCCAACGCCTCGAACAACTCGAACCGGCCCGGCTGGCCGCCATCGCCACCGCCCGCCGCACCACCTCCCGCCAGCTCCTCGCTGCGGTGCGTGGCGATCTCGACTGGATCACCCTGCGTGGCCTGGAGAAAAACCGCAGCCGCCGATACCAGACCGCCGCCAGCCTGGCCGCCGATGTCCAGCGGCACCTCCGCCACGAGCCCGTCGAAGCCAGCCCGCCCCGGGCGGCCTACCTGCTGGGCAAGCTCGTCCGCCGCCATCGCGCGATGTTCGCCGCGGCCGCCATCGTCGCGCTCGCGCTCCTCGGCACCGCGATCGTCAGCCTCCGCCTCGCGCTGGCCGCCCGCACCGCCGAACGCCGCGCCGAGAGCGAGGCCACCGCCGCGAACCAGATGGTCGAATTTCTGCAACGCGACCTGCTCGCCCCCGATACGCCGGAGCAGACGCCCGTCTGGGATCTGCGTTGGCGCACGATGCTCGACCGGGCCGACGCCTCGCTCGAAGGCCGCTTCGCCGGCAAACCGCTCGCCGAGGCCACGCTGCGCGAAACCCTCGCCGCGAGCTATCGCGCACTCGGCGATCACCCGGCCGAGGTCACCCAGCTCGCGCGCGCGTTCGCGCTCCGGCGCCAGGCCGGACCGCCCGACCAGCCGCCGTCGTTCGAAACCCAAAGCCGCCTCGCGGCCGCCCTCGACGCGACCGGCCGGTTCGTCGACGCCGAACGCCACGCACGCACCGCCCTCGCAGCCCAACGCCGTCTCGCCGGCCCGGAGCGCCCCGAGACCCTGCGCACGATGCAGGTGCTCGCGTCGATCCTGTGGAATCAAGGCCGCCTGCGCGAAGCCGCCGCGCTGCACAAGCAGACCTTCGATCTGCGGGAGCGCGTGCTCGGTCGCGATCACCCCGAGACCCTCGCCTCGATGCAGGAACTCGCCCAGGCCTACCGCGGCTACGGTGAACTCATCTCGGCGCAACATTGGGGCCGCCGCGTGCTCGAGGCCAAGACCCGCGTGCTCGGCCCCGAACATCCGGCCACCATCATCGCACTCAACGGCCTCGGCATGACCCAGCGCGCGCTCGGCCAGCTCGACGACGCCGAGTCCCTGCACCGCCGCGCGCTCGATTTGCGCCGCCGCCTGCTCGGCCCCGAGCACCCGGACACGCTCATCTCCCAGACCAACCTCGCGTTCGTCTTCCAAGACCAGGCCCGTTACGAAGAGGCCGGGCGGCTCGATCGCGAAACCCTCGAGGTGAAACGCCGCACTCTCGGCTCCGACCACGCGAGCACGCTCAACTCGCTGAGCATTCTCGCCATCATCACCCTCGCGCAGGGCCGCGCCGCCGAGGCGGTCGCGCTGCACGAATCCGTGCTCGCCACCCGCCGGCGCACCCTCGGCCCCGAGCACCCGGAAACCATCAACTCGCTGCACCTGCTCGCGATCGCTCTCCGCGAAAACGATCGCATCGGCGACGCCACGTCGCTGTTCGCCGAGGCCCTCGCCTTGCGCCGCCGGGTGCTCGGCCCGCAGCACCCCGACACCCTCCGCACGCAGGAGGAGTTCGGCCGCGCCCGCCTGCTCGCGGGCGAATTCGCCGCCGCGCTGGAACTGCTCACCGACGTGCTCGCCGCGCGCGAGCAACCGTCGCCCCGCGCCTGGCGCACGGCCGCCGTGCGCAGCGAAGTCGGCGCCGCCCTCGCCGGTTTGCAGCGATTCGAGCTGGCCGAGCGCCACCTCCACGCCGCGCACCACGGGTTGCTGCACGCCGACGATCCGATTCCGCCCGCGCAGGCCGCCATCGTGCGCATCACCGCCACGCGCCTCGCGCAGCTCTACCGCCAGTGGAACAAGCCCGCGCAAGCCGAGCGCTGGGAGCGCCTCGCCACCACCGAGCCCACCGCCGCCCGCTGACGGTGCACCACAATTTTTTCGCACGGCCATGAGCCCTGTTGCGAAAATCTTGCGCCATGTTGGGACAGCCACCTCCCACATGCATCACTCCACGTCACGTCTTCCGCTTCACCTCGTCGCTCTCTGTCTGCTGCTCCTCGCGTCGCTTTCGCCCGGCCGCGCCGCCACCACGATCGACATTTCCAGCGAAGCCGTCCGCTCCGGCGTGCGCCGTTTCGGCATCGGTCTTGCCCAGCACAACTATTACGACTCGCACCAGATGATGAAGGAACTGCTGTTCCGGAATCCGGGGTTCGAAGGCATGTTGTTTCAATCGGTCGTGCGGCTCGGCCCGGGCGCCACCGCGGACCGCGTGATCGAGGATGCCGCGTTCACCCAATGGCCCTCCGGCTTTTGGGCCGGCGCCACCTACGAGATCATCTGGTCCTCCTCCGGCGCCAAGGGCCGCACCGGCACGATCCTCACTTCGATCGCCCCAAACCGCACCGGTCCGCCCAACGATTCCGCGGGCAGCACCCAAGGCACCACGTATGTCTTCGGCGACTCCGACGGCACCCGGTTGCCCGCCGAGGGCGACTACATGGTGTTGCGCAAAACCCACTCCGGCGGCACCGGCGGCGGCGCGGCGTTCTCGAGCTGGCAGGTCACCGCCAATGGCGGCGGCACCGTCACGACCGAGGCCACCGACCTGCCACCGCGCCCGGCGAACTATCCCGCCGCGCTCCCGTGGAGCCGCCAATGCGCCCGGCTCGACGCTGCCGCCGCCGGCCGGCAGGCGGGCGTGAGCGGGCAATTCGACACCTTGCAGGGCTTCGTCCGCCTGCGCGGGCAGTTGCGGCTCGCGTTTCGCGCCAAAGGCATCGGCGGCGCCAATCGCGTGCAGGTCTCCGTGCAACGCGGCTCCCAGGCTCACTATCTGAACCAGACCGTGCAGCTCACCAGCGAATGGGCCGACTACACGATCCCGTTTCCGCAAATCCTGAACGAACCCGAATCAGTTTCGGGCCTCGTCAACGTCGCGTTCTCCGCCACCGGCCAGAGCGCCCTGCTGCTCGACGATGTCAGCCTCCGCCAGACCGACAGCGACGCGGCCAACCCCACCGAATTTCGCGACGAGGTCGTCGCGGCGATCGCCGGCCTCCGCCCCGGCATCCTGCGCTACGTCAACTGGCAGGACCTCGGCAACTCGCTCGACAACTCCCTCGCGCCCGTCTTCGCCCGCCAGCGCAGCGGCTACAGCGTCTACGCCACGAGCGAGGCGAACATGATGCCGGGGCTCCACGAATTTCTCGTCCTCTGCGAACACCTCGGCACCGAGCCGTGGTATTCGATGCCGGTGCCATTCTCCACCCGAGAAACCGCCAACCTCATGGAATACCTCGGTGGTCCCACCACCACCCCCTACGGCGCCATCCGCGCGGCGCTCGGCCATCCCGCACCCTGGACCGGTGTGTTCAGCCGCATCCATCTCGAATTCGGCAACGAGAATTGGAACAACTCCGCCTACCGCGGCGGCGCCATCACCGCGCCCGTGCCCTGCGGCAATCGTGCCAGTGAACTCTTCGGCGTGATCAAGAGTTCGCCCTACTACTCGGCCACCCAGTTCCAATGCCTGCTCGGCGGGCAGACCGCCAACCCCGGCCTCAACCTCCAACTCCACAACGCCTCCGCCCTGCACGACTCTCTGAACCTCGCGCCTTACCTCTCCTCGCGCGTCGACAGTTTTGCCAACAACGAGGAATTGTTCGGGCCGCTCTTCGCCGAGCCCGAATGGTGGTCCAACAATCCCTCGCCCACCTCCGGCCTCATGCGTCTCAATCTGAACAACGTTCAAGCCACGAGCCGCCCCGTCCCGCTCACCATCTACGAGGTCAACCTCCACACCACCCAGGGTAGCATCACGCAGTCGGCCCTCGACACCTACACCCCGTCGGTCGGCGCCGCCCTCGCCGTGATGGACCACATGCTCGTCATGCTCCGCGAGCTGAACTGCCGCGACCAGTTGTTCTTCTCCCTCGGCGGACATCGCACCGCCTGGACCGCCACCGACAACACGGCCCGCACCAGCGCGCTCTGGGGCGCCACCATCGACATGGGCAAGGCCAACCGTAAACGCCCGCACTACCACGCCCTCCAACTCGTCAACGACGTCCTCGCCGGCGACATGCTCCGCACCGCCCACACCGGCGACAATCCCACCTGGAACGTCACCAACCAGAACCGCGTCACCTTCACCGGCGCCCACCACCTCCAGAGCTTCGCCTTCCGCTCCGGCAACCAACGCTCGCTCGTCCTCTTCAATCTCCACCGCACCGACGCCCTCGCCGTCAATTTCACCGGCGCGCGCCCTCCCTCCGGCACCGTAACCCTCCGCCGCCTCACCTCCGCCAATATCACCGACCACAACGAGACCGCCGACGTCGTGCGCCCTGTCACCACCACGATCGACGCCTTCGACTCCACGCAAAGCCTCACGCTCCCTCCCTTCTCGATGAGCGTGCTCCAGTGGAACTCCACCGGCACCACCACGCCGCCCGCCACGGCCGCCGCCCCGCAGATCGCCACCCAACCCCAAAGCCAGACCGTCACCGTCGGCGGCACGACCAGTTTCTCGATCGGCGCCACCGGCACCGGCCTCACCTACCAATGGCGCGTCAACGGCACCGCCATCGCCTCCGCCACCGCCGCCACGCTCTCCATCACCAACGCCCAAGCCACGCACGCCGGCACCTACACGGTCGTCGTCACCAACGCGGGCGGCAGCGTCACGAGTTCCAACGCCACCCTCACGGTCAATCCCGCCACCCCGCCCCCGCCGCCGCCAGCACCCGTTTCCCCACCTGCCACCACCCCGACCACGCCCACCACGCCGCCGACCACGGCGGCATCAGCCCCCACGATCACCCGTCAGCCTCAATCCCAGACGCTGCGTGTCGGCGATTCCCTCACGCTCTCTCTCAGCGTCACCGCCTCGCCGGCCCCGACGTTTCAATGGCAACGCAACAGCGCCGCCCTCGCCGGCGCCACCTCCGACACCTTTCAACTCGCCGCCGTCCGCGTCGAGGACGCCGGCACCTACACTTGCATCGTCACCAACTCCGCCGGTTCCGTGACCAGTTCCCCCGCGACCATCACCGTCTCCGTCCCACCCCCGATTGTCACCGCCGCGCCGACGATCTCCACGCCACCCGCCAGCCTCGTCGTCGACGTCGGCCAGACGGCCGCTTTCTCCGTCACCGCTTCGGGCACACCCGCGCCGTCCTACCAATGGCGCCGCAACGGCACCGCGCTCACCGGTGCCACCAACACCTCCTTGAGCATCACCGCCACCCGCGTCGACGACGCGGGCAACTACGACTGCGTCGTCACCAATTCCGCCGGCACCATCACCAGCGCCGTCGCCACCCTCACCGTGCGCACCGGCCCCCGCCTCACGAACCTTTCCATCCGCACGACGATCTCGCCCGATCAACCGCTGATGCTCGGACTCGTCGTCACTGGCTCCGCCCGCGATGTGCTCGTGCGCGCGATCGGCCCCGGCCTCGCCCGCTTCGGCGTCGCCGGTGTGCTGCCCGATCCCCGCCTCGTCCTCACCGGTGGCGGCGCGACCACCGGCTCCATCACCAACGACAACTGGGAGCAAGGCGGCGCCGACGCCGCGATCTTCCAGCGCGTCGGCGCGTTTCCCCTTTCCCCGGGCAGCCTCGACGCGGCCATCGCACGCCCGTTCCCCGCGCAGACCTACACGGCGACGGTCACCGACTCCAGCGGTCAGGCCGGCGTCGCGCTCGTCGAATGCTACGATGCCGGCGGCACCGGCACCGGCCGCCTGGTCAACCTCGCCACCCGCACCCGCCTCGCCGCCGCCGGCGACACCGTGATCTGCGGGCTGTCCGTCGCCGGCGACGGCGCCCAGTCCGTGCTCATCCGTGCCATCGGCCCTTCGCTCCGCCAATTCGGCGTGACCGACCCGCTGCCCGCACCGCGCCTCGTCGTCTTCGACTCCGCCGGCAACCGCCTCGCCGACACCGCCCGCTGGTCCCCGGAACTAAGCCCGACGTTCGCCCGGGTGGGCGCGTTCGCCCTTCCGTCGGGCTCGGCCGATTCCGCCACCGTGGTTCGCCTCGAAGCCGGCCGCAGCCTCACCGTGCAAGTCGGCGACACGACCGGCGGCTCCGGCGAGGTCCTGCTGGAAATCTACGAAGTGACGCCTTGACCGGCGGCCGGCGATAAATCGATCCACGACGACGTGGGCGATACTCAAGCTGATGACAGTTCCCGCTTGCTCGGCTGTAGCGGCGGGCGTCCCTGCCCGCCGACGCTCGAGCGAAAACCCTGAACCGGCGGGCAGAGACGCCCGCCGCTACACCGAGCCGGCGCGGGTGAACGCGCTCCTTCAGGCCCTTTCGACGTTTTCTGCTTCCAGTTACGAAACGTGTCTGGACTTTGCAGCGCCGCCGCTCATCGGCGGGCCGCCAATCGTCCGGACGCGCTACCGCAGGAAATTCGCGCCCGTGTTCAGCGTGAGATTTTTCCAGAACTCCGACGAGTCCGGCTTGCTGACCGTGCCGCCGAGCGTGAACGGCGTGGCCATCAGGTAGTAGCCCTTCGGGTCGGTTTTGCCGGAGAGCTGGCGGGCCTTGTTGAGGCCCTGGGCCAGCTCGTTTTTCGCCGCGAGTTGCAGTTCGAGATGGAGCGGATTGTTGCCGAACTCCCCACCCTTCTTGTGATCGATGCGGCCGTTGCCGGTGAGGCGCAGCGACGGCGACAACAGTTCGAGGGACTTCACCACGATCGCGGCATCGGCGCCGCGCTCGACTTGCACCGTGATGCCATCGAACTGGATGTCCTTCAGGAGCGAGACCAACTCCGACGTGCCCACGAGGCCTTCGGCGAGACGCTGCTGGCCCGCGAGGCCGGCCGCGAGACCGAGCAGGCCGGTGACGGCGGAAGTCGTCTCGGCCTTCTTGTTCAACGCGCGCAGCACACCCTTCGAACCCTTGAACTCAAACTGCCCCGTCAACCGGTCGGCAAACTCGGGCAGGTTGGCCGCCGTGCCGTTGAATTTGCTCGTCACCGTGAACGTCGTCTCGATCGCCGGCGGCGTCGACGGATCGGCGCGGCGCAGAAATTCGCCGACATTGAAGCCCGGCACGTCGACCGCGCCGACCAGTGCGTAAGGCCGCGCCTGCTTCACATCGAAACTGAGAATGGTCGAGACCTTGAACGGATTGCCGTTCAGCTCGCCCGCCACGTTTTCGATCGTAAGCTTGTCGGGCCGCAGCGAGAGCGCGCCGCGCAGTCCTTTGAGGGCGATGCCGGGACCTTGTTTGATCGCTTTGAAATCGAGGTCGATGCGTCCGTTGAACCCCGCCCACACCGGCGTCGTGTCGCGTGCCGGCTGCGCGGCCGGGCGCGGTGTCGCAGGTGCGGCTGGACGCGGTGCCGGCGCAGGCACGGGCGCTTTCGTCATCGTCGCCGACGGCGGCGGCGCGCTCAGGGCGGCAAACGCCTGCACGTCGTCCACGATCAACTGCTCGCCGCTGATGCGGCCCTCGAACGAAATCGCACCGGGCTTGAGGCCGACTTTCCCATCGATGAGCAGGTCGGAGCGGCGGCCGTCCTTCACGACGGCGAAGGGAATGCGGACGGGACCCGCGTTGTCCTTGTCGAGCGCTGCGTCGACCGAGAGTTCCATTCCGCCCAGCGGCAGCGCGCCTTCGCGGGCGACGAGGTTTTGGGCGGAAATGCTGAGCTTGACCTTCACGCCCTCGGCGAACGCGGCGTCATATTTCGCCGTGACCGCCCCGCGGGCCAGCGGCAACTGCGCCGCGAGTGCCGGCTGCTTCGCCAGCGCCGCAAAATCGGCCGAGAGCGCCCCGCGCCCACTGGCGCGCAGTGTCTTGCCCGGAGTGACTTCCGCGGCGACCGACGCGGTCACGAGCGGCGTGGCGCCCTGGCGCAGTTCCAGTTTCTGAACGTCAGCCGAGAGCGTCCCACCCTTCCACGTGGCCTTGAGATCGGTCGTGAGGTCGGCGGCGCGCAACCACTCTTGTCCGGCGAGCGCGACTGTCGCGCCTCGCACGGTCAGCGGCTCGACCGCGCGCACGGTGAGCGCATCCGCTCCCGCGATGCCGACTTCGAGTGCGCCCGCGGCCAACTGCCCCGCCAGCTTCGACTGCGCGACGAACGGCTCGACCCACGCCAGCGGCAGCTCGCCCCAGCGCACGCGCGCGGCCGGCGCGGCGGCATCGGGCGCGGAAAGCTTCTGCGCCTTCAGGTCGATCGTCAGCGGCTGGAGCGCCTCGACGGCTGCGAGCACGCCGGCGCCTTCGCGGTCCGCTTGCACCTTGAGCGCCGAAAGCTGCAGCGCGTTGCCTTCGAGGCGGCCCTTGGCGTTGACGGCGACCGCGAGCGGGCCGGTCGGGACCGGGAGATACGGTTTGATGAGCGCGGCGAGGCGGCCGGTGAGCTGCGCGGAGAACGCGGTGGCCGGTTTCGCGCCGCTGCTGATTTCGGCGGAGAGCGCGCCGCCCAGCGTGTCGCCGTCGGGCGTCGTGATGGAGAGCTTTTGCGCGTCGGCCACGATGCGCGCAGCCGTGTAGTCGACGCTCGGGCTGACGGAGAGCGTCACGCGATCCACAAGCGTGTTCTGGCCTTCGCGCACGGTGACCGCGCGAATCACGAGGGGCTCGACCGCGCGCGCCTTCACGCGGCTGCCGTCGAGTTCGGCCTCGACCACGAACACGCCCGAGACATCGCCGCCGGCGATCGTGCGCGGCTTCACCACGGGCTGCGCCCACGCGAGCGGCAGTGCGGTGATCGCCACGCGCGCGAGTTCGGCGCCGGGTCGCTCGGGCGTGAGGCGCTGGTCTTTGAAATTGAACGAGAGCTTCTGCTGCGCGGCGACCGCCACGAGCTTGCGGCCGTCGGCAGTGGCGACGTTGAGCTCGAGTTTGCCGAGCTGCGCCGATTCGCGCGATGCCCCGCCATCGAAGGCCGAGCTGATCTTCAGCACTCCGATCGCGGCAAGTTCGGCGCCGAGTTTTTCGAGCTTGGACACCTCGCCGTTGAAGGCGCCGGCCGCCGTGGCGGCGCCCGACTGGATGTCGTAGGAAAACGTGCCATCGCCCTTCAACGCGAGTTCGGGCAGGCCGAATGCCGCCAGCACGTCGGCGAATTGCGCGCTGCGCACGGCGACGGACCACTTGCCGGCGAGGAGCGTTTTGCCCGCGGCATAGCCGGCCTCGACGTTGACCAACCGTTCGGCGGCACCGGCGCGCACGAGCGCGATGTCGGCGGAAATATTTTCGCCGGCGTTGGTCGCCGGCTGTTCGAGCTTCACCGCGAGCTTCACGTGATCCTTCGGCAGGTTCGGTCCGGTCGCCGCAGCATCGGCGTTCACCTCAATGGTGTCGATGCGCAGATCGGTCGTCGTCCGCAGCTTGATCGCACCTTCGGCCTGCGCGGCGGTGAGCGGCGCATTCTTGGTCGTGTCGGCGAAATTCACCTTCCACTGCAACGTGCCAAACGCGCCGGGGGCGATGCCGCCGCCATGCACGGTCAGCTGCGCGGTGCGGTTGTCAGGCAGGAGCACCTTGGCCTCGACGTCGAGGCGTCCGAGGCGGACCTCGCCGGGCAAACGCACGGCATTGAGAATGCCCGCAAACGGCGCGGCAGCGGCTGCCGCCGGAGGCGGTGTCGCGGACGGGGCGGCTTTGCGCAGGTCGACCTCGACGCCGCGCAACGCGACGCTCCCGACGTTGATGCGGCGACCGAAGACGTAGTCCGTCGCCGAGTAGGCGGCGGTGACTTCCCGCGCCACGACGATGGTGCCGCGCTGCTCGACGCGCACGTCGCGCACGACCGCGGACGACAGGCCGGCCGAGACCGAGCCGACCGCGATTTTCACGTCCGGCTGGCCCGCCAGCGCGCGGCGCACGGCCCAGGTCTGGACGCCCGCGCTGAAGGCCAGCGCGACGGCAACCACGGCAACGACCACCAGGCTGGCGGCCACAATGAGGACAATCTTCAGTCGATTCATGGCAGAAACAAAGTGCGGAATGGTCGATTGCGCCAATTCCGGGCGCCAAGACGAGCCGGAATTCGCGGAGGTTTCCCGACACCGCGTCATGCCCCGCGCTCCGAAAATCTTCGCAGAATTTTCGGTTCAGAGGGCGTCGGAGAAAATGAACCGAGGTAGGGACGCCTCTCCGCGGCGTCCGCGCCACCACGGCGCGTTTCCTCGTCGGACGGCTCGGAGAGCCGTCCCTACCTTTTTCGACGCCTTCCCAGCCCGAAGGGCCGTAGCGGCCGACGTGAGGTGGCTGGAGCAAGGTGAGTCGGGTCAACCCGCCTCGTCACCTCGGCGGCTACCGCGTTTCGCGAACTTCAACTGCACCGTTCCCGCTCAAAGCGTCAGCCGCAGACCGTCGTAAGCGAACTTGATACCCGCCGGCAGCGCCGCTTCGGCCGGACCGTGGTCGGTCAGGTGCGTGAGGTGGGTGAGCCACGTGCGCGGCGCGCCGATCTCGGCGGCGGCGGCCACGGCTTCGTCGATGCTCATGTGCGAGGGATGCGGGAGCGGGCGCAGCCCGTCGAGCACCACGGCATCGGCGCCCCGCGCGAGCGCGACCGCCTCGCGCGGGAGCCGTTTGCAGTCGGTGTAGTAAACGAACTTTTTTCCTGAACTGCGCTCGGTGAAAATCAGTCCGAGCGTGTTGACGCCCCCGTGCGGCAGCAGCGTCGACTGGACCGTGCCCTGCGGGAGATCGAGCACCGGCGGCATCTCGACGAGCTTGAACGCCGCGTAACCTTTCGCGATCGGGCGCTCGCTCATCGCGTAGGGAAACATCGCGAGCACGCGCCCCATCCCCTCCTCCGTCGTATGCACCGTGAGCGCCTGCCCGCCGATCAAATCACAGAAGCGCCGCAGGTCGTCCATGCCGGCGATGTGGTCGGCGTGTCCGTGCGTGAGGATAAACACGTCGAGCCGCCGGATATTCTCGCGCAGGCATTGGAGGCGGAACTCCGGCGCGGCGTCCATCTGCACGTGCAAGCCATCCATCACGACGTGAAGCGAGGTGCGCGTGCGCCGGTTGCGCGGATCGGCCGAGGTGCACACGGCGCAATCGCACGCGATCATCGGCACACCCTGCGAGGTGCCGGTGCCGAGGAAAATCACCTCCATGGCCAGATGACCCCGCGGTTGAACGTAGCGGCCGACGTGAGGAGGCCGGCGCCACCCCGTTCACGGGAACCAGCCTCGTCACCTCGGCTGCTACGGCACGAGAACAACTCGGTCTGCACGAATCTGTTCACACCACCTCGCGGTAAACATCCGGGTGCGGCCGCGAGATGACGGCGGCGTTCACCAGCATGCCGGCATCGGCGATGACCTCGCGGCCGGCGGCGACGGCCGTCTGCACGGCGGCGACATCGCCCGTCATCGTGACAAAGGCCTTGCCGCCGAGCGCCATGGCCACGCGCACTTCGAGCAACTGCACGTGCGCGCTCTTCGCCGCCGCGTCGGCGGCGCGGATGAGCGTCGCGACATTGAACGACTCGAGGATGCCGAGCGCGCCGTCGGGTGGCGCCACATTGGTGCGGCCCAGCGCCGTGATGACGTCGGGGTGGATATTGGTGATGACGATGCTGTCGATGAGGCAGCCCTCCGCCGCCTCGGCCCCGGCCGCGACGGCGCTGTTCACACCCGAGGGATCGCCGGCGACGAGGACCATGTATTTGCCGGAGCAGATGGAGCGCGAGAGCACGAGGCGGACGTTGCCGGCCTTGAGCGCGGTGTCGGCCACGAGGAAGCCGGCCACGACGCTGGAGAGTTCGAGCAAGCCGATGGATTTTTCAGTCATGAGAGTGCAGGGCTAACGCGTGAGCACGACGTGTTGCGCGGTGACTTCGGCGACCGTCGCCGCAAACGGTGCGTGCACGGCGGCGCCGAGCGCCTTCTCCGGCACGTCGCTCACGACCTGCCCCTCGGTCACGCGGTCGCCGGTTTTGACGAAGGCCACGCCCGGCGAGCCGGCGCTCTGCTTCAACGGCAGCACGATGCGGGCCGGCGCGAGCACCTCGCCCGAGAGCGGCGCAGGGTGCTCATACTGCGTGATGTGAAGTTTCTTCATCAGCGTCTTGATCGGCACGCGGCGGCCGTCGCGCATCGGGTGCGGTTTCACGGTCATTTTGCCCGTCCACTTCTGGTTGGCCTTCTTCATCTCGGCCTTCGATTGATCGCACGCTTCCTTCGGGAACAGCTCCTCGGGGCACGCGTAGAGGGTGCACAGGCCGCACGAGCAACAGAGCGCGGCCCACTGGTTCCAATACTCCGCGCCGGTCGCGGTGAAGGCCAGCGAGCGCATCACCTGGTGCGGCTCGACCTGGTAGCCGAGCAGGTAGCGCGGACAATACTCCGTGCAATACCGGCATTGGTCGCACGCGGATTTGCCGATGGCGTTCTGCGCCGCGGGCGGCTTGAGCTTGCGCGCGATCACGTGGTGCCCCCGCGAAAGCACGATCACGCCGCCGGTGGTCTTCGTGACCGGGCGATCGAGATTGTCCGTGGTCTCGCCCATCAACATCCCACCGATGCACAGCACGGGATCGGCCACGGTCGCGCCGCCGGCGGCCGCGAGGCACTCGCGCAGGCTGGTGCCGATGGGCACGGTGAGCGTCTTCGGCTCGCGCACCGCTCCCGCGATGGTGAGCGTTTTCCTGATCACCGGCCGGCCCGCGGCGGCGGCGGCGATGTTGACGAAAGTCTCGACGTTGCACACGACCGCGCCCACTTGCAGCGGGATGCCGGTCGGCGGAATCAACCGCCCCGTGGTCGAGTAAACGAGATCGTATTCGTCGCCCGCCGGGTAGTAGTCGCCGAGTTGGTGCACGCGCACGGGCGTGCCGTGACACGCGGCCTCCACCGCTTCGACCGCGTGCTGGTTCTTCGCCTTGATGCCGACGATGCCGGTGTTTGCCCCCAGCGCCTCCATCGCGAGCTGCATGCCGCGCACCATCGCGGCGGCGTCGCGCTCCATGACGACGGCGTCCTTGTGGAGCAGCGGTTCGCACTCCGCGCCGTTGGCGATCAGCGTATCGGCCTTCGCCGCGAGCTTCACGTGCGTGGGAAAACCGCCGCCGCCGGCGCCGACGACGCCGGCCAGCCGGACTTGCTCAACAAGGGAGGTGGCCATCGACCGCCGTTATGCGCGGCGCAAGGGGCGGCTGCCAAATCAAAACTCCGCCCGTCCGTCCGGCATTGCGTCTTCCTTCTCCGCTCCCGACGAGGCAGGACGCCTCGTCCACGCTTGCTCGCCTCTGGCGAGTGGCTGAGGCGTCCCGCCTCAGTCGAAAATCATCCGGCGCCAAACGCATCTCTCAGCCGGAAGGGTGCAGTTGCCGTAGCTGCCGACGTAAGGAGGCTGGAGCAAGGTGATTCCCGCCAACCAGCCTCGTTACCTTGCTGCTACCACGGTTCGCATATTTCGACTGCAACGGTCCGGCTCAGAAGGCGCCGAAAAACCTCATGCTCGCGCGGTCCTGTAGCGGAACGCGTGAGCGTTTCGCGCGTAGCGGCGAAAGCCTCACGGCTTCCGCTACCCTGCTGGGTAACCTTTTTCTGACGCCCTCTCAGGTCTTTTTCGGCTTCCGCACCGTCGGCCCCTCGACCCAGCGCGCGGGAATTGTCGTCGTGGTCGGCCAGGCCGGCACACCGCGCTCGTTGCGCTGGAGCTGCGCGATCAGCATCTCCACGGCGCGCGCCCCCAGTTCGCGCGGCTGCTGATCGAGACCGGCGCAGGGCCGTGTCTTGTAGAGGAGATTGAGGCTCGCGAAGCCGTGCGTCTGCGGCAGCCGCGCCCCGCATGCCTCCATCCAGTCGATCACCTCGGTGAAATGCGCCAGCACGACATCCGGCTGGTGCTTGCGGAACCACGCCGTGAAATCCTCGCGGTTGTGCGTCGCCACGAACAGCGGCGGCACGCGCTCGATGGTGTCGTGCGTCTCCTGAAACGTCCGGAACGCCGCGCCGAACCGATGCTGCGTGCGCTCGTCGCGGCCGCGCTCGACATAGAGCCCCGGGCGTTTGTAGCCGCGCTCCGCGAGCCGCACGAGCAACGCCATCGTCGAGCGAAAGTGATTGCAGCACACGCAGTGCAGCGCCGGCCGCTCGATCACGTAATCGGTGTAGACGCCGGCGAAGCTCGGCCAGTCGAGTTCGGTCCAGTCCGGCGCAAACCACGACGGCAGCACCAGCACGCCGTGGATGCCGCGCGATTTCAGGATGCCGTCGAGCCGCGAGACCGTGAGCGAGGCGCGATCGACGACGAATGATTCGAGTTTGAACCCGAGTTCCACCGCGCGCGCGCCACCGCCCGCGAGCAACTCGGCATGAAACACCCCGTGCGGATCGCGTCGTTGCGGCTCCACGATGTCGACCGCCGCCAGCACGCCGCGAAACGTCCCGCCACGCGAACGCCGCAGCTCCGACATGACCGCCGCGGCGAGCGGGTTCCGCTTGTAGCCCGACTCCCGCGCGGCCTTCAGCACCCGGTCCACCGTGGCGGGATCGACCCGCCCCTTGCCCCGCAGCGCGTCGGAGACGGTGGTATGAGACAAACCCAAGTCGCGGGCGAGCGACCGGACGGTAGGGGCGGATCCGGGATTCACGTTTGACTGTAAGGCACCACGGCCCGTTGCCATTGCAACGCCAGAATTATCAGGTGCTCGGCATCTCGCGCGATCGCCCCGTCACCTCCCCTCGCGCGCTCCCCCAATCTTTACCCGGATTGACCATGAAAACCCACCGCATACCGACATTGAGTCTTCGGGCCGCCCTGCCGGCCTTGGCGTTGCTCACCGCGTTCGTGCTCCCCACCTCCGGCTTGGCGCAGGCCGTGCGGCCGGTGCCTCCCGCGCCCGCGGACAGTGCGAAGAAGGACAAGGACATCGTCGAGCTCTCGCCCTTCACCGTCACCACCGACAAGGACACCGGCTACTTCGCCGAGAACACCCTCGCCGGTTCGCGTCTCAACACCAACCTCGCCGACATCGCCGCCTCGATCACCGTCGTGACGAAGCAGCAGATGGAGGACACCGCCGCGCTCGATATCAACGACGTGTTCAAATACGAGGCCAGCACCGAGGGCTCCTCCACCTACACGCCGTCCATCGTCGATCGCGGCACCGTCAAGGACACCGTCGCCGGCTACACCTTCGGCAACGACGGCACCACGACCAACAACGCCCAGTCCAACCGCATCCGCGGCCTCAACGCCCCCGACGCCGCCCTCAACAACTACTCCACCAACAACCGCATTCCGTTCGACGCCTACAACGTCCAGTCGCTCGAAATCACCCGGGGCCCCAACTCGCTCCTCTTCGGCCTCGGCACGCCCTCCGGCGTCGTCAACTCCAACACCGCCCAGGCCACGCTCAACCGCGACACCAACACCATCTCCCTCCGCGTCGACCACAACGGTTCCTACCGCAGCGCGCTCGCGCTCAACCGCTCCATCATCAAGGACCAACTCGCCGTCTACGGCGCCTATCTCTACGACAACCGCCAGTTCTCGCGGAAACCTTCGCGCGATCTCTACCGCCGCGGCTACGGCGCGATCACGTTCAAGCCATTTCAGAACACCATCATCAAGGGCTTCGCCGAAGGTTACCAGAACGACGCCAACCGCCCCAACTTCCTCTCGCCCCGCGATCAGGTCACGCCGTGGCTCCAATCCGGCCGCCCCGTCTACGATCCCGTCAACCGCACGATCACCCTCCTCGACACCAACCGCGTGATCGGCCCGATCGTCTCCGACGTTAACTCGCCCGGCTACGTCGCCACCGTCGGTGGCGTCACCATGCCCGCCAACACCTCGGCGTTCACCAACCTCACCGTCACCTCCGGCGGCGCCGCCGTGACCAACCCGTGGTATATCCCCGGCATCGTGCCCGACGACACCGGGCGCCCGCTGCGCCGCATCGACAACGGCGCCAGCATCGACTTCTTCGCCCGTCAGCCGCAGTTCTACGCCCCCGCGCAAACCAGTCCCGCCACCGCCACACCGACCGCCGCCACCCTCGGCTGGGCGCCGCAGGATCCGCGCTACGCGATCCGCGATCGCATCTGGACCGCCTCCGCCAACCTCCCGAGTCCCACGGCCAGCATCGGCGGCCGCACCTACACCTATGGCTCCTGGCAGTGGTCCGGCATCACCAACAAATCGATCTACGACTGGACGAAATACAACACTCTCCAGGCCAACTTCGGAAAACAGAAAGCCACCAACTACAACCTCGAGATCGAACAACGCCTCGCCCACAATCTCCACTTCACCGCCGGCTGGCTGCGGCAGGACATCGACGAGTCCACCAACTACACGATCAACCAGCTGCAGGGCGCCACCATCGGCATCGACACCAATCAGCGCATGATCAACGGCGCGGCGAATCCCTATTTCGGCCTGCCGTTCATCTACGAAGGCGCAGGCGGCGGACTCGATACCTTCGAGCTCCCCGAAACCGACGACAACTATCGCGCCATGCTCGCCTATGATCTCGATTTTTCGAAGAACCGCGGATGGACCCGCTGGCTCGGCCGGCACCGCCTCCTCGGTCTGTGGCAGGAGCAGGATGCCTACCGCCGCGTCGAACGCTGGCGCATGAACTTCGTCTCCGGCGACGCCGACGCCACACTCCGCTACATCTCCAACCTCGCCGTCCCTGGCACCCAACAGGCGCTCAGCACCGCCACCATGCGTCACTATTACCTCGCGAGCCCCGGTTCGCCGCAGGCGCAGGTCAACCACTCCACCGGCTTCTACGGCAATCAGGGCATCAACGGCCCCTACACCTCCCAAGTGCAGGTCTGGAACTACAACACGGGCCAGTTCCAGAACGACTCCCTCACCGAGCAACTTCTCTACTCTCCGGCCGGCACCGGGCAGGGCGCCACCCAGCGCGAGGTCAAGGGCACGCAACTCACCCTGCAAAGCTACCTCTGGGACGAGCGCCTCGTCACCACCTTCGGCTGGCGCCACGACAACTACCGCGCCCGCATCACCACCACCGGCCCGATCACCCGCATCGACGGCACCGTGGCCGAACCCGCCCTCCCCAACGACAAGCTCTTCCTCTCGAATTCCACCGGCATCGTGAACCGCGACCTGTTCCTCAAGCGCTTCAACCGCTGGGACAAACTCTCCGGCTCCACCAAGACCCTCGGCGGCGCGTTTCGTCCCTTCAAGGGCACCGAGTTCGGCAAGAGCGCCGGCCTCGCGGGCGAGTTCGTCCGCAACCTCAGCCTCTACTACAACAAGTCCGACAACTTCAATCCGCCCGCCACCTTCCAGACCGACTACTTCAACAAGCCGCTTCCGAAGCCCACCGGCGATGGCAAGGACTACGGCGTCGGCGTCAGCCTCTTCAACAACAAGCTCGTCGCCCGCGTGAACTGGTATGAGACCAACAACCTCAACGAACGCACCGCCGCCGCCGGCACGCTGCTCAACCGCCTCATCTATTCCGACACCACCACCGGCCTCCCCTGGGCCAGCGCCGTCCAGCGCATCCGCAACGGTATCGCCGCCGGCCGCACGCTCCAGCAGATCGTCGCCGTCAACAACTGGAACAGCGACGCCGTCAACCCCGTCAACGACGAGGCCAACCAGCGCAAGATCTACGATCTGATCAAGCTGCCCTACCGCTACTACGACGGCCTCAGCTCGGGCGGCACCCAGGACAGCAAAGCCAAGGGCGTCGAGGTCCAGATCACCTACAACCCGCTCCCGAACTGGACGATGAAGCTCACCGGGTCGAAAGACCAGGCCACCTACCGCAACATCGCCCCGCAATACGACGCCTGGCTCGCCGTGCGCCTCCCCAACTGGGAAGCCGCCGCCGCGCCCGAAATCCCCGACTTCACGGATCCGAACACCGGCCGCCGCTGGTCGCTCTCCAAGTTCTGGACCGGTTACGGCTACACCGGCGTCGCCCAGATCGAAAACACCGACGGCAACACCAGCGCGCAGGCCTACCACAACAACGTCGTCGTCTCGCAGGTCGCGCTCGCCAAAGCCCTCGAAGGCGCCATCTCGCCGATGCAGCGTCAATACCGCGGCTCCTTCCTCACCAACTACAACTTCCGCGAAGGCCGCCTCAAGGGCTTCGGCGCCGGCGGCAGCGCCCGCTGGGCCTCCAAGGCCGCCATCGGCTTCTACGGCAAGGTCGGCGACCCGCGGAATTCCCCGACCGTCATCAACCTCAACGACGTCACCCGCCCCATCTACGACAAGGGCGATTTCCAGAGCGACCTGTGGATTTCCTATTCGCGGAAAATCCTCGGCGATCGCATCGGCTGGAAAGTCCAGCTCAACATCAACAACTGGACCGAGGGCGGCCGCCTGATGCCGACGCAGGTCAACTTCGACGGCACGCCGTGGGCCTACCGCATCATCGACCCGCGCCAGTTCATCCTGACGTCGACGTTCACGTTCTGATCCGTCGTCGTGGACGAGGCGTCCCGCCTCGTGCCTCTCCACCCGGCTCCCTCCTCACCCGAGGGAGCTTTTTCTTGTTCGATCACCGTCCTACCGCCCGCCGCGATTTTTGTAGCCGCGAGCGTGAGCGAGTGGAGGATGCCACCAGCCGATGCCTCAGATTTCCCCGCATCCCCAGCCTCCGTCTCCGCGCCCCACCAGTCCTTGGTCTTTGGTCGTCGGTCCGTGGTCCCCGGTCCTTGGTCCCTGGTCCTTGGTCCTTCTCATCACCCTCGCCTACGCGCCCACGCTCCGCGCGCCATTCATTTTCGACGACACCGCCGCCGTCCTTCAGAACTCCACCATCCGCGACCTCTGGTCGTTCGCCGCCCTCAACCCGCCCGCCGACGGCGGCACCACCACGGGTCGCCCTCTCGTCAACGTCTCGCTCGCCCTCAACTACGCCCTGAGCGGCGAGTCCCCGTGGAGCTACCACGCCACCAACCTCGTCATCCACCTCCTCGCCGCGCTCACCCTCTTCGGCCTCGTGCGGCGAACTGCTCTGGGGTGGAGCGCGTTGCCCCCAACGCGCTTTCCCGCGCCGCGCCCCGACTCCACCTCGCCCACTCATCGCCCGCGAGGGCAGGTCAAAGACCTGCCCCACTCCCTCGCCTTCTTCACCGCCCTCCTCTGGTCCCTCCACCCACTCCTCACCGAAACCGTCGCCTGCCCCGCCCAACGCACCGAGTCCCTCTGCGCCCTCTTCTACCTCCTCACCCTTTACGCCTTCGCCCGCGGCACCGTTTGTCATCCATTAGATGACAAACCCGCCTCATTTACCTCTGGGAGCGAAAAAATCATTTGTCATCTAATGGATGACAAACGCGTCGACTGGCGGTGGCTGGGGGTCTCGGGGTTTTCCTGCCTCGCCGGCATGGCCAGCAAGGAGGTCATGGTCACCGCGCCGTTGGTCGTGCTCCTCTTCGACCGCACGTTTGTCGCCGGCTCGTTTGCCGCGGCGCTGCGCGAGCGCCGCGCTTACTACGCCGCGCTCGCCGCCACCTGGCTGCTGCTCGCGTGGCTCGTGTTGCGCCACAGCGGTGCGCGCGGCGTCGCGGCGGGCTTCGGCCTCGGTGTCACGCCGTGGACTTATCTGCTCACCCAATGCGACGCCCTCGTGCGCTACCTCGCGCTCGCGATCTGGCCCCACCCGCTCGTGCTCGACTACGGCACCGCCACCATCGCCGCGCTCTCCGCCGTCTGGTGGCCGGCGACTTTCATTGTGGGCGCGCTCGCCGCCACTGTAGCGGCGGTCTGCGACCGCCGTCCGACGCTCCGCACTGCGGGCTTCCTCGCCGCCGCCGCCTTTCTCATGCTTGCCCCGAGTTCGAGCTTCGTGCCACTCGTCACCCAAACCATCGCCGAGCACCGGATGTATCTGCCGCTGGCCGCGCTTTGCCTCGGGCTCGTTTTCCTAGGCCATCGCGCGCTCGGCCGCCAGGCCCCCGCTGTCCTCGCCACACTCGCGCTCGTCGGCGGCGTCCTCACGTTCGCCCGCGCTCAGCTCTACCGCACGCCCGTCGCGCTCTGGCAGCACGATGTCGCGCATCGCCCCCACGCGCGTTCGCTCACCGCCCTGGGGGTCGCGCTGCTCCACGCCGGCGAGCCGGCCGCCGCGTTGCCTCACTTCGATCGCGCCCTCGCCCTCGATCCCGCGCATCTCTCCGCCCAACGCAACCGCGCGCTCGCCCTCCTGCACCTCGGCCGGGCCGGTGACGCCGCGACCATTCTCGCCACGCTGCCGGCCCGCGAGCCGGGCGAGGCCGGCGAGTTTTTCGCACTCGGCAACGCCTTCGCGCGCGAACAAAAATTCGCCGAGGCCGCCGCCGCCTACACCCGCACCGTCGCGCTCGAGCCCGCGCACCTCGCCGCCCACGCGAATCTCGGCAACGCCCTCCTCCTCTCCGGCCACCCCGCCGCCGCCATCGTCCACTACGAGACCGTGCTCCGCCTCCAGCCCGGCGACGCCCGCGCGCAGGAAAATCTCCAGCTCGCCCGCGAAGCGTTGCGCGCCGCCCCGAATCGTTGACGCTCCTCCCTCATGCTCCGGCGCCCCTTCGTCCCGTTCCTCTTCATCGCCGCTCTCTCCCTCGCCGCCGGCTGCGTCTCGCAACAGACGCGCAAGGTCGTCGATCTCACCCCCTTCAAACGCATCTACGTCGTCCAACGCCTCGGCGACGACCACCACCTCAACGAGATTTTCGTCGCCGAACTGCAGCGACTCGGACACGACGCGACCACCGGCCCGCGCACGATGCTGCCGGACAACGCCGACGCCACCCTCGCCTACACCGACCGCTGGGAGTGGGATTTCAAAAACTACCTGATCGAGCTCAACATCGAGCTGCACACGGCCCACACCAAAAAGAAACTCGCCGACGGCCGCTACTTTCAGCCCACGCCGAAGCCCAAGCCGCCGGCCGACGTGGTGCGCGAACTCCTCGCTCCGCTGTTCGCCAAGTAGCCAAGTAGGTCGGGCTTTACGCCCGACAGTCGATTGGTCGCTCAACGTGTCGGGCGTAAAGCCCGACCTACGGTTTCGCGTCGCTCATTTCTCCAGCCCCAGCGCCCAGAAAACCCCGCCGCGCACGTGCTGCTGGTAGAGCTTCGAAAGTTCCGCGCCGTTCTGCCGTTTGCCGCCCTCCGGCGCCGCCGGATCCCACACGTCGTCGCGATGCCCGAGCGAGGTGTAGAACACCCGGCCCTTGCCGTGCAGCTTCGCCCACGCCACCGGATAGTCGCCCGGCTCGCCCTTCTTTTTGGCGATCTCCTCGGCATTGCGCATGAGCGTCTCGAGCGACAAGAGCCCGTGCACCTTGGCACGCTCGAAACTCTTCATCTGGTAAATCTCGTCATACACCATCCACTTCGCCGGCAGCATTTTCGTCGCGGCGTGCGCCGGATCTTCGTTGATGCACTCGACCGGCACCTGCGGTCCGTGCGTCTTGAATTCGCCGCCGATCATCGCGATGTAGGGCGGGAAACGGTGAAACGTGTCCGTCGCCGCGTGCACCCCGACAAACCCGTGGCCCGCGGCCACCCAGTCGACGAAGCCCTGCGGATCCGGCAGCGGCAGATCGCCGGTCGTGCTCACGAACGCCACGGCGTCGTAATTTTTCAGATTCGCCGGGCTGAGCGCCTTCAGCACCTCGGCCACCTTCGCGTTCCACGCCGGCAGCGCGGCTTCGTAGGTCTTCATGTCGGCGGCAAATTTCTCGGCCCCCGCCTTGTCGTCGGCCTTCTTGCCCTTCGGCGCCGCGGGACGCTTCGGCTCGCCGGCGGGCTGGCGCACGAAATCCACCGCGAACTTTCCGCCGCTCTCGGCGGCGAGCTGCGTCAGGACTTTCTCCGCCGTCGGGATCGACGCATGGCGGAACCCCGTCGTCACGGTCACGACGAGCACCTTCTTCGGCGCCGCAAAAACCGGCAGTGCGGCGGCGGCGAGCATTACAGCTGTGAGGCGGAGTAAGTTGGGTTTCATAAAAAGCAGGGCGATTCGATTGAGCG
Source organism: Verrucomicrobiota bacterium (assembly GCA_016235555.1). Lineage (GTDB taxonomy): Bacteria > Verrucomicrobiota > Verrucomicrobiia > Opitutales > Opitutaceae > JACRKC01. The sequence continues at coordinate 42,339 of JACRKC010000003.1, forward strand.
TGGCCAGTGAGGCACGAGACGCGCCCCGCGTCCAACGCGAATCCTCCGCATCGCTTGCCGGAGCGCGTATCGCCTTTTCCCAACCGAGCCGGGCCCCCTCAGCCGTCGTGGACGAGGCATCCCGCCTCGTCGGAGCTAAAGCAAAAAATCGCGGCTCAGTCGTAGCCGCGAGCGCCAGCGAGTGGACCGCTCTCGGCAACCGCTCGCTGGCGCTCGCAGCTACCCCAGTCACGCCGCGGCAGGTTTTCCCGCTTCTGGCGGTGCCGCACGCGGCCTGGGGTGTAACTCCAACTGATGTCAGTTCTCGAATGCCTCGGTTGTAGCGGCGGTCTATGACCGCCGTCGTTGCGCCAAAGGGATTCGTTCGGCGGTCACAGACCGCCGCTACAAATCACTGACATCAGTTTGAGTCACACCTCGCGGCCTGGGCTTCGAAGTTTTGGACACCATGCGAAAGCACGCGAAGCCGCTACGGTCGTGGCAGCGCAAACGCCACATACGCGTCTCCCGCGCCCGACGCCCCGCCCACGCGCCCGCCGCCCGTCGCCGTGATCACGACGAATTGCCGCCCGCCCGCTTCATAGACCGCCGGGGCCGCTGTGCCGGCAAACGGCAGCTTCGCGCTCCACAGCTCCGCCCCCGTGTCCGCATCGAACGCCCGCAGCCTTTCGTCCTCCGTGCCCGCGACGAACACCAGCCCGCCCGCCGTCACACTCGCGCCCCCGAGATTCTGCGACCCCGTCTTCGGCACTCCCTGCTTCGTCAACGCTTCGAGCTCGCCCAGCGGCACACGCCACAACGCCTTGCCCGTGCTGAGATCGTAGCAGTTCAGCAAACCCCACGGCGGCTTGATGCCCGGGTAACCCTCGTGATCGACGAGAAACCCGAAGCCATCGAAGAAATACTTCGGCCGGTCCGCCGCACTGCCGTCATCGCCCGCGCGCCGCGGCGGCGGCTGGTTGCGGCGGAAAAGATAGTCGAGCAGATCCGTCTTCTGCCCGTCGGTGAGCAACAGATTCGCCGGCATCACGCCGCGTCCCTTCGCGAGCAGTTCCAGCACGTCGGCATCCTTCAGCCGCGATTTCAACCCGAGCAGCGGCGGCGCCACGCCGATGCCCCCGCGGTTCGGCCCGTGGCAGGGCGCGCAGTGCATCGCGTAGACTTTCTCGCCCTCCGACGGCGGCTGCCGTGGATCGCGCTCCCGCTCGTCGTTCGTGGCCACCGTGATCTTCGACACCCAGCGGTTCGACGTGATGTAGAGCCGGCCCGTCGGCACATCCACCGCCGCGCCCGACCACTCCGCCCCGCCGCGCGAGCCGATGTAGAGCGTCGGCTTCCCTTCCTCGAACGGCGCGAAAAATCCGTAGTTCGCGTTCTTCACCACCAGTTCGACGAACGCCCGCGCCTCCGGCGTGCGGTCCGTGATCATGCTCGGGTGAAACTCGCTCCGCGAGACCGGCTCCGGCAACTCCGGGTCCGGCTGGTAAGGCGCCGTGCGCTCGCCCGGCAGCTTCGAGACCGGCGCGCGCCGCAGCCGCACCGGGAAAATCGGTTTGCCGGTCATCCGATCGAGCACGAAGAGGTGACCCGATTTCGCGAAACACGTGACGACATCGACGCGTTTTCCGTCGCGCACGATCGTCGCAAGATTCGGCGGCCCGACCACGTCGAGATCCCAGATGTCGTGCCGCAGATCCTGAAAATGCCAGAGCCGTTTCCCCGTCAGCACGTCGAGCGCGAGCACGCAGTCGCCGAAGAGATTGTCGCCCAGCCGGCCCACGCCGATCATGTCCGGGCGCGGCGCACCGAGGGCGACAAACACGATGCCGCGCGCGTCGTCCACCGAGAGGCCGCTCCAGCCGTTGGCCCCGGATTGCGCGCTGTTCCAGGTCTCGGCGCCAAACTCGGCGCCGCGCGCCACCGAGTGGAAGCGCCACAGTTGCCGGCCGTCGCGCACATCGAAGCCGAACACATCGCCGCTCAGCCCCGTCGTGACAAACACGTGCTGAAACACCGCGCCCGCCGCCGTCGCCCCCGTCTCGATCGCCGTGCGCCCCTCGCCGCCAAACTCCTTCACCGGCTCGCCGGTCCGCGGGTCCAGCGCGCAGATCCAATCGCCCGCGCCGAACAGCAGCCGGGCCGCGTGGCCCGCGCCGCCCGGCCAGTAGACGAGCCCGCGCCGCGCCACCGCATCCTGCAGCCGGTTGCGCAGCCCGTCGATCTTGCGCCGCCACTTCTCCACCCCCGTCGCCGCATCGATCGCCACGATCGCCCGGCCCGGCGTCGGGGCGAAGAGCGTGCCGTCGACCACGATCGGCGTGCACTGGAGATTGGCGGCGCCATCGCCGGTGCGGAAGGTCCACGCGACCGCCAGCTCGCGGACGTTTTCCTTCGTGATCTGCCGCAACGCCGAGTAGCGCCGCGCGCCGTTGTCGCCGTGCGACCGCGTCCACCGCGCGTAGAGCGGCGCCGTGCCCGCCGGGTCGCGCGCCGGCGTGAGTTCGGCCGCGGTCGCAGCCGGGAGATATTGAAACTCCGGCAGCTTCGCGCGCGCGACCGGATCGTCGCGCACGATGTCGGCGGCAAAGGCCGGGCCGGCCAGCGTCAGGGCAAGGAGCGGGGCAAGGGGGCGCATGGGACGGCCGGCAGTGTTTACGCCGCACCGGACACCGCAACCGTTTAGCAGGGCCCGGCCTCGATTCGGCGAATTGACCGGGCCGCACGAAGCTGTTTCCTCCCTCGCATGCCCCACTCCTCCTGGCGCGCGCTTGGCGCGTTGCTTTTCCTGCTCGTCCTGAGCGCGGCGCATGGCGCCGATTCCACCGCCACCGGCGTCGTCACCGGCAAGGCCACCAACGTCGCCACGGGCGACGTGCTGCCCAATGTCGTCGTCTCCATCGACGGCACCAACAATCAGGTCACCACCGACCTTGAAGGCACCTACCGGATCACGGTGCCAAACGGAATCGTCCAACTCGTCGCACGGTATCCCGGCCTCGACGATATGCGCCTCACCGTGGATGTGCTTCCCGGCCAGACCGTCACCCGCGATTTCTCGCTCACCTCGACCATCAAGCTGCTGGATAAATATGTGGTCAGGGGCCTCGCCGAGGGTCAGGCCGCCGCGATCCAGGAGGAGCGCAACGCCGCCAACGTCCGCACCGTCGCCGCCATCGACGCTCACGGCAATCCCGGCGCCGCCGTCGGCGAACTCATCCAGCGCCTCGCCGGCGTCGCCATCGATGGCGCGGGCGGCGAGGTCGGCGCGATCTACGTGCGCGGCATGACGCAGGACTTCTCCTCGCTCATGATCGACGGCGCGCAAATCGCCGTCTCCGGCGGCACCGCGATCAGCAACGGCAACGTTTACTTCGGCCAGGTCTCCACCGGCACGCTCGCCGCCGCCGAGGTCATCAAGTCCCCCACGCCCGACATGGATGGCAACGCCATCGCCGGCTACATCAACCTCCGCACCAAGCGCGCCTACGACCGCAATCCCGGCCGCATCATCTCGCTCACCCTCGGCACCGCGTGGGCCGATGGCCACGACCACTCCTCCGTCCCCTATCGCGACAAAGCCGAGTTCGACCTCATCAACCTCAGCTACTCCGACGTCTACTCGATCTTCGGCGGCCGCAACAACCTCGGCGTCGTCGCCACCCTCCAGCGCAACATCGGCAACGGCCTCATCTCCGAATACGGACCGCGCCAGGCCTCCACCGCGCAGACCGGCTTCTTCGTCGCCGCCGCTGATTCCAACACGCCCCTCCAGCGCGCCTACGGCGCCGGTGAATGGGGCGGCATGGGCGAGCAATCACCCTCGCTCAACCTCGGCCTCAACGCCGACTACAAGCTCAGCAACGACACCACACTCCACGTCAAGAGCACCTACAACCGCGGCAAGCGCCGCAGCGGCAGCTGGCCCTCCTACTTCCGCTGGAAACTCGCCACCACCGCCACCGCGGCGAACTTTCTCCCCGGCTCCACCTACGATCTCGTGCAAGCCCGCAACGGCACGCTCGACCTCGAGTCGGTCCTCTACCTGCGCGAAAGTGAGAGCACGACCCTCTCCGGCGGCATCGAGCAGAAGCTCTTCCGCGGCTCCGGCCGCCTCACCGTCGATTTCAACTACTCGCGCAACCGCACGATGTATCCGATGCTCAATCAGGTGAACGCCCGCGTCACCGGCATCAGCTGGACCCTCGACCGCCGCGGCCACGACGACTGGTTCCCGTCCGTCCTCCAGACCGGCGGTCCCGATTGGACCAACCCCGCCAGCTACACCGTCCGCCCCGACGCCACGCTCATCACCTACTCCGCCCCGTCCCTGCGCTGGGGCGGACGCGCCGATTTCGAAAAGGACTTCGTCCTGCGCGTCCCCTTCTCGATGAAGCTCGGCGTGAAGGAGGCCAGGTTCTACCAGAAAGCCAACCGCGACCTCTTCTACTACACCTACGCCGGCCCCGCCACCACGCCCGCCACCGGCGGCATCTCGCGCTGGGTCGGCTACAACATGAAGATGTCCGACGGCCACTACGGCCCCTTCCCCTTCCTCCAGCTCCCGCAGACCGGCCTGACCAACGACCTCTTCGCCGACCGCAGCAACTGGACCCAGACCGCCGCCGACGTCTGGAACACCCACTACCAAGGCCTGCTCAACGACGCCTGGTTCCACGAGACGATCGACGCCGCCTACGTCCAGTTCAGCACCAAGCTCGGCCGCCTCCGCGTCGTCACCGGCCTGCGCGTCGAGGAGACGACCACCTCCGGCACCAACTACAAACGCGTCTCCAACACCACCAACAACAACCTCACCACCGTCACGCCTGAAGCCGCCCGCCTCCGCGCCCTCGACAACTTCCGCGGCTTCTTCACCTCCGGCACCAATTACCGCAACACCTACCCCGGCCTCCACCTCGTCTACGGCCTCTCCGCCAACACCCAGGCCCGCGCCAGCTACTCCAAATCGATCACGCGACCGACGCCCACCCTCCTGCTGCCGTCGGTCGTGCCCGACGAAACCAACCAGCGGCTCACCGCGGGCAATCCCAACCTGCGCCCCTACACCTCCGATAATTTCGACGTCTCGATCGCCCGTTATTTCTCTGGCATCGGCCAACTCTCCGCCGGCGTGTTCCTGAAACAAATCTCCGACTACTTCCGCTCCTTCCAGACCACCGTCGCCGACGGCCCCGACAACGGTTTCAACGGCGAATACGCCGGCTGGACCGTCACCCAAAACCGCAACATCGGCTCCGCCCGCATCCGCGGCATCGAGTTGAACTACCAGCAGCAGTTCACCTTCCTCCCCGGCGAACTCCGCGGTCTCGGCACCTACGCCAACTTCACCTACCTCGACACGAAGGGCGACTACGGCTCCACCACCACCGGCACCCGGCTCCCCAACCTCACGCCCCGCAGCGCCAACGCCGGCGTCACCTGGCGCGGCCACGGCCTCGACCTGCGCATCATGATGAACTACCGGAGCGAGTTCTACCGCAGCTCCACGTCAGGCAGCTTCGGCAGCGGCGCCGGTGTGCTCCCCGGCACCATGTTCTACGAGATTTTCCAGCACGAGCGCACGCTCTGGGACTTCAAGGCCCAATACACCGTCAACCGCACCTACAGCCTCTTCTTCGACCTCTACAACCTGACGAACGATCTCAACAACAACGACTATCTCCACGCCTGGGGCCGGAAGATCCCCAGCTACTCCGCCGGCCCCGGCACGAGCTACAAGTTCGGCGTGACCGCCCGCTACTGAGCCGGAAGTCGTGGCCGAGGCGTCCCGCCTCGTTGCAGGACATTCTTCACTTTTTGCGATCGCGCGGTGAGACGCTTACCGGCGCGACATGTGTGAGATTCTCCCCCGCGACGAACTGAGCAATAAGCGCCTCGGCCTCGGTAGCGATTTCTGTCTCTATGATATCGGCACGAGCACGCGATTCAGCGCTACGTTCGGCGAGTTCCGCGATGGCGTTCTCGTCAGCTGTGGAAAGGCGAACCACTTCGAGTGATTCTAGATCGGCGACCTCGATTTCTGGGATACTGGAACCATAAGGCAGGGCCTTGATGATTGGCCGTCCATGGGTGGGGTGCGACAGTGCCGTCAGTAAGTAACCGACGCGCATCGTCGCATCACTTCGAGGTGCGAGGCGGATGACGTGATCCGATATGACTTTCCCTCGGTGCCATGCGCCAGCGATCACGAGACTGCCGTTGATGCCGTAGATTTGTCCAGAACGCGCAACCAGTAGCCAACCCGGCTCTACGCGACCTCGGTTACGGTCGCCAAAGTCACCATCCGCGATTCGTTTCTCAATATCGGGGTTTAACTCAAACAAATCTCCGCTATCAACAAACTCGACGCCATCTGATGCCGGGATGCGCCGAAAACGTGCAGGAAGCCACGCATCGAATCCAGCATCCCTAATCTTGGTCATTCCCACGCCGCATTTCCGCCAGTGCCTGACGAGACCCGCAGCCAGCGGATTGTGAAACTGCGAATCGAATCTACGGCGGCAAGAAGTGAGCGCCTGCTTCGCATGGATTTCAAATCCAGTCTCTCCGTTATCACCGGGCTTATACTCGCCAAGAGCGTTTTCGAAAAGCGCCTCAGCTTTGATTGTGTCTGCGTGGGCGGCATCACGGAGATCGAGAATTTCCGCCACGCGGTCGGCGAAGTGTTTGCGCCACCGGTCAGGCACTTCGGGAATCGGTAGCGCGTCAAGGTGCGACGTTTCGAGATGCTTGATGATATGGCCATATTTCGCGCCCGTCATCATTGCGCGAACTTTCGGCGCGCGAAGGTAGGCGTAAATCCAGCCGTGCATTTCAGTCTCGAGCGCCTTGATGCGCAGCAGGTCGTGCGAGATGAGAGCGTCTTCGTGTGGGACGAAGGCCAGGGTGGCACGTCCAACAGCGCCCGAGCAAGTGACGAGAATCTGTCCGCGTTTCACAAAGCGCGTTTGGGCGTTGTGGGTGCGCTCAAGTGCGAGCCATTTTCTCGGAATCGGGCGCAAATCGAAAACCTGGGTCGCGGCGAGGAACGGTCTACCGACGTCCCGAGCAACTTGAATGCCTTTCAGTCGCAGTGGCTGCCAAACATTCGCTAGCTTCTTTAGGGGAACCCAACCGCCCACCTTGGACTCGATCGAAATCCTAACTCCGTAGCCGCTCGAAAGGTAAGTTTCGGCCTCCATTCGTCGATCACCGTTGCGGAGGAATAGACTTGAAAGCACCGTCCAAGACTCCGCGTGGTAGGCGGGTCTGACATCCGGCACTGCGCGCGACTGAGTTACCCTAGCTCGGAGAGCCATTTTTGGAAAGCGAGGGCGATTTGCTGGGTGTTATCGTCCACGACTTTTCGCCGTGTCTTTTGTTCGCGAACGACAGTTTTTCCATCCTCAATCTCGACCACGCGCTCAACGACTTCCTCGGCGATCTCGTTACCATGCTTGTCGCGCACATAGGTGACATTACCCCGCTTGTCGTGGCCGATATGGTTGGCCAGCGCCATGAACACAGGATAGTCATTCATCTGCTCCGCGGCATGCTCGACGGCGATGAGATCCCCAGATTTCCGTTCCAAGACGAGCACGCTGGTTTGAATATGAACGCGGGGTTCGAACGCTTCGCCGTGCAGATCGATACTGGCAAGTATTCGGCAGTGCCGCAGAATCCACTCGCGCACGTAACCGAGACCTGGTGAACCGAGAATACCGTCAGGCAGCACGATGGCCATTCGCCCTGAGCCTGGCTTGAGCAAGCGAACACATCGCTCAATGAAAAGGCGTTCGGGTGGTTGCGACTTGTGGAGTTCAGACCCCATGCCCCAACGATCGTTGTCGGCATCGTAGGTCCACACGTGGCCGAGATCGTATTGTTCGAGGATGGAAGGGTCGTCGATCGGCAGCTTTGCCCCAAAGGGTGGATTGGTAAAAATGAGGTCCACCTTTCCGAACAGGTTGCGTTCGCGTAGCTCGTCCTCCCAACGCTGCGGATGCTCCAAAGAATTCGCCCGGTAGAGGCCGCCCGCTCCGTCGTTGTTCATCACCATGTTCATCTTCGACGCCTTCACGAGGTCGGGATTGATGTCTATGCCGACAATGTAGCGGCTGGCATATCGGGCGATGCGGCTGCGGGCGGCTTCGTCCTTGCGCTTATCGCTGCCTCCGCGCTCATGCTCCTCCGCAAAGATCCTATTGATGACGTGATTCATCGCCGTGATCAGGAACCCGCCAGTGCCGCAACTTGGATCCATCACAAGTTGCTTTTCACCTGGGTCGAGCATCGTCACCGCCATCTGGCAGATGTTGCGCGGCGTGAAAAACTCACCGCGATCGCCCGCGAGGTTGCTGCCGACAACGGCTTCATAGGCGTGGCCCTTCACATCTACTTCGCTCTCCAGCAGGGAATACATCTGTAGCTGGGAAACGAGGTAGGCGAGTGCCCGCGGCTCCATGTCTACTGTATCGTTCGCCTTGAAAATGTTTCCGAACTCAGCTTTCACCGCCGCGAAGAGTTTATCCAGGCGGACTTTCACCTTCAAAGGGCCGTTGATGCCGTGGCGCTCGTTGGCGGCAGCGTAAAACTCCAGCGGATTCGAATTCCGCTCGTCGTAGATTTTGCAGAAGATAAGCTGCAACAGATCCCAGAAGGCGTCGGGCTTCTTCTTGCCGGTCGCGACATGGATGTAGTCGTGACAACGGCGGAAGCAGAAGAGCAGTGCGTCGGAGCTAGCAGGCTTCAGCTGATCAACCGTGGGGCGTTCAGCGTCATCCGGCGTTTCGCCGCAGCTCGGAATGTCTGGAATGTCGTCCTCAAACTCGACTCTGCCTCCACGCTCGACCCGACGGAAGCAGTGTCGCTCGATGCCATTCGTCCACATCCCGTATGTGGCATTCGGGCAGACAGCGAGGTAGCTCTTGAGTTGTTCTACTCCGTCCTTCTTGTCCGATGATCGTATCTTGTCTGACTTGCACTCAACGATGATGAAGGCGTTCTCCTGCGCCGCTTCTTCCCCCTCCGGAAACACGACAAGGTCGGCACGCGGCTTTTTGCTGCCAACCTTCAGGCTGAACTCCACGGCAATATCGCGTTTCGCGTAGCCGTATTCGCGGACGAGCGACTTGGCGATCTCCTGGCGGACGTATTCCTCTGGCGTTTCTTCGCGTTGCGTGACGCCGTCGATGTAGTCGAGGAGCTTTCCTTGAGCGACGATTACGGCGTTGGGGACTGGAATCAAAGCGGGCATTTTCGCTGGGCGAAACTTTGCCTGCTGCCCCGAAAAACGAAGAGGGGCGTGTCTACACACGCCCCGAGACAGGCACCTTGGAGAGCCTACGAAGGAGCGCTATCGACACGCCCCCAGTCGGGGGCGTTGCGTCGATGCGCCGTCCTTCGATGTCGAAATTTCCAAGGTTTCGTCTCGGACAGCAGCCGAAGCTACGCGAAATAGATTGTTGGAGTGAGGTTAGTTCGTGGTGGAGATGGCGGTTGAAAAAAAGATGCGTTTGGGATGCCACTCGCCGACGCCGTGTGCAAGCGCGGCGTTCAACATCTCCCCTTTCGGGCGAATCGTAGCTTCTTGCAGCACGTCGAAAGGAGGGCGGCCGCTCCTCGGGCGGCCCGGGACGGGCGGAGCCAAAACGCGCTGGCCGGGCGCGGAGCGCCCGGCCCACCTGTCAGCGCAGTCACATTGTAGCCACGAACTCGGACAGTTGAGGTGGAGCGCGTTGCCCCCCCAACACGCTGGTTTGAAGGTGGGAGCGGGTTTATCCCGCGACTCGTCGGGGCGTAAAGCCCCTCCCACAAAAAGTGCGGTGGGGGCAACGCGCTCCACCGCCGCACTGCGCGGCGACGAATGAGCCTGAGTTCGACTGCACGATTCCGACTGAGACGCCCCATCACCTCACTCCGTGTGCCGCTTCGCCTTGGAGCCGCCGCCCTTCCAGATGTCCCACTTGGGCTCGGCGTAGCGGTTGAAGAATTCGTCGATGCGCGCGGCGAGCTCCGCGCGTTTTGCCTCGGTGCCCGGCTGGCCGTGGAGGTTCGCACGCTCCATCGGGTCGCGCTTCATGTCGTAGAGCTCGAACGGACCCGCCGGATGCCGGAGCACCAGTTTCCAGTCGTCGGTGCGCACGGCCCGCACGGTTTCCATTTCATAGAACATGATGTTCTCCCACGGCATCGTCTTGCCTCGCAGCACGGGCGCGAAACTCCGCCCCGGCGATCTGGGCGAAGTCGGCATCCTGTCGCCGAGGCCGAGATGATTCAGCACCGTCGGCAGAAAATCGTAGTTGCTCACGATGAAGTCGCTCGTCCGCCCGGCGGAGATCGTTCCGGGCTGCCGGAAGATCAGCGGAATCTGCATCATCAATTCGTGCGCCGCGATCGGCCGGAAATGATCGCCCATGCCCCACATGCCGTTCTGTCCGCCCATCCAGCCCTGGTCCGCCGCGTAGACGACCAGCGTGTTGTCATCGAGCCCGAGGCGCCTGAGCGCGGCCATCACCTCGCCCACACCGTCGTCGACGCCGCTCACCTCGGCCGCCGTGCGCTCCATCGCGTTCTGCGTGTTGTGAAACGCCTTGTTCGCGAACTGCCACGGGTGCATCGGCTCGACCGGGAAACTCGCGAATTTCTTCCCCTTGTAATACGCGGCGTGCCGGTTGCGCGGCGGATTCTTCATCAGGCCGCCGAGCGCGTAGGGGCCGTTGTAAGCGAGAAACAGGAAGAACGGCCGCGCCCGGTTCTGCTCGAGGAACTCGATGCCCTTGCGCGTCCAGAGCTCGGTCGTGTAGCCGGCCTCCTTCCGCACCGCGCCGTTTTCGATCACGTCCTGGTTGTAGAATTCGTTCGTGTGCCCGTCCGGCTTCGTCACCCAGAAGCTGAAGCCCTCCGAGGCGTGCAGGTTGTCGCCGAGGTGCCACTTGCCGCTCAGGCCGCACGTATAGCCCGCGTCGCGCAGCACTTCGCCGAGCGAGGTGAACTCGCGCAGCGTGTTATAGGCCTGCGGGCCCATCATGAATTTCGGGTCGAGAAACGAGTGCACGCCGTGCTGCGACGGAATGAGGCCCGTGAGAAACGTCGCGCGCGTGGGCGAGCACACCGGGTTGCTGCTGAGCGCGCGGGTGAAGCGCACGCCCTCCGCCGCGAGCTGATCGATGTGCGGCGTGCGAATATCGGGATTGCCGTAGCAGCCGAGCGTCCACGCGCCCTGATTGTCGCTCAGGATGAACACGAGGTTCGGCGGGCGGTCGGCGGCCTGCGCTGTCGCCATTTCCGGTCCCACGAGGAGCCATCCGACCGGCAGCCACGTGGCTGCGAAGGCGGCGATCCCGAGCGCCCGGCGGATCACGGCATCGAATTTCATGGGGTGGATGCGCCCGCGGGGCGCGGAGCCCGACTTGAGTCGCAATCCGCAGGCTGGTCAACGCCGCGCGCGGCCCGGCCGGACCTTTTCCACGGTTTTCCGGTTTGGTTTCGCAATGGTAGGTCAGCTCGCTGGCGAGCGCGGTCTGGCGCGCGCCAGCGCGCTAGCCCACACGGGAACGATTGCGCATTCACCCCGGAAAGTCGCGGGACCTTTTAAACGTCACCCGGGAGTGATGCTCGCAATCGTTCCCGCGGTGCGCCGTCCAATCGTTGTGATTTTCCCGTCCCGCTGAGAGCCGGTCGGAAACTTGGCGCGGACCGTCTCGGGCTCTCCGGCGACGCGTGGAGACGGACGAACCTACGATTTCTTTTCGTCCGCCGTCGGCGCGGGCGGGAGAGCATCCAGCGTCGCGCGCAGTTTGGCGAGCATCTCGTCCTTGGGGCTCTGTTTCAGCAGGTAGTCCACCGCACCGAGGCGCATGGCTTCACCCACCGTCTCCGCCGCATCCTCCGAGGAAAGCATGATCACCGGCAACCCGGGCGAGCTGCGCCGCAACCGCTCCAGCACCTGGAGCCCAGTTGTCATCCGCAGGTTGATGTCGAGCAGGACGAGTTCCGGCTGGTGGCGCGCAAATTCCACCAGCGCCTTCGCGCCATCCGCCGCTTCCCAGCAGGTCGCGATGCCGACCTCCGCGAGCAGCAGGCGCACGTAGGTCCGGGCGGATGGTTCGTCATCGACGATCAAGGCGGTGGTCGGTCGCGGCATAGGTCGGAAGTATCCCCGGATGGGCCGGCAATTCAAGCCGGACGATCCGTCGGTATCACCGGGGGGCGCCTCTCAGTTTTCTGACTGAGGCGGGACGCCTCAGCCACGTGGACGAGGCGTCCCGCCTCGTCGATTGCAGAAAAGTGAGATGCGCCCATCACCGGGCGGCGGTCTGCGACCGCCGTCGAAACTCCAGCCTTCCTCCGTCGGCGGTCACAGACCGCCGCTCCAACCAAGGCATCCGTTGGCTGGCCTCACTTCCTGTCACACCCCCGTTTCCAGCGGACGCAAATCAGGATCTGGACACTCGCTGGGCTATGCTCGGTCCTCGCCGCGTGAGGTTACCGGTTGTTCAGATCCTGATCTGCGCCCGCATCCGGCACGGTGACTACGGCAAACTTGCCAATCGCCCAACTCCTCCCAACCTTCGGCCCCTATGCATTTCACCAATCTCCAGCCCGGGCTCTCCGCTCCGCTCCCTCGCGCCGATGACGACGACGATGAGGACGATGCGCCGGAGTCTCCCGGTGCGAAGAAGGGCGGCGCGCCTGTCGCCCTGCTGATTCAGAAGAAATTCCTGGAGCAGCGGAAAATTTTTCTCTGGGGTGCCGTCACGGATGAGACCGCCAAGGATCTGACCGAAAAGCTCCTCTATCTGGAGTCCGTCGGACCCGGCCAGGAGATCACCTTTTATCTCAATTCCCCCGGTGGCTCGATCACCGCCGGCATGGCGATCTTCGACACGATGAAGCTCATCTCATCGCCCGTGACCATCGTCGTGACCGGCATGGCCGCCTCGATGGGATCGATCCTGCTCTGCGGCGCCGCCAAGGGCCGCCGCCTCCTCTACCCTCATGCCCGGGTGTTGATTCACCAGCCGCTCATCTCCGGCCGCTTCATCGGCCCGGCGACCGACATCAACATCCAGGCGCAGGAAATGGAAAAGCTGCGCGCCGAGTTGAATCAGATCCTGGCCGAGGCGTCCGGCCAGCCGATCGAGAAAGTCACCCGTGACGGCGACCGCGACTTCTACCTCAACGCGAAGGAAGCGATCGCCTACGGGCTGGCCGACCAGATCGTCGAGAAAGTCTGAACGAGCGTCGAAAAAAGCGGCTTGGCCTGATGTAGCGCAGGCGCCCCTTGAGCCAATCAGGCAGTTGAGGTGGAGCGCGTCGACCCCCACGCGGTGGTTTTGGATCGGTGGAAAACCCTGGCAGCGCGGTGGGGTCACCGCGCTCCACCCCCGATC
>JACRKC010000052.1 GCA_016235555.1 Verrucomicrobiota bacterium
ACACGAAAGTCAGGGAAATCTGTTGTGGATACCGGCTCCGACTTACCGGGGCTTGTGATGGCTTGAGCCGGATGATGGGAAACTATCCAGTCCGGTTCTGAGGGGAGGACGCGTCAGTGATGACGCGTCCTTACCCGACTACGCCAGCTACACGCGCACGCATGCTGGCGTTGAATGGATCGGCTGTTGGGCGCATGCCCGCCGTGGCTTTCATGATGCGCTCGCGGAAGCGCCCGTGCGCGCCGGCTTCGTCCTGCGCTTGATCGGCGCGCTCTATCACTACGAGGCGCCATGGCGCACCGCCGGCCCGCGCTTACGCGCGGCGCTGCGGCAAGGGCACTTCGGCCTCACGCTCACGCTGCTGAAGCAAACCGCGCAACGGCTCCAGGCGCTCACTTTGCCGCGCTCGCTCCTCGGCCAAGCCTGCGCATATCTGCTCGGCCATTGGGCGCCGCTGACCGCGCACCTCGCGCACGGCCGCACCCAACTCGACACCAACGCCGTGGAAAACGCCATCCGCCCGAGCAAACTCGGCGCGAAGAACTGGCTCTTCGTTGGGCACCCCGATGCCGGCGACCGCGCCGCGGTGCTCTACTCGCTGCTCAACTCGGCCCAGCGCCGTGGCCACGATCCGCACGCCTACTTGAAGGACGTGCTCACCCGCCTGCCGGCCATGACCACCAAGGACGACCTCATCTCGCTGCTGCCCGGTTCGTGGCAGCCGCCGGTGGCCACGGAGTAGCTCCGCTCGCTGGCTTCAGCCCCGCACGTCGCGGTCGTATTGGTTACCATTACGATCACCGCCGGCAGAATCTATGCCATGCCTCCGTGGCACTCGGGGCTACGCTTACCCTGAAACAATGTTGGGAACGCGAACTGTGCGAACACGTCGAGTCGGAACCCAAGCGCCAACAACAGTCTTTCACCACCAGACCGGCATTGGCGCACGGCGGAGTTGCTCCGTAACTCGCGCGCCCGTGGCCGAAGTGGCACGAATCGACCAGCCGGCGCGTGCCGAAGGTTGCCGTGGGTCTTAAGCATCGCCACGGTCAACGCGCACAAACTCCGCGATTTCGACTGAATTTCCCTCTGAAAATCACTTATTAGCGCCACTTCGGTTCTTGTTGAAATCGCGTCTCCTCCGCCAGTTTCACCACAAACCGTCACACGCCCGGTTGCAAATCCCCCTATCAGGCGAGTGGTTGGATTTCCCGAACTCCCGGGCTCGAAATAAAACGCAGGGGTCTGAGGCCGAAGGAAAGTGCCACTCATCGTTGGCCGTGTTCGGGGATGCTCGCGATTGACACGCCCCGAACTGGTGTATCACTTGTGTTGACAACAAAACCCACCTCTCATGGCCACCGCTACCGCTCAAATTCATCTGCGCACTCCGCCCAAGACCAAATCACTGTTGGTCCTGGCGGCCGAGCTTTCGGGAGCGACCAACCTTACCGACTACATTTTGCGAGCGGCTGTCGAACGGGCTCAAGCAGACCTTCTCAGCCAACAGACGTTCGCGCTCAAGAAAGGCCCGTGGAATGAATTTGCAAAGCGACTGGACGCGCCAGCACGTGACTTGCCTCGTCTGCGTAAGCTTCTGCTAACGCCTGATGTCTTCACCCGCACCGATCAATCGGCCTGAGCCGCTGGGAGCGCATCACCAAGTCGCCGCATTCGACTGCGGCGCACCAGCGCTGAACGAATTCTTATTTCGGCACGCCTTGGGTAACCACCAATCCGGGACGGCCAAGACCTACGTGGCGACAACTGACAGCCGTATCGTTGTCGGCTACTATAGTCTGGCTGCGTCACAGATCCTTTATGCCGATGCACCGACTCGCCTGCAAAAGGGCGCGCCGCGACACGCGATTCCAGTCGTGCTATTGGCTCGACTCGCAGTGGATCGTCCCTGGCAGGGCAAAGGATTTGGCGCCGGACTGCTAAAGGATGCGATTATCCGCGTGCTGGCCGCGGCCGAGGGAGTCGGCGTCCGCGCATTGCTCGTGCATGCCAAGGACGAAGCAGCCAAGGCCTTTTACGAGCGTTACGATTTCACGCCGTTGCCCGGCTACCCGCTGCACCTGGTGCTTCTCCTCAAGGATGCCCGGCGCATCGTCAGCGGTTAGTCGTCAACCGATGAGCCAATCGTTTTTCCGGGCGCACTGCGGATCGGTCGCGGCATGGCGCCAGATCCCCGAATGGGTCGGGGGCTACGGAAATTCGTTGCTCGTGGCCGAAGTGGCGTGAATTCACCAAAAGGCGGCCTCTAAATCGTGCCATCCGCTTTACAAATTCTCCCGACGGACGGATGCGACCGCTGGAGATTTCAGCGGGATTTCACTCTGAAAAACGCTTATTAGCGCCACGTCGGTTCGCGTTGAAATCGCAGGCTCTCCGCCAGTTTTCCCAGAGGTAAACCGTCTGAGGACCCCGCCAATCCTGCCAACGATTGTGGCAGGAGGCGGTTGACAAGTTGGCGGCGGGGCATGAGGGAGCCCAGAAGTGGCGGATTCAAGCTCACGCAGGCCACGCGCACCGAGCACGGCCACCGTTACACGACGTTTTGCGTGCGCGGCTTGCCGGCTGCTGGGTTACGTGGTGCAGTGCGCCTTGGCTGGGCTGCGGCCGAGGGAGGCGACCACGCAGGCGACGGCCGACGTGCGCGCCGACCACCTGCGCGTAGCCACGGGCAAGCGGCGCCGGAGCGCGCGAGCCGTGCCGGTGGGCGCCGCGTTTCGCGCGTGGTGGAAACTGGCGCCGCGCACCGATCCGCCGTTTGCGGCCGGCCGGGACCGGTGGCTGTTCGACCGCATCCGCGCCGACGCGGGCCTGGTGCGCTGGGCGGGCAATATTTCCGGCAAGCGCACGCCACTGGAGAGCGCCTGGCAGGAGGACATCCTGCAGCACACATGGATCAGCGCCCGGCTGGCCACCACGTAGAACGAGGCGCAGACGGCGCTTGAGGCCGGCACCAGCGTCGGCATGATCCACGCCCTCTACCACTCGCTCACCACCAAAAAAGAGGCTGCCGCGCTGTGGGCGCTGCGGCCGGGAAAATCTCCCGATCCGGCTGGCGGACATTGACGATAAAACCAGGCCAAGACTAGCATCGCAGGCATGAAGCCCTTCGCCTGCCTCTTCATTTTGCTTTCGCCTCTTCCGACTTTCGCCCAAGGCATCTCACCTGATTCCATCGCGGGACAAAGCGCCCTCATGGTCATCACCAGTGGCAGCGGAATTTTTGCCAGCATCGGCTCAGGCCGAGCCATCGCCGCTCGCACGGGCAACACCTACGCGCTCACAGCCCTGACATCAACCGTGGTTTCAGAAGCCGGCACCTACACCTACACCAAGACCGGGTCGAGCACGGCCGTGGCGGTGCTGACCTCCTCTACCATCGGCTTTCCATTCAGCTACGCACTGACTTTCACGACGAACACTTCCGCCTCCTTTGTGCTAGCCAACGGGCTCGGCACGCAGCGCGGACTGTTCGTGCTGGAAGGAGGCACTCTGGCGCCGATGCAGACGGGATTGAGCAATATGTCCGTGCGCGCGGTCGTGCCGGCGGGCGGCACCGTTATTCCAGGCCTCGTGCTCGATGCGCCGACGCGAGTGTTGGTGCGCGTGGCCGGACCGGCGCTGACTACGTTTGGCGTGACAGGCACGCTGGCGAACCCGAAATTCCTCCTGCAAGGCGGAGCGCTGAACTATGCGCAGAGCGACGACTGGAGCGACACCGCCGCCAATCAGACGAGTGTGCAGGCCGCCGGTGCGGCGGTGGGCGCGTTTCCGTTTGCCGCGGGCAGCAAGGACGCCGCGGCCGTGGTCGACCTCCCGGCTGGCAACTACACATGCTTGATTAGTGGAGACGCCGGCACCAGCGGCGAAATCCTGCTGGAGGTTTACCGCGTTCCGCGATGAAGACAAAGCTGCTCACGTTGCTGTAGCGGACGGGGTGGTCGTGCAGGTGTTTACCGCGCTTTATGCCGGCTGGCTGTCGTTGGATTTGATCGGATTCAACGCAGGAACGCGCGCCGGGTTGGGTCTGAGGAGAAATCCGCGCGCGCCGCTGACAATGACAGAGGTCGGATGATCCCCGCCGCCCGGCAGCGGCGATTCGCAACAGGCGCGGCTGCGTCGCATCGGCCTGCCTGTGTTGACCGCGCGTGGTGATCGACCCAACGTCGGCACGTGCCTCGCAACCCTGCCGTCACCATGCGGGACATCGCCCTCAAGGCGGGTGTCTCTGTTTCCGCCGTTTCGCTCGCTTTGCGCAACCAGCCACGCGTGTCGCCCGCGGAACGCCTGCGCATCCAGACCATCGCTGAGCGGCTCGGTTACCGCCGCGATCCGGAAATCGCCCGCCTGATGGAGCACCTGCGCACGAACCGGACCAGACGGCCGGAAAGCCGCATCGCCATCATTGTGCCCGAACTCGACCGACCGGCCCTCGCGAGCTATTTTCCCATCACCGAGATGGTGAAGGGCATCGCGGCGCAGGCGGATGAGGCCGGCTTCGAGCCCGAGATGTTCTTTCTCACGGATCAGGGCATGACGCCCGCCCGCCTGCGCGGCATCCTCGTCGCCCGCGGGGTGAAAGGGATCATCGTCGCACCTTACGCGAGCGGGGTGGGCACGCTCGACATGGACATGACGGGTTTTTGCGGCGCGACCTGCGGCTACAGCATCATCCGCCCGGGACTGCACCGCGCCTGCCCCAACTACCTGCAGATGATGGACGAGCTGATCGATCACATGCAGCGGCTGCACCTGCATCGCATCGGGTTTGTGATGACCTACCACCGAGGCGGGATCGGGCACAAACTGCTCACGTCCTCCTATCTTTATTACCAAAGTCTGCTGCGCGCCCGCGAACGCATCCCGATCCTCGCCCTGGAAAATGTGAACGAACGCGACCTCGCCGCCTGGCTCCACCGTTACCGGCCGGAGGCCGTGATCAGCTCGGGACGCGTCTTCAATCTGCTGCAAGGCATGGGACTCGCGATCCCCGGTGACCTCTATTTCGCCAACCTCGATTTGTCCGAACCCCCGCGCCAGGCCGCCGGGATGGATCACCGGTATCAGCTTGTCGGCCGTGAGGCGGTGAATCTCGTCCTCACCCAGTTCACCCTCAATCTGACGGGCGTTCCGGCGACACCGAAGGTGGTGCTCGTCGACAGCCACCGCCGCGATGGCTTCACGTTGCCGACCGAACCGGTCCGCCGCGCAGATTCCCCCGCCGTCCCGGCGCGTTCGAAGCGATTCGTTCGCGCCGAGGGCCACTGAGGCGGAACGTTGCAGTTCAAGTTCGCGAAACGTGGTAGCAGCCGAGCAACGAGGCGGGTTGACGCGACTCACCTTGCTCCAGCCTCCTCACTGCCTGCCCTGAGCTGGCCGAAGGGTCGGCTGCCACGGTCGACTGCACACTTCCGGCTGAGGCGCACGCCGGCCCCTCCTGGTGATCGCGCGGCTGCTACCGCCGGCGGACTCCCGCAGCACCGGCTGACGAGGCCGGTTCCGCCACGCGTTGCTTAACGGTCGACGAAAGATCGGGTTGGCTCGCGCGCGTCGGAAGCGTGGAATCGCCCCATGCGTTTTCCTCCGCGCCTTGCCCCGGCCTTGTTGGTTCTCGCTGCCGTCACCCCGGCCACCGCGGCCGATACCCTCGAAGCGGGCTTCGCCGCCCCGCCACCGGCCGCGCGTCCGCTCGTGTGGTGGCACTGGATCAATGGCAATGTCACCAAGCACGGCATCGAAGCCGACCTCGCCGACATGAAGCGCGTGGGCATCGCCGGCGTGCAGATGTTCGACGCGAGCATCTATCTTCCGCCCGGCCCGGTCCGCTACGGCACCGACACCTGGCACGAGCACGTGCAACACGCGATCGCCACCGCCGACCGGCTCGGACTCGAATTTCACCTGATGAACACGCCGGGCTGGTCCGCCAGTGGCGGCCCGTGGGTCACACCCGAGCGCTCGATGAAGAAACTCGTGTGGAGCGAGACGGCCGCCGATGGCGCGCCGGCGCTCACGTTGGCGCTGAAGGCGCCCGAGATTCCGTCGCTCAAGTTTCGCACGCCGCACCCTGTTGGCCCTCAACGAAATTTTTATCGCGATGTCGCCGTGTTGGCCGTGCCAGCCACGGCCACGCGCCGCACGCCCGAGTGGGAAAGGAAAACCAAGCTGGAGGAAAAGTCCCTCACCGCCCCGCCGCTGGATCTGTCGGCGGACGGCTGCATCGCCCGCCCGCAGGTGCTCGATCTCACCGCCCGTTTCGATGCCGCCACCAACACGCTGCGCACCGCCCTCCCCGCCGGCGCCTGGACGATCCTCCGCTTTGGATTCACGTCGACCGGCTCGACCAACCATCCCGCCGTGCCCGAAGGCCACGGCCTGGAGATCGACAAGATGGACGCCGAGGCTGTCTCATTTTATTTCGATCAGGCGCTCGGCCGCATCCTGCGCGAAGCCGGCCCGCGCGTCGGCCGCACGCTCCAAGGTCTGCTCTTTGACAGCTTCGAAGGCGGCCCGCAGAACTGGACGGACACGTTTCCCGCCCAATTCCGCGCGCTCAAGGGCTACGATTTCCTGCCCCTGCTCCCCGTGCTCACCGGCCGCGTGATCGAGAGTCCGACATTCACCGAGGCGGCCCTGCGCGATTTCCGCGGTGCCGTCGAGGCGCTGATCGCGAAAAACTATTTTGGCACGATGCAACGCCGCGCTCGCGAGCATGGCATGGTGCTCTACGCGGAGGCGCAGGGCGGCCCGCTCAATCCTGTTTCGTGCGGCGGATATGTGGATGTGCCGATGAACGAATTCTGGCTGCCCGACACGGCGCCGCGCCTGCCGCGCATCAAGCTGGCCGCCTCCGTCGCCCACGTCCTCGGCCGCCCGCTGGTCGCCGCGGAAGCGTTCACCGCCAAGCCGGAGGACGGCCGCTGGCTCGCCACGCCCGCCACGCTGAAGGATCCCGGCGACTATGCGTGGACCGCCGGCATCAACCGCTTCATCCTCCACCACTACGTGCACCAGCCCACGGACGACGGCCCCGGCTTCGGTCTCGGCCGCTACGGCACGCACTTCGGCCGCCTCAACACCTGGTGGCCCCTCGCCGGCGCGTGGATCGACTACGTGGCGCGCGGACAGTTTCTCCTGCAACAAGGCCGCACCGTCGCCGACATCGCGTTCCTCCAGAACGAGGATCACGGCTACGCTTTTCCCACGGCGATGACCCACACGCCCTCCGGTTACGACTACGACATCGTTTACCCGCACCATCTCGCCACCATGACCTGGCGGGGCGGCGCGCTCACCTTGCCAACTGGTCCCGCGTATCGGGTGTTGATGCTGCCGGAGAACTGGACCGCCGATCTGGCGACGCTGCGCAAACTCCGCGAACTCGCCCGCGCCGGCGCACCGATCTTCGGCTCTCCGCCGCTCGCACCGGCGGGCCGGCGCGATTACGACGGGCGCGACGAATTCAATGCGCTGGTCTCCGAATTGTGGGGTGACAAATCCAACGTCCCGCGCCCGCCGATCCGGCCGGTGCCGCTCCCCGCGGCGCTGAAGGAGACCGGGCTCACGCCCGACGTCGGGTTCCCCGCCCTCTCCACCGGCGGCGAACTGCGTTTCATTCATCGCCGCACCGCCGACGCCGAAATCTATTTCGTGTTCAACCACTCGGATCGCAGCGCGACGGGTGACTTCGCCTTCCGCGTGCCGGGGCACCAGCCCGAGCTTTGGAACGCCATCACCGGTGCGCACGCCGACGCGCCCGCGTTTCGCACGAGCGCCACGACGACCACTGTTCCGCTGGAACTCGAACCGCGCGGTTCGATCTTCGTCGTCTTCCGCCGCACCGCCACCGCGCCGCATGCCGATGCGCCGAAAACCACCCTCGCTTCCACGCTACAGATCGCCGGCCCGTGGCGCGTGGCGTTTCATGACGGCCGCGGGGCGCCGCCCGAGGCGACGTTCGCCGCGCTCGCCTCGTGGACGACTCACGCCGACCCCGGCATCAAGTTCTACTCCGGCACCGCGACGTATCGCACCACCTTCACCATCGACGAGAGTCGTGGACGAGGCGTCCCGCCTCGTGCCACGGCCACGCTCGATCTCGGCACCGTCGCCGATCTCGCCGAAGTCCGCCTCAATGGTGCGCTCGTCCGCACGCTCTGGCAGCCACCGTTCCGCGTCGATGTCACTCCCCACCTGCGCGTCGGTGACAACACGCTCGAGGTGCGGGTCGCCAACCGCTGGATCAACCGCGTCATCGGTGACGAGTCGCTGCCCACCGACCTCACCTACCAGCCGGACGGGACGAACAAGTTCACCGACGGCAAACTCAACCAGCTCCCCGCGTGGCTCTACGATCGCGCCAAGCTCGGCGACAAGCGACGCCACAGCTTCACCACGTGGAAACATTACGACGCAACATCATCGCTGGTTCCCGCCGGCCTGCTCGGTCCCGTCACGATCGAGTGGCGGACCGCCGCGTCGCGGTAAAGCGGCCATGCCCCCGTTCGATCGCTGACGACAGGGAGTCGATTTTCCAAGCAGGCCCGACCGGGGTTCAGGCGATGGCCGGGAGTTTCGCTCACCCGGTGTGATGGCCCTGGCATGGCAGCGTAAAAATCCCCGGAGCAAGCTCCGGGGCATTTGACCAAACCATCCATCATGTCCTCCCCACGATTTCCGGCTGTGGTAGCTGCGAGCGTGAGCGAGTGGTTTCTCGTCCACTCGCTCACGCGGCTACACCAACCATGGCGAAGCAAGCTTCGCGGGATCGAACCCAACAAGCATGAAAACGCCGCTGAAAAAAGCCGCGCAGACTCTGCGCCGGGCGCATCTCACTTTCTTGCCCTGCGGAGGCGCGCGTTTCCAAGCGCCCAAGCCCGGCGGTTGAAAACCGCCGCTCCGTCGCGCTCACCGGACGACAGGAAACTGAGATGCGCCGCTGTGCGCCCCGACAGGCTTGCCGTCAGGCGACGGCCGGATTTCCCTTCGCCATGCCCCACCGTTCGAGCCCCGTGAACGCCGCTGCTTGGCTGATCTTCGGAAGCGTGTTTGTGTGTTTTTTCGCCGCCTGCTCGCGCCCGGCCGCCGATTCCAAACCCGTCGCGTCCGCTGCAAACGTCACTGCTCCCGCGACTGCGCCTGCTTCCCCCACGGCCACCTTCAAATTCGCCACGCAGTCCCTCACCGTCCCCGCCGGCTACACCGTCGAACTCGTCGCCGGCCCGCCGCTCGTCGACCGCCCCATCTCCCTCGCCTTCGACGAACTGGGCCGCCTCTACGCCACCGACTCGTCCGGCCTGAGCGACAAAGCCGACAAGCAGTTCGAGGCGAAACCGCACCGCATCGTCCGCCTCGAAGACACCGATGGCGACGGCCGCTTCGAAAAAAACACGGTCTTCGCCGACCGCATGATGTTTCCCCAGGGCGCGCTGTTCCACCGCGGCTCGCTCTACGTCGCCGCCCCGCCGCACCTCTGGAAACTCACCGATACCGACGGCGACGGCGTGGCCGACCAGCGCGAGGTCTGGTATGACGGCAAGACCCTCACGGGCTGCGCCAACGACCTGCACGGTCCCTACCTCGGCCCCGACGGCTGGTTCTATTTCACGAAAGGCGCCTTTGCCGAACAGCGCCACACGCTCGGCAACGGCCGGAGCTTCACCACCCGCGCCGCGCACATCTTCCGTTCCCGCGCCGACGGCTCCGGGTTCGAACCCGTGCTCACCGGCGGCATGGACAACCCCGTCGGCGTCGCCTTCTCGCCCACCGGCGAACGCATCCTCTGCGGCACGTTTTTCCAAATTCCCGCCGCCGGCAAACGCGACGGCCTCATCCACGCCATCTACGGCGGCGTTTACGGGAAACAAAACGACGCCGCCTCCGGCCACGCGCGCACGGGCGACCTCATGCCGATCATGACGCACATGGGCGCGGCCGCGCCGTGCGGCTCCACCTTCGTGCAGTCGCCCGCCCTCGGCGGCCCGGCCGGCGCGCTGTTCGTCTGCTATTTCAATCTGCGTAAAATCGTCCGCCACGACCTCGTGCCCGACGGCGCCACGTTCGCCACCCGCGACACCGATTTCCTCACCTCCGATTCGCTCGATTTTCATCCGACCGACGTGCTGGAGGATGCCGACGGCAGCCTCCTCGTCGCCGACACCGGCGGCTGGTATAAGATTTGTTGCCCGACCTCGCAGCTCACCAAGCCCGACGTGCTCGGCGGCATCTATCGCATCCGCCGCACCGTCCGCTCTGAGCCTGCCGAACGGGGCGCACCCGCTGCTCCGTCCGATCCGCGCGGCCTCAAGATCGCCTGGGCCCGGCTCACTCCCGCGGCCACTGCGCAACTGCTCGCCGATCCGCGCCTCGCCGTGCGCGAGCGTGCGCTCGATACGCTGGCCCGCCTCGGCGGCTCCGCCGTCGCGCCACTCGCCAAGCTGCTCGCCACCGCGCCCGCCGCCGACACCCGCCGTCAGGCCGTCTGGGCGCTCGCGCGCATCGAGGGCGAGCCGGCGCGCGCCGCCCTCCGCACCGCGCTCGACGATCGGGACCCGTCTGTTGTCCAGACCGCGCTGCAAAACATCAGCCTGCATCGCGACCATGCCGCTCTCCCGCAACTCACCCCGCTCCTCGCGCACGCCGATCCCGCCGTCGTCCGTCTCGCCGCCGAGGCGCTTGGCCGCATCGGCGATCCCACCGCCGTGTCGCCGTTGCTCGCCGCGATCGCACGCCTGCCGGCCGCGTCCGTGACCACGACCGGCGCGCCCGAGCCCGCTGCCGCCCGCGTGCTCGAACACGCGCTCATCTACGCGCTGATCGAGATTGCCCGCCCCGAGGAACTCCTCCGGCGCCTCGCTGCAGCAGATTCGCCCCGCATCACTCGCGCCGCCCTCGTCGCCCTCGACCAGATGGAACCGCGCGCCCTCCCGCCCGCTCCGGTCGTCGCTCTGCTCGAATCCACGTTGCCCGTGCTCCGTCGCACCGCCGAGTGGATCGCCGCCCAGCATCCCGAATGGGGCGGGAGCCTCGCGGATTATTTCGTGCGCCGCCTCGCCGCTCCGACGCTGCCCGACGCCACGGCCGCCGAGCTGCGCACGCAACTCGTCCCGCTCGCCCGGTCGCCCTCCGTGCAAGCCATGCTGGCCGACCGCGCCGCCGATTCCACCGCCTCCATCCCGGCACGACGCCTCGCCCTGCAAGTGATGGCCGCCGCCAGCCTGAAAGAGACGCCCGCCGCGTGGTTCGCCGCCCTCGCCTCCGCCACCGGCAGCGCCGAGCTTTGCCGCGACGCCCTCGCCACGGCCCGCGCCCTGCCCTTGCCCAAATCGGGCGCCGACTCCCTCCTCGCCGCCCTCGCCCGCGTCGCCCGCGATCCCGCCGCCCCCGCCGAGAATCGCGTCGCCGCCGCCGCGATCACCGCTCCCTCGCTCGCGCCGGTCGAGCCCGCGCTGCTCGACTTCATCCTCGCCCAACTCGCCGCCGACCGCCCGTCCGTCATCCGCAACGCCGCCGCCACCGCGCTCGCCAAACTCCCGCTCGCTCCCCCGCAACGGCTCCAACTCGCCGATACCCTGCGCACGGTCGGCCCGGTCGAACTGCCCAAACTTCTCCCGGCCTTCGAGCGCTCGCCCTCCGAGGAACTCGGCCGACGCCTCGTGGCCTCGCTCTCGTCCTCCGCCGGTCTGCCCGGTCTCCGCGCCAACGTCGTCCAAGCCCTCTTCGCCAAATATCCCGCCGCCGTTCAGGCCGCCGCCGCTCCCCTGCTCGCCCGCTTGAACGCCGACGCCACCCGGCAAAACGCCCGCGTCGACGAACTCCTGGCGGCCGCCACCGATGGCGACGTCCGCCGCGGCCAGCTCGTGTTCGCCAGCGAGAAGGCCGCCTGCCTCGCGTGTCACAAAGTCGGCTACGCCGGCGGCACGCTCGGCCCCGACCTCACCAACATCGGCCGCATCCGCACCGCGCGCGAACTGCTCGAAGCCGTGGTGTTTCCCAGCGCGACCTTCGTGCGCGGCTACGAACCGTTTCTCGCCACCACGAAGTCCGGCGAACAACTCGGCGGCCTGCTCCGCGCCGAATCCGCCGACGACATTCTGCTCGCCACCGGCCCCGACACCGAACGCCGCCTCGCCCGGGCCGACCTCACCGATCTCCAACCCTCCAATCTCTCGCCGATGCCGCCCGGACTCGACACCGCGCTCTCCCGGCAGGAACTCGCCGACCTTCTCGCCTTCCTCGTCTCCCGAAAATAACCGGCCGGCCTCGTCAACCACTGGATCAGACCCGCCCGGTTCGTCGCGCCCCCGCCCGCAGGCCCCATTGTGCCCGGCGCCAGCCACTCGCTGTCGCTCGCCGCTACCAGGCTGCGCCACGTTGCGTTTCCCGTTGTGTCGCTGCCCCAGACCCGGAGCCCGTCGTGATCAGGGCCGGTCTGCCCACTCGCAAGCGACGTGGAGAAAAACTCCCGCCACGGCCCATCCCGGCAAAATCGGTGTGACACAAACAGAGCCTCGATTTGTGTCACACCCACTGGTCGCACCGCTCCGTCATTCGCCTTGCGGCGTCGCGGACCGCCACGCATAAGCGCTGCCTTTGCCCATGAACATCCATCCAAGCCGCGACGAATTCGCCGTGCTGGCGGCGCAGGGAAACGTGATCCCGGTTTACGCGGACTTGATGGCTGATTTCGAGACGCCCGTCTCGGCCTACGCCAAACTCAAGGAAGCGGGTCCGTCCTACCTCCTGGAGTCGGTCGAGGGCGGCGAGAATCTCTCCCGCTACAGTTTTATCGGCTGCCGGCCCCGCAAAGTCTTCGTGTGCGGCCCGGAGGTGACCGAAATCCGTCAACCGGGCCGGCCCACCCAGAAGATCGCCACGCCGCCGGACCCGTTGACACTGATCGCCGCCGAGATGCACGGCTACAAACCGGTGGTCCTGCCCGGGCTCCCGCGATTCACCGGTGGCGCGGTCGGATTCGTCGCCTACGAATACGTCACGCGCATCGAACCGAGCGTGCCCGCTCCGCCCAAGGACGACTTGGGCACGCCCCTGCTCTACTTCATGCTGTCGGATTCGTTGCTGATCTTCGACCGCGCCAAGCAGACCCTCCGCCTGTGCGTGAACGCCCACGTGCGAGGTGATGCGGGCGGGGCTTACGACGCGGCGGTGACGGAGCTGAAGGCGTTGTTCGGACTCCTGAACCACCCGCGCGAGCTCAAACCCGCACCGCTCGCCGATCTCGGCAAGATCACGGTGCCGCCCGGCAATTTCACGGCGCCGCGCTTCGAGAAAGTCGTCGACGATGGCAAAGAGTATATCCGCGCCGGCGACATCATCCAATTTGTGCCGTCGCAGCGTTTCACGCGCCCCTTCACCAAGGCGCCGCTCGATCTCTACCGGGCGCTGCGCACGGTCAACCCGTCGCCCTACATGTTCATTCTGGAGGCGGGCGATTTCTCCATCGTCGGAGCGTCGCCCGAGGTGCATGTGCGGCTGACCGACGGATTGGTGGAAATCCGGCCGATCGCCGGCACGCGGCGCCGCGGGGCCACCCACGCGGAAGATCTGGCCCTCGAAAAGGAGTTGCTGGCCGACGAGAAGGAACGCGCCGAGCATCTGATGCTGGTCGACCTGGCACGCAACGACATCGGTCGCGTGTGCCGCTACGGCAGCGTGAAGGTCCCGGAAATGATGGTGATCGAGCGCTACTCCCACGTGATGCACATCGTGTCGCAGGTCGAGGGACGGATCGCGCCCGACAAAGACGCCTACGATCTCATGCGGGCCACCTTTCCCGCTGGCACGGTGAGCGGCGCGCCAAAAATCCGCGCCATGCAGATCATCGCCCAATACGAACCCACCCAACGCGGGTTTTATGCCGGAGCGCTGGGCTATTTTGGCTACGATGGCAACATGGACACCTGCATCATGTTGCGGACGGCCCTGTTGAAAAACGGCCTGATTCACATCCAGGCGGGCGCGGGCGTGGTGGCCGACTCGGTTCCCGCCGCCGAATATCAGGAGACGGTCAGCAAAGCGTCCGCGCTGTTCAAGGCGGTGGCGATGGCCGAGGAATTTTGACGGGCGCCGGGGTCCGGTCTCCCGGCGTTTCCTTACTCTCTTGTTACCATTCTGGCGTGGTTCGCGACACACCGGTGTGTCAATTTAACACCCGGTCCGACGAAAAAACCTCAACTTTCCCCGGTCGTCGCCCGTATATGAATTGGAACAGCGCTAGCTACAGTTTCAGGAACAAACCGACGCCCGGTTCCTCTAACCATCTCGAACTTCCCATCATGCCCTCCAAAGCCAAGTCCCTCCCAGCCCGAGACTCGGCCGATGAGACCGCTCCGGCGGCCATCCGAGTCGATCACCCCGCCGTCCTGCTCGACGCCCCGCCTTCGTTTCTCGAAAAACCTGATCCTGTTCCGGCCGAGCCGATCGCCCACGGGGAACGCAGCAACCTTCAGCTCTATCTCCAGGAGATCGGCAAGACGCCCCTCCTGACCATCGAGGAAGAGGTGCAACTCGCCAGACGCATCCGCCGTGGTGACAAGGCCGCACGCGACCACATGATCTCGGCCAATCTGCGATTGGTCGTGAAGATCGCGATGGACTACAAGGACTTCGGCCTGCCGCTCCTCGATCTGATCAGCGAAGGCAACATCGGCCTCATCAAGGCCGTGGAGCGATTCGATCCCCGGAAGGGCGGCAAGCTCTCCACCTATGCCGCTTGGTGGATCAAGCAATCGATCAAGCGCGCCCTCGCGAATCAGAGCAAGACGATCCGCCTGCCCGTGCACCTCGTCGACAAGATCGCCAAGATGCGCCGCACCGCGATGGCGCTCACCGAACAGCTCGGCCGCGAACCCACGGACGAAGAATTGGCGGTGGAACTGCAAATCCCCACCTCCAAGGTGGCCCACTTGAAGTCGGTCAGCGTCCGACCGGCGTCGCTCGACGCGCCGATCGGCGAGGACGGCGATTCATCGACCTTTGGCGAGATCGTCGGCGACGAAAACGCCGTGAGCCCCTACGAGGGCCTGCGCGACAAGAACCAGACCATGGACCTCCACGAACTGGTCGACTCGCTCGACCGCCGGGAGGCCGAAATCATCAAGCTTCGCTTCGGCTTGGGCGGGCGCGATGAACTCACCCTCGAGGAGGTCGGCAAGAAATTCCACGTCACCCGCGAGCGCATTCGCCAGCTCGAATACCTCGCCTTGTCCAAGATGCGTCGCGCGATGGCCAAGCATGAATCCATCCGCACGGCGGAGGAAATCGACCAGGAGGAACGGCTCCGGCAACGGCATGCGGTCATCCGCGAGTTCGTCGAAAGCAAGGTGCGCAAGCCCACCAAAATGGGCGGCAACTAATACCAACGTCACCTTGCTTCTGGACCGTAGGCCCGGCCGGTGGCCGGGCCGCCCGCCTTGGTATAAAACGCCGGCCGCCGGTCAAGGCACCACGTAGACCTCAATCAGGACCTCGCCCGCCGTGTTGTTCACGCCGGCCACCGGGATGGTGTAGGCACCGGGATTGAGGGTGACCAGCATCGCACAGTCGGCACTGCTGTCCGGGAGTGGAAACGCACCGACGGCCGCCATGGCCGCGGCGAGATCGGCTTTTAGCCCGCCACTCACCCAGCCGGTGTTGCTCTGCAACAACGTCTGGTCGGAAAACAAGCTCATCGTCGGCCGGGCTAGGACACCCTCGACGCCAAACGCCGCCAGCGTCGGTCCGACCGCCCGCACCAGCACGCGCAGCGGCCCCGTCCCCCCGATAAACAAACCGGGAATCACGCCTCCTCCGCTGGTGACGCGCCCGCGAGTCGAGAGGTTGACGAGGCGCGCCGCGCCCGAACTGGCGACCGCATCGTAAGCTTCGACCAGCGCGATCCCCGAACCGGCGTCGGCGCTGCTTATCACCGCCGTGTAGAGGCCGGGCGCCAGCGTGGTGACCATCGCGGCGTCCTTGCTTCCATCCGGCAGGGCAAATGCCCCCACGGCGGCAGCAGTCTGACGGACTTCCACTTCATCCCCGGCGCTCCCCCAATCGTCTCGCTCGGCGATCACCGCGCGGCCGGAGTAAATCTGCATCACCGGATCCGGCAGCGGATTCGGCACAAAAAACTGCGCGAGCGTGGGACCGATCCCGCGGAAGAGGTAGTTCTTTGGCGCCGATCCGGCGATCACCACACCCGCGATCAGACTGGAGCCGACTCCAACCGGCGCCCGGGTGGCCAGATTGAGCAGCTGTCCGCCCGACGCCGGCAACGGTTTCGCTCCGGTGTGGCCCGGATCGCGTCCGCGCATCGGCCAGCTCGAGTAGCGGGACAGTGGCGAGCCATTGCCGTTCAACGCATACAACGCGCCATCCAGTTGCGCGACGTAAAGGGTGCCATCGGGTGCGATCACCGGCGAGGATTCGACGATGTCCTGCGCTTGGAACGCCCACTTCACGGTCGCATCGGCCGGGTTGACGGCGCGAACCTTGCCGTCGTCCGAACCATAGATGATCGCCCCGTCACCCCGCACGACGGCGGTCGAGATGATCGCCTTTCCCGACGGGCCGGTCCACCGCAGCGTGCCGTCCGCCTTGATCGCGTAAAAGCGTTTATCAAGCGACCCGAAGTAGATCGTCTCGTCCGGGCCGATCACGGGCGATGCCTGGATTTCGCCTTCGGTCAAATAGGTCCAACGCGTCGCGCCCTCCGGGGAAATCGCATAGAGCCGACGATCCGATGAGCCGACGTAGATCGTTCCGTCCGTGCCGATGGCCGCCGACGAAAGCACTTCCGCGCCAGTCGTCACATGCCACTTTTCACTGCCGTCGGGATTCACGGCGTAGATGTTTTTGTCCCACGAACCAAAATAGACCGTGCCGTCGCGCCCGATCGCCGGAGAGGTATCGACGAATCCGCCGACGGCGTGACGCCAGAGCCTCGCCCCGGCGGGTGTGATCGCATGCAACGCAGAGTCCCACGCGCCGACATAAATCGTCCCGTCGCGCGCGACCGCCGGGGACGCCATGCCGATCGCGACACCGGTATCATACTGCCAGCGGGCCCGCACCTGCTCGCTCGTGCGGCCTTTGTCCTCGAACGCGTAGAGCTTTCCATCCCAACAACCCACATAGATCGTTCCGTCAGGACCGATCGCCGGGGAGGAATCCACCCAGTCGTTGAGCTGGACGGACTGCCATTTGAGCGCGCCGCTGGCGTCGATCGCATAGAGCCGGCCCAGCGCCGGCGTGGTCCGAACACTGACGCCGATGTAGATGGTCTGGCCATCATTGCTGATCGCTGGAGATGAGGCGAAATATCCCTGTGCCCTGAAGGCCGACGGCCACTTGGGGCTGCCATCAACCTGCGCGCTCGAGCTGACCGTGTTCGCTGCGACCAAAAGCGCCAACGCAAGGGCTCGATGAGCAAGTTTTTCTACAGTTAGGAAGCCCGACAACATCATGCGCGAAGAATGCTCTAGGAACCACCGGAGGAATTCAACGTTCCAGAGATTCGGCTCACGCACGAAGGTGCAACCGGAAGTGAGGTCAGCCAGCTGTAGCGGCGGTCTGCGACCGCCGGCGATGCGCCAAGGGTGCTCGTTCGGCGGTCGCGGACCGCCGCTACAACCAAGGCCTCGGTTTACTGACCTCACTTCCTGTTACACCCCACGCATGAACGAACGCCCTCCGCCAAAGAGGACGCTCGTCCGAGGCCGCGCCTCTTTCCGCCTCCGTTTCGGAGGTGGTCTGCCCGGACGCGAGGCCGCGCTTTCAGCGGGTTTACCGCCCCGCGCTGATCTTCAATGCCCCGACAACGTCCGCCGCTTTGGCGCGGTCACCATGCCCATGACTGACCTTCGCCCACCGCACCATGCCGCTGGCATCGATGACAAAAGTCGACGGATACGCCGTCTCCCGCGGCGCGTCCCACCGCAGACCGTAGGCGCGGACCATCGCGTAGTCGGGGTCGAGTGCGTAGCGATACTCGGCGGGCCACTCCCGGCCCTTCATCGTGCGAAATTCCGCCGCGCGACTCTGCAAATCCGCCGCCGGGCCGGGATACACGAAGATGACCTGCGTCTTCGCCTCGGCGAATGCTCCCCGCGCGGCGATAAACTCGTTCACCTGCCGGTCGCAGAGCGGGCACTGGTAACCCGGCCAGCCGCGCAGGACGACGAGCACAACGGACCCCCGGGTCGTAAAATCAGCCAGTCGAACCGTGGAGTCATCGAGGCCGTTCAACGTGAAGGCCGGCGCGGGGTCGCCGACTTTCGGCACCTCGGCGGCCCGGAGCACGCCGCCGAGCAGCAGGAGATTGAACAACAAGCCGGCCAACGATGAATAACGCATGGTAATCCGTGAGAGCGACCGCACGGCGGATTATTCTCGAAAAAAACGGCAGCTTCCCGTCGCGTGCCGGCGCCCGGGGAACAAGATGCCGCCATGCTCCAGACGAAGTCCGTGCACTCGCCGATCGAGCCCGGCGATGGCCTGCGCATCCTAGCGACACGCTACCGGGGCCGCGGTCTGCCGACCGCCCGCTACGACGTGTGGATGGCCAACCTGGGTCCGAGCGAGTCACTCCTCAAATCCGTGCTCGCGGACAAAATCACCTGGAAGGAATTTTCCCAGCGCTACCGGGAGGAGATGTTCGCCCCCGCCGCCACCGACGCCGACAACGTGACGATCAAGAATCACGGTCAGAAATTCACGCTCCGCCTCGTCGCCAAGCTCGCCGAAAAACAGAACGTCACCCTCCTCTGCCACTGCGCCGAGGATGCGAAGGAGTGCCACCGTTTCCTGCTCCAGGCGCTCATCCAGCGCGAGGTCGGTGCGAAAGCGTGAACTCTCACGCCTGAACGGCTGCGCCTCAAACGGATGTCAGTTCTCGAATGCCTTGGCTGAAGCGGCGGGCGTCTCGGCCCGCCGACGGATCGGGCGAAAGTCCTGTACCGGCGGGCCAGGACGCCCGCCGCGACGCCGGGTCGGCGCGGGTGAGCGCGCGC
>JACRKC010000053.1 GCA_016235555.1 Verrucomicrobiota bacterium
CAACGCGCTGGTCTGGACGCGGGCGGAAGTCCCGAGAGCGCGTTGAGGGCAACGCGCTCCACCTCGAACCGGACGGGCTCACGCGATCAGCTCCTTGACGACCTTGCCGTGCACATCGGTCAGACGGTAATCGCGGCCGGCGTAACGGTAGGTGAGTTTCTCGTGATCGAAGCCGAGCAGCGCGAGGATGGTCGCGTGCAGGTCGTGCACGTGGACGCGTTTGTCGACGGCTTTGAAGCCGAACTCGTCCGTGGCACCGTGGACGTAGCCGCCGCGCACGCCGCCGCCGGCCATCCACATCGTGAAGCCGTGATGGTTGTGATCGCGGCCGTTCACCTTGCCCGCGTTGGCGCCGGCCGTGGGCAACTCGACGACGGGCGTGCGGCCGAACTCGCCGCCCCAGATCACGAGCGTCTCCTCCAACAGGCCGCTCTGTTTGAGATCGGTGAGCAGCGCGCCGATGGCCTGGTCGCTTTCCTTCGCGAGCCGGCGGTGGTTGATTTCGAGGTCGTCGTGGTTGTCCCAGGGCTGGCCTTCGCCGTGCCAGACCTGGACGACGCGCACGCCGCGCTCCAGCAGGCGGCGGGCGATGAGAATCTGGCGGCCCTGGCGCGTGTCGCCGTAGCGTGCGCGCGTAGCGGCGGACTCCTTGGCGAGGTCGAACGCATCGGTCGCTTCGAGCTGCATGCGGTAGGCGAGTTCGTAGGACTGGATGCGGGCTTCCAGCTGCGCGTCGTGCTGCCGGCGGGCGGCGTGGGCGGCGTTGAGTTTTTTCAACAGATCGAGCTGGGCGCGCTGGTCGGCCTGCGACGTGGCGTGGTTGCGGATGTGCTCGATGAGACGATCGACCTCGGTGTTAGCGGTGTTGAGGTAGTTGCCTTGGTAGATGCCGGGGAGAAAGGCGCTCTGCCAGTTCTGCGATTCCTGAATCGGATAGCCGCCGGGACACATCGCGATGAAGCCGGGGAGATTCTGGTTTTCCGAACCGAGGCCGTAGGTGATCCACGAGCCCATGCTCGGTCGTGGCAGGCGGGCGTCGCCGCAGTTCATGAGCATGAGCGACGGCTCGTGATTGGGCACGTCGGCGTGCATCGAGCGGATGATGGCCATCTCGTCGACGTGGGCGGCGACGTGCGGGAAGAGTTCGCTGACCTCGATGCCGCTGCGGCCGTATTTCTGGAACGCGAAGGGCGAGCGAAACGCGGCGCCCGTCTTGCGCTCGGTTTTCAAATCGAGCGGGATGGGTTTGCCGTGCCACTGGTCGAGTGCGGGCTTGGGGTCGAAGGTGTCGACCTGCGAGGGACCGCCGTTGGCGAAAATGTGGATGACGCGTTTCGCCTTGCCGGGAAAATGCGGAGCGCGCGGCGCGAGCGGCTGGTTCATGTCGACGCCGCCGGCGAAGGCGCGAGGCCCGGCCAGCGCCGCAAACCCGAGCGCGCCGAAGCCGACCCCGCACCGGTGGAGAAAATCGCGGCGGGTGAGGAAAAAATCCTCGGCTCGTGGGACGTGATGCATGGCGCGGAGAAGACGCGACGGGGACGTGCAGGTGACAGCGCCAGAATGCTGAACCGGCCCCGGGTGGGGAAGCCCGGAATTGGCGGGTGCCCCCATCCGGGTGCAACTCAAACTGAGGTCAGTGCTCGAATGCCTCGGCTGTGGCGGCGGGCCCCCCTGCCCGCCGACGGATCGGGCGAAAGTCCTGAACCGGCGGGCAGGGACGCCCACCGCTACGCCGAGCCGGCACGGGTGAGCGCGTGCCTTGGTCAGGCTTTTCGCCGTTTCCTGACATCGGTTTGAGTCACACGCCCCATCCGGACAATGCAGACGGGCCCGGCCGGTGACGGGAGGCGGTGGCGCCGGGGCGTGGCAAAAGGGCGCGGCGGGCGCGGCGCGCGACCGGTGTCTCCAAGCGCGGTGCAGGAGACGCCGCGGTCGAACAACGCGGCCTCGCCGTGCCGGCGGCGCGCGGAGCAGGCCGGCCGGGCGAAGCCATCTCGCTGCTCAGAGCGATCGGTGATCAGCCGTGGCGAGTGTGGTGTCGGGGAGGCCGGGGCAGCTTGACGCGGAAAAATCCTTTGCGTCGCGCAACACGAAGAACGGCACGCCGGTGCTGCGTTGCGCGCGGACGCGGGTGAAATCGGCGCCGGCCACGTCGAGCAGCACGATCGCGGGGCGGGTGTCTTCCTTCGTGAAACGCAGGTCGAGGCGATCGACCGTGAGGCCGCGCGCGTGGCGCACGAACATCCCATAGGCTGGAAGCAACCCGAACATCGACGGCTCGGGGTAGCCCTTTTCCTGCTCGGGCGGATTGAACGGATCGCGGGGGCCGGTGAGGCCGGGGCCGCGCAGGAAGAACGTGTTTACGAGATCGGCGGGTTGCTTCGCGGCGTCGTCGAGCGAGAGGCCGCCGCGGAACTCGACGCGGATGTCGCTGAGCGCCACGTCTTCGATCGGATGGCCGGGGAGGCCGGCGAGGAGGATCGGGTAGCGGGCGTCGACGTTCGACGCGACGACGTGGCTGATGGTCACGCGGCGGAGGGCGCCGACGGGCGTGCCCTCGGGGCCGCGCGCGCGATGGCCGAGCCGGAGGAAGATGGGGGAGTTCGAGACGTCGCGCATCGTGAGGTTGGTGATCGCGACGTCCTCGATCACGCCGCCGTCGACGGTCTCGAGCGCGAGGCCGCGGCTGCGATCGAAGACGCAGTTGGCAATCGTGATGTTCTTGAAGCCGCCGTTCGACTCGGTGCCGAGCTTGATGCGGCCGGTCGGGCCGTCGCGATCGGGGGCGCGCTCCGTCGTGCGCTGGAACGTGCCGTCGAGCACGCTGCCGACGTCGAAACCGCTCACGAGGCAGTTGGTGATGGTGATGTTTTCGCAGGCGCGCGGCGTGCCGAGGGCGTAGCTGCTTTTGAGCACGATGGCGTCGTAGTTGGGTGCGTTGACGGTGCAGTGGGCGATGCGGACGTTGCGGCAGGAGTCGATGTCGAGGCCGTCCCGGTTGGTGTCGATGCGCAGGCCGTCGATCGTGAGGTTGTCGACGCCGGTGGCGAGCAACGCGAACCAGCCGCCTTGGAGAATCGAGATGTCGCGGAGGGTGACGTTGCGGCAGTTTTTCAGCGCGATGGATTTGTTGCCCGAGCCGGGGCCGCCGCCGAAACCGCCGCCGCCGGCGCGGGGTGCGGGCGGAGGCGTGGCGCGCGTCTCCTGACCCGCGGCGGGGACTGAAGCATCACGGGTCGGGAGACCCGTGCCACTGGCTGCTGCGCCGCGTCGGCCACCGCCGCCGCCACCACCACCGCCGCCGCGCGCGAGGCCTTTGCCGAAGATGCGGCCGTGGCCGACGATGGCGATGTCCTCGAGGTTTTCGCCCCAGATGAGGCTGTCGTGCCAGTGGCTGTGGCCGAAGTCCTGGTATTGTTTGTCGCCCCATTCGTTGGGCTCCGGCGGATCGTAGGTGCCGCCGTCGGTGGCGGGCGAAGCGGCGACGAGGGTGGCACCGGCGTCGAGTTGGAGCGTGATGTGGCTTTTCAGGCGGATGGAAAAACTCAGGTAGCTGCCCGCCGGAAACCGCACGGTGCCACCGCCCGCGGCGGCGGCGGCCTCGATGGCTTGGTTGATGGCGGCGGTGTCGTGGGTCTGGCCCGCGCCGGTGGCGCCGAAATCGCGCACGTTGAAATCGCGGGCGGAAAGCGTGACGACGTTGAGGACGAGAGCGGCGAAACGGGGAAATTGGCACAAGCCGGGGCGGGGCATGAGGCGCCAAGTATCGCGATGCTCGAAGCCACGCGACAACGAAGGGCGTTGCTGGACCGTCAGAAAGTGCGAACTACGCGGCCGGAAGCGGACCGGCGGCGACAAGTTTCTTGCGGCGCGAATCGACAGTGAGGCTCAGGCCTTCCAGCGTGCGCGCGCCGAGCAGCAGCAGATCGCCTTTCTCGGCGAAGACTACTTCGTCGACCGTAAAATTCTTGTCCACGCGGATGACGGCGAAACCGACGCTGCGCGTGACACGCTGGCCGTTGGCCATGATGAACTCGAGGTCCTTCTTTTCCCGGGCCACGCCGAGCTTTTCCAACGTAGTGGACGGGGCCCAAGTATATTCACTGCCGGTGTCGACGAGCAGTTTGGGCAACGGAACTCCCTTCGTGCGATCCACGATATTTTCAATCCGAGCACCGACATGAAAGGTTCCCATGGATGGAAAGCTAGTGCCCGCCCCGGAGGCCGCAAGTGAGATGTCGGGAAGCGTCGCATGTTTACCCTCCGTGGTCCCGCGGCGAGTCACGCAGTCGGAAGCGATCCGGGGCGGGGCATGAGGCTCGCACGATCGGCGTGCGGGTGCCGACGCGGCAATCGGTGGCGGGGGGGGCGGTCAGAACGGACGAGGTGGCGGCTGGAGTAATGGCGCACGTTGGCCCAGCCTGCGATCGACGATCTTTATCTTTCCTCGTTATCGTTCTCTTTCGTCAGGGTCGGCCGCAGGGAGAAAGATTACGAGAAAGAGGAAAGAGAAAGAGGTGGGGCGTCAGAGCTCCCGCAGCGCCGAGGCGATCGGGAGGCGGGCGGCGCGGATCGCGGGGAGCAGGCCGCCAATGAGGCCGATGAGCGTCGCCCAGATCACGCCTTGCACGAGCAGCGTGGGCGTGACGGCGAAGGCGAACGTCACCTGGCTGAAGCTCTGCCAGTTCATCGTGGCGGCGGTGAAGTTGTTGAAGACGGCGTAGGCCGCGCCGGCGCCGATCGCGCCGCCGCCGAGGGCGAGCGCGAGGGACTCCAGCATGAGCGCGAGCACGACGGCACCGCTGCCGAAGCCGAGCGCGCGCAGGGTCGCGATCTCGCGGGTGCGGGCGGCGACGGCGCTATACATGGTGTTGAGCGCGCCGAACACGGCACCGACGGCCATGAGCGCGGCGATGAGCACGCCGAGGCCGGTGATGAGCGAGGCCAGCATCGTCGACTGCCCCGCGTAATAGTCCGACACACGCTCCACCTTGACGCTGAGGCGGGGGTTGCTGGTGAGCGCGTCCTTGAACTGCTGGAACGCGCCCGGCGAGGCGAGGCGCGCGTAGACCGACTGGAACGAATCGCCGCGCTGGTAGGCCGCCTGGAGGACTTTCGCGTCGGTCCACATTTCCGACTCCGCCAGTCCGCCGCTGGCGGTGAAGATGCCGACGACGGGCCACGATTCCCGGCCCACTTTGACGACGGCGCCCGCGTCGAGGCCGGCGAATTCGCGCGCTGCGCCGACGCCGACGATGACCTCGTTCTTGCCGGGTTCGAACATCCGGCCGCTGACGATTTTCAATTGCTCGCGCACCTCGGCGGCGGCGCCTTCGACACCGCGCAGCGGAACGTTGGCGTCGGTGCCGGTGGAGCGCTTGGGGAGATTGATGATGACGAAGAGTTCGGCGGAAACGAGCGGGCCGCGGGCGTTGCGGGCGAGGCCAGGCGCGTCGGCGATGAGGCGTGTTTCGTCGCGGCCGAAACCGCTGACCATTTCGCTGTCGGCGCCGCTGCGGAGCACGATGGCGGCGTCGGGCGCGCCGGAGGAGGCCATGACGCGACGGAAGCCGGTCGCGATCGAGAGCACGCCGATGAACACGGCGACGACGCCGGCGGTGCCGCAGATGGTGGCGGCGACGGAGCCGCGGCGTTGCGGGATGCTGAGCAGCCCGAACTTGGTGATCGCGGCGACCTGGGAGAGCCAGTTGAGGAGACCGGACATGATAAGGTAGGTCGGGCTTTACGCCCGACAGAGAGTTGGGAAGGCGCAGAGCGTCGGGCGTAAAGCCCGACCTACGGAGCGGCGATGGGGCGCAGTGGATGACATTTTACATCCTCCGCAACGCATCGGCCACGCGCAGGCGCATGGCGGTGAGCGCCGGGAAAATTCCGGTGAGCAAGCCGAGCGCGAGCGCGATGGCCACGCCGGTGACAAGATCGCCGGTTGAGAGGTGAAAGAGCGGCAGCATGCCGCCGGTCGGATCGCCGCGGGCGGCGAAGAGCCACGCGAGGCCGAGGCCCAGGCCGCCGCCGAGCAGCGCGAGCAGGCAGGACTCGGCGAGCACGAAGCCGAGCAGCTGGCCGTTGGTGAAGCCGATGGCCTTGAGCACGCCGAGTTCGCCGATGCGTTCGCGCACGGCCTGCGACATGGTGCTGCCGGTCACGAGCAAAATGGTGAAGAACACGGCGGCGAGAATGGAGGCGACGATGAGCGCGATGTTGCCCATCTGGTTGGCGAAGCCCTGCACGAAGGCGCCCTCGGGCTCGGTGCGCGTCTCGGCGGGCGAATTTTCGAACTCGGCGTCGACGCGCTTGGCGACCTCGGCGGCCGCGGCGGGATCTTTCACGCGGATCGCATACCAGCCGACGTAGCCCCGCGCGCGTTCGGAGCGGCTCTCGTTGAAAAAATCGAAGCGGAAAAACATCGGAGTCGTGTCGGTGCCCTTCTTCGCGCCGTCGTAGATGCCGACGAGGTCGAACTCCCAGTTTCGCTGGCCCCAGATGGGCGACATGATCGGGATTTTGTCGCCGAGCTTCCATTTGAACCGATCGGCGGTGTTGCGGCCGACGATGGCGCCCGTGCGGGTCTGTTGCCACGCCTTCAGCTGGTCGGGCGGGAGCAGAAATTCGGGAAACATCGGCATGAAATCCTCCGGCACGACCGGGCTCTGCATGAAGAAATTCTTCGGATCCTGGTAAACGCCGCCGAACCAGGTTTGATGGGCGACGGCGGCCACACCGGGGATTTTTTCCATGCGGGCCTGGTAGCTCTCGGGCAGGAGCTGGATGATGGAGACCTTGTGGCGGACGACGAGGCGGTCGGCGCCGGCGAGTTCGACCCCGCCGATGAGGGCCTGCTTGACCGCGCAAAGGATGCCGTAGAGCACGAACGCCACGAGGATCGAGAGCAACGTGAGCGTGGTGCGGAGTTTTTTCCGCGTGAGGTTTCCCCAGATGAGGTGGGCGAATTTCATTTGCGAGGCTTGGGGTAGGAGCCTGCTTGCAGGCGATTTGACCCGGGCAGTCGGCGTGTGCGATGAATCGCCTGCAAGCAGGCTCCTACCTTCCCGCAGATCGAGATGCAGGGAGATCTGAGCACGAGTTGTGCGGCGGAGACGCTCATTTCACCGCTTCGTTCGTGATCTGGCCCTTGAAGAGGTGGACAGTGCGCGACGCGCGGGCGGAGGCGTGCGGGTCGTGCGTGACCATCACGATGGTTTTGCCGTGCTCGCGGTTGAGCGCGCAGAGGAGGTCGAGGATTTCGTCGCCGGCCTTGCGGTCGAGATCGCCGGTGGGTTCGTCGCAGAGCAGCAGCGTGGGATCGGTGACGATGCCGCGGGCGATGCCGACGCGCTGCTGTTCGCCGCCGGAGAGGGTGCGCGGGAAATGTTTCGCGCGATGCGAGAGGCCGACGAGGGCGAGCGCAGCGGCGACGTGCTGGGCACGCTGCGCGGCGTTCAGGTGGGTGAGGAGGAGCGGGAGCTCGACGTTGCGCTCGGCGTTGAGCACGGGCATCAGGTTGTAGAGCTGGAAGACGAAGCCGATGTGCCGCGCGCGCCAGTCGGCGAGCTGGCGGTCGGAGAGCTGGTCGATGCGCTCGCCGGCGACGGTGACGGTGCCCTTGGTGGGACGGTCGAGTCCGCCGATGAGATTGAGGAGCGTGCTCTTGCCGGACCCGGACGGGCCCATGAGCGCGAGGAATTCGCCGGGGGCGACGGCGAGGTTGAGCTCGGCGAGCACGTGGATTTTCTCCGCGCCGCGCTGGAAATATTTTTCCACGCCGGCGATGTGAACGAGGGGGCTGCCGATGGGTTGGGGCTGACTCATAGTTTCTTTTCCTCCACGCGGACGCCGTCGGCGATCTCGGCGGTGGGGTCGACGACCACGCGGTCGCCGGTGCCGAGGCCGGCCGAGAGCGTGGTGTCGGCGCCGACGGTGCCGGCGACGGTGACGGCGCGGCGTTCGACGCGGCCGTTTTGCACGAGGAAGACGACATCGCGACCGTCGCGCGAGGCGACGGCGCCCTTGGGCACGATCACGCTGCGGCTCGGTGCGGCAGATGTGGGCGCGGTGGCGGATTCGCGGAAGGCGACCTTCACGGCCATCTGCGGCAGGATGCGCGGATCGAGCTGGTCGAAGCCGACGCGCACGCGCACGGTGGACTTGGCGCGATCGGCGGTCGGGATGATGGCGATGACCTTGCAGGGGATTTTCCACTCGGGATAGGCGTCGAGCGTGGCTTCGACGGCCTGGCCGGGGGCGACGCGGTTGATGTAGCTTTCGTTGACGTCGATTTCGATCTCGAGGGACTCCATGTCGACGATGGTGCAGATGCCGGTGCGGGTGAAGCCGCCGGAGGACATGGGCGAAATCATCTCGCCGGGCTGGGCGTTCTTCGAGGTGACGATGCCGGCGAAGGGCGAGCGGATGGTGGCGTCGTCGAGCTGCTGCTGGATGACGGCGACGCTGCGCTCGGCGACGGTGACCTCGATCTGTTGCTGCGCGAGGCGGGCGCGCAGGGCGTTGGCGGCGGCCTCGGCGCGATCGAAGTCAGCCTGCGCGGCGACGTTGCTGGAGCGGAGCGCGGTCTGGCGCGAGAGATCGAGCTCGGCCTCCTTCAGGCGCACGCGCGTCTCCTGCAACGCGGCCTCGGCGGCTTTGGCCTGGGCCTGCGCGAGCCGGAGACTGGCCTGGACATTGGTGTCGTCGAGGCGCGCGAGGACTTGGTTGGCCTGCACCTTGAGGCCTTCTTCGACGAGAATCTCGGTGACCTTGCCCATGATTTTCGAGGACACGGTGGCCTCGCGGCGGGCGACGACGTAGCCGGAGGCGTTGAGCACGGTGCGATCGGTGCCGGCACTGGAGACGGCGCGGGCGACGGCGGTGCGCACAGGAATGGCGCGGGTGCGGCCGAGCCACCAATACGCGATGCCGCTGATGACGAGCAGCGCGAGGACGATGATGACCCACGGGAGGGCGCGGTTGGGCGCGCCCGACGCGGCGGGCCGCTCGATGCGCAGGTCGTCGAGCTTCGGGCGGGGCTGGCTCATGAGAGCGCCGATGGAAGCAACCGGGGCGGGGCGTGGTCAATGGCGATCAAGTGTCGTGGACGAGGCGGGGCGCATCTCAGTTTCCTACAATGTGCCGCACCGCGGGGGTGGGCCGGGCGCTCCGCGCCCGGCCAGCGCGCTGTGATTCTCGCTCGCTCCTGGCCGCCCGCGGAGCGGCCGGCCCACCTTTCGGCCTGCTGCAAGAAAGTGAGATGCGCCCGACGAGGCGTCCCGTCTCGTTTCGCGGGCTGCGAGATTCTGAAACGAGGCGGACCGCCTCGTCCACGACTGGGGTGGGGGCGGGGATTGTGCGTGCCAATGCGCGGCGGGCCGCTTTGCTCGAAGCCGTTTTCCCCATGCTATTCGCGATCCCCCGCTTTTCCCCTTCGTTCCGTCTTCTTCCCGCCGCGGTTTGCCTCGTCTGCGCCGCGGTGCTCGCGCCGGCAGCCGGCGGCGCCGAGTCCGTCCCATCCGCCGAGCCGCGCTGGTTCAAAGGCAACCTCCACACGCATTCGCTGTGGAGCGATGGCGACAACTACCCCGAGATGATCGCGGAGTGGTTCAAGCGCGAGGGCTGGAACTTCCTCGCGATGTCGGAGCACAACGTGATGGAGGAGGGCACGAAGTGGTTCGAGTTGAAGGCGCCCAATGTCGCCAAGGGCGAGCGGGCGCCGCGCGGGGGCGGGGCGACGCTGGAGAAATATCTCGCGCGTTTCGGACCGCACTGGGTCGAGCAGCGCGAGCGCGAGGGCAAGAAAGAGGTGCGCCTGAAGCCGCTCGCCGAGTATCGCTCGCTCGTGGAGGAGAGCGGCCGGTTTCTGATGATCCCGGGCTCGGAGATCACCTCGGCGTGGAAACGCGCGAAGACCGCGACGACGCCCGAGATGGGCGGGCCGGTGCACATGAACGTGACGAATCCGCGCGACCTGATCCCCAAGGCGGAGGCCGACAACGCCGTCGAAATCATGCAGCGGACGGTCGATGCGGTGCTCGCGCAGCGGGCGAAGACGGGGCAGCCGATGTTCCTGCACCTCAATCACCCGAATTTCGTGTGGGGCGTGACCGCGGAGGAGTTGATGCAGGTCGTCGGCGAGCAGTTCTTCGAGGTGTATAACGGGCACCCCACGGTGCACAACGAGGGCGATGCCACGCGCCTGAGCACCGATGCGATGTGGGACGCGATCAACACGCGCCGGATCGCCGAATTGAAACTGCCGGTGATGTTCGGCATCGGGACGGACGACTCGCACCACTACCACGAGATGCTGCTCGGCAAGAGCAACCCGGGCCGCGGCTGGGTGATGGTGCGGGCGCGGCACCTGACCGCGGAGTCGATCATCGCGGCGATGGAAGCGGGGGATTTTTACACGTCGTCCGGCGTGACGCTCGCCGACGTGAAACGCAGCGGCAACACGCTCGCCGTCGAGATCAAGGCCGAGCCCGGCGTGACCTATACGACGACGTTCATCGGCACGCGGAAGGGCTACGATCCGACGAGCCAGTTGATCCCGCCGGCGAAAGAGGCGGACAAGAAGACGCTGCCGCATCGCCGCTACAGCAAGGATGTGGGCGCCGTGCTGGCGGAAGTCAGGGGATCCCGGGCGAGCTATACGCTGAAGGGCGACGAACTCTACGTGCGGGCAAAAGTCATTTCGTCGAAGGCCAAGCCCAACGCGAGCGTGGCCAACGAAGTCGAGTGCGCGTGGACGCAACCCCTCGTGGGCGACCCGCGATAGGTCCGTTGCCCGGCCTGCCTTCGGGCCGCGTGTGGCGCCGGCTTCTTGTCGCCCGGGCGCATCTCACTTTCTTGCACTGCGGAGGGGCGCTTTTCCAAGCGCCCAAGCCCGGCGGTTGAAAACCGCCGCTCCTTCGCTCTCTCCGGACTGCAAGAAACTCAGATGCGCCCTTGTCGCCCGCGTCCATCACACCCGTGTCCGCCTTTTTCGCTGCGTCGTTATGCCAGTTACCGCGCGCTTTGAGACTCCTGATCTTGTAGACCCGGCCGGTGAGCGTGCGGCCGGCGCGCGCCGTGCCACGACGACCGCTCTCGTGGGCGCGCTCGTATCACTTCCAACGCCACCGCAGGAAAATCGTGTTTTGAACTCCAGCGGCCTAATTCAATGCCAGTGGGCCACCGGCCGGGCCTACAGTTCAAAAGCAAGATGACGTTGGCATGAGATGCACCCAAGGATCGGGCCGCACCGCGCCCGGCCGGTCAGGCCTTGCCGGCCGCTGGCGGAGTGGCGCGCAGCGTCGGCCCGTCGACCCACGAGCCGCGCACCATGAGCGTTTGCGGGTGGGCGGGGAGGCCGCGTTCGCCGCGCTGGATTTGGGAGATGATCGCCTCGGCGGCGACGAGGCCCTGCAATTCCATCTGGAGGTCGAGCCCGGCGCAGGGCCGGCGCAGGTTGTTGCAGTTAAGACTGAAACAGCCGATGTCCTCCGGCACCTTGAGGCCGGCGCGCTGCAGCCAGACGAGCGCCTCGTCCATGTGCCCGACGACCAGGTCGGGCCGGTGGCGCTGGCGCCAGTCGAGGAATTCCCGTTCCGTAAGCCGCTCGGGAATCAGCAGCGGGATCGTGCCGATGGCGCCGGAATGGCGTTGGAACGAGGCGAACGCAGCCGACCATTTGTGGCTGATGCGCCGGTCGCGCCGCCGTTCGACGAAGAACCCGATGCGCCGGTAGCCCATCGCCTGCAGCCGGGTGAGCGCGAGCGTGAGCGTCAGGAAATGATCGATGCACACCGTGTGCAGCTCCGGCTCGACGCGTCCGTAGTCGATCTCCACGCAGGCGAACTCCGACCAGGGAAATCCCGTCATCAGCGGACTCGGTTCGGTGTAGAGGAAAATGACGCCCTGCACGCCGCGCGCGCGGAGCACCCGCGCGTAACCCTCCGGTCCGAGGCCGTCGCGGCTCACGCTGAACTCGTCGAGTTGAAATCCCAGTTCCTTCGCCCGGGCCGCCGCGCCGGCGATGATGCACCGGTGGGCCGCGAGCAGGCGCGGCTGGGGTTCGGATGGGATATGGATGATCGCGAGATTGCCGAGGAAGCGCTGGGTGTGGCCGGCGCGCACGTGGGACATGAGTTTGCCGATGAGTTCGTTCCGGATGTAGCCCTGTTTGCGGGCGGTCGCCACGATTTGCCGCCGGGTCTCGCGATGGACGGCCGGATGGCCGGACAAGGCGCGCGACA
This sequence comes from Verrucomicrobiota bacterium, assembly GCA_016235555.1. Classification (GTDB taxonomy): domain Bacteria; phylum Verrucomicrobiota; class Verrucomicrobiia; order Opitutales; family Opitutaceae; genus JACRKC01. The sequence continues at coordinate 12,249 of JACRKC010000053.1, forward strand.
CGGTGGCGGTGGAGACGTCACAGGCTGCCGCGATGGCATGAAGCGAGGGTTTGGCCATGAGAATGCAACGCTTGCAATTCTACGGGGATGACTCAATGCCGGACTCCGTCACGTTGAAATTCCCCAAACCTGACTCCGGGGCTGCGACCCGGAAAACCCTGAAACCCATGGAGAACCTGACCATGCAAACACACCCGTTGCTCCCGCGCCGGCCTGACCTGCCGCGCGCCATCGTCTGCGCAGCCGTTCTGTTCGGTGCGACCCGCCTCGCGGCGCAAGCCGTGCCCGGGGCCGCCGCCAAGCCGGCGGTCGACAAATCCGAGGAACTCGTCGTCCTCTCCCCCTTCACCGTCGTCAGCGACGACAAGGGCTATCAGGCCCTCAACACGCTCGCGGGCACCCGCATCAACTCGAAACTCGAGGACCTCGGCGCCTCGATCACCGTCGTCACGATGCAGCAGATGCAGGACATGGCGGTCGTCGACCTCAACGACGTGTTCCGCTACGAAGCGAGCACCGAGGGCACGGACAACTTCACGCAGTTCACGCCCAACCGCGCCGGCGGCGTCGGCGACAACGTCTCGCAGGATCCCGCGCGCGCCAACCGCATCCGCGGCGTCGGCTCCGCCGGCACGAGCGGCTCCGGCGTCAACCTCGCCTTCGGCAACAACGCCGTGAACTCCAAGATCCCCGTCGATCTCTACAACATCGACGCGCTCGAAATCTCCCGCGGCCCGAACTCCAACCTCTTCGGCCTCGGCGCCAGCGCCGGCACGATCAACCTCGTGCCCTCGCTCGCCAACCTGAACCGCGCCACGTCCTCCGTCTCGCTGCGTTTCGACGACTGGGGCGGCCACCGCGAAAGCCTCAACCTCAACCGCCCGCTCATTAAGGGCAAACTCGCGCTCCGCCTCGCCACCGTCCACGACGACAAGGCGTTCACGCGCAAGCCCTCCGACGAAAAGATCAACCGCCTCTACGCCGCCGTGACCGCGCAGCCGTTCAAGCAGACGACGATCCGCGGGATGTTCGAGCGCTACGACAACCGCTACAACCGCCCCAATTCCCTCATGCCGCGCGACACCGCGCAGGAGTGGCGCGCGAGCGGCGGGCCGACCTGGGATCCGACCACGCAGCTCGTCACCATGGCCAACGGTCAGAAACTCACGCTCGCCGCGGCGCAGGCCGCCGGCGCGGGCCTCATCAACGCCACGCAGATCTTCGGCCGCCCCATCGCGATCATCGACAACGGCGCCGTGCAGCAGCTCACCACCGCCCGCATCGCCAACCCCATCACCACCGGCACACCGTCGCCCTACACCAACAACAGCAACGTCGCCTACGTCGAGACGGCGACCTTCCTGATGCGCAACAAGACGAATCTTTTCCCGCTGTTCTTCCAGCCCGCGGTGAAGGACCGCTCGATCTACGATTGGAAAAAACTTTCCTACACCGCGCCCAATTGGGGCCACGACGACGCGAAGACGGTTTCCACGGAAGTTGAGCAGACCTTCCTCCGCAACGAGCGCCACCACCTCGCCGCGCGCGCCGGCTGGTTCCGCCAGGAGTTCCTGCGCGATTCGCACTTCGGCATCGATGTGACCGACACCGTGATCTACGTCGACGTGAACGAGAAGCTCCTCGACGGAAAACCGAATCCCTACTTCAAGCGCCCCTACGTCGAGTCCATCGGCTCCACCTACACGCGCGTGCCCGAGACCAGCGACGTGCAGTCCGCCGATCTCGCCTACCAGGTCACGCCGCCGAAGACCCTGCCGCGCTGGCTCTCGTGGATCGGGCAGCAGCGCATCGCCACGCACGGTGAGACCGTGCGCAACGACACCGTGAACTACCGCACGACGCCGAATATCTCCGACGACCACGCCTGGACCAACCGCGCCAACCGCAGCGGCGCCACGCCGATCGTGCAGCGCTACTATGTCGGCGACAACGCCGGCCAGAACCTCGACTACGGCACGCCCGCCATCAAGTCGATCAACGGCAGCCATACCTACTATTGGTTCAACAATCTCACGGGCCAGTGGGTGAATGAGGCGGTGAAGGTCGACCCCCTGGCGCTCGTCAATACCACCGCCAACCGCAGCGAGATTCGCACCCTCAGCGCGGCCGCCCAGGGCTTCTTCTTCGACAACCGCCTCGTCGCCACCTACGGCTGGCGCCGCGACCGCCGTCGCGAGCGCACCACACAGGGCGTCGTCGTCGACCCGGCGACCGGTCTCGTCAGCTACAACGCGCTCAAGAACTGGAACGCCTGGACCGACGATCAAAGCGAAGTCATCAAGGCGTCGCAGCGCGGCGATACGAAGACCTGGGGCCTGGTCGGCAAGCCGCTGAGCTGGCTCAACCTCCACTACAACCAATCCGACTCGTTCTTCCCGCAGGTCGTCCGCCAACAGCTCGACCTCAAGGGCAACATCCCGAATCCGCGCGGCGAGGGCAAAGACTACGGCGTGACCTTCACGCTGCTCGACAACAAGCTCAGCCTCCGCATCAACCGCTTCAAGGTGACCGAATACGATTCCCGCGGCAGCGAGGTCGGCACCATCGGCAACCGCACCTTCCGGCTCGAGGGCCGGGCCGAGGCCAACGGCCAGCGCGACGTCGAGTCGCTCTATCCGTTTGTGGAAAACGTCGTCCGCCTCCGTCTCGCCAACCAGGGCATCGCCAACCCCTCGCAGGCGCAACTCCGCCCGGCGATCGCGAAAATGATGGGGCAGAGCGACGCGTGGCTGAACATCTTCCTCGATTCCGGTCTCGCGCAGCCGCAGACCGTCGGCACCACCGATGTCACTTCCCAAGGCTGGGAAGTGGAGGCCATCTACAATCCCACGCGCAACTGGCGCGTCAAATTCACCGCCGCGCAGGCCGAGGCGTTCGACCAGGCGATCTCGCCCGAAATCTTCAACTACTGGCAGAGCCGCCTCGCGACCTGGACCACGGTGCGGGCCGACCGCGTGCCCGGCTCCGGCGATGGCCAGGGCGCCTTGTGGTGGTCCACGGTGGCGAGCAACAACACCACGCCCGAGGCCAGCTACCTCAACGGCCTGATCTCCCCGTATCTCGTCGGCGTCGCCAACGTCGGCAAGCCCCGCACGCAGGTCCGCAAATACCGCTGGGCGGCGGTCACGAATTACGACTTCACCGAGGGCCGGCTGAAGAACTTCAACTTCGGCGGCGCCCTGCGCTGGGAGGACAAGGCGAGCATCGGCTTCGGCGGCAAACCGCCGGCGACGTCCGGCAACTTCGCCGGCGCGATCCTCGAACTCGACAAGGACAAGCCCTTCTACGACCGCGCGCGCTATTACGCCGATCTCTCCGCCGGCTATCGCTTCAAGCTGTGGAACGACAAGATCCGCGCCAAGGTGCAGCTCAACATCAAGGACGCCTTCGAGAGCGGCCGCCTGCAGAAAGTGGGCGTGAACCCCGACGGCAGCACCTACGCCTACCGCATCATCAACCCGCGCCAGTTCATCCTGAGCACGTCGTTCGATCTGTGAAGTGGACCGCTGAGGTGGAGCGCGTTGACCCCAACGCGCTGGTTTGAGCAGGATGGAGCGCCTCGGCAGCGCGTTGGGGTCAACGCGCTCCACCTGCCAACCATGCACCGCCGCGATTTTCTTGTCAGCACCACCGCCGCCGCCGCCTCGCTCGCGGTGCGGCGGGTGGGCGCGGCGGAAACGGACGTGAACGAGGTTTGGCGCGAGGCGGTCCGCGCCAACGACGAGCAGATTCCCGCGCTGCTTGCGAAGCAGGAGCGCCGCCCCGGCCACCGCTGGCTCGGCGGCATCCCGAACGAATACGGCCTGCACGTCGCGCGCGGCACGGGTGCGTTCGTGACTGCGCTCGCGTGCGCGGCCTGCGCGCCGGGCTCGCGCTACTTCGGCTCGACGGACCTGGTCGAACCGCTGCGCCTCGCGATCCGCTACCTGCTCGCGGCGCAACACGAGGACGGCACGACCGACCTGCTGGAGACGAACTTTCACTCGGCCCCCGACACCGGCTTCATCCTCGAAATCGTGGCGCCGGCGTGCGCGTTGTTGCGGGCGAGTCCCGTGCCGGCGCTCGCGGCGGCCGGCGGGGAACTCGGCGAGTTCGTGCGCCGCGGGGGCGATGGCCTCGTGACCGGCGGCGTGCACACGCCGAACCACCGCTGGGTGGTGTGCGCCGGGCTCGCGCTGGTGCACTCGCTGTTTCCCAACCCGAAATACGTCGCGCGCATCGACGAGTGGCTGGCCGAGACCATCGACATCGATCCCGACGGGCAATTCACCGAAAAGAGCACCACCGTCTACTCGCCCGTCGTCGATCGCGCGCTGCTCACCGTCGCGCGCCTGCTCGACCGGCCGGCGCTGCTGGAGCCGGTGCGGCGGAATCTCGAGATGACGCTCTACTACGTGCATCCGGACGGCGAGGTGGTGACCGAGGCGTCGCGGCGTCAGGACCGCTACACGCGCGGCAGCATGGCGCGCTACTATTTTTCCTACCGCTACCTCGCGCTGCGCGACGGCAACGGCCGCTTCGCCGCCATGGCGCGGCAGATCGAGCGCACGGCGCGCGGTCTGCTGGCCGGCGAACTGGTGGCGTTCCTGACGATTCCCGAGCTGATGCGGCCGCTGCCGCCCGATGCGCCGCTGCCGACGGACTACGAAAAGGTGTTTGCCCATTCGGGGCTCGCGCGAATCCGCCGCGGCGCCGTGAGCGGCACGGTCCTCGCGGGCAACACCACCGTGTTTTCGTTTCGCAAAGGCGCCGCGGCGCTCGAAGCGGTGCGCATCGCGAGCGCGTTTTTCGGCAAGGGCCAGTTTGCCGGCGATGAACTCGAAGGGCGCAACGGCCGCTACGTGCTGCGGCAAAAGCTCGAGGGGCCGTATTTCCAGCCGCTCACCCGCGACCAGATCGCGAGCGGCGAGCACGTGCGCATGGCGCCGAACGGCACGCTCGCCAACGACAGCCGCGCCGCCCGCGCGCGCAGCCACCTTCAAACGCTCAACGCCGTGATCGAAATCGCCGAGTCCGGCGGCCGGTTCACCCTCGCGATTTCGCTCACGGGCACGGACAACGTGCCCGTGGCCGTCGAGCTCGCGTTCCGCCACGGCGGGCAATTGTCGGGCGTCGCGGACGTCGCCGGCGTGAAGGACGCCTTCCTGCTCAAGGGCGGCACGGGCCGCTACCGCGTCGGCGACGACGTGATCGAGTTCGGCCCGGGGCGCGCGGAGCACACTTATACGCAGGTGCGCGGGGCGTTGCCGAAGTGGGACGGACAGAGTGTCTATCTCACGGGCGTGACACCGTTCCAGACGACGATCAGCCTCGGTTGAATGAAAACCAAACTGCTCGGCGCGGGGCTCGGCGTTGCCCTGGCCGTCGCCGCGGGTGCGGCGGAGTCCCGCTTCGCCGAAGCGGCGGCCAACGGCCGTCTCGTGCAGGAAGGCCTCAACCGCTGCAACCGCTACCTGCATGCCTGGCTCGCGACCGCCGAGCCCACGACCGGGCTCATCCCGCGCAACCTCACCGACAGTCCTTACTGGAACGGCAAAGACAGCGCGGCCGACAACTACCCGTTCATGGTGCTGAGCGCCGATTTCACGGAGCGCGCCCTGCTCGCGGCGAAGCTGCGCCCGATGCTGGAGGCGGAGCGTCGACTCACGGTGCGGCCCGGCTGGCTGCGACTGACCGACGACTACAACCTCAAGGGCACGCCCGGTCTGCGGCAGCCGGCGGCGGGCGCCGAGCGCATCTTCTTCAACTCCGCCGAATACGTGAAGGACGGCCTGCTGGCCCTCACCGAGTGGCTGGGGCCGAGCCCGTGGAGCGAGCGGATGTTCGAACTCGTCGACGACTCGTTTGCCCTGGCGGCGACTGACACGCCCTTCGGCAAAATCCCGTTGCTCGGCGTCAACAAGACGGTCGGCGTCGAAGTGAGCGGCGACTACCTTCAGGCGCTCGCGCGCCTCTACTGGATGAGCGGCCGCGATGAGAAATACCTGCGGTGGGGCCTCCGCCTCGCCGACAACTTCCTGCTCCCGGAGGGCAAAAATCATCCGACGCGCGACTTCGCCACGCTGCGGTTGCGCGACCACGGCTGCGAAATCGTGAGCGGGTTGTGCGAGTTCTACGCGACGCTCCACTACGAGAGCCGTCTGCCGGGTGGGGCGGAGTGGGCCGCGAAGAAAGCCGCCTACCAGCCGCATCTCCACGAGATGCTCGACCGCATCCTCGAGGTCGGGCGCAACGCCGACGGACTGTTCTACAACGACATCAATCCCCGCACCGGTGCCATCGTCGACCGGGGCATTTCCGATTCGTGGGGCTACGTCTACGACGCCTACTACACGGTCTTCCTCGTCGACGGCACCGCCGCCTATCGCGATGCGATGGTGCCGCCGCTGGCGTCGCTCAACCAAAACTACCGCGGCTACAACTGGGAGCCGCGCGGCGATCGCGCGAAGTTCCCCCACGGGAGCCAGGACGGTTACGCCGACTCCATCGAGAGCGCGCTCAATCTCTACAACCGCTTCGCCGCCGACCCGCGCGTGGCCTCGGTGACGCGCTGGATGGATTCCGAAATTCGCATCATGTGGGCGATGCAGCAGCCCGACGGCCTGATCGAGAGCTGGCACGGCGACGGCAATTTCGCGCGCACCACCATCATGTATTGCCTGTGGAAAACCCAGGGCGTGACCGCCCAGCCGTGGCGGGCGGATTTGCAACTCGGCGCGGTGCGCGAAGGCGACACAGTGCGCATCGTGGTCTCGGCCGGGCAGTCATGGTCCGGCACGCTCGTCTTCGACCGGCCGCGTCACGCCGAGAATCTGAAACTCCCGGCCGACTGGCCGCGCATCAACCAATTCCCCGAGTGGTTCACCGTGCAGGCCGGCCGCCGCTACACGGTGAGCCGTGCGGGCGGGGACGACGCGCAAAAGCAAACCGGCGCGCAACTCGCGGCCGGCTACGCCGTCTCGCTGGCTGCCAATTCGCCACTCGAACTCGTGGTGAGTTCAGCGCCCTGATCCGTCCGTCATGTCGAAACTGTCTCATCTCCTCGTCGTGCTGTTGTGCGCGGTCCCGCTCGCCGCCCGGCCCGCCCTGCGCGAATACGACGTGCTGAAATCCTTCCCCCCGGGCCGCCTCGCCGCGCTCTCGGCCGGCGACATGCCCGATGCCAACGGCCTGAGCGGCAGCAACCGCGTGCGCGGGACCTGGACCGAGGCCGGGCCGCAGCGTGGCAGTTGCCGCCGCGTGATCGCGGCGGTCGTGGCCGGCAACCTCGCCGACGCCGACGCGGCGTGGCGGGGCATCGAGGTGGCGTTTGCGCATCTGCGGGCGGATGGGCGTTTCGAGGCAGTGCCGCGGCCCGACGGGGCGAAATCGAGCGCGCTCGAGTTCGGCGGAGCAGTCGAGACCGCGTTTTTCTTTTTGCAGGAATACGGCCGGGCGGTGCTCGTCATCCGCCAGTCGCCGCACGCGGAACACTTCCACGCCCGCATCGCCGCGCTCGAGCCGAAGCTTCGCCGCGCCTGCGATTTCATCGCGTCGGGTTATGACGAGATCATCAAGAACAGCAGTCACGCGGTGAACCGGATCGTGATCGCGGCGAAGGCGTTCGGCCTGTGCGGCACCGCCTTGGGCGATGAGACGCTCGTCGGCCTGTCGCGCAATCTCATCAAGCACGCGCTCACGTTGCGCGACCGGGACGGCGTGTTCATCGAAAACGGCGGCCGTGATTCGAGCTACAACGTCGTCTCGATCCTCTTCGGGCAGGTGCTCGCGCTGCATGTGGATTTGCCGGAGTTCGAGGCGGCACTCGGGCGCGCGATGGCGTGGCAGCTCACGCGCATCGGCCGCGATGGCGAAGTTGATGTCACCGGCAACACGCGCACCGGCGTGGGCAAGGAACCGTCGCCCTACACCGGAAAGGCCAAGACCGTGAACTACCATGAGATCGTCTGGGCGCTCACGCTCTACGGCGCGGTGCACCGGGATCCGGCGGCGCTTGCGGCCGCGGATCGGGTTTTCGCCTACGCCAATGCCCATCCGAAGTCGTCCAAGTAAAGCTGCCCGCCGTTAGCGACGGGCATTTGATCACACCCGTCATGCTTTCCCATCCAACCGAAGCGAGGTTCGCGGTAGTAAACATCCCCGGAGCAAGCTCCGGGGCATTTGACCAAGCCCACCATGCAACCTCCGACGCTCATCGTAGCGGCGCGCGCCAGCGTGCCGACGCTCTTCGACTCGCTGGCGCTCGTCGCTACCCAACCAAGCCGGAGCAAGCTCCGGGGTATCAAACCCAACGAGAATGAACCTTGGAGCCGATCATGAACGTTGCGTGGAGCGGTGGTTCGGAGTAGGGCAGGTCTGCGACCTGCCCAGCGAGCACGCATCGCGTGAAAGGGCAGGTCACAGATCTGCCCTACCCCGGAGTCCGTCGGTCTTCCCTGATAAAAAGCCTGGCACCCTAAGCGAATGAAACACCTCCTGCTCGCTGCGCTCTTCCTCGCCGGCGTGACGCACGCCGCGCCGCCCAACCTCCTCTACATCCTCGCCGACGACATGGGCGTGGGTGACGTGTCGGCGCTGAATCCGCGCTGCGCCTGGCGCACGCCGCATCTCGACGGGCTGGCGCGCGAGGGCATGGTGTTCACCGATGCGCACTCCGCGTCGGCGCTGTGCACGCCGAGCCGTTACGCGCTGCTCACCGGCCGCTGCGCGTGGCGCAGCCGGCTCAAGCAGGGCGTGCTGCAAGGCTATGGTGCTCCGCTGATCGAACCGGGGCGCATGACCGTGGCAGCATTTCTTCGCGCGAATGGCTATGCAACCGCGGCGGTCGGCAAATGGCACCTTGGTCTGGACTGGGTGCGCACCGGCGCGGCGCCGGAAAATGTCGACTTTGCGCAGCCCTTTGCGCGCGGTCCGCTGACGCTCGGCTTCGAGCGATTCTTCGGGATCAGCGCCTCGCTCGACATGCCGCCCTACGTGTGGCTGCGCGACGACCGGGCGACGCGCGTGCCGACCCTGACGATCGGCGACAGCCCGGCGCCCAGACTCTGGCGCGGCGGACCGATCGCGGACGATTTCAAGATGGAAGCCGTGCAGTCGCGATTCACCGAGGAGGCGATCGCGTTCATCGAGCAGCGGGCGGACGCGCGCGACGGCCGGCCGTTTTTCCTCTACCTGCCGTATGCCTCGCCGCACACGCCCGTGCTGCCGACCGGCGAGTTTGTCGGGAAGACGAAGACGGCGCCTTACGGCGATTTCGTGGCGCAACTCGATGCCGACATCGGCCGGCTGCTCGCCGCGCTCGACCGGCACGGCCTCGCCGGCAACACGCTCGTGATCTTCACCGCCGACAATGGCTTCGCGCCACCTGGCGGCCTCGATGCCTTGGAGAAAATCGGTCACGAACCGGGCGCGGGACGTCGGGGTGTGAAGGCCGATCTCTTCGAAGGCGGACACCGCGTGCCATTCATCGCCCGCTGGCCGGGCGTTACGCCGGCTGGCTCGCGCTGCGACCAGACGGTCGGCCAGGTCGACCTGTTTGCGACGTGCCGCGAAATCACCGGCGCAAAAATCCCCGACGATGCGGCGGAGGACAGCGTGAGCATGCTCGCATTGCTGAAAGGCGACCGTGCGGCGCGTCCGCGTCCCCCGCTCGTGAATCACAGCGGCGAAGGCCGCTTCGCGATCCGCGAAGCGAAGTGGAAACTCCTGCTCTGGCCCGGCTCGGGCGGCTGGAGTCATCCGACGCCAACGCCGTCGCCTTGGCTGAAAGTGGAGCGGGCGGACTTGTCCAAGTTTCCGCCATTCCAGCTCTACGACCTCGCCGCCGACCCGGCGGAAAAGACGAATGTCGCTGATCAGCATCCCGAGATCGTGCAGCGCCTCGGGCGAACCTTGCGCGACCTCGTCGAGCGCGGCCGCAGCACGCCGGGCCCGGCACAGCCGGTGGAACCCAAGTCGTGGCCGCAACTGGAGTGGATGAGGTCCTTCGCGCCGTGAACATGCGCTGGATTCCCGTTTTTCTCGCTCTGGCCGGCGTCGCGTTGGCGGCGGAGGCCTCCGAGGCGTTCCGCGCGGTGGTCGCGCGCCTTGCGATCAAGGGTGCGCACCCGGAGGGCCGCATCCTGGTCGACTATGGGAATCATGCGCGGCTTTACCGTTGCGGCGATGTCGTGGACGAAAAACTCGGCATCAAGCTGCACGCCTTTTCAGTCGAGGGCGGCACCGCCGTGTTGGTCTTTCAGGATCAAACCGGAGCGCAGGTTTCGCGGAAGGTCGGCATTCGTTGGAAGCCGTAGCGCGACGCGCCCGGCCGGGTGGCTCTGACACTCTTGCACTACGGAGGGGCGCTTTTCCAAGCGCCCAAGCCCGGCGGTTGAAAACCGCCGCTCCCTGGCCCGCAAGAAACAGGGATGCACTCTGCAGGCGCGCCGTGGGACTCAAACCGATGTCAGTGATTTGTAGCGGCGGTCTATGACCGCCGAACGAAACCCCTTGGCGCATCGCCGGCGGTCATAGACCGCCGCTACAACCGAGGCATTCGAGAACTGACATCAGTTTGAGTTACGCCCGCAGGCGCGCCGTGGGACTTGTAGGATTGTGTCCGCCGCGGGAGCGCGACAGCTTTGCGCCCACCCCATGAAAATCCGCCTCGTCTCCGTTTTTGTTTTGCTCGCCGGTCTCGTCTTCGCGCAACGCCCGGCACCGCTCTATCCCGACGCCACGCCGGTCATCGCGCCCGATGACCTCCGCAAAGTCACGTTGCCCAATACAACGATTGAGACGGTGAGCGTCGAGGAGAAGGAGGGGTTCGTGCGGGTGACCGCCAGCGTGACGCATCCGCCGGCGAGCGACCGCGTGAAGGTGTGGGTGGCGTTGCCGCTGAAAAACTGGAACGGCCGCTTCATGGGCATGGGCGGCGGCGGCTTCGTGACGGGACGTCCGGAAGGGCTGCGCGGGCCGGCGGCGCAAGGTTTTGCCGCGGCCTCGACGGATGGCGGGCACGACGGAGGCAGCGGAAATTTCGCGTTGAACGCGAGCGGGCGGCTGAATTGGCAGGAGATTCGCGACTTCGCCTACCTCGGCATTCACGAAATGACGGTGGTTGGGAAGGCGCTGACGAAGGCCTTTTACGGCCAGCCGGCGCGCTACGCCTATTTCATCGGCAGCTCCACCGGCGGCCGCCAGGGCTTGATGGCGGCCCAACGCTTTCCGGACGACTACGACGGCATTTTTTCCGGCTGCCCGGCGATCAACTGGGCGAAGATGGTGCCGGCCACGCTCTGGCCGCAGGTGGTGATGGCCGAGGCGAAACACCTCGTCTCCAAGGCCAAGCTCGAGGCCGTGACCGCCGCCGCCATCGCCGCGTGCGATGCCGCTGATGGTGTGACGGACGGCGTGATCGACGATCCGCTCCGCTGCACGTGGGATCCGAAGGCGTTTGTGGGGACGATGGTCGGCGACAGTGCTTTTTCAGAGGCGGATGCCGGCGTCGTGCGCGAGATCTGGGCGGGGCCGCGCGGTCATCGCGGACGTTTCCTGTGGCACGGCCTCACGCGCGGCTCGAATCTCGTGGCGACCGGGGGCAGCGACGGGACGCCGCTTGTCGCCAAGCCCTTCGGCATCGCGGTGGACTGGTATCGCTACTTTCTCGTGCTGAGCCCGGGCTTCGACGGCACCAGCGTCACGCGCGGTGAATTCGAGTTGTGCTTCAACCAGTCGGTGGAGCAGTTCGCGCCGGTGTTCAGCGCGGACAATCCGGACCTGACGCGCTTCCGCGATCGCGGCGGCAAAGTGATCATCACGCACGGCCTCGCGGATCAGCTCATCCCGCCGCAGGGATCGATCGAGTATTACGAGAAGGTGCAGAAGCGCATGGGCGGAGCGGACAAGGCGGCGGAGTTTGCCCGGCTCTTCCTCGTGCCGGGCGTCGATCACGGCTTCCGCGGCGCGGGTCCGACACCGCAGGGAACCCAGGCCGCGCTGATCCGCTGGGTCGAGGAGGGCAAGGCACCCGACCGGCTGCCCGGCGAAGTGAAGGACAAGGACGGCAAGGTGCTGCGCACGCGGCCGCTGTTTCCCTATCCGCAGTTCGCGAAATATTCGGGCACGGGCAGCACCGACGATGCGGCCAACTTCGTGGCGGCGACGCCGGTGAAATGAGTTTCCGCGCCCGAAAGATCGGTGCGGAAGTGGGAGTGTCAGTGGAGCGGTGCGTGGTGCGAAGCGCCGCGCACCGTGGTGGGCGTGGGCAAGGGTAGGGACGGCTCTCCGAGCCGTCCGTCGTGGAAACGCGGTGCGTCGATGCGACGCGGACGCCTCGGAGAGGCGTCCCTACCTCATTCCTGTATGTCGACGCCGCTGCGGTGGACGGCGACGGCCTCCCAGAGCGACTCGGGCCAGGCGTAGCTGCCGGGCTTCATCGTGACCAGCAGGTCGGGCGCGGTGGCCGGACGGAGCGAGACGACGCCTTGGGCCCACTCGTGCACGACGGTCAGGCGGGTCCATTGGAGTGTCGCGAGAATCTCCGCCGCCGTCGCACCGCCCTCGATCATGAGGTGGCGGAACGCGCCACGTTCGGCGGCGGCGGCGACGAGGTTCGCGAGCGCGCGACGAAGGCGGGCGGGTGCCGCTGGATCGGCGGAGCGCCGGGCCGGCGGACCGATCGCCACGACGGGTCGGCGGGCAAGCGCCGCCAGCACGTCGTCGAGCGACGGCAGTTCGAGCAGGTCGGTCGGACGGTGCGGGGCCGCCAGCGAACCGCACACGTGCAGCGTGGGCCGAACCGGTGCGACCGGCCGCGACGGCGGATCGCCGCAACCGATCTGCTGGTGGAGCACGGCCGCAAAAAATTCGCCGCCGCCAGCCGGAAGGGTATCGGCGTCGAGCCGCGTCGCCCAGGCCGCCACGTCCGCCGAGGTCGCGGCCTCGCCGACGATCACGCCGGAGTCGGGCAGTGCCGAACCGGGCGGGAGGACGTGAATGGGGCAGTCGGGGTTTTCGAGGTGGAGCGCGTTGACCTCAACGCGCTGGGGCGAGTCGACTGGCAGAGAAGACAAGCGCGTTGAGGGCAACGCGCTCCACCTCAGCAGATCGGCGACGCGTGCCCTGCGGGCGGGGTGATGCGGATCGCGGGCGAAGGCGGTTTCGTTGAGCGGGACGCCGCCGATGTAATAGCGGCCGTCACGGATGGTGCGGCCAAGGCCGGGATTGCAGGGCACGAAGAGCACACGCTTCCGGCCGAGCGCGGCGGCGAGCGCGGTGAGTTCAGCCAGCACGGGGCCGCGGAGGACGGAATCGGTTTTCTTGTAGATCAACCGCCAGGGAATCGAAGCGGCGCCGGCGGCGGCCGCCGCGACGGTGCGCGCAGCTTCCGCGGGCGGCAGCAGGCGGGTGTCGGTGTCGAGGGCGAGAAGGTCGGTCGCATCGAGTTCGTCGATGCGCGTAGCGACCTGCGAGCGCCAGCCGGCGCGATGCCCGATCGCTGCGATCTCGGCGGCGCCGGTGAGGTCGTCGGCGAGGGCGAGCACGGAGGCGGAACGGGACATCGCGGCGATTCAGCGCGGCCGGCCCGGAAAAAACAAGACCCGGCGCGCAGGGCGCCGGGTCTTGGAAAAGGTGAATCTGGACGGCCGATCGATCAGAACTGGCCGGTGACACCGAACTTCACGGAGCGCGGAACAATCCATTCGGACCGCGGCCGGGAGGCGTCGAAGATGTATTCGCGCGGGCCTTGTTCTGTGACGTTGTTCACATTCACGAATAGGGTTGTATCGCGCACGATCCGGTAGGACAGGCCGACGTTCATGCGGGTCCAAGGCTCGCGGAACCGGTTGCCGGCGGGCGCCGTAGCACTGAATACTACGGGATACCGGCCGGTGTAGTTCACGTCGAAAGACGCGCCGAACTTGTTGTAGGTGTAGTTCAGGCCGAGGTTCGCGGCGCGCGGTGTGAAACCGGGCACCTGCCCGCTGCTAAGGTAGGTGTTGACGTTCACCGCCGTGCCGGGCGCGACGACATTCCCGAAGGTCTCGAGGTAGGTGTAATTGCCGCGGACGGTCAGTCCCTTCAGCGCGCCGGGCAAAAACGTGAGGCGTTGGCGGAAGTCGAACTCGATGCCGCGCAGCGATGCGCTGCCGGCGTTCGACGCCTGGATGATCTCATAATTTTCGTAGAGGCCATCGAAGCCGTTGTCGGGGCCTTGGGCCACCCGGACGCCGGAACGGGCCGAACTCGTGATGTAGTCGGTGATGCGTTTGTAATACCACCCGACGGAAACCATGCCCGTGCTCGCGTAGTAATACTCCAGCTTGAGATCGACGTTTCTCGCCATCTGCGGCTTCAACGATGCGTTCCCGATCGTGACGGTTTGAGCCGTGTCGTTGAAGCTCGGCGTGGGCACCATTTCCTGGCGCCGCGGGCGGCCGTAGCTCGTCGACCAGCTGCCGCGGGCCTTGAGACTGGCGGTCAGGTCGTAAGCGACATGCATGCTCGGGAACCACTTGGCATAGGTGCCATCGCGCGACTGACGGCCGTAGTCCAGCGCCGCCCGTTTGAAATGGTCCGGTTCCGCGGCGATGGCCGTGGTGCGGGCGCGGTAATAAGTGAAGACTTCCGTGTTCACCCACTCGCGGCGCAGGCCGGCCAGCAGATTGAGGCGGCCGAGCTTCGTTTGGCCCTGCAGGTAGGCGGCGTCGACGCCTTCCTCCATGATGTAGCGGCCGGTGTATTGCTGCGTCGCGGTGAAGTTCACGTCTTCATACCACAGCGCCGTGTTGTTCAAAGTCGTGCTGATATAGGCTGGGTCGAGGACCGGCAGGCGCTGGCCGCCGTTTTGCGCCTCGAAATCAGTCAGCGGCATCAATCCGCCCGCCGGCAGCACCGTGCCCGGGATTTGATACCAGCGGCGGCCAAAGACGTTCCGGCCGTTCACCCGCCGGTTCACCGTGTCGAGGCCGGCCTTCAACGTAACCGGAACGCGTGTTTCGAGGTTGTAGGTGGCGTTGACGTTGGCGGAGACCTCGTTCGTGTCGGTGATGAAATCGCGCTTATTGAACACCGAAGAAGTCGTCGGCACGGGTTGCGTGGCCGAAATGCTGCCGGTGTAGAATGGCGTGTAGCTGCGGATATCCGATACGCTCGGTCCGGCCGTCTGCGTGAACACACGCCCGTCACGATTGGTCTTGTCGAGCACGAACCCGATGGGATCGCGCGTGCGGATGTTCACGGTGCCGTCTTCGCGTTCGCGGCCGGCGCCCGACTCCCAGTGCGTGTTGCTCCAGCGGTAGGCATGGTCGACTTTGAGCCGGCCCCAGTTGTGTTCGAACATCAGCGTTCCGGTCGGGTTCTTGCTCGTGAACGAATAGCGCTGGGGATTCATCTGCATTTGGGCGGCGCCGGCGGCAGTGGTGACGCCGTTTGCCGTGACGTTCGTGACCGTCGGCCGGAACTCGATGCGATCCGCCGTGTAACCGGCGACGATCGCGCCGTTGGGATTGGTCGCGGCGTCGTAGACTGTCAGGTTCGCGTTCGCGAATGGATGCATCGCCGTGTAGTGAAAGAACGGCTCCGATCCGGCGTTGTAGAGGAACCGCAACGAGACACGGGTCGAGGGCGACCACTGGTAGTCAGCGCGAGCGCTGATCGCGCTGAGGAAGCGGTCGTTGAGGCCTGACTGCTTGGTGTAGTCGCGCAACTGGGCCACGGGATTCGTGGTCGTCTCGTAGAGGAGCACATCCCACGCGTGCGGATTGAGGACCTCTTGATAGTCTGCCGAGAGCGAGATGCCGAGGTTGCGGTTTCCGCCCAACACGTCGAAGCGCTCGGTATAGTCGAAGTGAAAATCCGGCCGCAGCGGGCGCTCGGCGACGGCGAAATTACGTTCCGACCACGGAGGGAACCAGCGTCCGCTCACGGTGTAGCCCGCGCGGCGCTTCTGCGACATGCCGAGCGGCGAACGCGTCCGAAGGTTGAGCTGGCCGCCGAGGGAATCCGCCCGCTTGTCCGGAGTCTGGCCGGCGATGACTTCGATGGATTCGTAGCTGCCACCGGAAAACGAGTGGAGCGTCGCCGAGCGACCATCGCCGCCGACGCCGGTCGATGACATGCCGTCGATGTTCAGCCGCGTGTAGGCGGAAGGCTGGCCGCGGATGCTGACGTTGTTGATGAGATTGTCCTCATCGGTGGTGAACGTGATTCCCGGCAGGCGCGTCGCAAGTTCGCCGATGTTCTGCGTCGGCAGGATGCCCCACTCATCGAAGGCGATTACGTTCTTCGGATTCGGCGCATTGCGTTGCTCGGTTATCGCGAGCGCCTGGCCTTCCTTGACGGATTCGACTGTGAAAGCCGCCATGACGATGGTGTCGGAGGATTCGAGCGCGGCGTCGGCTGAGGCGCGACCACCGGGTGTCACACTGACTTTTTGCGTCGTGTCCTTGAACCCGCTGTAGCTGATCACCAGATCGTGGGCGCCGGACGGCACACCCGGAATCAGGAAGCTGCCCGCTTCGTCGGTGAGCGCGGAGCGGTTGAGCGAAGGAATGGTCACGGTGGCGCCTTGGAGCGCGTTGCGGGTGGCCTTCGAGGTCACGGTGCCGGCGACGCTGCCGGTGCCCGCATCGGCGGCCCGGAGCGCGAGGCCGGCCAGCGTGGCGGCGGCAAGCAGGCCCATTGCTGTCCGCAGCAACCGGCCAAACAAACGAAGATGATTACATCCGTTGGAGTAGTTCATGGCTATGTGGGTTAGGAGGCGGCACAAAACCTCAGCGCCGCCGACGGTATTGGTGTAGAGGTCGATTGGTTATGACAAAACCCGTTTGGCCACTGCAAGCCGAAGCTTGGGAGCCAAACCGGTTCAGGGCGCCTCTCTGTTTCTTGCAGTCCGGAGAGAGCGACGGAGCGGCGGTTTTCAACCGCCGGGTTCGGGCGCTTGGAAAAGCGCCCCTCCGCAGGGCGAGAAAGTGAGATGCGCCCAACGTCCACCCGGCAGCGCAAACGCGATTGCCGCGGGCCGGGGAACTTCGCGAGCATGGTGCCATGCTTCTTTTTCTTCGCGTCGTGATTTGGAGCGCGGTCTCGTCGTTGCTGGCGGCCGGCGCTCTCGCGCAGATCGGCGACAAACTCGACAAACCCGGCGAGGTGCAAAAGTCCATCGTCCCCGTCGAGCTCATCCCGCCGGCACCGGTGCTGGCACCGGCCGAGGCGCTGAAGTCGTTCCGGCTCGCCCCGGGCATCCGCCTCGAGCTCGTCGCCGCCGAGCCGCTGGTGCAGGACCCGGTCGCGATCACGTTCGGGCCGGACGGGAGATGTTGGGTGGCGGAGTTCCGCGGCTACATGAACGATTTCGAGGGCAGCAACGAAGACGCACGCATCGGCCGCATCGTGGTGCTCACCGACACCAACGGCGACGGAGTCTACGACAAGAGCGACGTGTTTCTCGACAAGCTCATCCTTCCGCGCGCGCTGCTGCTGGTCGGTGACGGGTTGCTGGTGGGCGCGCCGCCGTATCTGAAGTTCTGGCGCGACACCGACGGCGACGGCAAGGCCGACCTCGACGTCGATGTCGCGTCGGACTTCGGCGTGCAGACCGATCCCAAACGGCCCGAACTCGCCAACCCCGAGCGTGCGCCCAACGCACTCCTCTGGGGCGCGGACAACTGGATCTACAGCGCGGCCTACACGAAGAAATTTCGCTATGTGCGCGGCAACTGGGAGACGTCCAACACGATGTTCCGCGGCCAGTGGGGCCTGAGCCAGGACGACTTCGGCCGGCTCTACTACAACTCCAACAGCGACCAGCTCCGCGCCGATGTGCTCCCGTCGCAGTATCCCGGCCGCAATCCCAACTATCCCCGCGCCGGAGGCGTCAACGTGCTCGTGCCCGAGAACCAGCTCGTCTGGCCGGCGCGCGTCACACCCGGCACGAACCGCGCTTATCGCCCGGAGACGATGCGCGACGGCAAGCTCAAGGCATTCACCGCCGCGTGCGCGCCGTGGATTTTCCGCAGCAATGCGCTGGGCGCGGAGTATTACGGCAACGCGTTCGTCTGCGAGCCGGCCGCCCATTTGATCAAGCGCAACCTCGTCACGGCCGACCACGGCACCGTGAAGGCGCGCGAGGCTTACGAGCAGCGCGAGTTCATCGCGTCGGTCGACGAGCGTTTCCGTCCCGTCAACCTCGCGACCGGCCCCGACGGCGCGCTCTACATCGTCGATTTCCACCGCGGCGTGATCGAGCATCGCATCTCGCTCACGAGTTACCTGCGCAAGCAGGCTGAGGAGCGCGACCTCATCAAGCCGCAGCACCTGGGCCGCATCTACCGCGTGGTGGCCGAGGGCGCGAAGCCCGAAAAGTTTCCGCGCCTCGATCGCATGCCGACGCAGCAGCTTGTGGCCGAGCTCTCGCACTCGAACAGTTGGCGCCGCGAGACCGCGCAGCGGCTGCTCGTCGAGCGCGCCGATCCGAACACGCACGCGCTCATGCGCGAACTCGCCATCCTCGGCGTGGTGCCCTTCGGCCGGCTGCACGCGTTGCGGGCGCTCGGCGGACTCGGCTGGCTCGATGAGGAGATGCTCACGATTGTGCTCCGCGACAAAATGCCCGAGGTGCGCGTGACCGCGATCCGGCTGTGTGAGCCATTCGTCGCCGGCCCGATGCGCGCCTCGCTGGTTCCGCGCCTCATGACCCTGTCCGGCGATCCTTCGCCCGAAGTGCAGCAACAACTCGTGCTGACCCTGACGCAAGTCGGCGATCCCGGCCTCGACGCCACGCTCGCGGGAATAGTCCGGCGGTGGGCGGAGACGAAATTCCTGACGGATGCTTTGTTCTCCGGGATCTACGATCGGGAGCTGCCGTTGCTCGAGAAGCTGCTGGCCAATCCGGAGTGGAAGGCCGTTGATCCCGGCGCGGTGGCAATCTTGCGCGGTCTGGCGAAAGGGATCGTCAACTCGCGGCGTCCCGAGCTCGTGGAACGGCTGCTGGCCGTCGCGATGTCGGTGGAGCCGGCCCGGCAAACCCTGCTGTTTGACGGCGCGGTGTCCGCGACGGCGGCGACCGCCGCGAAGCCGGTCAAGTTTCCCGCCGAGCCGAAACTGCTCGCCGGCTTCAAGGGGAGCATCGACCCGACCGTGAAGGCCGGCGCCCTGAAACTTGAGCGCCTGCTGACCTGGCCGGGCAAACCGGGTGCGAAACCCGAAGTCGTGCCGCCACCGCTCACGCCGCCGGAGCAGGCGATGTTCAATCTCGGCCGTGCGCTCTACCCCGGCGTGTGCGGCGCGTGCCATCAACCGCACGGCCGTGGTCTCGAAGGCATGGCGCCGCCGCTCGCCGAATCGGAATGGAGCAACGGCCCCGCGAGCCGCGCGGCGCGCATCGCCCTGCACGGTGTGCGCGGCCCGATCAAAGTGGACGGCCGCACCTACACGCTCGACATGCCGCCGTTCGGCGCGCTGGGCGACGAGCAACTCGCCGCGCTGCTGACCTACATCCGCCGCGAGTGGGGCAACACCGGCACCGCCGTCTCTCCCGCCGAGGTGAAAGCCATCCGCGCCGGAGTCGGCAAACGCACCGATGCGTGGACGCAGGAGGAATTGCTGAAGGTGCCGTGAAGGTGGAGCGCGTTGCCCCAACGCGCTTTTTGTGGGAGGGGCTTTACGCCCCGATGAGTCGCGGGTAAACCCGCTCCCCCAAAAAAAACAGCGCGTTGAGGTCAACGCGCTCCACCCACTGTCCCTACTTTCCCACCGGCACCGCGATCAGGTCGAAATGCGCAGCGCGTCCGGCGTGGCCGAGGCTCGGCACGCGCACGGCCGAGGCGGCGGGCGGGCGCGTGGGATCGTAATACACGCCGCGGATTACGCCGAGCACCGCCTGCGCTTTCGGATCGGCGAGGTAGTAGGTGGCTTTCGCCAGATTGCGGTAGCTGCTGCCGGCTTCGAAGAGCACGGAACCGAGTCGCTCGAAGATGCTTTTCATCTGCGCGCGCGGCTCGGTGCCGTCGACGCCGTTGATGCCGCCGATGAAGATCAGCGGCGTGCCGGCGGCGATGTGGGTGATGTGGCAGTAGCGCGGCGAGCGTGTGAGCCAGGGCAGGAAGGTGTAGGAGATGGTGTCACCGGCGGGCGGCGGCAGGGACCGCGCGGACGCGACGAGTTCGATTTCGGTGAAGAGGTCGCTCTGCCATTCGACGAAGATGACGGGCGGCACGGGAGCGCCGCCGAAGCTCGCCGCGATTTCCCGCGCGGCGGCGGCGTGGTCGCTGAGCGGGCGGACGAAGGCCTTCAGTTGCACGACATCGGTCTTTTTCAGGCCGAAGTGCTCCACGGATTTCAACAGCTTCTCCATCGTCAGGCGTGTGGCGGAGGCGAGGTCGGTGCCGCGCTCGGCCTGGCCGGAGATGAAGATCTTTCCACCCGCCGGCATCAGCGCGCCGTGGGGCGTGATTTGCACGGTGTCCGGCGATTTTGAGGAGGCGGCGATGGCGTCGAACGCGACCAGCGCGCCGGGCTGCGCCAGCGGAGAGATCACCAGGGTAACCGCGGGAGGCGCGCTGGCGAACCGGGCGGCGATGGCGGCCTCGATCGCGGGCACGGCGGCATCGCTGGCCGCGTAGACGTTGAGGCGCGCGATCTGCGTCAAGCCGCTGCCCTGTGCTTCAAGTAACGTCGCGAGCAGGGTGAGTGCGTGTTCGGCCTGCGCGCGAGCGCCGGTTTTATCCGGTGCCGAGACCTGCGGCGTGAAAATCAGCGCGCCGTCGGCGACGCGCACCGCCGCGGCGTGCCCGGTCTGGCCCGGTTGGGCGATACGTTGCAGAGAGGGCTGGGCGAACGCGGACAGACAGAGCGCCGCGAATGCGAAGGAAAGACAGTGGGTGCGAAAGGGTGATGCCATGAGGAGTGTTGAGATGTCGGTGGGCGGCGTGTCACTGAGTCGGCGCCGGCCGAAAGTAGTGCGGTGCTTCAGCTCGCACCTGGGCGCTGCAAGCGCGGGCTGAAGCACCGCGCCACCAAGGGAGTGCGCACGTTGATTTTCATTCTCGTTGGGCCCGATACCGGGAAGCTTGCTTCGCCTTGGTGGGGTAGCGACGATCGCCAGCGAGTCGACGCCCGTCGTGGGGG
>JACRKC010000054.1 GCA_016235555.1 Verrucomicrobiota bacterium
AGCATAATACGGATCGCCGTCCGCCATAAGGGGGTATGACCTCATTGCCGCATTGGCGCCGAAAGGCTAGTCTTGCGCCCCTCAATTTCCTGCAAGGAGCAAGTCATGTCCGGGCATTCCTCGCCGATGGTCAACCGCCGCGATTTTCTCCGCGGCGCCACGCGCTCGCTCACCGTGCTCGGCCTCGGCGGGCTCGCCGGCATGGCGGCCAGCCGCGCCACCGCGCAGACCACCCGCTGGCAGATCGATCCGCACAAGTGCGTGCGTTGCGGCAACTGCGCCACGATGTGCGTGCTGAAGGAGTCCGCCGTGAAGTGCGTGCACGCCTTCGCGATGTGCGGCTACTGCCAGCTCTGCACCGGCTACTTCGAGCCCGAGCCCAACGCGCTCACCACCGCCGCGGAAAACCAGCTCTGCCCCACCAGCGCGATCAAGCGCACCTACGTCGAGGACCCGTATTACGAATACACCATCGACGAATCGCTCTGCATCGGCTGCGCGAAGTGCGTGGAGGGCTGCTCGCGCTTCGGCAACGGCTCGCTCTTCCTCCAAATCCGCCACGACCGCTGCGTGAACTGCAACGAGTGCGCGATCGCCCGCAACTGCCCGACCGAGGCCATCTCCCGCGTGCCGATCCACCACCCCTACCTGTTGAAGACGGAGGGGCATTGAGCCGCGCCTGCCGTGACTGCCTCCGCTCCAACGCCGACATCCGAGCCACCAAAGGTGGGCCGTGCGCTCCGCGCGCGGCCTGCGGTGTGTGACTCTGAGGAGCGATCGTCCGGAGTCGTAGCGGAACGCGTGAGCGTTTCGCTCGCTCCTGCGAAAGCCTCACGGCTTCCGCTACGAACTTCTGGCCGGAATTGGCTGCTGCGCCTTTCTTTTCTCCTTTCCCCGGCCGCGATCCTCGCCGCGTCACGCTTTCCCCCGCCGGATTTCGAAGGCGGCCACAAGCTGCCCGAAACGACCACGCCCGCCGCCCGCGGTCTCGTCCTCGAATACCTCGACGTCGCACTGCTCCTCGGCTGCCTCGCGCTCGCGACGTGGCTGGCCTACCGCCCGCGTTCGCGTCGCGGCCTCGCGTGGCTCTCGCTCTTCAGCCTGGGCTATTTCGGTTTCTACCGGAAGGGCTGCATCTGCGCCATCGGTTCGATTCAGAATGTCGCCCTTGGCTTCGCGGATCGCAGCTACGCGATTCCGCTCACGGTGCTGCTGTTCTTTCTCGCGCCGCTCGTGGTCGCGTTGTTTTTCGGCCGCACGTTTTGCGCCGCCGTGTGTCCGCAGGGCGCGATCCAGGATCTCGTGCTCGTGAAACCGCTCAAGGTGCCCGCGTGGCTCGAGCACGGCCTCGGCGTGATTCCTTTTCTGTTTCTCGGCACCGGCGCGATTTTCGCAGCGACCGGCAGTGCGTTTCTCATCTGCCGCTTCGATCCGTTCGTGCCGATCTTCCGGCTTTCGGGTTCGCTGTCGCTGCTGACCCTCGGTGCGGCGTTTCTGCTCGTGGGGATGTTCGTCGGCCGGCCGTATTGCCGTTTTCTCTGTCCGTATGGCGCGATGCTCCGCGTGGCGTCGTTGCTCGCGAAATGGCGCGTGCGCGTCACGCCCACACTCTGCACCCAATGCCGCCTCTGCGAGCACGAGTGCCCATTTGGCGCCATGCGCACGCCCACACCGTCCGGCCGCGCGCCCGAGGCCCCGGCGGTCGAGCGCAAACGTCTCGCGGGGCTCGTCGTGTTGCTGCCGTTCCTCATCGCGGGCGGCGCGCTCGCCGGCTGGCGGCTGGCTCCGGCGGCAGCGCAACTCCATCCCACGGTCGAACTCGCCGAGTTCCACCTGGCCAACCAAAAGTCGCCAACGGTTTACCCGCCGATGACACCTGAGGCGCTCAAGCTCGAGCGCGCCGCCGAGGATCCCGCGGCGTTGCTCGCCGCCGCGCAGAAGGTCCGCGAGAAGATGACGCTCGCGAGCTGGCTGGTGGGCGCGTGGGCCGGACTCGTGATCGGCCTGAAGCTCATCGCGCTTTCCATGCGCGTCACGCGCACGGATTTCGAACCCGACCGCGGCGCCTGCGTGGCGTGTGCGCGTTGTTTCCTGTCGTGTCCCGCCGAGCGCCAGCGGCGCGGGTTGCCGGTTGATCCATTGCCCGCGGCGATGCCCGCCACCGCGTCGAAGTCATGAACGCGACCGCCCAGAGCGACCAGGTGAGCGTTCAAGCCCGGCGGTCTTGCGACCCAACGGGTCGCGATTCGACAGCCCGGGGCAACGCCCCGGGAAATTGTTCGACAAGCCAACAAGCCCTGAAGGGGCGGGATGGTCGTAGGCGCATCGCGCCCTTTCAGGGCGCGGAGAATTCTTCTGCTCTTATTCCCAGGGGTGCACCCTGGGCTATCGATTTGCGCCCCGTTGGGGCGCGAGCCGCCGACATCGCGTCACACGCATGAACGTCGCGAAAACAACGCCGGTAATCGGCGCCAGCGCCGTGCACCGCGTCGCGCTCACCAGCGCCGCCGTGGCGGGGGCGTTCGTGTTGCTCGTGGTGTCGGTTTTGCTGAACCAGTTCATCACGGCGACGACCAACGATCCTTGGAAATCGCCGCAGCTGCTCGAAGCCAAGGAGCGCCTCCGCGCCGCGCCGAAGGACGAGGCGGTGAAGGCGCGCATCCGCGACCTCGATCTGCGCTTCCGCGAAGACTACCGCCGCCGGCTGCGGCTGGCCGCCTCGGGCGGCTGGCTGCTCGTGGCCGGCACCGCGGTGCTCGTCCTGTCGTTGCAGGCGGCGAGTGAAGCGAAGCGCCAGCTGCCTCTGCCACGTCCCGATCCTGACGCGGCGAAACGCGCGGTGCGCACCGCGGCGCAGTCGCGCCGCGCCGTCGCCGTGGCGGGCGCGCTCGCGGTGGTTGCGATGGTCAGCACCGGGCTCGGCATTCGTTCGCTGCTCGGCGGGAAACTGGCCGCGCCCGGCGCGTCGGCCGCCATCGCTTCGGGCGCGGCTGCGGCGGTCGCGCCGGCGGTGCCGCTGCCGCCACCCGCGGAGTTTGCGCGCAACTGGCCACGCTTCCGTGGCCCGGACGGCGGTGGCTTGGCCCCGCCTGACACCGTGGCGCCGCTCACGTGGGACGCGAAGTCCGGCGCGGGCGTTATCTGGAAATCTCCGGTGCCCGCCGCGGGCTTCAATTCGCCCATCGTGTGGAATGACCGCGTGTTTCTCTCCGGCGCCACGAAGGAAAAGCGCGAGGTGCTCTGCTTCGATGCTCGCGACGGCCGCCTCCTCTGGACTTGCGCCGTTCCGGCTGATCCCCGCGGGCCGGGCAACGCGAAGGAGCCCATCGACGACACCGGCTACGCGGCCTCGACCATGGCGACGGACGGACGGAACGCGTTCGTCATTTTCGGCAACGGCACGCTCGCCGCGGTGACCTTCGACGGAAAGGTCGCGTGGACGAAACACCTCGGCATGCCCAACAACGCCTACGGCCACGCGACCTCGCTCGCCGTCTGGCAGGACCGCGTGATCGTGCAATACGATCAGGGCACGCCCGAGGCGCCGAACTCGAAGATCGTCGCCTTCGATGGCCTCACGGGCCGCGTCGCGTGGGAGACCGCGCGCAAGATCCCGTGCTCTTGGGCCACGCCGATCGTGTTCGAGGCGGCGGGCAAGGCGCAGATCGTCACACTTGGCGAGCCGCACGTGATCGCCTACGACGCGTCGAACGGGGCCGAGCTGTGGCGCGTCGAGCTGATGCACGGCGAGATCGCGCCGTCGCCGGTGTTCGCGGGCGGACGCGTCCTGGTGGTCAACCCGACGCAGTTTCTCGCCGCGCTGAAACCCGACGGCAGCGGTGATGTCACCGCGAGCCATGTCGCGTGGAAGGTCGAGGGTGTGATCCCCGATGTCGTGAGCCCGGTGAGTGACGGCGAGTTCGCGTTCGTCTCTGACAGCGGCGGCGTCCTCACCTGTTTCGAGGCCGCGACCGGCAAGCAAGTGTGGGAAAAAGATCTTCAGGCGCAGGTGCAGGCTTCACCCGTGATCGTCGGCAAGCGCCTCTACGTCTGCACGACCGCCGGCACGATGTTCGTGATCGAAGTCGCGCGGGAGTTCCGCCAGCTCGCCCGCAATGAGCTCGGGGAGAAATTTTTTGCCAGCCCCGCGCTCGCCGGCGGGCGGATGTTCCTGCGCGGCGACAAGCATTTGTTCTGCCTGGGGGTGGAGCGCGTTGACCCCAACGCGCTTCAGGAGCCCCGCCCGCCCCAGCGCGTTGAGGGCAACGCGCTCCACCCCAAGCCGTGACCATGACCGACTTCGAACCCACCTTCGTCGAGGAGATGATCGCGCGGCACGGACGCCGGCCGGAGGCGTTGATTCCGATTCTCCACGAACTGCAGGGCAAATACGGCTATCTGCCCGCGGGCGCGCTCGACCATCTCTGCACCAAGTCCGATATCCGGCCCGCCGATGTCACGGGCGTCGCGACCTTCTACGACCGCTTCCGTCACGCGCCCGTCGGCAAGCACATCGTCAAGGTCTGCAAGGGCACCGCCTGCCACGTCGCCGGCGCCGACAAGATCGACGATGCGATCCGTCGCCACCTGCACATCGCGCCGGGCGAGGACACGGACCCGACGCGCGAATACACGGTCGAGTCCGTCGCGTGCGTCGGCTGCTGCACGCTCGCGCCCGTCGCCGACATCAACGGCTCGATCCTCGGCCATGTGACAGCGGAGAACGCCGCCGACCGCATTCGCGATCATTTCGCCAACCACGCAGATCAGACGGCCCAACCCTCCACCGAAGAACTCGTCGCGAGCGCGGCCGGTGCCGGCAAGCGTGGTGTCACGATCCATGTCGGGCTCGGCTCCTGTTGCATGGCGAAGGGCAGCGACGGGCTTTACCACGCGCTGCGCGAGCACGCCGAAAAGAGCGCCGTGCCGGTGCACGTGAAACGCGTCGGCTGCATGGGCATGTGCCACCGCACGCCGATGATCGAAGTCGCGCCCGAGGCGGGCAACGGCGACGCCAACCGCTTCTACGCCGGTCTCACCCCCGATCATGCGAGCTCGCTGATCCGGGCGCACTTCCGGCCGCGCGGCCTGCTCCCGCGCGCGCGCGAAGCGTGGCGCTCCGCCCTCGACGGCTTGATCATCGATGTCGAGCCGCCTGCGACGCGCGTCGCCGAGGTGGAGATGAAGCCGCGCGAGCCCGAGGTGAGGGCGTTCCTCGGCCGGCAGGTGCACATCGCGACCGAGCATTTCGGCCGCGTCGATCCGCTCGACCTCGACGAATATGTCGCGACCGGCGGCTTCGACGCGCTGCGCCACGTGCTCGCCGACCTGAAGCCCGACGACACCATCTCCATCATCGAGCGCTCGGGCCTGCGCGGGCGCGGCGGTGCGGGTTTCCCGACGGGCCAGAAATGGCGCGTGATGAGCGCGCAGCCCGGTCCGGAAAAATACGTGATCTGCAACGGCGACGAGGGTGACCCCGGCGCCTTCATGGACCGGATGATCCTCGAGTCTTTCCCGTTCCGTGTGATCGAGGGGCTTGCGATCGCGGCGCTCGCGACGGGCGCGGAGACCGGCTATTTCTATATCCGCCACGAGTATCCGCTGGCTGTGAAACGCATCCGCGCCGCCCTCGCCACGCTCGAACGCCGCGGCTGGATCGGCGAGAAACTGCTCGGCGCGCAGCGGCCGTTCCGCGTGTCCGTGGTCGAGGGCGCGGGCGCGTTCGTCTGCGGCGAGGAGACGGCGCTCATTCAGTCGATCGAGGGCAAGCGCGGCATGCCGCGGCTGCGTCCGCCGTTTCCCGCGCAATCCGGCCTGTGGGGCAAGCCGACCCTCATCAACAACGTCGAGACCTTGTCGATGGTCCCATGGATCGTGCGGCACGGCGCGGAGAAATTCGCCGCCATCGGCACAGCGAAGAGCAAGGGCACGAAGGTCTTCGCGCTCGCCGGTCACATCGTTCGCGGCGGTCTCATCGAAGTGCCGATGGGCACCACCATCCGCGAGATTGTCGAAGACATCGGCGGCGGCGTGACGCCCGGGCGCAAGTTCAAGGCCGTGCAGATCGGCGGCCCGTCGGGCGGCTGTGTGCCGGCGCGGCTGGCGGACACGCCGGTGGATTTCGAGTCGCTGCGCGAAGTGGGCGCGATCATGGGCTCCGGCGGCCTCGTGGTGCTCGACGACTCGACGTGCATGGTCGATGTCGCGCGCTACTTCCTGCAATTTACCGAGGCGCAGTCGTGCGGCAAGTGCACCTTCTGCCGCATCGGCACGAAGCGCATGCTCGACCTGCTCGAACTCCTCTGTGCCGGCAAGGCGCAGCGTTCGCACCTCGAGGAACTCAAGCGCCTCGCGCACCAGGTCGGCGCCGGCAGCCTCTGCGGCCTCGGCAAAACCGCGCCGAACCCCGTGCTCAGCACGCTGCGCTATTTCCACGACGAGTATGAGGCTCACCTCCGCGGCCACTGCCCGGCGGGCAAGTGCACCGGGTTGATCAAATACTCGATCAACGCCGATTGCACCGGCTGCACGATCTGCGCGCAGCAATGCCCGGTCGACGCGATCCCGCTCACGCCCTACGCCCGCCACACCATCAACCTCGACCTCTGCACGCGGTGTGACACGTGCCGGAAGGTCTGCCCGCACCACGCGGTCGAAGTGTCATGAGCGCGATTATGCTCGGTCCGCATCACATTTGCCGCGCCGCCCCAACGGGGCGGACTTCGATAGCCCAGGGCACCGCCCTGGGTTTCCGATCCAAAAAAGATCAGAGCCCTGAAAGGGCGAAAGAGATGTTTGGTTTCGCCCCTTCAGGGCTCGTGACTTTTCTACGCTGGATTCCCGGGGCGCTGCCCCGGGCTGTCGAATCGTGCCCCGTTGGGGCACAAGGCGGCCGGCGCGCCGTGGAGAAACTTCCAAAGCGACTGACCCGATGAGCGCGTTTCCCATCACGATCGACGGTCGCGAGGTTCAGGTTGAAGAGGGGCAGTCCGTGCTGCACGCGGCGCGCGCCATGGGCCTCGACATCCCGACGCTCTGTCATCTGGAAAAATGCGGTCCGCTCACGAGCTGTCTCGTCTGCCTCGTGAAGATCAACGGCAAGCTCGTCCCATCCTGCGGCACCAAGGCCGCGCCGGGCATGGTGGTGGAGAGCGAAACCGAGGAGGTGCATACGGCGCGCCGCACCGCGCTCGAATTGCTCTTCAGCGATCACGTCGGCGATTGCCTCTCGCCGTGCAATCTCCTCTGCCCGCTACAGCTGAACATTCCGGTCATGATCCGGCAGATCGAGTCGGGTGATTACGATGCGGCTGCGAAAACCGTGCGCCACGCGCTCCCGCTCGCCGCCGTGCTCGGGCGGTTGTGCAACCATCCGTGCGAGAAAGGCTGCCGCCGCGGAGCGAACGACGATCCCGCCGCCATCCGCGAACTGGAGCGCTTTGCCGCCGACTACGACCACACCCAGGAGTTGCCGAATCTCCCGCTCCGCGCTCCGCCCACCGGACGCTCAGTCGCCGTCGTGGGCGCAGGTCCAACCGGACTCGCCGCGGCTTATTTCCTCCATCGTCAGGGCCATACCGTCGAGGTGTTCGACCGTCACCACGAGGCCGGTGGCACGCTCCGTCACTTGGAAGAGCACCAGTTGCCGCGGGCGTCGCTCCAGGCGGAGATTGAGCTGCTGTGGCGGTTTGGCGTGAAGTTCACGGCCGCCGCCGAACTCGGCGTCACGGTGCAGCTCGCCGACCTCCAGCGCACGCACGATGCCGTCGTGCTCACGGTGGGCGAAGTCAGCGCCGAGGAGCGCGCGCGCTTCGGCGTGCCGTCCGCGGCGACCGGCCTGAAGGCGGATCCGAACTCCTGCGAGACCTCCGTGCGCGGGGTGTTCGCCGCCGGCGCCGCAGTGAAGTCCGTGAAGCACCTGGTGCGGGCGCTGGCCGAGGGCAGGGCGGTGGCCGAGTGCGTCGGGCAATTCCTGCGCGGCGCGCCCGTGCGCCGGCCGGACAAGCCGTTCAGCAGCATCATGGGCCGGCTCGACCCGGGCGAACAGCGGGCGTTTCTCGCTCATGCCAGCGCGGCCTCGCGCGTCGGCCCGTGCAGCGCGTGCGCGGCCGGTCTGAGCCGCGTCGACGCCGAGGGTGAGGCCTCGCGTTGTTTGCATTGCGACTGCCGTTCGTCGGGCAACTGCGTCCTCCAACACTACGCGCAGACCTACGGCGCGCAGGCGGACCGGTTCCGCACGAAGCGACGGCCCTTTGAACAGCACCGCCAGCCGGGCGGCGTGATCTTCGAGCCGGGCAAGTGCATCCTCTGCGGCATCTGCGTGAAGCTCACCGAACTCGCCGCCGAGCCGCTTGGCCTCACCTTCATCGGCCGCGGCTTCGACGTGAAGATCGGCGCGCCGCTGAATCGCGAGATCAACGCCGGCCTGCAGCAAGTCGCCGCCGAAGTTGTGCACCACTGCCCGACCGGCGCGCTGTGCTTCGATGAAAAGGCCGCGCCGCCGCACGCCCATCACGCGCATTGATGCCGGCGGCCGGAGCCTCCGCGATACCATTGGTCGTCGCGGCCGACGTGAGCGGAGGCCGGCCTCGGGGAGTTTGTCATCTAATGGATGACAAACTCATTTCCGTCGAGCGCCGCCCGCGTCGTCACCGCGGCTCGGTTGCGACCACGCTGCGCGGATTTTTCCGCGTGATCGTGGCGGAATTTGAGTGCAACCGAGTCCGGGCTTGCGCGTCCGCGCTCCCGGTCGCCAACTGTCGCCAACGTATTCGGTCGATGAACCTCCGCCATTTTTTTCTGTTCTCGTTCGCCGCTGCGGCCCTGGCCGGCGCCGGCTGCAAACGCTCCGCCCCCGTCACGGCGGCCGCCGGCGGCCCGCCGCCGGTGCCCGTGCAGGTGGCCGTCGCCCAGCAGCTCGATGTGCCCCGCGTGGTGCCGTCGGTCGGCACCGTTCAGGCGCTGCGGCTCGTCGCCGTGAAGTCGCAGGTCGACGGCATGATCGCCGAGATTCATTTCAAGGAGGGCGATGAAGTGAAGGCCGGCGACCTGCTCGTCACACTCGACCGCCGGCCGTTTGAAAACTCGCTGCGCATCGCGCGCGCCGATCTCGTCAACGCCCGCGCCGAGGCCAGCAAGGCCGCCAACGACCTCGAACGCTATCAGCGCCTCGATCAGCAGGACGCGATTTCGAAGGAGCAGTTCGCCCAGCTCACCACCAAGGGTGAAACCACGCGCGCGCTCGTGCAGGCCAAGGAGGCCGCCGTCGCCAACGCCGAGTTGCTCCTCGGCTACACGCAGATCCGCGCTCCCATCGCCGGCCGCACCGGCCAGCGCGCGTTGCACGAGGGCGCCCTCGTGAAAGCCAACGACGCCGCGCAGTCCATCGTCACCATCAACCAGCTGGCGCCCATCGCCGCCGCCTTCGCCGTGCCGGAGCGCGCGCTCAACGAGATCCGCGCTGCTCTCGCACGCGGCGACGCCACCGTGGCCGTCACCGACCGCGCCACCGGAGTGAGCCGCACCGACGGCAAATTGAGCTTCGTCGACAACGCTGTCGATCCCACCACGGGCACCATCACGCTCAAGGCGGACTTCGCCAACGCCGACCACGCCCTCTGGCCGGGCCAGTTCGTGCAGGTGGAAACTCGTCTCGGCCTCGACCGTGGAGCGATTGTCGTGCCGTCCGCCGCCGTGCAAACCGGGCAGTCCGGCGCGCAGGTCTTTGTCGTCAAGACCGACCGCTCGATCGATGTCCGCCCCGTGAAAGTCCTGCGCACCGCGGGCGACCAAACGCTGCTCGCCGACGGCGTGCGCGCCGGCGAAACCGTCGTGACCGACGGCCACCTGCGCATCACGCCGGGCGTGAAAGTCGAAGCGAAGAACCTGGCCGCGATCGCCGCCGAGGCCGCTAAACCGAAGGCGAAGGGGGAGCCGAAATGATGCGCGCCAACGAGACCTTTCGCAGCCCGCCTCGTGAGAGGCGGGACCGATCCACTCGCCGGTTCGATCAGATCCCTGCTCTGACCAGACCGTGTGAAAACCGAATGGCAGTAGCGGAAAGCGTGAGCTTTTCGCTCAAACGCGGGTGCAATCCCGCGAAAACCTCACGGTTTCCGCTACGCTTCGCGCGCGTGAACGAGTGCCGCAGGGCTCGCACCCAGCCTCTCACGAACCGGGCGGGCGGCCGCCGCTCCGTGCCATGAATCTTCCCGCCCTCTGCATCCGCCGACCCGTGATGACCACGCTGCTGACCGCGGCGCTGTGTGTGTTCGGCGTGATGGCTTACCGCACCCTGCCGGTCAGCGATCTGCCGAACATCGATTTTCCCACGATCGTCGTCAACGCAGCCCTCCCCGGCGCCACGCCCGAGACGATGGCCTCCGCCGTCGCCACGCCGCTCGAACAGCAGTTCTCCAGCATCGCCGGCATCGATTCGATGACGTCGACCAGCTCGCTCGGCAGCACCGCGATCACGCTCACGTTCGCCCTCTCGCGCAACATCGACGCCGCCGCGCAGGACGTGCAGGCCGCCATCGCTGCCGTGCAGCGCCGCCTCCCGAGCGACATGCCCGCGCCGCCCTCGCTGCGCAAAACGAATCCCGCCGACACCCCCATCATCTGGTTCGCCCTCAGCTCGCCTACGCTGCCGCTGTCGGTCGTCGACGAATATGCCCAGACTTATCTCGCCCAACGTCTCTCCGCCATCGAGGGCGTCGCGCAGGTGCCGATCTTCGGTGCGCAGAAATACGCGCTCCGCGTGCAACTCGATCCCAGCGCGCTCGCGAGCCGCGGTCTCACGCTCGACGAGGTGCGCGCCGCGCTCGCCACGCACAACGTCAATCTGCCCACCGGCATCCTCGACGGCAACCAGCAGGCGATGACCGTCGTCGCCACGGGCCAGCTCGCCAACAGCGCCGAGTTCAGCCAGATCGTCGTCGCCTACCGCAATGGCGCGCCCGTGCGCCTCGGCGAGCTCGCGCAGGTGATCGACAGCGTGCAGGACAACCGCGTCGCGAGCTGGTATTACGACCAGACCGGCGGCCACCGCTCGATCGGCGTCGGCGTGCTGCGCCAGCCCGGCACCAACACCGTCGAGACCGTGCGCAAGGTCCGCGAGCTCCTGCCGGTGTTCCGCCAGCAACTGCCCGCCTCGGTGCGCCTCGAGATCATGTTCGACCGCTCGCTCCCGATCCAGGAGTCGGTCGAGGACGTGAAGTTCACGCTCATGCTCGCCGTGGCGCTCGTGATCCTCGTGATCTTCCTCTTCCTGCGCACGCTCGCGGCCACGGTCATCCCCGGCGTGGCGATTCCGATGGCGGTGCTCGGCACGTTCATCGCGATGTATTTCGCCGACTTCACCGTCGACAACCTCTCGCTGCTCGCGCTCACGCTCTCGGTCGGCTTCGTGGTCGACGATGCGATCGTGATGCTCGAAAACATCGTGCGCTACATCGAGCGCGGCATGCCGGTGCGCGAGGCGGCGTTCAAGGGCGCGGGCGAGATCGGGTTCACCATCATGTCGATGACGTTGTCGCTCGTGGCCGTGTTCATCCCGGTGCTGTTCATGGGCGGGATGCTCGGGCGGCTGTTGCACGAATTCGCCGTCACGATCACGGCGTCGATCCTCGTGTCCGGCCTCGTCTCGCTCACGCTCACGCCGATGCTGTGCAGCCGGTTCTTGAAACCGCATCGCGGCGCGACCGTAGCGGCCGACGTAAGGAGGCCGGCGGACCCGAACTCCACGCCGCCCGGCCTCGTCGCCTCGGCCGCTACGAGCGGGCACGGTCGCTTCTATCGCACGATGGAGGGCGCGTTCGACGGCATGTTGAGCCTCTATTCGCGCACGCTCGCGATCGCGATGCACTATCGGCGTCTGACGGTGGGGATCGCGGTGCTGATGGTGGCGCTCTCGGTGTGGGTCGGACGCGCGTTGCCGACCGGATTCATCCCGACGGACGACACCGGGCAGATTTTCGCGCCGACCGAAGGCGCGCAGGACTGCTCGTTCGCCGAGATGGTGCGCCACCAGCAGGCCGCCGCCGCCGTGATCGCCACGCATCCCGGCATCGACTCGTTCACCTCGTCGATCGGCAGCGGCGGGGCGCTCACGCAGACCACGAACCAGGGCCGCTTCTTCATCAAGCTGAAGCCCCGCGCCGAGCGCGCGCCTGCGTCCGTGATCGTGCAGGATCTCCGCCGCATGGCCGCCGCGGTGCCCGGCATCCGCGTCTATCCGCAGATGCTCCCACCCATCCGCCTCGGCGGCTCGCTCTCGAAGGCGATGTATCAATTCACGCTCTTCGGCAGCGACCTCAGGGAACTCTACACCGCCGCCCAGTCCATGGAGGCGAAGATGCGCGGGATCGACGGCATGGTGGATGTGAACTCCGACCTGCAAATCTCCAACCCGCAGCTCCGCGTCGACATCAAGCGCGACCGGGCCTCGGCGCTCGGCATCACGCCGCAGCAAATCGAGGACACGCTCTACAGCGCCTACGGCTCGCGCCAGGTCTCCACCATCTACACGCCCACCAACCAGTATTTCGTGATCATGGAGATGGCGCCGGAGTTTCAGAAGAACCCCGACGCGCTCGCGCTGCTCTATCTGCGCACGAAGTCCGGCAAGTCCATCCCGCTCGACACCGTGGCCGAGCTCAAGCGCGAGGTCGGCCCGCTCACCGTCAACCACCTCGGCCAGGTGCCCGCGGTCACGATCTCGTTCAACCTGCGCAACGGCTACTCGCTCGGCCCGGCGACCGAGGCCGTCGAGGCGCTCGCCCGCGGCGAACTGCCCGCCTCGATCAGCTACGCGTTCCAAGGTTCCGCGCAGGCCTACGCCTCCTCGATGAAAGGCCTCGGCGTGCTGCTCGTCATGGCCGTGCTCGTGATCTACATCGTGCTCGGCATCCTCTACGAAGACTTCGTCCACCCGATCACGATCCTCTCGGGTCTGCCCGCCGCGAGTTTCGGCGCGCTCGCCACGCTGTGGCTCTTCAAGGAGGAACTCAACGTGATGGGCTACGTCGGCATCATTTTGCTCATCGGCATCGTGAAGAAGAATGCGATCATGATGATCGACTTCGCGCTTGCCGCGCGCGCCGCCGGCGAGACCTCGCCCGACAAAGCGATCACCGACGCCTGCCTCGTGCGGTTCCGCCCGATCATGATGACGACCTTCGCCGCGTTGGCCGCCGCCGTCCCGATCGCGCTCGGCCTCGGCGCCGGCGCCGACTCGCGGCGCCCGCTGGGCCTCGCGGTCGTGGGCGGCCTCGTGGTCTCGCAGTTCCTGACGTTGTATATCACGCCCGTGATTTACGTGTATCTGGACAAGTTCACCGCCAAGGCGCGGAAACGGCTGACGCAAGGCGAAGCCAGCACCCCCGCCGAGCCGGCGATGGCGAAATGAAATGGTCGGGGCGACAGGATTTGAACCTGCGACCTCCTGGTCCCAAACCAGGCGCTCTACCAGGCTAAGCTACACCCCGAATCAGGTCGGAAGGGTTGGGGGAAGCGACGGCGTGTCAATGGCGCGACGCGGCGTCTTGCTACCGAACGTTGCGTCCAGCCACGCACGACCTTGGCCCGATTTGAGAAATATCTCCCGCGCTCGGGCCGCCGCATATGATGGAAATTCCTCGGTGCGGAGCAGTTCGAATCGGTCGAGCAATTGTCCGCCGCGGGTCTGCCGTTTGCGGTGTGTGCTCAGTCGGGTAGCGAGTTGCGCAGTGATGCCCACATAACGCCGCCCGTTCACCACACTGCGAAGCACATAGACGGTCACGTTCACGCGATTGGTCCCAAACTCGCCGGAGGCGAGCAAGCCAGGCGTTTACCCGCCTCTGGCGGGCTCTACCAGGCTAAGCTACACCCCGATCACGCCGCAGGCTTGGCGGAAGCGCAGGAGTGTCAACGCCGCTCTCGGGCTGCGAGGCGGTCGCGCCGATCGTTTTTGGCTGCGCCCGCCCCTGTGAATAATCTCTTCTTGCGTCGCATTCTGATTACCTTTCTCCTCCGCCTTTATCTTTTCACACATGGACACGATTTCTCGCGAAAATAACAGCATGTTGCCGGTGGCCGGCGTCGTTGTGGGCGTCATTGGCCTCTTGCTCGGTGGCATCGCCTTGGTGCAGCTCTCCAAGGTCAAACAGACGGTCAGCGAACACGACGCCAAGGTCGCGACCATCGACGGCATCAAGGCCACCGCCGATGGCGCCGCCGCCACCGCCGACAAGGCCAAGGCCGACCTCGCCGCGCTGTCGCGTTCGACGCAGGACGCCTTCAACCAGGTCGGCCCGGCCCTCACCGGCCTCCGCGAGGATGTCACCAAGATTCAGGAGTCGCTCAAGAAGCCCGCGCCCGCTCCGGCTGGCAAGGGCGGCGGCCCGGTCGTCGCTGGTCCCGGCGAATACGTCGTGAAAGCCGGTGACACCGGTGCGAAGATCGCCCGGGCGCAGGGCGTGGCCCTGAACGACCTCGTCGCGGTCAACTCCGGCGTGAATTTCAACAAGTTGCACGTCGGCCAGAAGATCAAGCTCCCGGCCAAGGGTAAGTGATCGAACGAAGAAATTTCTCAAATGCCTCCTCGCCCCGCGGCGCGGAGGCATTTTTGTTTCAGCGTTCCTCATGAGCCAATCCCGCCACGGTCCCTCCCGCTGGGAAATCCTCGGTCAGAAAATCCAGGCGAAGACCGTGGTCTTCGATCTCCAAAGCGTGCGCTACCGCCATCCGGTGCGCGGCACGGAGAAGGACTTCGTGGTGATCCGCGCGCCGGACTGGGTCAACGTCCTCGCGCTCACGCGCGACGGCCAGCTCGTGCTCGTGCAGCAGTTTCGATTTGGGATCGATGCGTTGTCGCTGGAAATCCCTGGCGGCGTGATGGAGGCGGGCGAAGACCCCGTCGAGGCGGGGCTGCGTGAGCTGCGCGAGGAGACGGGCTTCACCGGTAAGAACGCCCGCTTGCTCGGCAGCGTGCATCCGAATCCCGCGATCCAGGCCAACCGCTGCCACCTTGTGCTCGTGGAGGGCGCCGAGCGCACCGCCGCGCTCGAATGGGACGACACCGAGGAAATCGAGGTCGCCACGCGGCCGGTCGACGAGGTGCTCGCCGCCGCACGCGACGGTCGGATCACGCATGGACTCGTGCTGAACGCCCTGTTCCTGCTCGAGCCGCACTGGCGAGGCCTTCGCCCGGCGAAAACCTGAGTCCATGGCCGAGCGAGCAACGACCGCCGTTTGACTTCGTCGTGGGCGCCACTTAGCTGCGCCCCCTCAATCTCCCGCATGACCGCGTCTGCCTTTGCCAACGATCCCGCCGTGTTCGGCCCGACCTCCAACGGCCACCTGCCGGCGGTGCTGGAGGACGAGGTGCGGAAAATCTACGCACGCAGCCCGCTCTACGGGCAGCGGTTCCCGTTGCACACCGAGCCGCTCCAGTGGTCGTGCTACCGGGAGATTCCGGCGTTGTCGAAACGGGAAATCGTCGAACGCGGGCACCAGGCGTTTTTCGCCGACTACGCCGTGATCGAACGCGGGTTTGCCCAGAAAAAATACGAATACGAACACACGGGCGGCACCACGCAGGCGCCGATGACCGTCGTCATGGAGGACGGGTGGTGGAACGCGCAGACCGACCGCGCCTATCGCGCCTCGCCGATCCTGCGGCAGTTCACGGGGCGCAAATACCGGAAATGCGTCCTCGCGCCCGTCGGCTGCTCGAGCAACCTCTGCCCCTACGAGGACCACCCGTTTCCGCACCGCTATTTCGACGGCGTCGTGTATCTGAATCTCTCCAGCGATCCGTTCGCGTTTCCGGACGGCGAATGGGATCGCATCGTGCTCGAATTGCAGGCCACGCAGCCCGAGGTTATCGAGGGCGAGCCCGTTTATCTCTCGCTGCTCGCGCGCGCGGCGCAGAAGCGCGGGGTGCGCGTGCCGAGCGTGAAGGCCGTCATCCTTACCTACGGCAAGGCGAGCACGCAGCATGGCGCGCGAATCGCCGAGGTGTTTCCCGCGGCGCAGGTCGACCTCTATGGCTCGACCGAGGCGGGCTACCTGTTCGTGGGCGAGGCGTTCAAGGACGACTCGCGCGTGATCGACGCCAACGCGTTCATCGAACTCGTGCCGTGGCGCGCCGGATTGCGCGACGTGTTTCAAATCTACGTGACCACGCGCGACCGTGAGGCGATGCCGCTGCTGCGTTACCACACGGGCGACATCGTGCAGAAATTCCCGACGGGCTTCCGCCTGCTCGGGCGCGAGGGCAACCTCCACTTCCGCGCCGATGGCTCGCTGGTCTCGCCGACCGACATCGACGCCGCGCTGCCGGCCGGCTTCGGGTGCTGGCACTACTCGCTGGTGCAGACCACGGAGACGCGTTGGGACTTCCATTATGTCGCCGACGAAACGGCGGACCATCCCGCGCTCGAAATGGCGCTCGCGGGACTGCTCGGCGGCGGCGCGCGGGTGGCGGCCTTCCGCCGCAAGTTCATCGCACCGGCGGCCAGCGGGAAGTTCGCGTTGCTGAAACCGCTCAGCCGGTAGGCCGGGCTTTACGCCGGACACGATTTCCGCGGCGCCAGCTCCGGGGAGCAAGGCTCGCGCTACACAGGCGATTTAGGCTCGCTAATGACGCCGTGAAGACGGTGCGCGCGCTTTACATCCGTCAGCGGACGGCCGATTTTCGCGGCGCGTTTCGTTTCGACCCCATTCACGACTTTTTGCGATGAACCTCGTCAGCGCCTTTTTTTGTTCTTCGATCGGCCGGAAGATCATCATGGCGGTCACCGGCCTGATCCTGATCGGCTTTGTGGCCGGCCATCTGGTGGGCAACCTCCAGGTCTTCCAGCATCCCGATCACATCAACGGCTACGCCCAGTTCCTGCACAACCTCGGGCCGCTCCTGTGGGCCGCGCGGATCGTCATCATCGGCAGCGTCGTGCTGCACATCTGGGCCGCCACGGCGCTGACGCTCGAAAACAACGCCGCCCGCGGCACGGTGCCCTACGGCGTCAGCCACACCATCCGCGCCACACTCGCCTCGCGGGCGATGCGCGTCACGGGCTACATCGTCCTCGCGTTCCTCCTCTACCACCTGGCGCATTTCACCCTGGGCTTGGTGCAGTCGGACACCTTTAAGGAAACCGCGCCGCTCGACCACTACCTCATGAAGAGCGACTACCGCGTCGCCGGCTTCGTGGTCGTGAAAGCCGGCACCGATGTGCCCAACGTCCACAGCATGGTCGTCCTCGGTTTCCAAAAACCGGTTGTCTCGCTGTTCTACATCGTCGCGGTCGGCCTGCTGAGTTTCCACTTGCTGCACGGCATCGACAGCCTGTTCCAGACGCTCGGTCTGCGATCGGAAAAGTGGGCCGCCTGCCTGCGCCGGGCTGCGATCGT
Source organism: Verrucomicrobiota bacterium (assembly GCA_016235555.1). Taxonomy (GTDB): domain Bacteria; phylum Verrucomicrobiota; class Verrucomicrobiia; order Opitutales; family Opitutaceae; genus JACRKC01. Next base: position 17,401 of record JACRKC010000054.1, read on the forward strand.
GTTCTGCCTGGTTTATTTCCTCGGCAACCTCGCGATTCCCGGCGCCGTGCTCGCCGGCAAACTGAAACCGCAGGCTTCCACGGTCGCCGCCGCCCACCGCTAAACCCTTTCCGACATGGCCACGCTCGAATCCAAGATCCCTTCCGGCCCGCTCGCCGACAAGTGGCGCAACCACAAGGCGAACATCAAGCTCGTCAACCCCGCCAACAAACGGAAATACGAGGTCATCGTCGTCGGCGCCGGTCTCGCCGGCTCCTCGGCCGCCGCCACGCTCGCCGAGCTCGGTTACCGGGTGAAGTGCATCGTGTTTCACGACAGCCCCCGCCGCGCCCACTCGATCGCCGCGCAGGGCGGCATCAACGCCGCGAAGAACTACCAGAACGACGGCGACAGCGTCTACCGGCTCTTCTACGACACCATCAAGGGCGGCGACTACCGCGCCCGCGAGGCCAACGTCCACCGCCTCGCCGAGGTGTCCGTCAACATCATCGACCAGTGCGCCGCGCAGGGCGTGCCCTTCGCCCGCGAATACGGCGGGTTGCTCGCCAACCGTTCGTTCGGCGGTGCGCAGGTGTCGCGCACGTTTTACGCCCGCGGCCAGACCGGCCAGCAGCTCCTCCTCGGCGCCTACTCCGCGCTCTCAAAGATGGTCGGCGCCGGCGCCATCGAACTCATCACACAGCACGAGATGCTCGATCTCGTCGTCGTCAACGGCCACGCCAAGGGCGTCATCACCCGCGACCTCGTGACCGGTCAGCTCGTCCGCCACTCCGGCGACGCCGTCATCCTCGCGACCGGCGGCTACGGCAACGTCTTCAACCTCTCCACCTACGCGCGCGGCTCCAATGCCACCGCGATCTGGCGCGCCTACAAGCGCGGCGCGTGTTTTGCGAATCCCTGCTACACGCAGATCCACCCGACGTGCATCCCGGTCTCCGGCGACTACCAGTCGAAGCTCACGCTGATGTCCGAGTCGCTCCGCAACGACGGCCGCATCTGGGTGCCGAAGAAAAAGGAGGACGTGAAGAAGAACCCCGCCGACATACCCGAGGCGGATCGCGACTACTACCTCGAGCGCATTTACCCGAGCTTCGGCAACCTTGCGCCCCGTGACGTCTCCTCCCGTGCGGCCATGCGCATGTGCGATGAAGGCCGCGGCGTCGGCGAGACCGGCCTCGGCGTCTACCTCGACTTCGCGGACGCGATCAAGCGCCTCGGCGAAAACGGCGTGCGCGAGCGCTACGGCAACCTCTTCGACATCTATCACGAGATCACCAACGAGAACGCCTACAAGACGCCGATGCGCATCTTCCCCGCGGTGCATTACACCATGGGCGGCCTCTGGGTGGACTACAACCTGATGTCCAACATCCCCGGCCTGTTCGTGCTCGGCGAAGCCAACTTCTCCGACCACGGCGCCAACCGCCTCGGCGCGAGCGCGCTCATGCAGGGGTTGGCCGACGGCTACTTCGTCATTCCCTACACGATCGGCGATTACCTCGCCGGCCAGAAGCCGAATTCGAAACCGTCACCCGACGGCGCCGAGTTCAAGCAGGCCGAGGAAAACGTCGCTGCGATCACCAAGCGCTTCCTCGCCAACAAGGGCAAGCAGCCGGTCAACTACTACCACAAGAAACTCGGCCAGATCATGTGGACCGGTTGTGGCATGGCGCGCACCAAGCAGAGCCTCGAAAAAGCGCTCAAGGAAATCCCCGCGCTGCGCGAGGAATTCTGGGCCAACGTCAACGTCCCCGGCTCCGGCGAATCCCTCAACCAGGCGCTCGAACGCGCCGGGCGCGTCGCGGATTTCTTCGAGCTCGGCGAACTCTTGTGTCTCGACGCCCTCACCCGCGAGGAAAGCTGCGGCGGCCACTTCCGCGAGGAGCACCAGCATCCCGACGGCGAGTGCAAGCGCGACGACGAGAAGTTCGGCCACGTGGCCGCCTGGGAATACCAGGGCGCCGGCAAGACGCCGCTCCGCAATGTCGAGCCGCTCAACTACGAATTCGTCAAGATGAGCGTGCGCAGCTACAAGTGACGCGCCGTCGCGCGTCATCCTGCGCGCCCCGAAGGAGTCGCCCCGCACAACCCGCCGCCCACCTCATGCCCGCAGTCTCACCAGCGCCGTCCGTTGCGAATCTGATTCCCGCCGGGAGAATCGAATCGCGGGTGCTGCTGATTCGCGGCGAGAAGGTGCTGATCGATTCGGCGCTCGCCGAGCTCTACGGCGTGACGACGAAAGTTTTGAATCAAGCGGTCCGCCGGAATATCGAGCGCTTTCCGGCGGATTTCATGTTTCAGCTCAGTGAGAGCGAAGCGGACTTTCTTTTGAAATCACAGATTGTGACTTCAAAATTGAAAAGTGAGATCAACTCGCTGCCCGACAACGACATTCTGAGGTCACAAATTGTGACCTCAAAACGGGCCGGCGGCGGCGGGCGCCGCTATTTACCGCACGCCTTTACCGAGCAGGGTGTCGCAATGCTCTCCAGCGTGCTGCGTTCTCCGCGCGCCATCGCCGTCAACATCGAGATCATGCGCGCATTCGTGCGTCTGCGGCAGATGATCGCATCGCACGCCGATCTTGCGCGGAAGCTCGCTGCGCTGGAACGAAAATACGACGCGCAGTTCAAGGCCGTCTTCGACGCCATTCGCGAGCTGATGACGCCGCCCGCGCCCGCGAAGAAAGGCGAAATCGGATTTCACACCCTCCTCAAGCCTGGGTCTGCCTCGCCTGCGGCGAAGCCGGCCAATCGAAAATCCAAAATCTGAAATCGAAAATTTCCTCTCCCATGGTTGCCGCTAACGACTCCACCAAGCTGATCTCGGTCACCCTCCGCGTCTGGCGCCAGGCCGGACCGGGCGCGCCCGGCAAGTTCGTCGAATACCAGGCCTCCGGCCTCAACCCCAACATGTCGCTCCTCGAGATGCTCGACGTGGTCAACGACGACCTCGAGCGCAAGGGCGAGGAGCCGATCGCGTTTGCCCACGATTGCCGCGAAGGCATCTGCGGCACCTGCTCGCTCGTCATCGACGGCAAGCCGCACGGGCCGCATCGCGGCATCGCGAGCTGCCAGACCTACATGCGCAGCTTCGAGGATGGTGCCGTCATCACCATCGAGCCCTTCCGCGCGAAACCCTTCCCGGTCATCAAGGACCTCATTAGCGATCGCAGCGCCTTCGACAAGATCCAGCAGGCCGGCGGCTTCATCTCCGTGCGCACCGGCGCCGCGCCGGATGCGAACTCGATCCCCGTGCCGAAGGGCGACGCCGAACTCGCGATGGACGCGGCGGCCTGCATCGGCTGCGGCGCGTGCGTGGCGGCCTGCAAGAACGCCAGCGCGATGCTCTTCGTCGGCGCGAAGGTTTCGCAGTTCAGCCTGTTGCCGCAGGGTCAGGCCGAGCGCGACCGCCGCGTGCTCGCGATGGTTTCGACGATGGACGGGCTCGGCTTCGGCAACTGCACCAACCAATACGAGTGCAGTGGCGCCTGCCCGAAGAATATCTCGCACGACTTCATCGCGCGCATGAACCGCGACTACCTCGCCGCGACGCTCCGCGCGGCCTTCGTGCAAGAGACGACCAGCACCGGCGGCGGCGGGGGCTGAGCGGGTTTGTCATTCTGAGCGTCGCGAAGAATCCCGTTGGACTCTCGTTACGCCGGTAGGCCGCGAGGCGCATGTTGGATTCTTCGCTTCGCTCGGAATCATAAAAAAGGTGCGACCGATCGGTCGCACCTTTTTTGTAACTTTCCGCGGCGCGTCGTGTTTTCCCGGGCAACCACAATTCCCATGAAGACACTCCCGATTTTCGCCCTCGTCGCCGCGCCCGTCGCGTTCATCGCCCTGCCCGTCAATTTCGTCGCCGCCGTCTCCGTGCTCTTCGGCACCGGTCTGGTTGCGCTCCTCATTTCCGACTACGGCCACGCACCGCGTCCGCTCGCCTGGGGCCGCACCGCCGTGGCCGCGCTGCCCGCGCCGCGCACGGAGCGATTTGGACTCGCGGCCTGATCTCCGCGGTCCGCACTGGAAACCGGCCCCGGTGCCTCGCGCGCCGGGGCCGCTAATTTTTTCTGGCCGGGGCGGCGCGTTTGCCGCCAGCGTGCGTCAACCCCTCCGCGCCATGATCACCCCGTCGCGTCCGCTGCTCCGTCGCCTGTGTCTGGCCCTCCTCGTGCTCGCGCCGTGGCTGCGCGCCGCCGACGGCCGTTTCCTCTACGCCGCCGTGCCCGGCATCCGTGACTATCTCGAATACGGCGGCCATGGCGTGCTCGTCTTCGACATCGATCACGGCCACCGCTTCGTGCGGCGCATCAAGTCCGCTGGCTTCGACGCCACCGGCAAGCCCGTCAACGTGAAGGGCATCGCCGCCAGCGCCGCGACGCAGCGGCTATACGTTACCACGATTCTATCGCTGATGTGTTTTGATCTCACGACCGACCGGTTGCTCTGGGAAAAGAAATACGACGGCGGTTGCGATCGCATGTCGCTCACGCCCGATGGCAAGGTCATGTATCTCCCCTCGCTCGAGAAGGACCACTGGCATGTGATCGACGCGCTCACCGGCGATATTCTCACGAAAATCGTTCCGAAGTCCGGTGCGCATAACACCGTCGTCGGCCCCGATGGCCGCGAGGCCTACCTCGCGGGCCTCAAGTCGCCGCACCTCACGGTCGTCGACACGGCGACCTACGCGACCCGCACGGTCGGGCCTTTCTCGAATTTCATCCGCCCCTTCACAGTCAACGGCTCGCAGACGCAGGTCTTCGTCAACATCAACGGCCTCCTCGGCTACGAGATCGGCGATCTCAAGACCGGTCGCATGCTCCGACGTGTCGAGGTCGTCGGCTTCGCGTCCGGCGGCGTGAAACGCCACGGTTGCCCGAGCCACGGCATCGCGCTCTCGCTCGACGAAAAGGAGGTCTGGCTCTGCGACGCGCACAACCGCCGCCTGCACATCTTCAGCAACGGCGACGGCCCGCCGAAGCAACTCGCCTCGATCGAGACCCGCGACGAGCCCGGCTGGATCACATTCAGCATCGACGGTCGCCTTGTCTATTCCGCGACCGGCGAGGTCATCGATCAACGCACCCGCAAAATCATCACCGCGTTGCGCGACGAAAATGGTCTCGATGTCATGAGCGAAAAAGTGATCGAGATCGATTTCGCCGGCGGTCGTGTGGTCCGCGCGGGCAATCAGTTCGCGATCGGCGGCGTGCGGTAGTCCGTGGACGAGGCGTCCCGCCTCGTTTCCGCCGCTGAGGCGGGACGCCCCAGCCACGACTCATCAGAACATCGACAGCGCCTTCGCGCTCTCCAGCACGACCCACGCACCCCCGCCAAACAACGCCAGTTTCAATAAAGTCCGCACCGCCTTGCGCCCGCGCAACACCGTGTCCTGGACATCCGTGTCCAGCGTCTTGCGGTTGCTCTGGCTCATGAAACTCACGAACCGCGGGTCGCGAAACCGCCCACGTGGATCGCGCACCAATCCGTTGCGGATGGCGGGACGATGGCAGAGGTTGAGCAGCGCGCGAAGCACAGCGGACATCACTAACTTTGGAATCGTTTTTTCAAGTGGAAACCCGCTAGCGTCGCCGCCTTTCACGCCTTTTTACCGGTCCCACTGTTCCACTTATGCACCACTTCCGCTACTCGGGTTCCGACCTCCATTGTGAGTCCGTCGACCTCGCCGCCGTCGCCAAGCTCTACGGCACGCCCACCTACGTTTACAGCGCCGCCACGATCGCCGACAACGTCACCCGCCTCCAGCGCGGCCTCGCCGGCCTCGATGCCCAGATCTGCTACGCGATGAAGGCCAACTCGAACATCGCGGTCCTGCGTCACTTCGCCAACCTCGGCTGCGGTTTCGACCTCGTGAGCGGTGGCGAATTGCGCCGCGTGCTCGTCGCGGGCGCCGAGGTGAAGCGCAGCGTGTTCGCCGGCGTTGGGAAGACCGAGGCCGAGATCAAGCTCGCCCTGGAGAACGAAATTTTCTCCTTCCACGTCGAGAGCGAGCCCGAGCTCGTCCGCATCAACCATGTCGCCGGCACCCTCGGCGTGAAGGCGCCGATCGCGATCCGCATCAACCCGGACGTCGACGCCCACACGCACGCCAAGATCACCACCGGCAAGAGCGACAACAAGTTCGGCATCCCGCTGAAATACGCCGCCGCCGCCTACGAGGCCGCCGCCAAATACCCGAACATCCACGTCAAGGGCGTGCAGATGCACATCGGCTCGCAGCTCACCGACGTGAGCCCGTTCGTCGAGGCCGTGGAGAAGGTCGCGCCGTTCGCCGCCGAGCTGAAGGCGAAGTTCGGCATCAGCTATTTCTCGGTCGGCGGTGGCATCGGCATCGTCTATCGCGACGCGCTCGCGAGCGGCCCGCAGTCGTGGTGGGACGCGCAACCCGAGGGCAAGCGACCGATCACCCCCGAGGCCTACGGCGCCGCGCTCGTGCCGCTCCTCCAGCCGCTCGGCTTGAAAATCCTGCTCGAGCCCGGCCGTTTCATGGTCGGCAACGCCGGCGTGCTCGTCTCCCGCGTCGAGCACCTCAAGCGCGGCGCCGGGAAAAACTTCCTCATCGTCGACGCCGCGATGAACGACCTCGTGCGCCCCGCGATGTATGAGAGTTTCCACGAAATCGTGCCGCTGCGCCGCGACACCTCGCGCCGTGCGCTCGTCGCCGATGTGGTCGGACCGATCTGCGAAAGCGGCGATTGCTTCGCCAAGGACCGGCAGCTCCAGGAAGTGGGCGAGGGCGAGCTCATCGCGTTCCTGAGCGCGGGCGCCTACGGCTACGCGATGGCGAGCCGCTACAACAGCCGCACCATGGCCGCCGAGGTGCTCGTGCAGGGTAGCAAGTTCGAGCTCATCAACAGCCGCGAGTCGTTCGAGCACCTGGTCGCCGGCGAAAAGGTGCCGGCGTTTTTGAAGTAGGCTGAAGTCACCACGAAATACACGAACTACACGAAAGAACCGGCTACGACCTAGCTTTTTCGTGTCTTTCGTGTTTTTCGTGGTTAATCCACTCCTATGAATTTCGCGGTCATCGGCGCCGGCGCCTGGGGCACGGCCTTTGCGCTTCACCTCGCGCGGCTCGGCCGCGGCGTGGCGCTCGCGCCGCGCCGGACCGAGCACGCCGCCGCGCTCGCCGCCTCCCGCGAAAACACCGACTACCTCCCCGGCATCGCCCTGCCGCGCGACGTGCGGGTGACCGCCGATCTCGCCGCCGCGCTCGCCGGGGCCGATGTCGTCCTGCTCGCCTGCCCGGCGCAATCGCTGCGCGAAACCTGCCGCCGGCTGCGCCCCGTCTGGTCGTCCCGCGTGAAGTTCATCGTGAGCCTCGCCAAAGGCCTCGAACTCAGCACGCACGAGCGGCCCTCGCAGATCATCGCGGATGAGTTTCCCGATGTGCTGGTCGGCGCCTTGACCGGCCCGACCAACGCCCGCGAGGTCGCGCTTGGCCTGCCGTCGGCCATGGTGCTCGCCACGGCGCGCACCGATACCCTCGTGCAGGACGTGCAGGCGGCCGTCAGCGGCCCGACCTTGCGCGTCTACACGAGCGAGGATCTCGCCGGTGCCGAGTTCGGCGGCTGCCTGAAAAACATCTATGCAATCGCGGCGGGCTGCTGCGACGGCCTGAAGCTCGGCGACAACACCAAGGCCGCGCTCCTCACGCGTGCGCTGGCCGAGATGGTGCGCGTCGGCGCCGCGCTCGGCGCGAAGCCCGAGACGTTCTACGGCCTGAGCGGCTTCGGCGACCTCGTGGCCACGTGTCACGGCGGCTGGAGCCGCAACCGCCAGTTCGGCCAGCAACTCGGCGAAGGCCGCACCGCCGCCGAGCTGATTGCGCACCGCAAGACGGTGGTCGAGGGCTACCAGACGACCGCCTCGTTCGCCGGGCTCTGCGCCCAGAAAAACATCGACGCCCCCATTCTGCGCGAGGTGCGCGCGATCCTCTTCGAAAGCAAGCACCCCGCCGCCGCGCTCAACGCCCTGATGACCCGCGAGCTCAAGCGCGAGGCGGCCCTGCGCTGAACCCCGTCCGCGGCCCGGACGCGTCTCCGGACCTCAAGCAACGACGCTCGTTCGCTGGGGAGGAGCCCGGTTGCAGGCGATGGATTGAGGTGGCACGGGTCTCCTGACCCGTGATTTTCGGACACCGATCGGGAGACCCGTGCCACGAATCGCGCGCAAGCCCGCCCCCGGCTCGAGCCGAGCCGGGGTGTAACAGGAACTGCGGTCAGCCAGCTGTAGCGGCGGTCTGTGACCGCCGTCGAACTTCCAGCATTCCTCCGTCGGCGGTCACAGACCGCCGCTACAACCAAGGCATCGGGCTGCTGACCTCACTTCTTGTTACACGCGCCGAGCCTGTTGCTCCCACCCGTCCCCCGCCGGAGCACGAAAGTGGGATAGCTCGAAGCGTGAGCCGCGCCGCGCGGCTGTTTTTCTCCGGTCGTTTCCCCGCATGCCTCTCGTGACCCCGCGTTCGTTCGTTACCCTCTTGCTCCTCTGCTGTGCGAGCTCCGTCGGCCTCGCGGCAGGGCCGGTCGTAAAGGTCGAAATCTGCGAGGACAACCTCCCGGCCAAAGGCTGGCCCGAACGCGTGGTCGCAACCGAGACTTACACCGAACCCGCCTTCGGCCTCGCCGAGCTGCCGCAGAAATACACCGGCACGGGCGTCCGCACCGATCGCGCGTTTCCCACGCTCGTGCGCGCGTCGGCGTCCGTTGCGCTCCCGGCTGGGAAGCACCGGCTGTTGCTCCGCTCGCGCGGCGCCGCGCGCCTGATGGTCGATGGCCAGACCGTGCTCGAAACGCCCTTCGACCAGCCGCGTGCGTTCGCGTTGGGCAACGGCGGCGAGCTGCCCGTCGAGGAGCAGGCCACCTTCCTCGATCCCGGTCCGGGTTACCGCTTCGCCCCGCCCGGCAACCGCGAGGTGTGGGGCGAGGTCGAGTTCGCCGGCGGCGCGCCCGTGACCGTCGTGCTCGAAACGCTCGTCGGCGGCGTCGAGCCGAAGAGCAAGAAGCCGTTCCGGCCGGAGCTGGGCGAGACGGTCGTCGCGCTGCAGCTCGCGGGCTCCCGTGTATGGACGCTGCTCACGCCGGGTGCGTCGAAGACTCTCTACACCGATGTCTCCTGGGCGGACTACGCCGGTGCCCAGCGCGCACGCATCGCCGCGATGAACACCGCCGCACGCGCCGCGCGCCGCGCCGCCGGCGCTGCGTATTGGGATCGCCGCCGCGCCGCTGCGCGCGACTGGCTCGCGGCCACGCCCGAGGAAAAGGTGCCCGCGCTGCCCGCCGGGTTTCCCGCGCACAATGCCATCGATCGTTTCCTCGCCGCGCGCATCGCCGGCGTGGCGGCCGATTCGGCGCCGCCGAAGCCGGACGGCGTCGATTTTTACCGCGACGTGCGCCCGATCCTCGAAGCCAGCTGCTACAGTTGCCACCAAGGCGCCAAGGTGAAGGGCGGCCTCCGCCTCGACACCCGCGCGGCCGCGCTCCACGGCGGCGAGAACGACGGCCCTGCGCTCGCTCCCGGGCGGCCCGACGCCAGCGCGCTGTTCAAGCGCATCACCAGCACCGATCCCGACGAGGTGATGCCGGCCAAGGGCGACCCGCTGCCCGCGCGCGACATCGCCACGCTCAAGCGCTGGATCGAGGCCGGCGCGCCGTGGCCGGAATTTCCGGTGACCAGTTTCACGCTCACGCCGCTCAGCGACGATCTCACGTTTCTCCGCCGCGTGACGCTCGACGTCGTCGGTGTCGTTCCCTCGGAGGCCGAGATCGCGGCCTTTGCGGCCGACCGGTCCCCGGATCGCCGCGCCCGCGTGATCGACCGGTTGCTCGCCGACCCGCGCGCCGCGGATCACGAGATGGGCTACTGGCTGGAGGTGCTCGCGGAGAATCCGAATCTCATCAACCCCACGCTCAACAACACCGGCCCGTTCCGCTGGTGGCTCCACGAGTCGCTCGTCGATCGCAAGCCGCTCGATCTCTTCGTGACCGAGCTCGTGCGCCTGGAGGGCAGCGAGCGCTTCGGCGGCCCCGCGGGTTTCGGCGTCGCCTCGCAGAACGACGTGCCGCTGGCCGCCAAGGGCATCATCCTCGGCTCCGCGTTCCTCGGCGTGGAGATGAAGTGCGCCCGCTGCCACGACGCGCCCACGCACAGCTCGAAACAGCGCGACCTCGTCCAACTCGCGGCGATGCTCGAGACGAAGCCACTCAAGGTGCCCGCGACCAGCAGCGTGGTGATGGATCACCTGCGCCTCGGCGGGCGCCAGCCGATGATCGAGGTGACGCTCAGTCCGGGCACGTCGGTCGCGCCCGCGTGGCCGTTTGCGTCATTCTGCGACGAGGCGACGGCCGCCGCGCTGGCGGAGCACCCCGACCAAACCCGCGACCGCCTCGCCGCGCTCATCACCGCGCCGCAGAACGAGCGCTTCGCCCAGGTGATGGCCAATCGCATCTGGGAACGCTTCATGGGCCGCGGCCTCGTCGCCACCGTGGGCGACTGGTAAAAATCGACGCCATCGCACCCCGCGTTGCTCCGCTGGCTCGCGCGCGAGCTCGTGCGTTCCGGCTACGACGCCCGCGCGATCGCGCGCCTCATCCTCAATTCCCACGCCTACCAGCGCGCGACCGACCGCACGCTCGCGGCCACAAGTCCGCTCTTCATCGCGCCGGCGCCGCGCCGCATCTCGGCGGAGCAACTGGTCGACTCGCTCTTCGCGGCGACCGGCAAACCGTTCGCCGTCGAGCCGGTGAACCTCGACCTCGACAGCGTGCGCACGATCGAAAACGCCCTCGATCTCGGCACCGCCTGCCGCGCGTGGATGCTCGCCTCCACCTCCAACGAACGCGATCGCCCGAGCCTGATGCTCCCGCGCATGCAGGCCGTGTCCGAGGTGCTGGAGGTCTTCGGCTGGCGCGCCGCGCGCCCGGATCCCGGTGCCGGCGTGCGCGACGTGGACGCCAACGTCCTCCAGCCTGCGCTGCTCTCCAACGGCACGATGATGTCGTGGCTCACGCGCCTCAGCGACGACCACGGCGTCACACGCCTTGCGCTCGACGCCGCGTCGCCCGCGCAGTTCGTCGACCGGCTGTTTGTGCGATTCTTCACGCGTCACGCGACGAAGGCCGAGGCGGAGTTTTACGCGCAGGCGCTCCAGGCCGGTTTCGCCCGGCGCATCGTCTCCATGACGGCGCCCGCCGCTCCCGCCTCGGCGCCGCACCGCAAATACGTCGCGTGGTCCAATCACATGAAGAGCGAGGCCAACTCCCTCCGGCTGGAGGAGGAAGCCGCCGCCCGGCGCGGCGATCCGCCCACCGCGCGTCTCGCGCCCGAATGGCGCCGCCGGTGCGAGGATGTGCTGTGGGCCTTGCTCAACGCACCGGAGTGGACGGAGATTTTATGAACCCGACTCGCAAAGCAGGGCGGGTCTTTGACCACAGCCATCCCATAGGAAAAAGCGGCGCGGCGCGATTTTCAGAGGAGAATATCGTCTTGCGGATTCCTATGGGATCGGACGAGCGCACTTGTTGTATCCGTATTCCGAATCACACGTTGATAAACAACATATTAAGCGTTGATTCCTGTGGGATGGCTGTGGTCTTTGACCCGCCCTACTTCCCTCCCCGTAAGGAGCCTCGGGGCAAGCCCCGAGGCATTTGACCAAAATTCATCATGCAGTCTTCGACCACCCAACGTAGCGGCGAGCGCCAGCGAGCCGACGCCTTTCGACTCGCTGGCGCTCGTCGCTACCCACCCCAGGCGAAGCAAGCTTCGCGGTATCGGACCCACTGCGAATGAACCGCCGCGATTTCCTCACCCACACCGCCGGACTCGCTGCGCTTGCGGCCTGCCCGCGCGCGCTCGCCGCCGCCGCCGCGCCGATGCCGCGCGGCCGCGCCGAGCACTGCATCTTCCTCTGGCTCGGCGGCGGCATGTCGCAGATCGACACGTTCGATCCGAAGAAACGCGGCAACCCGAAGTCCAAGCCCAGCCTGCCCGGAACCGACTACGACGTGATCGACACGGCTGTGCCCGGCGTGCGCTACACCGAACACCTCGCGCAGACCGCGCGACTGGCGGAGCACGTGACCGCCGTGCGCACCGTCAACCACAAGCTCGGCATCGAGCACGCGCTCGCCACCAATTTCGTCCACACCGGCCGGCCCGTGAGCGGCGCGACCATCTATCCATCACTCGGCTCGGTGGTCGCGCACGAACGCGGGGCCGCGAGCGACAACGTCCCGGCCTACATGGTCATCGGCTACCCGAGCGTCAGCCGCGGACCGGGTTTTCTCGGGGCGAAGCACGGCTACGTTTACCTCGTCGACACCGAGAGCGGTCCGGCGGGATTCACGCCGCCGGCGGACATCGACCCGGAGCGCGCCGCGTTCCGCCAGCGGATGCTCGCGCCGCTCCAGGGCCGCGCGCCCGACGATCCGATGCTGCGTGATTACGAGGAGGCGCAGCGCGAGGCGCTCCGGCTCGCCGGCCCGCGCTTCATGCGCAACTTCCAGCTCGCCGAGGAGCCGGGCTCGCTCCGCCAGCGCTACGGCGGCGAGTTCGGCCAGCGCTGCCTGCTCGCGCGCCGCCTCGTGCAGGCCGGCGTGCGCTTCATCGAGGTCTCGCACAATCTCAACTTCATCAACGGCGCGGGCTGGGATACCCACAACGCCGGCCAGCTCAACCAGCACATACTCATCCGCGAACTCGACACCGCGCTCTCCGCCCTCATCTCCGACCTCGCCGATAAAAAGCTCCTCGACCGCACGCTCATCGCGATCGGCACGGAGTTCGGCCGGCCGGGGCAATTTGACGGTGGCGGCGGCCGTGGCCACCAGTCCGCGGCCTTCTCGCTCGTGCTCGCGGGCGGCGGTCTCAGACACCGCGGTGCCTATGGCACGACCGACGATTTTTCCAACAAACCGGTCGAGCGCGCCGTGTCCGTCCCCGATTTCCACGCCACGATCTACGCCGCGCTCGGCATCAATCCCGCCCGCGAACTCGTGAGCGCCTCGCGTCCCGTCCCGATCACCGACGGCGGCAAGCCGATCGCCGCGCTGTTTGCGTGAAGGTGGAGCGGCTTGACCCCAAGCCGCTGGATCGAGAACCGTGGGCGCGACGCAGCGCGTTGGGGTCAACGCGCTCCACCCCCAATCGTGAAACTTTTTCCGTTGTTCGTCCTCGGTGCGGCCGCCGTGTTGCCCGCGCTCGCGCAGGAGCGCGTCCTCACGAAGGCGGTCGAGGTGCGCTCGCTGCCGTTCGCCGAGGCGGAGAAGGGCATCCCGGTGCGGTTGCGCGGCGTGGTCGTGTTCATCGAGAGCCGCGGCGCGGTCTTCGTGCAGGATGAGACGTCGACCACGTTTTTCCGGCTGCCCAACAACGCCCCGATGCCGGCCGTCGGCGACGAAATCGAACTCAGCAGCAAGACGCGCGTCGGCCTCTACCTGCCGGGCCTGGACGACACCACTTACCGCGTCGTCGGCCAGCGTGAGTTGCCCCCCGGCATCCCCGCGACCTACGACGACCTGCACTTCGGGCGCTACCACTACCAGCGCGTCGCGGTCGAGGGCATCGTGCGCTCGGTGCGGACGCTCGAACCGCGCCGCAGCCTCATCCGCCTCGCGATGGGCTCGCGCGTGGTCGACGTTTGGGTGGAGCAGCCGCTGCCCCCGGAACTCTCCATCGTCGACCATCGTGTGCGTGTCACCGGCCTCGCCGCGGGGCAGATCAACACGCCGCGCCGCCAGCTCGTGCAACCGTTCCTCCGGGCGCTCGACTGGCACGCCGTCGAAGTCGTCGCGCCCGCGCCGCCGTCGGCCGATGCGCCGCGCGTCTCGGTCGAGGAGTTGCTCGCGTTTCGCGCGACCGGCCTTGGCGAGCAACGCGTCCGCCTGGAGGGCGTGGTGTCCGCCGTGTGGGGCGGCGATCAGGCGAGCCTGCAACAAGGCGAGATGGCGGTCGCGGTGCGTTTCGGCGGGCCGGTCACGCTCACCGCCGGCGACCACGTGACCGTGGTGGGTTTTCCGGCGATGGATCGGTTCAGCGCGTCGCTCAGCGATGCGGAGTTGCTGGCGCGCGAACCGGGCGAGCCGCCGGCGCCGGTCGAGGTCGATTCGCTCGAGGATCTCTACGGCAAGACGGGCCAGCCGCTGCCCGGCAAATACGACGGGCGGCTGGTGCGCCTCGCGCTGACCGTGCGCGACGCGTTCAAGAGCGAGGAGGGCGTGACGCTGCTCGTGCAGTCCGGACCGCGCACCGTGCTGGCGCGCATGCCCGACGGCACCGAGATCCCGCCGCCCGCCGCGCGCATCCGCCTCACCGCGATCTGCCAGGTGGAGACCGCCGTGCCCGGCAGCGGGTTTTCGAGCCGCCCGGGGCTCATCAGCCTGCGCGGCAAGTCGCCCGCCGATCTCGAAGTGTTGAAACTGCCGCCGTGGTGGACGGTGCGCCGGCTCGCCGGTGTGCTCGCCGTGCTCGCGGGCCTCACGCTGTTGGCCGGCCTCTGGATCGTGATCCTGCGGCGGCAGGTGGCGCGGCAGACCGCGGCGCTGCGCCATCGCATCGAGACCCAGGCCGCGCTCGAGGAGCGCCAGCGCATCGCCCGCGAATTCCACGACACGCTCGAGCAGGAACTCGCCGGCGTGAGCCTGCGCCTCGACGCGCTCGCCACCCGCCCGCTCGACGACAAGGGCCGCAACCTCATCGCCGCCTCGCGCAACCTCGTCTCGCGCATCCAGACCGAGACCCGCGACCTGATCTGCGATCTCCGCGATGCCACCGAAAGCACGGGCGACCTCGCGGCGACGTTGCAGGCCATGGCGGCGCGCCAGGCCGCGGAAACAGGCGCCGCGATCCGCGTCGAGGCCGCGGCGGAGCTGCCCTTGCTCGCTCCGGCGGTCGTGCACGATTTGCGCATGATTGCGCGCGAGTCCGTCACCAACGCGTTCAACCACGGCCGCGCCTCTGCCGTGGTCCTCCGGGTGTCGGTGGCGGCCGAAGCGTTGTTGCTGGCGATCGTCGACAACGGCTGCGGCTTCAATCCCGCGATCGCCGCTACGCAACGCCGGGGGCACTTCGGCTGCGAAGGCATCCGCGAGCGCGTCCGCAAGATCGGCGGCTGCGTGATCTGGCGCAGCGAACTCCAGAAAGGCACCGTCGTCGAAGTCACGCTGCCGCTGGCGCGCAACCGCCGGGTGAACGAGACGGGCGTGGTGGAACCCCCGCCGGCCGGTCTCGTCACCCCGGCGGCGGCCCCGCACACTGCGGAAAGCTGAACCTGGAACCGGCAGTTGAGCCACTGATAGTCACTGATGAACACTGATTCCAAGCCGGCTTCACGGCCGCGGGCACATCTCAGTTTCCTGCCATGTTTCCGCATCGCAGGGGTGGGCCGGGCGCTTCGCGCCCGGCCAGCGCGCGGCGATTCCCGCTCGCTCCTGGCCGCCCGCGGAGCGGCCGGCCCACCTTTCGCCTTACTGCGAGGAAGTGAGATACGCCCCACGGCCGCAAACACGCGCCGAAAAGGTGAGCCGGGATTCCCGGGCGATTGGCCTGCATCCTCCGTATCAGTTCCCATTAGTGGTCATCAGTGGTCTGTTCTTCTGCCGAATTTAGAATGAGCGAGCCTCCGCCCCTCACCGTCCTCATCGTCGACGACCATTTCGTCGTCCGCAGCGGCCTCGCGACCTCGCTCGAACTCGAGGGCGACATCGCCGTCGTGGCCGAGGTCGACCGGGGCGAAGAGGCACTCGCGGCCTACACGCGGCACCGGCCGCGCGTGGTGCTCATGGATCTGCAGTTGCCCGGGAAAAATGGCATCGAGACCGTCGCGGGCCTGCGGGCGCACGATCCGCGGGCGCGCGTGCTGATGTTCTCCACCTTCGCGCGCGACGACGAGATCCAGGCCGCGCTCGACGCCGGTGCGCTCGGCTACCTGCAGAAAGCCGCGTCGCGCGACGAACTGCTGACGGCGTTGCGGTCGGTCGCGCAGGACCGGGCCTATCTGCCGGACGAACTCTCGCGCCGGCTGCGCGCGCTGCGGCTCGGGCCGGCGATCACGCCGCGCGAGCGCGAGATTCTGGCGCTGATCGCCGCCGGTCGCGCCAACAAGGAGATCGCCGCGGTTTTCGAAATTTCCGAGGACACCGTGAAACGCCACGTCAGCCACATCCTCGAGAAACTCGACGTCAACGACCGCGCCCAAGCCACCGCCGAGGCGATCCGCCGCGGCATCGTGAAGATGGAGCAATAGCCGCGATCAGTTACCGCGTGACAAAGGTCAGGTCACAGACCTGCCCTACCTCGGAGTCCGTCCGCCTTCCCGGACAAAAGTGCGTGACAGCCTCCAGTGCAGCGACCCCGAGATTTCGTGGGGTGTAGCCGCGAGCGTGACAGACGGCGTGAACCCCCGCGGCATTCATTCCGCCGCGCGACGTGTAGCGGAAACCGTGAGGTTTTCGTGGGATCTGGCCCGCGTTCGGGCGAAAAGCTCACGCTTTCCGCTACCACCGTCGCGTTCGCACCCAGTCTGTCACGCTCGCAGCCATCCGGCGTTGCGAGGTCACGCTGGTTCCGGGGCGCTGCACGACCCGCGCCAGAATCGCCAGATAGCTGCGAGCGCCGGCGAGCGGCCCGGCCGCCGCGCCACCGCGCACGAAAGTGTGATACTCCCGGGCGTGCCGGCGGTGGGCGTGCCGCCCTCGATGGGGCCGTTCCCCGCGCCCTCCGGCGCCCCACCCCAAGCCCACTGACCGACCATGCGTTTCCCGCAACTCTCGCGCCTTTGCGCGTGTGCCTGCGCCTTGTTGTTGCCCGCGTTTGCTCCGGCGCAACCGGCCCTGACCGGTGAGATCACCGGCCGCGTTTTCAATCCCGCGACCGGCGCCTACGTCCGCCACGCCCAGGTGCGCATCGAAAACACCGGCCAGACCACCGTCTCCGAGGATGGCGGCACGTTTCGTTTCGTCGGCGTGCCGCCCGGCGACATGCGCCTCGCGGTCAGCTTCACCGGCTATGCGACGGCCACCGCCATCGTGCGCGTGACCGCCGGTGCGACGGCGACGCGCGACTTCGAGCTCACGAGCGTCGTCGAGAAAGGCGACGGCTCGACCGTCAAACTCGACAAGTTCGTCGTCTCGACCGAGCGCGAGGGCAACGCCAAGGCCATCATGGAACAGCGTAATTCCATGAACATCACCAACAGCGTCGCCTCCGACGTGTTTGGCGACGTGGCCGAGGGCAACGTCGGCGAATTCCTCAAGCACATGCCCGGCATCGAGCTCGACCTCGTGCAGGGCGAGATCCGCACCGTGCGCCTCCGCGGCCTCGGCTCCGAATACACCCAGGTCACCCTCGACGGCGTGTCGCTCGCCAGCGCCGACGCCAACCAGGGCGCCTCGGGCAACGCCCGCGCGTTCAGCTTCGAGCAGGTGTCGCTCGCGAGCATGGACTCGATCGAGGTTTCCAAGACCATCAGCGCCGACGTCGACGCCAACGCCCCCGCCGGCACGATCAACCTGAAGACCAAGCGCGCCTTCGACCGCAGCGGCCGCCGCGTGTCGGTCACGGCCAATCTCACCGCGTTCTCCACGCGCTTCAATTACGACAAGTCCTACGGCCCCGACGACCGCCTGTCGCACAAGATTTATCCGGGCGGAATCTTCGACTACTCGGATGTGTTCTTCAACAAACGGCTGGGGGTGAATTTCAACGTCAGCGAGTCGATGGCCTATTCCGCCAACGCGCGCACCACCGTCACCTACAACTACGCGACCACCGCCGCCGACCAGCGCCCCGTCGTCCCGACCGCGCTGGTGTTCCTGCACGCGCCGCGCACCAACCGCCGCTCGACGGTGAATTTCGCCGCCGACTTCAAGGCCACGTCACGCCTCGTCCTCTCCCTCAGCCTCCTCTACAATTACGCCGACCTGAACAACCCGCAGCGCGCGCTCACGTTCAACACCGGCGCGCGCACCACGGTCGTCGGCGCCGACCCGTTGCTGAGTTTTTCCACCACCAGCGCCGCCAGCGTGGTCGCCAACCCCGCCGCCATCGTGAAGCTCGGCCAGACGATCACCGCGCTGCCGAAATTCGAATACCGCCTCGGCGGTCTGACCGTCGAGGGCAAGTTCGCGGGCTCCAACTCGATCAGCTGGTATGACCCGCGCGGCCGGCAGGATTCCCTCCGCGACGCCGGCGCGATGACCGACGCCGGGGTGATTTACACGGCCAGCCGCTCCTCGCTCCGCAGCGCCGACTGGCACATCGTCCAGACCGGCGGGCCGGACATGGCGGACGGCGCGAACTACACCAACCCCACCATCACGATCGACGACGGCCGCTGCGCGCTCACCGACGTCTACAGCGGAGAGATCACCGGCACGATCCGCACGAGCAAATTTCTGCCCATCGCCTGGAAGGCCGGCGTGAAGCGCCGCTACGAGATCCGCGATTTCCGCCTCGATACGGAGTCGCTGCGTTACGACCTGATCGGTGTGCCGGTGCGTGGCGCGTGGGCCGGCTACCGTTCGCCGTTCGAGTTCGACATGGGTGGCACCAACACCGATGCGAGCCTCCGCTCCGTCAACGGCAGCACCGTCTACATGCCCGACCTCGGCCGCCTCGGCGCGCTGTTCCGCGAGAGCCCGACGCGGTTTGCGCAGAACATCACCGCGACCAATTTCTACAACGCCTTCATCGGCAACCGGCGCAATTACGAGGAGACGATCGACGCCGGGTTCCTCATGGCCACGGCGAGCCTCGGCAAGGCGATCGTCCGCGCCGGCCTGCGCCGCGAGACCACGCACACCGACTCGCTCGAGTTCGACCCGCGTTCGCCCGCCGAGGTCAATCGCGCCGGCTTCGCCGACACCGCCGGCCGCGCCAGCACGATCGACGGCCTCAAATACCAGTTTTTCTCGAAGCCGAAAATCCACCGCGAAGGCGGCTACGGCAACTGGTTCCCCAGCGCCTCGCTCAAATACGCCGTCAATCGCAACCTCGACCTGCAGTTCGGTTTCAGCACCACGATCCGCCGGCCGACCTTCCGCGACCTCGCGGGCGTCTGGGTGATCAATGACGATGCCCTCACCGTCAGCGCGCCCAATCCGCAGTTGCAGCCCGAGACCTCGCGCAACTACTCGGCGCGGGCGGCCTATTACTTCGAGCCGGTCGGCGTCCTCGCGGTGAACGCGTTCCAGAATTCCGTGAAAGGCCTCTTTCTCACCGGCAACAAGACCGCCACCGAGTTCGGTTACAGCGGCGACGTCGACCTGTCGAACTACACCTTCATCACGACCACGCAGAGCTCCCGCCGCGTGCTCGTGCGCGGCATGGAATACGAATATTCGCAGAGCCTCTCGTTCCTGCCGCAGCCGTTCAAGGGTCTCACGGTGCGCGCGAGCTACACGCGCAACTACGCCGAGATTCCCACGGTCAACATGATCCCGCACTCGATCAACGCCGGTGTCGCCTACTCGTTCCGCCGGGTCAACGTCTACACCAACTTCAACTGGCGCGACAATTATCCCAACGTGATCGCCACGACCGCGACCGGCACCAACCGCTACTACCGGCACCGGGGCAACCTCGACATCGGCGGCGGCTACCGGATCACCGACCGCTACAATTTCTTTTTCTCCGCGCGCAACATCTTCAACGAGCCCTACCTCATCATGGAAAAAGTCGCGGCCAATCCCGCCGCGGTCCAGTTCTACGAAGTCAACGGCATCAACTGGACGTTCGGCGTGAAAGGCGTGTATTGAGCCGCGCTGCGTAATGTGGACGAGGCGTCCCGCCTCGTCGGTTGGCTTGCCCGCGCCCCGCTCGGGTGAGCGGGGCGACAAGCGTTCGGGCGGGCGACTGCGGCGATCATCAAGTTTCAATCCGCGCGGGGGCGCGACAGGCGCTGAGGAGGGCGGCGTGATGACTGTGCTGTTTCAATCCGCGCGGGGCGCGACCAACAACTCGGAATTCCGCGAGGTGGTGCGCCAGTTTCAATCCGCGCGGGGGCGCGACGCACATGGGCGGATGTGATGGCCGGGCTGCGCGGTTTCAATCCGCGCGCCCCCGCGCGGGGGCGCGACGGTAGCGCACCTGTTTGCGCTGGTGTTCGCGCACCGTTTCAATCCGCGCGGGGGCGCGACATGCACAACACCGAGCGCAATCCCGACCCGTCGTTTCAATCCGCGCGCCCCCGCGCGGGGGCGCGAGAGACGGCAGATGGGGATACGGTGGGCGGG
>JACRKC010000057.1 GCA_016235555.1 Verrucomicrobiota bacterium
CTTCAATCGCCGCACCTCGGCTTCGCGCGGGAAGTTGTTTTATCGACTGGCGCAACAAGCCGTGCAGGTTGCGCCGACAACCTACGATGCGCTTGGCGACCACAATCCGTAGTGGTAGGTTGAGTCACGTAAATACCCGTATTGGCGTAAGACGAGTGAGCGCGCCGGTGGCGAAGATGAGCGGATAGAGTTTCTCGAAATACCACAGCTTCGCGAAATAGAAGCCGATGGGGGCGGGCGTGCGCCAGCGTCCCGCTTCGATGGCTTCGCACAGCCAGGCGGTGCCGCGGCAGAGGGCGACGTGGAGCGTCGCAGGGTAGGGCCCGACCTCCGGGCGGGCCGGCTCTGTGCGCGCATTCAGACGGGCCCCCCGGAGGTCGGCCCCTACCTTTGCCTTGTTCGCTGGCGTGCGCGTGCAGGCCGCGATGAGCGCGTCGAGCGCGAGGGAGGTTTCCTCGATGGAGGCCGGTGCGCCGGAGGCGCGCGGGGCGCCGCTCCAGCCGCCGTCGGGGCTTTGTTGGGCGACGAGCCATGCGATGGCGCGCGCGCACGAGGGGCGGGACGGATCGAATTCGCTCAGTGCGGAAAGAACGCGCGCGGTGCCGTAGAGCGGATTTTCATCGGCGGGATCGCGTTCGTGGCCGAACCACAAGGGCACCCAAGCGCCGTCGTGGCGCTGCGTGCGATCGAGAAATTGCACGGCGCGGGTGGAGGCGGTGTCGACACGCGACCGCAGATCGGGCGGAAGCAGCGCGCGCACGCCATGCCACGCACGCAAGGCGTGCGCGGTGATGTCGGGACTGCTGCGATCGAACGGCAGCGTGCCCCAGCCGCGGCAGAACGTGGGCACACCGCCGTCGGCGTTTTGCAGATCGAGCAGCCAGCGGACCGCTGCGACGATCGCGGTGCGCGACTCGGCGCCCGCGGGGTCGAGGTGCAGCAGCGCGAGAATGGCGCCAGCCGTGTCGTCGGCGTCGGGCACGCCGCCGGGCAGATCGGTCCACGCCCAACCGCCGGGCGCGGCGAGTGTGTAGGGGTGTTCGGCGCGGTAGTGTTGGGCGAGGAGCCAGTCGCGGAGGGCGGTTGTAGCCGCGAGCGTAAGCGAGTGGATGGACCGCCACTCGCTCACGCTCGCAGCTACGGGAGAGGTGAGCGCATTCACCGCGAGCGTGGTCACCCACGTGGCGAGGTTGGTGTCGATCGGCCAGCTGCCGTCGGCACGCGCGGACGCTTCGAGGAACGCGACCCCGCGGCGCGTGACGCTGTGGTCGGTGAGTCCGAGCCCCGCGAGGCTCATCGTGACGAAGCTGGTGAGCGGCGTGGCTTCGAGAAAGCCGCCGTTGGCGGGTTGGAGTTGCGCGAGCTTCTCCAGCGTGCGGGCGCGCGTGAGATCGCGGAGGGCGCGCGTGAGCGGGTTTCGCGTGGGGAGCAGGCCGTGGCGCACCTGGCCGATGGCGATGAGCGCGGGGAGCGCGTAGCTGACGACGGGCAGGCGCAGCGCGCCGAACCAGCGTTGCGGCAGGGCAGCGAGCTCGAACGGCAGCGACCGCACCCGACGCCAGCCGTCGCGGCCCGGGCCGAGCCGTCCGCAGAGCGCGCACATCGTAAGAATCGGAATCGAGAACGTGCGATCGTCGCCGTAGCGGTGCTCGATGGCACGGACGAGTGTCGCGGGTTCGAGCGAGCCGGCGGCGTGGGCGAGCCAGCGCTCGGCGGCGGCGAGCGCGGCGGCTTCGCCGGGCCCGGGTTCGTGCGCGAGGCCGAGCGCGGCCCACACGAGCGTGGTCGTGCTGATGTTGGAGAGACTGCGCGTGGTGTCGCCCCAGCCGCCGTCGGCGTTTTGGTGGCCGACGAGCCACGCGAAGCCGCGCACGATCAGCGGACGGAGTCGCGCCGTCTCGGCGGAATCGTGTTGCGCGACGAGCGAGAGCGCGGTGACGGCCGTCGCGGTGGAGAGGGCGCTCGACGAAAGCTCGCCGACCCAGTGGCCGGCCGGCGTGCGCTCGGCCAGCAACGCGGCGGTCGCGACATCGCGCGCGCGGGAGAGGCGCGTGCGCAGGGCTTCGTCGAATAGCGGGGTGGTGGTCACGAAAACAACTCAGGGGCTTGTGCGCACTTTTCCGAGGTGGGCGGGCACGTCCCTGTGCCCGCATGGGCGAAGCGCGTGAGGCGATCGAAATGCGGGCACGGGGACGTGCCCGCCCACCCCATGCTCTGAACAGCGCCCCAGATGCATATCGGCCCTCAAGTCGCGTCCGGCGTCGCGAGCGTGGATTGGATGCGCACGAGCGCCTGCAAGAGATCACCCCACGCGGAATCCGGCGTGAGCCAGCCGCCGCTGAAACGCAACGCCCGCGACGCCTCGGCGGCACCGAGGCCCATCGCGGTGAGCACATGCGACGGCGCTTCCGAGCCGCTGGAGCACGCGGAGCCCGTGGAGACCGCGAAGCCGGCCTTGTCGAGTTTGACGACCCAGCGCTGACGACAGTCTGCGGCGTCGGGCATGACCACGCTCACGGTGTTCCAGAGGCGCGGCGCGGCGGCGCCGTTGATCGCCGCGCCGGGCATCGCCTCTCGCAACGCGCGCTCGAAGCGATCGCGCGCGGCACGTCGTGCGGCGTCGGCGCCGGCGGCGAGCTGGCCTTCGCACCATTCGAGCGCGGCGAGCATTGCGACGACACCCGCGACGTTTTCGGTGCCGGCGCGACGGCCATCCTGCTGTTTTCCGCCGTGGACGAGCGGGTGCAACGGCGAGCCCGCCGGGCATCTCAAAAACCCGACGCCGCGCGGACCACCGAATTTGTGCGCACTGCCAGCGACGAAATCGCACCCGCCGAGGCCGCTGGCCGGCAGACGGCCGCACCATTGGGTCGCGTCGCAAAAAAACGGCACATCGCTCGCCGCGCAAAGATCGTGCGCTTTGCTCCACGGTTGCAGGACGCCGGTTTCGTTGTTCGCGGCCATGATGGCGACGAGTGCGGGGCGCGTGCGGGTGAGGTTGTCCTTCAGCCACCCGAGATCCACGATGCCTTGGGCATCGACCGGAATGAGTCGAACGTGATCGCGGAAGAAATGCCGCGCGCTCTCGCGCACGGCCGGATGTTCGATCGCGCTCACCCACACGACCGCGGCGGAATCACCGCCGCCGGAGGCGGCCGTGGCGGCGTGGTGCAACACGGTATTGCACGCCTCGGTGGCGCCGCCGGTCCACACGACGTCGAGCGGCGAGCAGCCGAGCAGCGCGGCGAGTTTCTGGCGCGCCTGCTCGAGCGCGCCCTCGGCGCGGGCGCCGAGCCGATGCGGGGACGACGGGTTGCCCGGGAAATCTTCCCCGGCCTCGAGCCAAGCCGCGCGCGCCGCAGGGAGCAGCGGCGAGGTGGCGTTGTGATCGAGGTAGAGCATCGGCGGGTGTCCGTTTCTGGCGCGAAGCCGGAGCGAGTCGAGATTCGTTCGTGGGAACGGACCGGGCGACAATCAACCAAACCGTTGGCCGCCAAAAGGCCTAGCGCGGCGGAGCCGCAACCAAACGAATTGAACAGGAAGGCCGGGAAGAGCGGAAAGGTCGGACACTGGCGCCTTCCCGTCCTTCCCGACCTTCCTGTTCCAAGATCTTGTTCGTTCTGCGCGATTCACCACCATTGTATTACAAAGGGCTCCGTCCTGCCGACGACAATCTCCCGTGCGCCTATCAGCGCCTTGCAAGCTACAATCGCCCTCCAATTTCTTGCGCCTTTTTGCGGCAATTAATTCGAGCAGGAAATCTGTTCTGCCTCCTTGCCACGCGCGCCGGTTGCCGAACACTTCCGCGCCACCGGTATGGAATCCCCGCAAGCCAGGACGATCTTCTTCAAGCGTTCGAACTTCGTCACGCACCTGCCCGCGGGCGCGCTCTTCTCGCCGGCCCACTACTGGATGCTGCGCGAAACCGACGGCACCTGGCGCGTGGGTTTCTCCAAATTCGCCGTGCGCATGCTCGGCGACCTCGTGGACCAGGCGTTCGACGTGCCGGAGGGTGGCCCGGTGCAGTCCGGAAAAATCATTGGCTGGATCGAGGGTTTCAAAGCCATCAGCGACATCTACTGCGCGATCGACGGCACCTTTTGCGGGGGCAATCCGTCCCTCAAGGGACACCTCGATCTCGTCAACGAAGCCCCCTATGACGCCGGCTGGCTCTACCGCGCCCGCGGCGAACCCGACCGCAACTGCATGCCCGCCCAGGATTACGTCAACTTGCTCAACGCGACCATCGATCGCATGCTGGCCCAGCAAAAAGATCCGCCCGCCTCCGCATGAGCCCCGCTGCACCGTCCAACGTTTCATCGCCACTCGCGCGCTACATCATGATCGGTGGGTTTCTGGGCGCGGGCAAAACGACCGCGGTCGCGCGGCTCGCGGCGGCGCTCCACGCACGCGGGCTGCGCGCCGGCCTCATCACGAACGACCAGGGCAGCGGCCTCGTCGACACCGCGGTGCTGCGCGCGCGCGGCTTCGCCACCGAGGAGATTCCCGGCGGCTGCTTCTGCTGCCGCTTCAACTCGCTCGTCGACGCCGCGGGTAAGCTCACGGCGGCCACGCGACCCGACGTATTCGTAGCCGAGCCCGTTGGGAGCTGCACCGATCTGGTCGCGACGGTGACCTATCCGCTCCGCCGCATTTATGGCGAACGCTTCACGATCGCGCCGCTCAGCGTGCTGCTCGATCCGGCGCGGGCGATGCGGGTGTTCGGGCTGGGCGGGGAAGGCCGCGCGTTTTCCGAGAAGGTCCTCTATATCTACCGCAAACAGCTCGAGGAAGCCGACCTCATCGTGATCAACAAATGCGACAGCCTGGCCGCCACCGATCTCGGGCGGCTGCGCGAGGTGCTCGGGCGCGACTTTCCGCACGCCGAGGTGCTCGCCGTGTCGGCGCGCGACGGCACAGGCGTCGACGCGTGGTTTGAGCGGCTGCTCGCGCGCGAGCAGGTGGCGCGGCGGGCGATGGATGTGGACTACGAAACTTACGCCGATGGCGAGGCGTTGCTCGGCTGGCTCAACGCCACCGTGCAGCTCGCATCTGCGGGCGAGTTCGACGCCAACGCCGCGCTCGAGCGCCTCGCCCGCGATCTCCAGGTGCGGCTCGCAGGCACCGGCGGCGAAATCGCGCACCTCAAGATGACCTTCAGCCCCGAGGGCGGCCTCAACGATCTCGCGTCGGTCAATCTCGTGCGCAGCGACTTCGTGCCGGAGCTCGGCCTGCGCCTCGATCAGCCGGTGACGGGCGGGCAACTCGTCCTCAACGCGCGCGCCGAGACCGCGCCGGAGGCATTGAAGGCCGCGGTCGAGACCGCGGTCGCGAATCTCGCGCGGCACTTCGCCGGGCTGCAGGCACACATCGATCACCTGGAGCACTTCCGTCCCGGCAAACCGCAGCCGACGCATCGCGATCTCAATCCGGTGTGACGTTCTTGATGCGCGCCCGATGTCCAGTCTCCGGGGTAGGGCAGGTCTTTGACCTGCCCTCTTGCGCACTGACTGTTCGAGGGCGGGTCGAAGACCCGCCCTACCGCTTGCATTCGCGCCTGAAAGCCGCTGGTTGAGACTCGCGCCTGTCGTTATGTCATCCTGCCCCGGCATCCTCTACTGCAACTGCACCTACGCCCAGGTGCTCGACCCCGCCGCCAAGGCCGCGGTGCTCCGCGCGCTGTGCGATTCCGGGCAATCGTTCGAAGCCGTCGCCGACCTCTGCGAGATGTCCGCGCGCAAGGACCCCGCGCTCCAGCGTCTCACCGCGGGCGGCGACGTGAAGATCGTCGCGTGCCACCCGCGCGCCGTGAAGTGGTTGTTCGCCGCCGCCGGCGCGCCGCTCGACCCCGCGCGCACCGAAGTCGTCAACCTCCGCGACGCCACCCCCGCCGCCGCGCTCGAACGCCTCGCCGCCGCCGATCTCCGCCCCAACCTCCCGCCCGGCAAGGCCCTCCCCGCCGATCCCGCCGCAACCTCCGCCGAGCCCCATCCGTCAGCCTGAAGCCGCCATGAGTTTCGAAACCCAAGTCGCGAAGGTGGGCGGGCACGTCCCTGTGCCCGCATTTTCGCCTGCCTCTCGCGCCTCGTCCGTGCGGGAAGGGGGACGGGCCCGCCCACCTTCCACCAACTGAATGCTGGGCGTCCGCTTCCGCCCCGTTTCCCATCTCCCAACTTCCCTCTCCGATAAATGGCCCTCCGCGATCAAACCCACCTGCGCATCGTCCTCTATGAGGGCGCCGAGGCGCAACCGCTCGACGCCGACCGCCGCTTCCAGGCGATCTCGCGCCTGCTCGCGCAGGGCTACGCGCTCACGCGCGTCGGCCACGGCGGCCGCACCGCGCCGGCCGACGACGTGCCCGCGCTCGTGCTCGGCCAGTTCGGCGGCGCCGGGCCCCGGCTCGCCGCCGGCGCGCCGGCGGACCGCGTGCGTTTCCGTCACATCGCGGGCCTCCCCGAGGACGAGATCGCGGGCGCCGTCGAAGGCGAGCGCGCCGAAAAGAAAGCCGCGGCGCACGGCACGTGGAAGCCGTGGTTCCCGGTGATCGACTACGATCGCTGCACGAATTGCATGCAGTGCCTGAGCTTCTGCCTCTTCGGCGTCTACGGCGCCGACCACGAAGGGCACATCCAGGTGCAGAGCCAGGACAACTGCAAAACCAACTGCCCGGCCTGCTCGCGCGTCTGCCCCGAGGCCGCGATCATGTTCCCCAAATACAAGGCCGGCCCGATCAACGGCGACCTCGTGAAGGACGAGGACCTGCAGCGCGAGAAGATGAAAGTGGACATCTCCGCGCTGCTCGGCGGCGACATCTACTCGATGCTGCGGATGCGCAGCGAGCGCGCGCAGTCGCGTTTCTCGAAGGAGCGCGACTCCGACAAGGCCCTCAACGAGCGCCAGAAATGCCTCGTGAAACTCGCCTCCGCCGGCGACATCCCGCCCGAGGTGCTGATGAGCCTGCCGAGTCCCGAGGAAATCCAGCGGCGCGCGGCGGAGGCGAAAGCGAAGGCGGAAGCGGCGCTTGCGGCTCAGCGAAGCTGAACGGAACGCTCAACGTTTAACTTTTAACGTTTAACGCTCAAGTGGACAAACCACAGAAATACGATCTCGAGGAGCGATTGCTGGAGTTTTCGGTGCGGGTGATTCGCGTCACGGAGTCGATGGATCATTCGCGAGCAGGCAACCACGTGGCGGACCAATTGCTGCGATCCGGGACCTCTCCCTACGGTCATCACGGCGAAGCCGAAGGCGCCGAATCGCGCGATGACTTCGTCCACAAACTGAAGGTCGGCTACAAGGAGCTTCGCGAAACGCGGCGTTGGCTGCGTCTCGTGCACCGCACGCCGTTGGTCGCGAAACCCGATTTGCTGAACGACATCCTCGCCGAAGCCGAGGAACTGGTTCGCATTTTCGCAGCCAGCATCCGCACCGCCAAGACCAACGGCGCCGCGAAGCCTCACTTGAGCGTTAAGCGTTCAGCGTTAAACGTTGAGCGTTCCCACCCATGATCCTTCCGCAAATGGCCTTTCGCGCACTGCGCACCGCGCATCCGCGCTGCCTCTGGAAGTTCGCCTGGAACTTCGGCTGGAAGGGCTTCCTCTCCGTCGAACGCTTCAAGCGCCGTCTCCCGCGCGGCGAGTATTTTCCGCCGTTCCTTTACCTCTCGATCCTCAACACCTGCAACCTCCGCTGCCAGGGCTGCTGGGTCGATGTCACCGCCAGGGACGCCATCGACCTCGACGCGCTCAACCGCACGATCCTCGACGCGAAAAAGCACGGCAACGCGTTCTTCGGCATCCTCGGCGGCGAGCCGTTCATGCACCCGCAGCTCCTCGAGCTGCTCGCGGCGCACCCCGATTGCTATTTCCAAATTTTCACCAACGGCCAGCTCATCACCGAGAAAACCGCCGCACGCCTCCGCGAGATCGGCAACAGCACGCCGCTGATCTCGATCGAGGGCCGCGAAATCGTCAGCGACGAGCGCCGCGGCAAGAAGGAGGTCTACGCGCGCACGCTCCGCGGGCTGGATCACTGCATCCAGGCCGGGCTGCTCACCGGCGTCGCCACGAGCGTCTGCCGGACCAACATCGAGGATCTGCTCACCGAGTCGTGGCTGCGCGAACTCATCGACCGCGGCGTGCACTACGCGTGGTATCACGGCTACCGGCCGGTCGGCCCGTCGCCCAACTTCGATCTCGCCCTCACCCCGGAGCAACTCGTGCGCGTGCGGCGCTTCGTGGTCGAGATGCGCGCCCGCGTGCCCATCGCCATCGTCGACGCTTACTACGACCACGACGGGCGCGCGCTTTGCCCGATGACCACCGGCATCAGCCACCACATCGGCCCGCGCGGCGATATCGAGCCCTGCCCGATCATCCAGTTTGCCGTGGAGGACATCCACGACCCGCGTGGCCTCTACGAGACGATGCGCAGCAGCGCGTTTTTGAAGGATTTCCGCGAGCTCAGCGGCAAACACACCCGCGGCTGCGTCGTCCTCGAGCGCCCCGACCTCGTGAAGGAAATCGTCGTGAAACACGGCGCCCGCGACACCACCGCACGCGGCACGGCGATGGCTGAGCTGGAGGCGATGACCCCGCGGTTCAGCCAGTGGCTCCCGGGCGAGGAGGTGCCGGAGAAGCACTGGATGTATCGTCTCGCCAAAAAATACTGGTTCCACGACTTCGGTGCCTACCGCGCCACCGCCCACGACGCCGAGGGCAAGGCGGCCGCGCTAAGCCGGCAACTCATGGCGCCGGCTCAGAGCCCCAAGCAAACACTCAACGTATAACGCTTAACTTTTAACGCCCAAGTGCTGAACCTCCGAATTTGAGGATTAAATGTTAAGCGTTAAGAGTTGAGCGTTCCCCACCCTCACCCTCTCATTTTCTCACTCCCTTTCCCATGAGCGTGCCCCCTCCCGCCCTCGCCTCCGCGCTGAGCATCGATCCGCTGGTCGTGCCGAAGCACGCCGTGCAACAGCGCTTCCGCACGCCCAAGGCCAACATCCCGCAGACGCCCTTCGAGCGCACCCGCATCCTCCACGGCATCCGCGACTACGTGGCCGAGCATCGCCCCGTGCCGCCGATGCCGATGGCGCAGCTCAAGGAACACGCGGACAAACTCGTCGCACTTCTCCGCGTCGACGCCGTTTACCGCGACTACATCGGCGTCATCCTCAGCAACGAGATGTGGCGCGAGCAGCTCGCGGCGGTGCCGTTTGAGCGCCGGTTGCTTCTGCTGCCGAAGTGCATGCGCGTCGAGTCGAAGTGCCCCGCGCCCTTCGACGAGTTCGGCCTCCTCTGCAAGCAATGCGGCCTCTGCACGATTCAAGATCTCACGGTCGAGGCCGAGAAACTCGGCTACGCCGTCCTTGTCGCCGAGGGCAGCGCCGTCGTCATGTCCATCATCCAGACCGGCAAGATCGACGCGATCGTCGGGGTGAGCTGCCTCAGCGTGCTCGAGCAGGCGTTCCCCTACATGGAGGCCGCCGCGATCCCCGGCGTCGCGATCCCGCTGCTTCAGGACGACTGCATCGACACCACCGTCGACCTCGACTGGGTGTGGGAATACATCCACCTCACCAGCGACGACCGCACGCGGCGGATGGACCTCGGGGCGCTGCGGGACGAGGTGGATTTCTGGTTCACGCCCGCCTCGCTCGAAATCGCCATGGGCAAGGCCGAGGGCGAGACCGAGCGCATCGCGCGCGAGTGGCTCGGACGCGCGGGCAAGCGCTGGCGGCCATTCCTCACTGTCGCCGCCTACCAAGCCCTCTCCGGCAACCACGCCGCCACGCCCGCCGATCTGCGCAAGGTCGCCGTCGCGGTGGAGTGTTTCCACAAGGCCTCGCTCATCCACGACGACATCGAGGACGACGACGAGCTGCGCTATGGCGAGAAGACGCTGCATGAGCAATACGGCGTGCCCGTCGCCCTCAACGTCGGCGACCTCCTGATCGGCGAGGGCTACCGGCTGCTCGCCGCGAGCAACGTTTCCGCGGAGCAACGCGTGCAGATGCTCACCGTGGCCGCCGCCGGCATGAGACAGCTCTGCCGCGGGCAGGGCGCCGAACTCGTGTGGGCGCGCTCGCCCGCTGCGCTCCGGCCCAACGAGGTGCTCGACATTTTCCGCAAGAAGACCGCACCGGCCTTCGAGGTCGCGCTCCGCCTCGGCGCACTCTACGCCGGCGTCGCCGCCCACGCGGAGGTCTCCGACACGCTCGGCCGTTACAGCGAGGCACTCGGCATCGCCTATCAGATCCGCGACGACCTGACCGACCTCGGTCTCGCCGGCGAGACCAACGACCTCGCCGGCCTGCGCCCGAGCCTCCTCCTCGCCATCGCGCACGACAAAGCGAAGGGCGCGCAAAAAGATCTGCTCGGCGCCATCTGGCGCCGAGCGTGGCCGGCGGGCGTCACGCAAGCCCAGATCGAGGCGCTCTACGCCGAGCTCGGCGTCACGTCGCGCGCCGATGTGCTCCTCGGCACCTACAAGGAGGAGGCGATCCGTTCGCTGCACGAACTGGAGAACGCCAGCCTCAAGGGCCTGCTCCGCCGCACGCTCGGCAAGATTTTCAACGACGTTGAAATCAAGGGCTGGTGCAAGGAGCACGAGCAGCTCAACCGGGAGATCGCGGCGCATATCGCAGCGCCAGCGGAAACGGTTCCCGCCTGAAGAGGCCTGAAGAACGCTCAACGTTTAACTCTTAACGCTGAACGCTCAAGTGGCGGCGGCTCGCGCGTCTGCGATCACTTGGACGTTGAGCGTTAAACGTTAAGAGTTGAGCGTTTCTCCTCCGTGTCTCTCCGCCTCCAACTGCTCCAGGTCGCCCGTCTCGCCCCGCGCCTGCTCGGCGACTCCACCGGGCTCGTGCGGGATTTTTTCGCCGGCCAGTTCACCGCGGACGGCGGCGCCCGCGACCGCGCCGGCCGCCCCGATCTCTATTACACCATCTTCGCCCTCGCCGGCGCGCAGGCGATCGAGGCGCCGGTGCCGCTCGATCGCGTGGAGGCGTTTCTCCGCTCGCACGGCACGGGCGAACAGCTCGACTTTGTGCACCTATCGGCCCTCGCCCGCTGCTGGGCGAGCCTCGGCCGCGAGAGGATGCCCGCCGGTCTCGACCGCGCGCTGCTGGCGCGGGTCGAGGAATTCCGCCAGCCCGACGGCGGCTACGAGGGCGACCGGGGCCGCGGCCACGGCACGGCGTATGGCGCGTTCGTCGCGCTCGGCGCCTATCAGGATCTCGGCCACACTCCGCCGCGCATCCTCGATCTGATCCGTGCGCTCAAGCGCCTCGAATCGGCCGACGGCGCGTGGAGCAACGTCCCCGGCGCGAAAACCGGCGCGCTCAACGCCACCGCTGGCGCCATCACCCTGATCACGCACCTCGGCTTCCCCGTGAACGCGGCCGTCGGCGACTGGGTGCTCGCGCAAGCGCACCCGCAGGGCGGTTTCCTCGCGGTGCCGGGCGCGCCCCTGCCCGACCTGCTCTCGACCGCCACCGCGCTGCACGCGCTGGCCGCGCTGGAGCGCCGCGTGCCCGCGGTGTTGCACGAGCGCAGCATGGATTTTCTGGACTCGTTGTGGAACGCCGCGGGCGGCTTTCACGGCCACTGGGCGGATGACTTCGTCGATGCCGAATACACCTACTATGGACTGCTCGCGCTCGGACATCTCGCGGTGTCGTGACATGACGCAAGATTTCGGAAATCCAAGCTGACTCCGCGGCGTCTTGCGTGAGGCTCGCAATCGCGCATTGCCCCCGCGGGTTTTTCCGTGGCAAATTTTAGGTTCCCAACTCCCACCTGTTCCTCGCCCCTATGAGAATCGCAGCTCGCTTCGCCTGCCTTGCCGTGCTCCTTGCCGGCCCGGGCCATGATCAAGCCCTCGCCGCCTCCGGCTGGCTCAACTGGCGCGGCCCCAACCAAAACGGCGTCTCGCCCGCCAAGGACAAGCTCCCCGACACGCTCGAACTCGGCGGCCCCAATTACCGCTGGTCCTACAAGGTCCGCGGCGCCGGCGCCCCCGTCATCGCCGACGGCCGCGTCTACGCCTTCGGCTTCTACGGCGAAACCACCGATGTCGAGG
The DNA here is from genome assembly GCA_016235555.1 of Verrucomicrobiota bacterium. Lineage (GTDB taxonomy): Bacteria > Verrucomicrobiota > Verrucomicrobiia > Opitutales > Opitutaceae > JACRKC01. Next base: position 12,088 of record JACRKC010000057.1, read on the forward strand.
AGACGCTCCTCTGCCTCGACGCCAGGACCGGCGCGAAAATCTGGGAGCACCGCTTCCGCGACTACCTTTCCGACACCACCTACAACCGCTACGCCATCGGCGCGCCCGTGGTCGATGCCGAGACGGGCAACATCTACCTCGAGTCCACGTTCGGCCACGTCTTCGCGTGGAACCGTGACGGCAAGCTCCTCTGGCAGCACTCCATGATGGAGGAGTTCGGCCGCCTCACTTTCCCCAACGGCCGCACCGGCGGCCTCGTCGTCGAGGGCAACCTCGTCATCACCGACGGCATCACCGCCAACTGGGGTGCCGACGGCCCGGCCCGCAATCGTTTCTACGCCTTCGACAAACGCACCGGCGAAATCTGCTGGTTCTCCACGCCCGGCATCGAGCCGATCGACAGCACGTTTGCCACGCCCGTCTACGGCAATATCGGCAACCAACGCGCCTTCTACCAAGGCACCGGCTGCGGCCACGTCGTCTCCATCAACGCGCGCACCGGCGAGCCCATCTGGCGCTTCCGCCTCTCGGGCGCGGGCGTCAACGCCGACGTCGTCCTCGTCGGCCCCGACAAAATGATCGCCGTGCACGGCAAGGAGAACATGGACGCCACGCACCACGGCCGCATGGTGCTGCTCAAGATTCCCACCGAGTATCCCGCCGGCCCGAAGCCCGTCGTCCTCGGCAAGGAAGCCGAACTCTGGCGCAACGACGACATCGTCGCCTTCAGCTCCTCGCCGATCGTCGTCGGCCAGCGCGTTTACTCCACCGTCGCCACCGGCTCGCTCGTGTGCGTCGACCTCGAGACCGGCAAGACCGTCTGGTCCGAAAAGCTCGGCCCCGATCAGCTCCACGCCTCGCCCGCCTACGCCGACGGCAAACTCTACGTCCCGCTCCATCCCGGCACCGTCACCGTGCTCAAGGACGCCGGCGACAAGGCCCAGATTCTCTCCGTCAACCAGATGGGCGCCCCCTGCCTCGGCGCCCCGTCGTTCTACGGCGACTCGGTCTTCATCTTCACCAAGGAAGGTCTCCACTGCTTCGGCGTGAAATCCACGCCGCCGGCGATTCCGCCTGCCGCCACCGTCGCGGCCGAGGCGCTTTCCACTGCGCCGATCACGCAGCTGCAGGTCGTGCCCGCCGAGTTCGCGCTCGCGCCGGGCGAGTCGCAGACGTTCACCGTGTGGGGCCTCGATGCCACCGGCCGCCGCGTGAAGAACGTCGCCGCCGAGGCGAAGTTCGAGAAATTCATCCCGCCCACCGCCCTCGTGAAATCCGAGGTCGACTGCACCATCGAGGGCAACGTGCTCAAGACCACGTCCGCCGCGAAACTCTCCGCCGGCGCGTTCAAGATCACCTGGAACAACCTCGCCACCACCGCCTGCCGCGGCCGCGTCGTGGCGAGCTACGGTTTCAAGGAAGACTTCGAGAAACTGCCGCTCGGCCAGAAAAACGAATTTAAGGAGGACGTCGGCTTCCCGCCTCTCCCGTGGCTCGGCGCCCGCGTGAAGTGGCACGCCCTCGACAAGGACGGCAGCCGCGTGCTCGCCAACCGCCTCGACACAATTCTCTTCCAGCGGACGATGAACTTCATCGGCAAGGCCGGCATGAAGAACTACACGATCGAAGCCGACGTGATGACCGACGGCAACCGCCGCATCATGTCCACCGTGGGTCTCGTCAACCAGCGCTACCTGATCGCGATGACGGGCAACAGCCGCATCCTCGAAATCACCAGCAACCACGAGCGCCTCAAGGAATCCGTCCCCTTCGACGTGCAGGCCAACACTTGGTATCACCTCAAGACCCGCGTCGACGCCGACAAGTCCGGTCCCGGCGGCTTTGTCCGCGCCAAGCTCTGGATCAAGGGCCAGCCCGAACCCAACAAATGGACGATCGAGCTGCGCCAGGAGAAACTCCACCAGGAAGGCGCGCCCGCCGTGTTCGCCTTTTCGCCGCAGAGCCAGAAGCGCGTGTTCATCGACAACCTCTCCATCTCCGCCAATGAGTAATGCCACTTTCATCTCCGCCGTTTGCCGTAGCGGAACGCGTGAGCGTTTCGCGCCTGTCGCGAAAGCCTCACGGCTTCCGCTACACCGCCGGTTAGGCCTCGTCGTCGTCCTGGCTGCCGCCCCGTTCGCCTCCGCCCAGGACTGGCCCATGTGGGGCGGCACCCCCGCGCGCAACATGGTCGCCCCCGGCGTGAAGAACCTCCCCGCCGACATCGTCAGCGGCAAGTTCCTGCCCAAGACCGAGACCATCGACCCGAAGACCACGAAAAACATCCGCTGGGTCGCCAAGCTCGGCTCGCAGGCCTACGGCAGCCCCGTCGTCGCCGGCGGCCGCGTCTACGTCGGCACCAACAACGAGGCCCCGCGCGACCCCGCCCAGACCGGCGACCGCGGCGTGCTCATGTGTTTCGACGAGAAGACCGGCGATTTCCTCTGGCAGCTCGTCATCCCGAAGGTCGGCGCCGGCAAGGTCTCCGACTGGGAATACGTCGGCCTCTGCGCCTCCGTCGCCATCGAAGGCGACAAGGGCTACGTCGTCACCAACCGCGGCGAGCTCGTGTGCTTCGATGTCAACGGCATGAAGAACGGCAACCAGGGTCCGTTCATGGACGAAGCCAAGTTCTCCTCGCAGGACGGCAAGCCCGTCACCGTCACCGACAAGTGCGCCGACATTCTCTGGGTCACCGACATCCGCACCGAGATGGGCATCTTCCCGCACAACGTCTCGAGCTGCTCGCCCGTGATCGTCGGCGACAAGATTTTCATGGCCACGTCCAACGGCGTCGACTGGTCGCACCTCAACATCCCCGCGCCCTTCGCGCCCGGCCTCGTGTGCGTCGACAAGCACACCGGCAAAGTCATCGGCGAGGATGTCACCGAGGTCTCCAAGCGCGCGCTGCATGCGAGCTGGAGTTCGCCCACCTTCGCCGTCGTCAAGGGCGTGCCCACCGTCGTGTGGGGCGGCGGCGACGGTTTCTGCTATGGCTTCGATCTCGAGCCCGTGAAAGACAAGGACGGCACGCCCGTCCTGAAGGAACTCTTCCGCTACGACGCCGATCCGCCCGAGTATCGCGCGAAAAACGGCCAGCCGCTTAAATACGCCACGCACGACGGCCCCAGTGAAATCATCGCCACCGTCGTCGTCGACAAGGGCCGCGCCTACATGGTCATCGGCCAGGACCCCGAGCACGGCGACGGCATCGGCCAGATCAGCTGCATCGACGTCTCCGCCCGCGGCAACCTCTCCGGCAAGCCGGTCTGGACGAACAAGAACATCGGCCGCTCCATCTCCACGCCCAGCGTTTACGACGGCATGGTTTTCCAGGCCGAATACAAGGGCGACATCCACTGCTACGACGCCGAGACCGGTAAAGAAATCTGGGTCTACCAGACCAACAGCCGCATCTGGTCCTCGACGCTCGTCGCCGACGGCAAGCTCTACGTCGGCACCGAGGATGGCGAACTCGTCACGCTCAAGGCCAGCCGCGACAAGGTGCTGCTCGGCAAACCCGAGTTCTTCACGCCGATCTACTGCACGCCCGTCGCCGCCAACGACACCCTCTTCGTCGCGACCCACTCGCACCTCTTCGCCGTCAGCGCGAAATGATGCGCGCCCCGGAGTTCATTCTCATCGTGGTGATCGCGCTGGTGTTGCTCCGCGCTGGCCGGTTCGCATTTGCCGCCACCCCGCGCACCACGGATCGCCGCCTCACCAGCCCCGAGCAGTTCGCCCTGCTCGTCGTCGGCGCCGGGCTCGCCGCGGGAGTGGGCATGGTGGTCTGGCGTCTCACGGTGCGCTAGAGGCTGTCATGCACTTTTGTCCAAGAAGACGCACGGACTACGAGGTAGGGCAGGTCTGTGATCTGCCCTTTCGCGCGGTGAGTATTCGAGGGCGGGTCACAGACCCGCCCTACTCCGGGCATTCGCACCGTTGAGGTCCATGTCATCCGCCAGTCGTCCCATGTCCAAACGCGCCCTCCTCCTCACGGCGTTCTTCGTCGGCCTGTTTTTCCTCCACCAGGATTCATGGTGGGCGGGCGACGCGACCCTCGTGCTCGGCGTGCTGCCCGTGAGCCTCGCCTATCACGTCGGCTGGACGCTCGCCGTCGCGCTCGGCTGGTGGCTCGTCGCGAAATACTGCTGGCCGGACAAACTCGACGACGATGAACCGGCCGCGCCCCGTGCCCCGACCAACCCCGCGGATGAAAAACGCCCCTGATCCGCACCGCGCATCTGTAGGCGCCTGCTTGCAGGCGATGGTCTTGGGTAGCGGCGAGCGCCCGCGAGCCGACCGCGCCCGACTCGCTGGCGCTCGTCGCTACGAATCGCCTGCCCGCAGGCGCCTGCCTCCGGACGAGGCCGCGCCATGACTCCAGTCATCATCATCGGAGTCTACCTGTCGCTGGTGATCGGACTCGGGATCGCCAGCGCGTTCTATTTTCGCGGGAGCGCGTCCGACTACTTCGTGGCGAGCCGTTCGCTCGGGCCGTTCGTGCTCTTCATGACGGTGTTCGGGACGACGATGACGGCGTTCGCCATGGTCGGCAGCACCGCCGAGACCTACGAGTTCGGCGTCGGCACCTTCGGCAAACTCGCTTCGTGGTCCGCCCTCGTGCACCCCGCGTGCTTCTTCCTGATCGGCCTGCCGCTGTGGTCGCTCGGCAAGCGCCACGGCTACATCACGCAGATCGAATACTTCCGCGCGCGCTTCGAGAGCTCAGCGCTCGGCTACGTGCTGTTTCCCGTGCTCGCCGGCCTGATGATCCCCTACGTGATCGTCGGGCTGCTCGGCGTGGGCTCGGTGGTCGGCGGCGTGACGGCCGGCGCGTTTCCCGAGGCGTTTGCCGCCACGCGCGGCGCCATTCCGCCGTGGCTGACGATGGCGGTCATCTCGGCGGTCGTGCTCTTCTACATCTTCATCGGCGGCGCGCGCAGCGCGGCGTGGGTGAACGTATTTCAGACCGTCGTTTTCGTCGGCATGGGCCTGCTCGCCTTCTGGTTGATCGCGGATTCGCTCGGCGGCGCCGCGGCCGCCTCCGCAAAAGCCAGCCCCGCCAAGGCGATTCGCACGGGCAACATGGGCGAGGCGGAGTTTTTCACGTATTGGATGATCCCGCTGTCGGTGGGTGTCTTTCCGCACGTCTTCCAGAATTTTCTCACGGCGCGCTCGGCGAAGTCCTACAAGCTCCTCCTCGTCATGCAGCCGATCTCGATCCTGCTCGCGTGGCTGCCGTGCATCCTGATCGGGTTCTGGGCGACGGGCGCGACGCTGCCCGGCACGAACACGCCGGTAATTCCGGCCGGCATCAACGCCAACGCCGTGCTCGGCCTCATGGTCGGCAAGCTCACCTCGCCGGTCGTGAGCGGCCTCGTCGCCGCCGGCGTGCTCGCCGCGATCTCGCTCGACGCCCAGTTCATCTCGATCGGCACGATGTTCACGCGCGACATCGTGGTGCACCGTTTCGGCGCGGAGCGGTTCACCGACAAGCAGACGCTCTGGATCGCGCGCTGGTTCATCGTCGCCGCCGTCGTGCTGACGTATGCGGCCACGTTTGCGCCGCCGCGGCAGATCTTCGCGCTCGGCACCTGGTGCTTCAGCGGCTACGCGGGCCTCATCCCGTTGCTCCTCGCCGCGCTCTACTGGAAACGCGTCACCACGGCCGCGGCCTACGCATCCGTCATCGCCACCGCCGGCGTGGGGCTCGGGCTCTTCGTCGCCTCGAATTACGGCGCCGATCGGAAGTTCCTCGTCGGCGGCATGCTCCCCGTCGCCACCGTGTTTGCCACCTGCACGATCACCGTCATCGTCGTGTCGCTTTTCACCTCACCGCCTTCCGACCGCACCCTCGCCAAATTTTTCCCCACCCCGTCTTCCTCATGAGCAGCAAACTCACCGTCCCCCAAGCCTCGGCCGCCCTCGACGCGCACACGCGCCAGATGATCAAGTGGCACTTTTCGCCGGAGACCGGCTGCGACTACTGGCTCAAGTGGGCCAGGTCCGCCGGCTGGGATCCCCGCAAGGAGATCAAGTGCTTCGCCGACATCGCGAAGAAATTCCCGCACTTCGACGACGAGGTGCTGCGCCAGGAGCAGCCCGAGCGCTTCGTGCCGAAAAAATATCGCGGCCGCCCCTTCAACATCTTCGAGACCGGCGGCACCACCGGGATGCCGAAGCAGCGCATCGGCTGGGATGACTACAAGGTCGACTACGAGGAATACAGCAACCACTACGGCCCGAAGTTTTTCCCCAAAGGCGACTGGCTCATGGTCGGTCCCACCGGCCCGCGCCGTCTGCGCCTCGCCGTCGAGCACCTCGCCAACTACCGCGGCGACTCCTGCTACTTCGTGGACCTCGACCCGCGTTTCGTAAAGCGCCTCATCGGTTCCGGCGAGATGGCGATGGCCCGCAAATACCAGGAGCACGTCATCGACCAGGCCGCCACGATCATGCGCCACCGCAAGATCACGAACATGTTCACGACGCCGCGCCTCCTCGAAAATCTCGCCGAGCGCATGTCGCTCGTGAAGGCGGGACTCAAGGGCGTGTTCGTCGGCGGCACCACGATGACGCCCCAATACGTCCGCTTCGTCGTCGAGGAAGTGCTCGAGGGCAAAATCAACTTCGCCCCCACCTACGGCAACACCCTCATGGGCCTCGCCATCTCCAAGAAACTCACCCCCGCCGACAACTACTCGATCACTTACTACGCGCCGCAGCCGCGCGCCACGCTCCGCATCGTCAATCCCGACAACCCGTCCGAACTCGTCCCCTACAACGAATACGGCCGCGTCGAACTCACGACGATGACGAAGGAGTTTTTCGTCCCGCGCTTCCTCGAGCGCGACGAGGCCATCCGCCGCCCGCCGTGCAGCGAATTCCCTTGGGACGGCGTCGGCGACGTCCGCCCCTTCCAGTCGCTCACCAAAACGATCATCGAAGGCGTTTACTAAGAAACTGACCAACCACGAAACACACCAGACACACGAAAAGGAATTCCGTCTTCCGGCTCTTTTTCCTTCTTTCGTGTATTTCGTGTGTTTCGTGGTTCCTCCCTGCCTCCACCCATGAGCGCCATCCACATTCCCATCCTCCGCCTCGGCCAGCCCTACCGAAGTCTCGACACGCAGAAACACACGCTCCCCGACGGCACCACGCTCGAAGTCAGCGTCGCCAACTCCGGCCTCATCCGCCGCGACCTGCAGAACCTCCCGCGCTCCGCCGCCGCGCTCCGCGCCGTCCCGGCCGAGACACTCGCCGCCTGCATGGAGAAAGCCGCCGACCTCTACCTCAACGGCAACCTGCCCTGGGGCGACGATCCCGCCCGCCTCCAGTCGCCGGCCGACTACGCCGCCGCGCTCTCGCAGCTCACCGGCCTCCCGCACAGCCTCGGCCGCGGCAACATGGCCAAGGTCCACGCCGCGATGTCCAACATCCGCGCCGTCCTCGCCGGCCTCACGCGCGGCCTCCCGCCCGCGCTCTTCGACTCCGGCGTCGTCGAGCAGGACGGCCTCGCGGTGAATTTCTTCCCGCAGACCAACAGCCTCGGTGTCCTCCTCCCGAGCAACTCCCCCGGCGTCAACTCGCTCTGGCTCCCTGCGCTCGCGATGAAGATCCCCGTCGTGCTGAAGCCCGGCCGCGAGGATCCGCTCACCCCCTTCCGCCTCATCCAGGCGATGATCGCCGCCGGTTTCCCGCGCGAGGCGTTCGGTTTCTATCCGACCACGCACGACGGCGGCGACACCGTGCTCTTCGGCACCGGCCGCGCCATCGCGTTCGGCAACGACACCACGCTGAAGAAATACGCGCCCTACCGCCACATCCAGGTGCACGGCTCCGGCCGCAGCAAAATTCTCATCGGCGACGACTACGCCGACGACTGGGCCGCGCACCTCGACCCCATCGTCCACGCGATCTCGGCCAACGGCGGCCGCAGTTGCATCAACTGCTCCTCCGTCCTCATCGGCCGCAACCGCGACGCTCTCGCCGACGCCCTTGCGCGCCGCCTCGCCGTCATCGAGCCGCTCCCGCGCGATCACCCCGACGCGATCCTCAGCGGTTTTGCGAATCCCGCGATGGCCAAAGGCATCAACGAGCGCATCGACGAACTCCTCCAGACGCCCGGCGCCGTCGACCTCACCGCGAAATACCGCACCGGCCCGCGCCTCGCCGAGGTGCACGGTCAGACCTTCCTTCGCCCCACGCTCGTCGCGTGCGGCGACCTCAACCATCCGCTCGCCAATACCGAGTTCATGTTTCCCTTCGCGAGCATCCTCCAAGTCCCGCAGGCCAAGATGCTCGACGTGATCGGCGAGACGCTCGTCGTCTCCGCCTTCACCAAGGACCGCGCGTGGAGCGCCGAACTCATGACGAGCACGAATATCGAGCGCCTCAACCTCGGGCCCTACACGACGATGCGCGTGCAATGGGAGCAGCCGCACGAGGGCAACCTCTTCGAATTCCTCTACCGCCGCCGCGCCCTCCAGGGCGACTTGGTGGCGGTATAAAGGTTGAACAGGAAGGACGGGAAGAGCGGGAAGTCACAAGCAACCTCTTCCCGACCTTCCCGTCCTTCCTGTTCAAATTCGACTCCCCATTTCTTAGCATCCGCGCCCAACACCTGCTCATGCTCGCCCCCTTCGCCTCCCGTCCGTCGCCCAAGCTCGTCTTCGGTCCCGGCGTGCTGCGCGAACTCCCCGCCCTCGTGCGCGAGGCTGGCGGCACCTCCGTGTTTCTCGTCACCGATACCGGCCTCATGCGCGCCGGGCACGCTGCCCGCGCCACCGCCCTCCTCGAAGCTGCCGGCCTCCCCGTCGCCGTCTACGATCACTCGCACGAAAACCCCACCGAGTCCGACGCCGCCACCTGCCGCGACGCCGCGCGCGCCGTGACCTTCGATTGTTTCGTCGCCCTCGGCGGCGGCAGCTCGATGGACACCGCGAAGGCCGCCAATTTTCTCCTCACCAACGGCGGCGCCATGCGCGATTACCACGGCTACGGCAAGGCCACCAAGCCGATGCTCCCGCTCATCGCGATCCCCACGACCGCCGGCACCGGCAGCGAATGCCAGTCCTACGCGCTAGTGAGCCGTGACGACACCCACGAGAAAATGGCCTGCGGCGATCCCAAAGCCCGCGCCCACACCGCGCTCCTCGATCCCGAGCTCACCGCCACGCAACCGCGCTCCGTTGCTATGGCCACCGGTCTCGACGCTCTCGCCCACGCCCTCGAGTCCGCTGTGTGCACGAAACGAAGTCCCATCTCCTCGCTCTACTCCGAGGCCGCGTTCCGTCACCTCTCCGCCGCCATCGGCCGCGTGATCGCCGGATCGCCGGCCCTCGACGACCGCGGTCACCTGCAACTCGGCGCCGCCCTCGCCGGCCTCGCCATCGAGAACTCCATGCTCGGCGCCGCTCACGCCACCGCCAATCCCCTCACGGCCCGCTACCACGCCGTCCACGGCCACGCCGTCGCCCGCATGCTGCCGCACGTGCTGGCGTTCAACGCCGCCGATCCCGCCGCCGCCGCGATCTACGCCCGTTTCGGTGACATTCTCCGCGAGTCCGGCACCACCTCGCTCCCGCTGATCGACTGGGTCGCGACCCTCGTCGCTCAAGCCACCCTGCCTCCACTCACCGTGCCCGCCGCCGATCTGCCCGCGCTTGCCGCCGCCGCCGCGAAGCAGTGGACCGGCACCTTCAATCCGCGGCCGTTGCAACCGGACGATTTCGCCGCACTCTACCGCTGTGCTTTCGGGATTTGATGCCTTGAGGTGGAACGCGTTGCCCCCAACGCGCTTTTTCGGCGCGTGCCGTAGCCGAAGCGCGTTGGGGTCAACGCGCTCCACCTTCCCGCGCCGCCTCTCCGTCTCCCCCTCTCTCCGTCTCTCCGTCTCTCTATCGCTCTGCCTCCTCACCGCCTGCGGCCCCCGCCCCGATTCTGCCAAAAAATCCGCCGCCACCCCTCCGCCCCCGCCCGCGATCTCCTGGCCCATGACCCGCGGCGGCCCGTCACTCGCCGGCGCCGTCCCCACCGCCGCTCCGCGCACGCCCGCGGTCGCGTGGACCTTCAAGGCCGCCGGCTCCATCGGCTCCGAGGCCGCCATCGCCGCTGGCCGCGTCTACGTCGGCACCAACAACGGCACGCTCCACGCCCTCGCCGCCGACACCGGCAAGGAACTCTGGCACTTCACGATCAAGGACGCCTTCACCGCCACGCCCGCCGTCAACGCCACCCACGTCTTCGCGCCCGGCAACGACGGCGTGCTCTACGCCCTCACCGTCGCCGACGGCAAGGAAGCCTGGCGCTTCGCCATCGAGGAAAAGATCACCGCCGGCGTCGTGCTCGTGAAAAACCCCGCCGGCCCCGGCGAATGGGTCCTCCTCAACGGCTACGACGGCACCACGCGCGTGCTCCACGCCGCCGACGGCAAACTCATCTGGTCCTACAAAACCGACAACTATATCAACGGCTCGCCCGCCGTCGTCGACGGCCGCTTCCTCGTCTTCGGCGGCTGCGACGCCAAGCTCCACGTCGTCGCCCTCGCCGACGGCAAACTCGTCCACACCATCGAAGCCAACGCCTACATCCCCGCCTCGATCGCGACCTACGGGACGCAGGCCTTCTGCGGCAACTACGCGAACCAGACCGTCGCCTTCGATATCGCCGCCGGCAAAGTCCTCTGGAGCTACGAGGACAAACAACTCCCGTTTTTCAGCGCGCCCGCCGTCAACGCGAAGCTCGTCCTCATCGGCTCCCGCGACAAACACCTCCACGCCATAGATCGCGCCACCGGCCAGGCCACGTGGAAATTCAAGACCGGCGGCCGCGTCGAGGGCTCGCCGATTGTATTCACCGATGGCGTGGTGTTCGGCTCGAGCGACGGCCGCCTCTACGCCGCCGACCTCGCCGCCGGCGCCGAACTCTGGCAACTCGACCTCGGCGAATCACTCGTCAACGCCCCGGCCTTCGGTGCCGGCCAGCTTGTCATCGGCGGGGAAAAAGGCACCGTGTTTGCCGTGCGCGGCAAATAGCGCAAAAATCTCTGCGCCCCTTGTCCGCGAATACCGTCAGACGTGACGCCGCTCAGATGCTCCCCGTGTTCCCAACTCACCTCTCATCGTCCACTTCATTTCGCGCCCCGACGGGGCGCCATTCGACAGCCCGGGGCACAGCCCCGGGTCGTTGGCTGCACAAACGCCAAACCCTGAAAGGGCGCCATTCCGTCGCGACGATTTCGCCCTTTCAGGGCTCGTTTGCTTTTCGCCTGTTTCCCGGGGCGTTGCCCCGAGCTTTCGACTCGCGCCCCTTCGGGGCTAAACTCACCGGCCACACGCGCCCATGAACTCCGAACCTTCGCCACTTTCCGCTCCCGCCCAGTCCGCCAAAGCCGCCACCACGGCGGGGAATTATTTCATCTCCAACTATCCGCCGTTCTCGTTCTGGTCCGACCACCAGAAGGTCGAGGTCGAGATGGCGCTCAACTCCGAGTCGCCCGCCGGCACCAAGCTCGGACTCTATCACCATATTCCGTTCTGCCGGAAGCGCTGCCATTTTTGCTACTTCCGCGTCTACACCGACAAGAACGCGAAGGAGATCCAGACCTATCTCGACGCCACCATCGCCGAGCTCAAATCACTCGCCGCCCGCCCGCTCATCGCCGGCCGCAAGCCGCACTTCGTCTACTTCGGCGGCGGCACGCCGTCGTATCTCTCCGCGAAGCAACTCACCGAGCTCACCGACCGCATGAAGGCGATCCTGCCGTGGGATGCCGCCGAGGAAATCGCCTTCGAGGGCGAGCCCGGCACGCTCAACGCCGCCAAGCTCGCCGCGATCAAGCAGGTCGGCGTCACGCGCCTCTCGCTCGGCATCGAACACTTCGACGACCACGTCCTCGAAATCAACGGCCGCGCCCACCGCTCCGGCGAAGTCTACGCCGCCTACGAACGTGCCCGCGCGGAAAACTTTTCCCAGATCAACATCGATCTCATCGCCGGCATGGTCGAGGAGACCGAGGCCCTCTGGCAGAAAAATATCGAGGAGGTCATCAAGCTCCGCCCCGACAGCGTGACGATCTACCAGATGGAGGTCCCCTACAATACGACCATCTACAAGGAGATGAAGTCCGCCGGGAAACTCGTCGCGCCCGTCGCCGACTGGGCCACGAAGCGCCGCTGGGTGAAGGAGGCGTTCGCCGCCCTCGAATCCGTCGGCTACTCCGTCGGCAGCGGCTACACCGCCGTGCTCAACCCCGCGCGCACGAAATTCATCTACCGCGACGCCCTCTGGAGCGGCGCCGATCTGCTCGGGGTCGGCGTGGCATCGTTCGGTCATGCGGCGGGCGTGCACTACCAGAATCTCACCGAGATGGAGCCCTACCTCGCCGCCATCAACGCCGGCGAGCTGCCGATCAAACGCGCCTTCCGCACCTCGCCCGAGGAGCGCATGATCCGCGAGTTCATCCTCCAGATGAAGCTCGGCCACGTCGCCTTCGGCTACTTCCGCGAAAAATTCGGCGTCGATCTCGCCGCGCGTTTCTCCGCGCAACTCAGCCACCTCGCCGAAGAGGGATTCATCACGGCCACCGCCGATGAAATCCGCCTCTCGCGCGACGGCCTGCTCTGCGTCGACACATTGCTCCACGAGTTCTTCCTCGCACAACACCGCACCGCCAAAATCGTTTGATCCGCTGGTAATGGACTCCTCTTCTGCTCCCCGTCGTAGCGGCCGAGGTAACGAGGCCGGCCTCCTCACGTCGGCCGCTACCATCCCGGGATTGCCTGACACTTTCTGGAATTTTGTGAGTCAGGCCTGCCACATGCCCGCCGCGGCTTTCGCCCTGCGCCCCGGCCCCGCGATGCCGGACCCCGCGCGCCGCCTGCTCGTGCATTCCCGCGACATGACCACGACGCTCGCGACCTACCACGAGAGCCTCATCCGCATCGAAGTGCTCCGCTGGCAGGAGATCGACGGCTGGTATCTGCGCGAAGTGTTTCTCCGCGCCGTCACCGGCGGCGCCATCGTCGAATACGGCGTCGTCGCGATCGACCTCGCGCAGTTCAGCCCACGACAGTGCGACGTGATCCGCGCCGGGCAGGCCCCGCTGGGCAATCTGCTCCACCGTTTCGAGATTCCGTTCGTCAGCACGCCCATCGCTTTCTTCGCCGCCGCCGGCGTCGATCTCGCCGCCACGCCACTCGCCCCGCCCGCCGCCGCGACGTGCCACGGCCGCTTCAACCGCCTGTCCCGCGAATCCGGCGAACCGCTCGCGTGGATTCTCGAGATCCTCCCGCCATGAATAAGAGAACGTCTACGCGCCGCGAACCAACGGCCGGGATCGGTGCTGGCGTAGCGGCGGGCGTCCCTGCCCGCCGGGCTTGGCGCGAACGCCGTGAACCGGCGGGCAGAGACGCCCGCCGCTACCCGCGCCCGTGAAGATCGTCTTCCTCACCGCCGGCACCGGCAGCTACCATTGCGGCGCGTGCATGCGCGACAACGCCCTCGCCCGCGAGCTCCACCGCGCCGGCCACGACGTCACCCTCGCGCCCATGTATCTACCGCTCATCCTCGACGAGGAGACGCTCGGCAACGCGAAGGACGTCCCCGTGTTTTTCGGTGGCATCAACGTCTTCCTCCAGCAGAAGCTCGCGCTCTTCCGCCACACGCCGGCGTGGCTTGACCGCCTCTTCAACTCCACCGGTCTCCTCAAATGGGCCGCGCGTCACAGCCACATGACCTCCGCGCGCGACCAGGGCGAAATGACCCTCGAGATGCTCGACGTCGGCGCCAGCCGCCTGCGCAAGGAACTCGACAAACTCATGGAGTGGCTCGCCGTCATCCAGAAGCCCGACGTCGTCTGCCTCTCCAACGCCCTCCTCGCCGGCTTCATCCCCGAGCTCAAGCGCCGCCTCGGCGCGCCGGTCGTCACGTTTTTCCAGGGCGAGGACACGTTTCTCGACGGCCTGCCCGAGCCATTCCGCGCGCAATGCTGGGACGCCATGCGCGCCCGCGTGCGCGACTCCGATCAACTCCTCGCCCCCACGCGCTACTACGCGGATTTCATGACCGGCCGCCTCAACCTCGCCCCCGCTGCGATCGAGGTGCTCTACAACGGCATTCAGCTCGTCGGCTACGCGCCCGCCGAGCCTGCCCTGAGCCGAGTCGAAGGGCCGCCCGCCGTTCCCACTATCGGCTACCTCGCGCGCCTCAGCCGCGAAAAGGGCCTCGGCCTGTGCGTCGACGCCTTCCTCTGTCTCACTCGCGAACTGGGCGACACCAAAACCCACCTCCACCTCGGCGGCGCCGCCACGGCGGGCGACGAGCCATTCATCGCGCAGCAAAAACAACGCCTCGCCGCCGCCGGCCTCGCCGGTCGCGTCACGTGGTCGCCCAATCTCTCGCGCGACGGCAAAGTCGCCTTCCTCCGCGGCCTCACGCTCTTCTCCGTGCCCGTGCAATACCCCGAGGCCTTCGGCCTCTACCTGCTCGAAGCGATGGCGTGCGGCGTGCCCGTCGTGCAGCCCGACGCTGCCGCGTTTCCCGAACTCGTCGCCGCCACCGGTGGCGGCATCTGCGTGCCGCCGCGCGACCCGCTGGCCCTCGCCAACGCGTGGAAATCGCTCCTCGCCGACCCCGCCCGCCGCACCGCACTCGGCCAAGCCGGCCGGTTGAGCATTGAAAAACGCTTCAACGCCCCGACGATGGCCGCCGAGTTTCTTCGCGTCACCGCGCGCCTCGCGCCGGCCGCCGCGTAGTCCACCGCCACATGGAAGCCCCCGCGCAGTTTCATTTCACCCACCGCCGCATGGTCGAGTTCGCCGACACCGACATGGCCGGCCTCATGCACTTCTCGAATTTCCTGCGCTTCGCCGAGAGCGCCGAGCACGCGTTTTTCCGCTCGCTGGGTTTTCAGGTTCACACCAACGCCGCCGGCGTGCGTCACGGCTGGCCGCGCATCGAAGTCGCCTGCAAATACCGCGCGCCCGCCCGCTTCGAGGAGACGCTCGAAATCTGCCTGCGCCTCGAAGAGCTGCGCTCGAGCAGCCTGAATTACAGTTTCTGGATTTTCGGCGAGGCCGCCGCCCGCCCGCTGCTCGCCCACGGCACCTGCGCCACCATCCACGTCGAGATCAACGATGCCACCCACGAAATCAAAAAGACCCCGATTCCTCCCGCTCTCCGCACGAAACTTGAGGCGGTGATGAACCCAGCCTCCAGACCTTCTTAACCGCGGATTACGCAGATAACGCGGATAGATTTCTCTGCCCTTATCCGCGCCATCCGCGTAATCCGCGGTCAAAAAAACCGATTCACCATACTTGTCATTCTGAGCGTAGCGAAGAATCCAATTTGATCTCCTCACCGCAGCTCCAATCGAGAATCTCGCTGGATTCTTCGCTGCGCTCAGAATGACAAGCCAATTTTCATCTCCCATTCCCCAACTCCCCACTCCTCAACGAAGTTTATGAACTGGCTCTTCTACGCTCTCCTCACCGTCGCCACCTGGGGCCTCTACGGTGTTTATCTCCATAGCGGCCAGATGGCGATGGCCGACCCCGTCAACGGCCGCTACAAGGCCTTCCTCTTTGTCGGCGTCGCCTACTTCATCATCGCCGTGCTCGCGCCCCTCGTCGTGCTCAAGATCAACGGCGCCGACCTCAGTTTCCCCGCCAAGGGCGTGTGGGTTTCGCTGTTCGCCGGCGCGCTCGGCGCCATCGGTGCGTTCGGCATTTTGCTCGCGTTCGGCGCCAAGGGCACGCCCACCGTCGTCATGGCAATCGTGTTCGCCTGCGCGCCGATCGTGAACGCCATCGCGTCGATCATCATGCATCCGCCCAAGGGAGGCTGGGGCGGCGTCGCCTGGCAGTTCTGGCTCGGCGCCATCCTCGCCATCGGCGGCGGCGCCCTCGTCAGCTACTACAAACCGGCCCCCGCCCCGAAAGCCGCCGCCACCGCGCCCGCCGCCCCGACTCCGCCCGCCCGCTCCTGATTCGTGATGTCCGCGCTCGCCTCGTCCCAACTCGCCGCCCTCAACCGCCTCGTCGCCGCGATCGCGCGCACCAATCGTTTTTATCAACGCAAGCTCACGGCCGCGGATGGTCTGCACGGCTTCGAATCGCTGGCCGCGTTTTCCGCCCGCATGCCGTTCACGACGAAGGATGAACTCGCGCGCGACCAGCTCGAGCATCCGCCGCACGGCTCCACGCTCACGTTCCCGCTCGAGACCTACACGCGCTACCACCAGACCAGCGGCACCAGCGGCCGGCCGATTCTCTGGCTCGACACGACCGAGAGTTGGCAGTGGGTGCTGGACAACTGGAAAACCGTCTGGCGCCACGCCGGCGCGCAACCCGGCGACGCGGCGTTCTTCGCGTTTTCGTTCGGTCCGTTCCTCGGCTTCTGGGCCGCATTCGACTCCGCCCAGCAATGCGGCCTGCGCACGCTGCCCGCCGGCGGCATGAGCAGCAGCGAGCGTTTGCGTTTTCTCCTGGCCCGCCGGCCGCGCCTCCTGTGCTGCACGCCCACCTACGCGCTGCGCCTCGCCGATGTGGCCGAGCAGGAGGGCATGCCTCTCGCCGATTCCGGTGTGGAGCGCATCCTCGTCGCCGGCGAGCCCGGCGGCTGCGTCCCGGAGATTCGCGCCCGGATCGAACAAGGCTGGCCCGGCGCCCGCGTCGTCGATCATCACGGCATGACCGAAATCGGCCCGGTGTCCTATGGCGGTCCCGTAGATGCCACGCGCCTGCGGCTCATGCACGACCGCTACTTCGTCGAAGTGCTGCGACCCGGCACCAACGATCCCGTCGCCCCCGGCGAGAACGGCGAACTCGTGCTCACCACGCTCGGCCGCGATGCCTGTCCGCTGCTGCGCTATCGCACCGGCGATCTCGTGAGAGCGGAGCAACTCCCCGGCGAAGCGCCCGGCGCCTTCGCCCTCGCCGGCGGCATCCTCGGCCGCGTCGACGACATGGTGATCGTCCGCGGCGTAAACCTTTACCCGGCGGCGATGGACGCCGCCATCCGCGCCCACGGCGGCGTGCGCGAATACCAGGTCGAAATCGACCAGCGTCCGACCCTCCCCGAAGTGCGCGTGCGCTTCGAGGCCTTCGACGAAGCCGGCTTCGCATCGGCCGATCTCGCCCGGCACCTGCGTGCCACGTTCCAGATGCGCATCGACGTCGAAAAAGTCGCCAACGGCGTGCTGCCGGTGTTCGAACTCAAGGCCCGCCGGTGGAAGATTCTGAAGTGAGGACCGCGCAGATTTTTCAACCACGGATGGACTCAGATGAACACGGATGGAAATCACGGTCTCGACCCGATGGATTTGGTATTCCTTATCCGTGTTTATCCGTGTCCATCCGTGGTTAAATCTTCTTCTTGTCCCGCACTCGCATGATCGAGGTCACCCGCGTCACCAAAACCTACGACAGCCCCGCCGGCCCCGTCCCGGTCCTGCGCGACCTCGATCTGCGCGTCGCCGCCGGCGAATCCGTCGCGATCGTCGGCCCCTCGGGCAGCGGCAAGACCACGCTCCTCAATCTCCTCGGCGCCCTCGACCAGCCCACCAGCGGCACCCTCGCGATCGACGACACGCCGCTCGGCTCGCTCGACCCCGAGGCCGCCGCCCGTTTCCGCAACCGCACGATCGGCTTCGTGTTTCAACTCCACTACCTGCTACCACAGTGCTCCGTGCTCGAAAACGTCCTCGTGCCCCGCCTCGCCGGTGGCTGGACCGAAGACCCCGCCGCCACCCGCGCCCGGGCCGAGGCGCTGCTCGAGCAAGTCGGCCTGCAAGACCGCCTCGAACACCGCCCGTGGCAGCTCTCCGGCGGCGAGCAACTCCGCGTCGCAATTGCCCGCGCGTTGATCAACCAGCCGAAACTCGTCCTCGCCGACGAACCCACCGGCTCGCTCGACCCCGCGACCGGCGAGCGCATCGCCGAACTCTTCCTCCAGACCAACGCCGTCGCCCGCGCCGCCCTCGTCGTCGTCACGCACAACCCCACCCTCGCGTCCCGCATGAGCAAAACCTACCGCTTTGAGAGCGGGCGACTGGTCGGGTGATCACACCGCAAGTCGAGGATGAAACCTACAGGCCATCTGAAATCTCGGTCCGGAGGGCGCTGCTCCGTCAGCGCCGTGCCTATGCTCGGCGGCGACAGAGCGCCGCCCTCCGAGACAATTCCCGCGGGCGTTGGTTTTCGGATAGCTTCTGGCAATTCTCGCCGCCCTCCCGCCTTGTGCCCCAACGGGGCACCAGTCGATAGCCCGGGGCAACGCCCCGGGACTACATCGTCGAAAATTCACCAGCCCTGAAAGGGCGCCATTCCGTGCCCCAATCGCTCGCTCAACTTCTTGCCCACGTCGTGTTCTCGACGAAGAACCGCGAGCCCACCTTGGACGACACGATCCGCCGCGAACTCCACGACTATATCGGCGGCATCGTGAAAGCCCACGACAGCGCGCTCCTGAAAGCCGGCTCGGTCACTGACCACATCCATCTTCTCATCGCGCTCCCGCGCACCCACGCGCCAGCCGACTTGATTCAAGCGATCAAAACCGGCTCTTCAAAATGGCTTAAGACCTGCGGCACGCGTTTCCGCGCCTTTCACTGGCAAAGCGGCTACGGCATCTTTTCCGTGAGCCCCGCGCACCGAGTCGCCCTTGAAACCTACATCGCCGGCCAAGCCGAACATCACCGCACGATCACCTTTCAGGACGAATATCGAAAACTACTCCGCAAATACGGCATCGAATTCGACGAACGCTATGTGTGGGACTGACGGAATCGCGCCCTTTCAGGGCTTGGAGAATTATCTCCATCGAAAACCCGGGGCGACGCCCCGGGCTTTCGATTCGCGCCCCGTTGGGGCGCTGGCGGCGATCCGTGGTTCCAGCTCTCACACGAATTTTGAGATCAACAAGACATCGCGCCCAGTCGCGATGCGGGCGCCGCGTTGCGGAGATAGCAGTCCGTCACGCGCAGGCACCATCCGAGGCAACGACCGGCGGCGTCAGGCCGATA
Organism: Verrucomicrobiota bacterium; assembly: GCA_016235555.1. GTDB lineage: Bacteria > Verrucomicrobiota > Verrucomicrobiia > Opitutales > Opitutaceae > JACRKC01. Next base: position 31,121 of record JACRKC010000057.1, read on the forward strand.
GGAGAGCACCAAAGGGGCTCAATTCGATAGCCCGGGGCAACGCCCCGGGATCACCACCCGCCCTATCCCCAAGCCCTGAAAGGGCGGCATTCCGCTCCGTCCGATCGCTTCCGCCAGCTCTCTCGCGCTCTCGTCCCCTCGCTCCCGCTCACCACCCATGACCGCCGCCCGCTACCTCCGGCGGAGCCTGCTCCACTATCGCTTCGCCTATCTCGGCGTGCTCGCAGGCTCGGTGTTGGGTGCGACGGTGTTGCTCGGTGCGCTCTTCGCCGGCGACTCGGTCGCCCGCTCGCTCCGTCGCATTGGCGAGCAACGCATCGGCCGCGCCACGCACGCCGTCACCGCCGGCGACCGGTTTTTCCGCGAAGCCCTCGCCACCGACCTCGCCCGCGCTACCGGCTCCCGCGTCGCGCCCGTGCTCGTAGCCCGCGGCACCGCCACCCACGCCGCGAACAACCTCTCCGCCCCGCAGGTTCAACTCGCCGGCGTCACCGACGCCTTCTGGCAGCTCGCCCCCGCGCCCACGTCCGTCCCGCTCGACGCCTCGCGCACCACCATCGCGGTCAACGAAGCGCTCGCCCGCCGGCTCAACGTCGCCGTCGGCGACATCCTCGTCGTCCGTCTCCACCGCCCCGGCACGCTCGGCGGCAACGCCCCCGTCGCCGGCGCAGAGTCCAAACTCCAGTCCATCCGCGGCCGCGTCGCCGCGATCGTCACCGACGCGTCCTTCGGCCGCTTCAGCCTCGAAGCCACGCAGGTCGCGCAGCCCTCCGTCTTCCTCCCGATCGCGCTCATGCAGGAGGCGCTCGATCAACCGGCCCGCGCCAATCTTCTGCTCGCCGAATCCTCCGCCACCGTCGCTGATCTGCGCCGCCACCTTGGCGCGACCGCGCAACTCGGCGACTACGGCCTCAGCCTGAAGTGGCTCGATCTCGCCGCCACGTTCGAGCTGACCTCGAGCCGCATCTTCCTCGACCCCGAACTGGCCGCCGCGCTCACCGCTGCCGCGCCCGCCGCGCAGCCCGTGGTCTCTTATCTGGTCAACGAATTCCGCGCGCGCGATCGCACCACGCCTTACTCGATCGCCACGGCCACGACGCCCGCCGCCGCACCGTTTCTTCCCGCCGACCTCGGCCCGCGCGACATCGTGCTCAACGACTGGCTCGCCAACGACCTGAAGGCCGCCGCCGGCGACGACGTCGCGCTCACGTTTTTCCAAACCGATGCCTCCGGCGCGCTGGCCGAGCGTAGCGCTTCGTTCAAGGTGCGCGCCATCGTGCCGCTGCAAGGGCTCGCCGCCGACAAGGCCTGGATGCCCGACTTCCCCGGCATCAGCAACGTCGCCCACCAGAGCGACTGGGACCCCGGCCTCCCGCTCAAGCTCGACCGCATCCGCCCGCACGACGAGCGCTATTGGGACGACCATCGCGGCGCGCCGAAGGCCTTCCTCTCACCCGCCGCCGCGCGCGAGATCTGGTCCAACCGCTGGGGCGACCTCACCGCGTTGCGCCTCGCCGCGCCGCGCGACACCGAGGTCGCGCTCACCGCCACCCTCCTGCGCGCGCTGCGCCCCGAGCTTAACCAGATCGCAGTGCGCGATCTCCGCGTCGATGCGCAGACGGCCGCGAAGTCCGCCGTCGATTTCGGCGGGCTCTTCATCGGCATGAGCTTCTTCCTGATCGTCGCCGCGCTCGGACTCGTCGCGATGCTCTTTCAATTCGTGCTGCTCCAGCGCAACCGCGAGGACGCTCTGCTCGGCGCCGTCGGCCTGCCCGGCCGCACGCTCCGCCGCTGGCGCCTCGCCGAGGCCGCCGCGATTTTGCTCGTCGGCTGCGCCCTCGGCCTGCCCGTTGCCGCGCTCTACACCCGCGGCATTCTCCGTCTGCTCGAATCGATCTGGGCCGGCCCCGGGGCGGTGGCGACGTTCGCCTTCGCCGCGGAGCCCGCGAGCATCGCGGGTGGCAGCGTGGGCTTCATCGTGATTTCGCTCCTCGCGATCTGGTGGGTGCTGCGCCGCGAGGCCCGCCGCACGATCTCGATCCGGCTCGCCGCCCAGGCCGAGGAAACCACCGCACCGGAAAACGTGCGCCGCTCGTCTCAGCGTATCGCCGCCGTCGCGGCCCTCATCGCCGTCGCAGCCATCGCGCTCTCAGGTCGCGGGATGCCGCCGCAGGGCGCGTTTTTCCTCGCCGGCTTCGCACTCCTCGTCGCCGGCCTCGCACTCTGCCGCGCCTGGATGTGTGGCACGGGTCGCCCGACCCGTGACGGGCCGAACACGGGTCAGGAGACCCGTGCCACGCTCGATCCGGCGCGCCTCGGCGCCCTCAACCTGAAAGCCCGCCGCTCGCGCAGCCTCACCGTCATCGGTGCGATCGCGTCCGCCGTGTTCATGGTGCTCTCCGTGGCGTCGTTCCGCAAACAGGTCGGCGCCGACTGGCTCCAGCGCGGCAGCGGCACCGGCGGCTTCGCGTTCTGGGTCGAGACCACCGCGCCGCTCAACCTCGCGCGCGACGGTCGCACCGCGGGGTTCGAGGCATTCGAGGGCGCCGCCGCCCAACTCGGCGAAATCGTCCCGCTGCGCGCGGGCACGGGCGACAACGTCAACTGCTACAACCTCAACACCACCGCCCAGCCGCAACTCGTCGCGCTCGATACCGCGAAGCTCGCCGCGCGCGGTGCATTTCACCTCACAGGCCCGGCCGCCGGCTGGAACGCCCTCCGCACCGTCACCGCCGCGGGCGCGCTGCCCGCGTTCGCCGACGAGACCACGCTGATGTGGGCGCTCAAGCGCAAGGTCGGCGACGTGCTCGACTACACCGACGAAAACAGTCGCACGTTTCCCGTGCAGATCGCCGGCGTGCTGCCGGACTCGCTGTTTCAGGGTGTCCTCGTCGTGGACGAAAAACTCTTCCTCGAAAAATTCCCGTCGCACGCCGGCTACACGCGCTTCCTGCTCGATGCGAAGCCGGGCGCCGATCTCGCCGCGGTGCGCGCGCGCCTCGAAACCGCCACGCGCGACGCCGGCGGCCGCGTGCAGCTCACGCGTGAGGTGCTCGCCGCGTTTCATCAGATCGAAAACACCTACATCGCGATCTTCAACGTCCTCGGCTCGCTCGGCGTCGTGCTCGGCAGCCTCGGCCTCGCGATCGTGGTCGCGCGCAACCTCCGCGAGCGCCGCGGCGAGTTTGCCGTCATGGCCGCCATTGGCCTGTCGCGCCCGGTGCTCGCGCGCATGGTCGCCGCCGAGTTCGGCCGCCTCGTGCTGTGGGGTGTCGGGGTCGGAGCCATGGCCGCTGCGGTTGCCATCGTCCCAGCCGCCGGCGGTCTACCCGCGCTCCCAGCCGTCGCCTTGGTCGTGACCTTGCTGCTCGGGATCGTCGGCCTCAACCTCGCGAGCGGCTGGGCGATCTTCCGCTGGTCCGTGCGTGACCTGCGCCCGAGCGTGGTGCAGGGCGCAGAGTGACAGAATCAGGTTTCCCAGTCCACGAGTCCCAGACCGGGCACCCGGCAAAACTCGGCGGTGTTGTGGGTCACCAATGTCAGCCCGTTCACTGACGCAATCGCTGCGATTTGGAGATCGTGCGGACCAATGACGCCGCCGGTGCGTTCGAGTTCTCGTCGAATCGTTGCACACCGCCGCGCGCAAGCGTCGTCAAACGGTAGCGAACCAAACGGGGCAAGGAACGCATCAAGCTTCAGGTGCTCTTGCGCTGGGTTCGAGCTGCGTTCTGCTCCGTGTCGGAGTTCATAGATCACGACGGAGCAAAGGACGATGTCGCCCGCCTTGACGGACTGCCAGCGGGCGGCAAGCCGTGGCTGGCGCTGCCGGAGGAGCGCGATGCACGCATTCGTGTCCGGCAGATACTTCATCCCAGCCGCGCCCGGGTTTCGAAGTCTCCCTGCGGGGCCCGCGCGAGTTCAGGCATCGAGCCGGTCACGCGCTCGAAGAAGCCTCGTGGCCAGCCGTTGGCATCGAGTTCGCCACTCGGGACCATTCGGCGTAGGCGCACCGACACTGCCACGTCGGCATCCAGCACGCCCGTATTCACGCAAAGGTTGAGAGTGCCATCGCGCGACGTGTGGGCGGAGGTTTCTATGGTTTCCTCGAGCATGGCGCCAACGTAGCGAGCTCAGTGGCGTTTTCCAGCATGGATTCCCGGTGTGTGCGCCGCCTCACTCCTTCAACTCTTCCGCCTTCGGCTCCGGCAGGAACTGCGTGAGCACGGCGCCGACGAGCGCGTAGGCGCCCGCCACGCACGCGCCCGCGATCGCCACCCGCGCGGGATCGGGTTTGTCCGAGGCCGAGAGCGTGAGCGTGAACCACGCCGCCGCGGTGCCGAGCACGCGGCCGCCGATGTTGGCCGCGAAACTCTCGCCCGTGCCGCGCAGGTGCAGCGGGAACACGAGCGGGATGTAATTTCCCCAGAACGAAAACTGCGCCACCGTCAGCACGCCCGCGATGAAGATGCCGAGCTTGATCGTGCCGAGGCTGTCCGCGTTGCCGAGCTGCCCGGCGATCCACCAGAAGAGCAGCGGCACGAAAATCAGCGACGGAATCTGGAACACCCGGAACAGCATCCGCCGGCTCACGAGCACGACGGCGAGCACCGCGAGCAGGAAACGCCCGAGCAACCCGCCGAGTTCCTGCGCGCCCGTGACCGCCGCGACCGCCTGGTCGCTGGCGTTGCCCGCGGCCTGGCGCATTTCGCGCTGCGCGACGGGCTCGGGTTTCTTCGCGGCCTTCGCCGCCGCCATCGCCTCGCCGCCCGCCTTCTTGGCCGCCGCGCGCACCGCCACGTGGCCGGCTTCGGCCGGCGTGCCGATGCGCTGCGCGCCGATGATCTGCGGCAACTGCTGGATCGCCCCAAATGCGATGCCGTAGCTGCACGCAAAAATCAGCGTCGTGATCACCGTGGTCTTGCGCAGCTCGGGCGAAAACAATTCGGCGAAGCTCGGCCGCCTGAGCGTGCCCGCTTCACGCTTCTGCTGCCACGCCGGCGACTCGGGGAGGAACGGCCGGATCACGATCAGCGGGATCGCCGGAATCACCCCCGAGATGAGCGTGTAGCGCCACGCCTCGTGACCGCCGTGGATCGCCGGCAGGTTCAACGCCCACTTCGCCGCGAAGTAGGCGGCGCCCGCCACCATCATGCCGCCGAACGACGAGAACGCCTGCGTGAACCCGAGCACCTTTTCGCGCTGCTTCGGATCCGTGAACAACTCCGCGAGCCACGCGACCGCCGCGACAAACTCCACGCACACGCCGATGAACACCAGGCAGCGGAAGAACAGCAGTTGCGGCAGCGAGGTCGCGAAACCCGCCGCGCACGCCGCAATGGCATACAGCAAAATCGAGAACGTCAGCACGCGCCGCCGCCCGAGCAAGTCCGTCAGGTAACCACCGAGCAGTCCGAACACGCCGCCGGCCAGCGCCGGTAAAAAGAACAGCGTGCGCGCCCAGCGCACGTATTCCGCGCCACCCGGCGCCCAGAGCGCCGCCGCCTGCGCGCGGTCCATTCCGCCGCCGACCAGTCCCTCGACGATGGGCGCGCTCAGCGCCGCGATGGCCGGCTTGATGATGAGCGGCAGCATCAGCAGCTCGTAGATGTCGAACGCGAAGCCGATCGCGGCGATGATGCAGATGAGCCAGGCAGTGCGGTTCAGGCCGGGGGCAACCGGGGCGGCGGAATTCATACGGGTGGGGAAAACGTGCGGGGAATGACGCACGCCTCGACGCTTCGATGCGAGCCTTTTGGCGCACCCGCGCCAGTCGCACCGCTTCCTCGGACTGGCCGGCCGCCCGAGATTTGCCTTCCCTCCGACCACCTGCGGAACGTTGGTTCACCCCGCGCGTCAATCCGGCAACCCCCTCCCCATGCTGCCACTCCCCGCAAAACTCCACCTCCGCCCCCTCGTTCTGCTGCTGGCCACCCCGCTGCTCGCTCCGGTCCTCGCCCGCGCGGCCGACGTTTCGTCGTGGCCCACCTGGCGCGGCCCGGCCGGCACCGGCGTCGCACCCGGTGCCCAGCCGCCGCTCACGTGGAGCGACGACAAAAACATCAAATGGAAGACCGCGATCCCCGGTCTCGGATTCTCGACGCCGGTCGTCGCCCAGGACCGCATCTTCCTGCTCACCGCCATCGAGACATCCGAGGAGCGGCCCGGTGCGGCACCCGCCGCAGCTCCGGCCGAGCCGGCACCAGCCCCGGGCGGCGACGGTGGCCCGCGCAAAGGCGGCCGCAAGGGCGGTCCCGGCGGCGGCTTCGGCGGCGGAGGGGCACCCACCAAGTTCCACGAGTTCGCCGTCGTCGCGGTCGAGCGCTCCACGGGAAAAATCGTCTGGCAAAAAACCGCGCGCCGCGAGGTGCCGCACGAGGGCAAGCACCAGACCAACAGCTTCGCCTCCGGCTCACCTGTCACCGACGGCGAGCGCCTCTACGTCAACTTCGGCTCGCGCGGCGTCTACTGCTACGACCTCGCCGGCAATCAGGTCTGGACGAAAGACCTCGGCCGCATGCGCAGCCGCAACAGCTTCGGCGAAGGCGCCTCGCCCGCGCTCGCCGGCCCGCACCTGATCGTGCCGTGGGACAATCAGGAAAACTCCTTCATTGTCGCGCTGGATAAGAAGACCGGCGCCGAAGTGTGGCGCCAAACTCGTGACGAGATCCAATCGTGGAGCACGCCGCTCATTGTCGAGGGCGCCGGCCGCCAGCAAGCTATCATCCCCGCCAGCAAGCGCACCCGCAGCTACGACACCAAAACGGGCGAACTCGTCTGGGAAGCCAGCGGACTCACCAGCAATGTCATCCCGTCGCCCGTCACCGGCCACGGCCTCGTCTACGTGATGAGCGGTTATCAGGGCAACTCGATCCAAGCCATCAAGCTCACCGCCCGCGGCGATATCAGCGAGACCGACAGCATCGCGTGGAGCGCGCGCAAAAGCGCGCCCTACGTCGCCTCTCCGGTCCTGTCCGGCGAACGCCTCTACATGAGCAAAGGCACCGACGCCTATCTCTCCTGCCTCAACGCGCTCACCGGTGAAGTCCATTTCCAGGATCAGCCGCTCCCAGGCCTGCGCGGCATGTATGCCTCGCCACTCGCCGCCAACGGCCACCTCTACCTCACCGGTCGCAACGGTGTCGTCATGGTCGTGAAGGACGCGTCGAAGTTCGAGGTCGTCGCCACCAACACGCTCAGCGACCCGATCGACGCCTCGCCCATCGCCCTCGGCCGCGAACTGTTCCTGCGCGGCCACAAATATCTCTACTGCATTTCCGAGGGCTGACCGCCTCGGCGTCACTCGCCTCGCGCCCATCGACGAGGCGGGACGCCTCGTCCACTCGCCGGAGGCGAGCAAGCGTGGCTGAGGCGTCTCGCCTCAGTGATGAACTTGCGCTGCGCCCGGCCGCTTCGGGTGCAACTCAAACTGATGTCAGTCAACGAAGGGTTCGGTTGTAGCGGCGGTCTATGACCGCCGACGAAGCACAAGCGACGGTTCGACGGCGGTCATAGACCGCCGCTACAGAGCGCCGACATCAGTTTGAGTTACACCCCGGCCGCTTCCGCCAGGTGTTTCGCGACGTGACGCGTCCTCCGGAAATCCCCACGCTTTCCCCGCCATGAGCCATCCGCCCCTGCTCCAGCGCGCGCGGTTCGCGCGCCACCTCATCGTCACGCTCGCCATCGCCCCGCTGCTTTTCGCCACCACCGCCCAATGGCCGAACTGGCGCGGCCCCACCCTTAACGGCAGCGTCGCCGCCGGCCAGCCGCCCGCCCGATGGGACGCCACGCACATCGCGTGGCGCACGCCGCTCCCCGGCAAAGGTTGCTCGACGCCCATCGTCTGGGGCGACCGCATCTACGTCACCGCCCCGATCGACGGCAAGGACGGCCTCGTCGCGTTCGCCCTCGACGGCAAGCGGCTCTGGCAAACCGCCCTCGGCTCGCACGAACAAGCCGGCCGCCACCGCAACGGCTCCGGCAGCAACCCCTCGCCCGTCACCGACGGCCGCAGCATCTTCGTCAGCTACAAGAGCGGGCAGCTCGCCGCCGTCGGTCTCGACGGCCAGGTGCGGTGGCAGACCAATCTAGTTGAGCGCTTCGGTCCGGTGAAACTCTTCTGGGACTTCGGCTCGTCGCCCGTGCTCGCCGGAAAAAACGTCGTCGTCGCCCGTTTGCACGGCGGCGAGTCGTGGCTGGCCGCGTTCGACCAAGCGACCGGCGAACTCCGCTGGAAAACCGACCGCACCTACTCGACGCCCACCGAACTCGACAACGGCTACACCACCCCGCTCGTCATCCGCCATGAAGGCCGCGAAGCGCTGCTCACGTGGGGCGCCGAGCACGTGACCGCCCACGACGCCGTCGATGGCCGCCTGCTCTGGTCGTGCGGTGACTTCAATCCGAAGCGCACCGCCTTCTGGCCCGCCGTCGCGATGCCCGTCGTGATCGGCGACATCGCCGCCATTTGCTTCGGCCGCGCCGACAAAGGGGCGCCGCAATTCCACGGCGTGAAGCTCGGTGGCAGCGGCGACGTGACCAAAACCCACCGCACGTGGTCGCGCGACGACGTCGGAGCCTTCGTGCCCACCCCCGCCGAATACCAAGGCCAGCTCTACGTGCTGAGCGACCGCGGTCAGATCGACTGCGTCGAGCCCGCCACCGGCAAATCCCGGTGGACCGCTACGCTCCCGCGCGCGAGTTCGAACTACTACGCCTCGCCGCTGATCGTCGGCGGCGTCCTCTACGCCGCGCGCGAGGATGGCGTCGTGTTTGTCGCCAAGGTGGCAGGCGGCTTCGAACTCCTCGCCGAAAACAAACTCCCCGATCGGGTGATCGCGTCCCTCGTGCCCGTGGGCGACCGGCTGATCATCCGTGGCGAAAAGGAACTCTTCTGCATCGCGCCACCCGCCGCCGGGTCTCGGTCAGACGAGTAAGGGCGCAACCCAAACCGAAGACAACGGGTCGGTGTTTTCGAGGTGGGCGGGCACGTCCCCGTGCCCGCATTGCGACTGTCACAGACGCTTCGCTCATGCGGGCACAGGGACGTGCCCGCCCAC
>JACRKC010000055.1 GCA_016235555.1 Verrucomicrobiota bacterium
CTGCCCGCCGGTTCAAGACTTTCGCCCGATCCGTCGGCGGGCAGGGACGCCCGCCGCTACCACCGAGGCAGCGCGGATGAGCGCGTGCGTTGGGCAGGTTTTTCGCCGTTTCCTACATCAGTTTGAGTCGCGCCCGCCGCACACCCGGATCTGCGCCGGTGCTGCCGCGAGGCGGCTGTTTCCTACCAACGTCCCGTAGCATTCAGACTTTCCGCTGTCGGCCCGCCCGCCGGTCGGGCAGCCTGGCCACGGGCCGGGCCTACCGTCCAAAAAGCCAGGTGACGCTGGTATTAGTCAACGATGAGCGCAAAGGCGGGCTGGGGTGCGAATCCAGCCCGGGACACATTTGCACCACCTGTGTGCGCCGGCCTGCCGCACCGTCAAAACCCTAACTCACCATGAAACCCTCGCCCTGTTCCCGCTTTGCGTTGTTCGCGCCTGCCTGCCTCCTGGCTTTTGTCACCCCGCTCGTTCACGCCCAGGTCGCACCGGCTCCCGCGATCGACGCCGCGACGCTGGCCAGATACGACACCAACAAGAACGGCCGGCTCGACCCGGACGAAATCGCCGCGATGGAGGCCGCGCAGAAATCCGCGGTCCCGTCGGTGAAACCATCCGGCGATCAAGAGATCATCGCGCTTTCGCCGTTCGAGGTCGTCTCCGACAGCAAGGGCTACTTCCAGTCGAACACGATGTCCGGCACCCGCCTGAATTCGAAGATCGAGGATCTCGGCCAGTCGATCACCGTGATGACCAAGGAGCAGATGGCCGACTTCGCGATGCTCGATATCAACGATATCTTCGACCACATGGCGAGCACCGAGGGCATCAACTCCTACTCCGAGTTCGTCACCGACCGCACCGGCGCCGTGGTCGACAACGTCAGCCTCAGCCCGAACACCGCGAACCGCGTGCGCGGCATCGGCAACGCCAACATCGCGTTCAACAATATCCACACGACGGGCCGCGTGCCGTTGGACCCCCTCTGGCTGGATTCGGTTGAACTGAGCCGTGGACCGAACGCCAACATCTTCGGCCTCGGCAACGCTTCCGGCACGGTCAACCAAACGCCCGCCACAGCGAATCTCAGCCGGAATTTCACCAAGGTGGATTTGCGGGCCGACAGCTACGAGGGCTGGCGTGTCTCCCTCGACGTCAACCGCAAGCTGTCGGACAAGCTGGCTTTCCGCGCGAGCTACGCCAACCAGCACACCGGCTTCGTTCGCAAACCATCCGGCGAAGACGCCCGCCGCCTCAGCGCGCAGCTGAAGGCCCGTCCCTTCAAGAACACCACGATCGCCCTCTCCTGGTATAACTACAAGAACGCGGCCGTGCGGCCGAACTTCACGACTCCGCGCGACTACTACACGGATTGGATCAAGGCGGGGAAGCCGGGTTGGAATGCCGTCACCAACTTGGTCACCATGGCCGATGGCCGGGTCTACGGTAACGGCAACGTCCTCGGCTCGACCACGCCCTATACGGCCGCGCCTAACTTCACGAACGTGCCTGGCGTGCCCGTCACTTTTGTTTTCGGCGGCTCGGAAAGTCGCTCGCCCTTCCAGATCGGTGGCGCGGGCCAGACACCCTACTGGGCCATGCCGCGCTACACTTCAATCACGGGCGCCAACGGTGCTCTGGGCACCACCGATCCCTTCGGCGCCACGGCCTCGGGCGTCGGCCTTTTGACCGCGGGCCCCGCGGAAACCTACACCTCCGCGCAACAGCCGCTCTACAATTCAGTGGCCCGACCCATTTTTGACCAATCCATCTACGACTGGACCAGCATCAATCTCACCAACGGCAAGGCGTGGGACAACAACAACACCTACATGGTCCAGCTGGACCAACTGATCCTCAACACCTCCAAGCAGACGTTGGCGGCCCAGGTCACCTTCATGCGGGAGGATGCCAAGCGCCTCGAAAATCTGCCCATGGGCCCCGCGAGCGTGAACAGCAACATCGGCCAGCTTCAGCCGGACGTGAACATGGTTTACTTGGACGGCACCCCCAACCCCTACTTCGGCCGTCCCTACTTGCGCAGCAGCGAACCTTTCTTCCGCAACAAACCCCAGCTGTGGGAAACCACCCGTGCGCAAGCCGTGTATCGGATCGATTTCTCCCGGGACGAGGGTCTGACCAAGTGGCTCGGCACCCAACAGGTCCTCGGCTACTATGAATACAAGGACCAGAAGAACTTCACCTGGACCTATCGGCATACCGCACTCGGCAAGGACAAGGCGTGGGAGCAAAAATACGCCAACACGCTGCTGGCGCTCCAGACGGTGACCAACACCGACCCTCGTTATCTGATCAACGGCGCCACCATCACCCCCAGCAACTACACCCGGCTCAACGAGCAATACTATGTCGGCAACACCCCCGGCGGCGGCATCCAGTATGCCCCGGCCAACTTCCCGGAAGGGGCCAGTGTCGCCTATGTCTGGGGCCCGAACGCAGCCTCGATGAACAAGGATGTTTCTCCCGTCGGCTTCACGCCGGGTCAGGGCGGCGGTCTCAACAACCTCAACGAAGTCGTCAAGACCCCGGGCGGCGTCATTCAGAGCACCTTCCTCGGTGGCCGCTTGGTCGGCACGTTTGGCCTGCGCCAGGACAAAGTGTATGACCGCAACGCCCCGTTCGCCACGATGACCGCGGATCTCCGCGACTACGACTTTGGCGCCTCCAAGCGCTGGGTGGGCCCCTGGCGTCCAGCCCAAGGCAAGACCAAGACCGCCTCGATGGTCGCCCGTCCGTTTCTCGACATGAAGGCCCTCCGCTCCAGCATCAACGGCAGCAGCGGCGTCGGCCGGTTTCTCGCCGAGGCGGTCAACGGACTCAGCCTCACCTACAACAAATCGGACAACTTCATCGCGCAGGGCCCCGCCTATGACCTGATGCTCAACCAGCTGCCGAACCAAAGCGGCACGAGCAAGGACCTCGGGTTGTGGCTCACGCTGCTCGATGGCCGCCTGTCCATCCGCTACACCAACTTTGTCACCGCGCAGAAAGATCTTCGCAATGGCGACATCAGCACGATGGCCCAGCGCCTCCTGCGGTATGAGGGATTCATCGCGACCGATTCCTACAACCTGCGGACGCAAACCACCGCCTGGATGAACGGACTCGCCACCGGCGGCACCGCCACCAACGCGCAGATTGCCGCCGCGATCAAGATGCCCCTCGAGCAATACAACGGCCTGGCCGCCATCGCCGCCAACAACACCTATGCCACGGTGCAGGACGCGGAGTCGAAGGGCCACGAGTTGGAAATCAACCTCAACCCCACCCGCAATTGGACCATCAGTGCGTCGGTCACCAAGACACAGGCGATCACCACGGCGGCCGGCTCCGCGGTGGACGACTACATCGCCGCGCGCATGCCCATCTGGACCACGCTCGAGGACCCGCGCTACACCAATACCACGCAAACCCTCGGCGGTGTGACCACGCCGTTGGCGACCCTCCCGGCGACGCCCCTTCCGACCGGCGCCACCGGCCACCTGCTCTGGTGGAATATCGTCGGCGCTCCCTTCACCACGCTGTCCGGCTACAACGGCACCCAGTCGCCCTCGATCAACTTCGCCGGCAATGTCGATGCGCCCATGGCGGTGTTCCGCGCCCAGATCGGCCGTCCCCGCCCGCAGATCCGCGAATACTCGGCCAAGTTCAGCACCCGGTATAATCTCTCCGGCCTCTTCTCCGAAAACCGGATCCTCAAGAACGTGACCGTCGGTGGTTCGCTGCGCTACGCCAGCAAGGGGGCCATCGGTTTCTACGGCAAAGGGTATGCTCCGGGCGTGGACCTGACCCTCGCGGCGAATCGGATTCTGGCGCTCGATCCGAACCGGCCGATCTACTCGGGGTCCGAAGCCAACGTCGACATGTTCCTCACCTATCGGACGAAGTTGTTCGCGGACAAGGTTCGCGCGAACTTCCAACTCAACGTGCGAAATGTGCAGGAAGACGGCGGCCGATTGCTGAAGACCTCCGCGTTCTTCGACGGCCGGGCCTCCACCTATCGCATCATCGACCCGCGACAGTTCATTCTCTCAGCGTCGTTCGACCTCTAGAGACTGTCATGCGCTTTCGTCCCACAAGACGCATGGGCTCCGAGGTAGGGCAGGTCTGTGACCGGCCCTTTCGCGCGGTGCGTGTTCGCTGGGCCGGTCACAGACCTGCCCTACTCCCCGCCGCTGCTCCGCGCCAAGTTCATGACAGCCTCCCGGGCGGAGTCGCCTGACCCCGCCTCCCGGTGAGCGGGCACGTCCCCGTGCCCGCATTCCTCATCTCCTTCCTTTAGTTTCCGAATTCAGCCTGTAGGGCCGCCGCTTGCCGGCGCGCCGTCGCGGCTCCACGACCGCCGCGTGACGGCCCGGTGGCGAGCGTCGGCGCTACGGTCTCAGCGCACCATACCAGATGGCGTCTCAAGCTCCCTCTTCCACCTCCTCGCCCACCTCACCCGGCGGCCATCTGCGCTGGGTCGTCTGCGGCCTGCTCTTCTTTTCCGTCGCGGTCAATTACCTCGACCGCCTCGTCCTCGCGATTCTCAAGAAAGACTTGTGCCGCGAACTCGGCTGGAGCGACTCCGACTACGGCTGGATCACCGCGGCGTTTTCGTTCGCGTATGCGTTCGGCTATCTTTTCGGCGGCCGCCTCATGGATCGCTGGGGTGTGAAACGCGGCCTGCCGATCTTCGTGCTGCTGTGGAGCTGCGCCGCGACCGCCCACGGCCTGTGCGGACTCATCGACGTGAAGCAGCAGTTCGCGATGAGTTACCCGTGGTTCTCGTGGGCCGAGAAAGGATTCGTCGTGGCGACGCTCACGCTGCCGATGACCGCCGCCGGCTTCATGCTCGCCCGCATCGCGCTCGGTCTCACCGAGGGCGGTAATTTTCCCGGCGCCATCAAGGCGGTCGCCGAATGGTATCCCGCGAAGGAACGCGCGCTCGCCACCGGCCTCTTCAACGCCGGCACCAACGTCGGCGCCATCATCTGCCCGATCGGCGTGCCGTGGCTCTACTCGCATCTCGGCTGGCAATCCACGTTCTACCTCACCGGCGCCACCGGCTTCATCTGGGTCGCGGTGTGGTGGTTCGTCTACGAATCGCCCGAAAAACACCCGCGCCTCTCCGCCGCCGAACTCGCCTACATCAAGCAGGGCCAACCCGCCCCCGAAGCCAAACCGATCAAGGTCCCCTGGCTCCATCTGCTGCGCTACCGCGCCGTCTGGGCCTACGTGATCGCCAGCATCCTCGCCGGGCCAGCGTGGGGTTTCTATCAGTTCTTCGTGCCGGATTTCCTCGGCAAACGCTTCGGCCTGACCACGCAGACCGTCGGTTGGTGGACCGGCGCATTTTTCGCCCTCGCCGCCATCGGCGGAGTGGCGGGCGGTTGGCTGGCCGGCCGCCTCATCGGTCGCGGCTGGAGCATCAACTCCGCCCGCAAAATCTCGCTGCTCGCGTGCGCGCTCGCGGTCGTGCCCGTGTTCCTCGCGCCGTTCGCGCCCACCGTCTGGCTCGCCGTCGTGATCGTCGGACTCGCCGGCTCCGCCCACCAAGGCTGGTCGGCCAACCTCTTCAGCGTTGTCTCCGACACGATGCCCAAGGAGGCAATCAGCTCCGTCGTCGGCCTCGGCGGCTTCGTCGCGTATTTCACCGGCGGCTTCGTGAACGGATTCACCGGCATGATCCTCCAGAAAACCGGCAGCTACGTGCCGGTCTTCGCCTACTTCTCCGGCATGTATTTGCTCTCGCTGCTCGCCATCCAGCTGCTCGTGCCGCGCCTCGAGCCCGAACGCCAAGCCTGACCACCGCGCCGCCGCGTCCGCCTCGCTTGGCTCACTCTCGTGTCCTCCTCCTCCGCCTCCGCTCCGTGGCTCCCTGATCTCGGCGACGGCCGTTATCAAAACCCGGTTCTCTTCGCCGACTATTCCGATCCCGACGCCATCCGCGTCGGAGACGACTACTGGCTCACCTCGTCGAGCTTCAACCACGTCCCGGGCCTGCCGATCCTCCACTCGCGCGACCTCGTCAACTGGAGTCTCGTCAACCACGCGCTCCCCACGCTCGTCCCGCGCGATCACTTCGCCACTCCGCGTCACGGCGCCGGCGTCTGGGCGCCCTCGATTCGCCACCACGCGGGCAAATTCTGGATCTACTATCCCGATCCCGATTTCGGCCTCTACGTCGTCACCGCCACCGATCCGCGCGGCGCGTGGAGTGAGCCGGTGCTCGTAAAAGCCGGCCGCGGCCTGATCGATCCGTGCCCGCTCTGGGATGACGACGGCCGCGTCTGGCTCGTCCACGCCTGGGCTCGGAGCCGCTCGGGCAAAAACAACATCGTCCAACTCAACGAACTCTCCGCCGATGGCATGCGCGTGCTCGACGGCGAGGGCGTCGCGATCATCGACGAAAATCACTCCTCGCGCGGCTTCCACACGCTCGAAGGCCCCAAGCTCTACAAGCGCGGCGACACCTACTGGATCTTCGCCCCCGTCGACGGCGTCGCCACCGGCTCGCAGGCCGTCTATCGCTCCCCAAACCTCCGCGGCCCCTGGGAAGCGCGCATCGTTCTCGCGCAAGGCACCACCGCCATCAACGGCCCCCACCAAGGCGCGTGCGTCGATACGCCGGCCGGCGAACACTGGTTCCTCCATTTTCAGGACCGCGGCCCCTTTGGCCGCATCGTCCATCTCCAGCCGATGTCCTGGCACGCCGACGGCTGGCCCCGCATGGGCAACGCGAGCGGCGAACCCGTCCTGACCCACGCCACACCGAAGGTAGGGACGGCTCTCCGAGCCGTCCTGAGTGCCAGCCCCCGCCTCGCCCCCGCCACCTCCGACGAATTCGATTCCCCCGCCCTCGGCCGCCAATGGCAATGGCAGGCCAACCCGCGCCCGGACTTCTTCTCGCTCGCCGCCCGCCCCGGTTACTTGCGCCTGCCATGCCACCCGCGCCCGGCGTCCGGCTCGCTCTACGACACGCCGCACCTCCTGCTCCAAAAATTTCCCGCGCCCGCGTTCACCGCGACCACCCTGCTCGACGCAGCCGGCTTGTCCGCCGAAGCCTCGGCGCAGGCGGGCCTGATGATCTTCGGCTACAGCTACGCGTGGCTCGGCCTGCGCCAGACCGTCGCCGGCCCCACGCTCGTCCAAGTCACTCACGCCGACGCCCACCAAGCCGGCACCGCTCACGACGTCGCGGCCGTCCCCGTTTCCTCCCCCCGCGTCTGGTTGCGCGCCACCGTCAGCGTCGGCGCCGCGTGCCTGTTTGCCTACAGCCTCGACGGCGAGACCTTCGTCGCCATCGGCGACGCCTTCCAGGCGACCGTCGCCAAATGGGTCGGCGCCAAAATCGGCCTGTTCGCTTCGTCCGCCACTGCGTCTCCGTCGTCCGGCCACGCCGATTTCGATTTCTTCCGCCTCACCTCCTGACCGGTTTTTTTCCGTGTTCATCCGGGTCCATCCGTGGTTGGTTTTGGCCTCTTTCACGCCATGAAACTCCGCCACGCTCTCCTGTCGCTGCTCGCCGCCCCGCTGGCCCTCGCCGCCGACAAACTCGTGATCACCGTCACGCACGATCTCGCGATCGCGCGCCCCGCCGAGACAATCACGATCCCTTGGTCCGACGTGAACCACGCGCTCCCCGGCGCACTCCTCCAGCGCATCGCCGTGAAAAACGCGAAGGGCGCCATCCTCCCCTACCAGGTCACCAACGTCCTCCCCCAGGCCAAGGATCCGCAGGGCAAGGGCGTCGCTTACGGCGAACTGATTTTCCAGCACGACTTCGCCGCCGGCGAAAAGTCCGCCACGTTCACCGTCGAAAAAATCGACACGGTCGCGCCCGTGTTTCCCACCAAGGCATTCGCCCGCTACGTGCCCGAGCGTCTCGACGACTTCGCCTGGGAAAACGACAAGATCGGCCACCGCACCTACGGCCCCGCGCTCGCCGCTCCCGACGAGCCGAAGACCGGCAAGGAAGTCCTCGTCACCAGCGGCCTCGATGTCTGGTGCAAACGCGTCAGCTACCCGATCGTCGACCGCTGGTATAACAAGGGCCACGATCACTACCACAAGGACGAGGGCGAAGGCATGGACATGTATCAGGTCGGTCCGTCACGCGGCTGCGGCGGCACCGGCATCTGGGACGGCGCGAAACTCTCCGTCGGCCGTAATTACAAGACCTGGAAAGTCATCACCAACGGCCCCGTCCGCGCCGTGTTCGAGCTCACCTACGAACCGTGGGACGCCGGCAACGGCGTGAAAGTCGCCGAAGTAAAGCGCTTCACCGTCGATGCCGGCCACAACCTCGACCAGATGGACAGCACCTTCACCGTCACCGCGGGGACCGCCAGCGAACTCACCGTCGGCATCGGTCTGAACAAAACTCCCGGTGACAAAAACCAGGACGCCAAGGTCGAGCTGACCTCGACCGCCGCCCAAGCCTCGCTCGCCCAGTGGGTCCTCCAGAAAACCAACGGCCAGCTCGGCACCGCCGTGATCGTCGCAGCCGACGCGTTCAAAGGCTTCGCCGCCGACGACCGCAACGACCTCGTCCTCGCGAAAGCCACCCCCGGCAAACCGCTGCGCTACTACGTCGGCGCCGGCTGGAGCAAAGCCGGCGAGTTCACCACCAAGGAAGCGTGGAACGCCTACATCGCCACCTGCGCCGCCCGCGCGAAATCGCCGGTGAAAGTGACTCTATCGTCGCAAAAATAATCCAGTGAACAAAAAGGCCGGGAAGAACGGGAAGCGCTTATTCCAGAGATTTTTTCTTTCCGACCTTCCCGACCTTCCTGTTCAAAACAAAAAATCCCTTCATGAAACTCCACTACTTCCCCTCCCCCGAGGAGACCAACACCCTCTCCACCGAGCAGCTCCGCGCGCGGTTCATGATCTCGGGCCTGTTCCAGCCCGGCGCGATCTCCGCGCACTACACCGACCTTGATCGTATGATCACCGGCGCCGCGCTGCCGACCACGACTCCGCTCACGCTCCCGAGCGCCAAGGAGACGGGCACCGCCTTCTTTCTCGAACGCCGCGAAATCGGCATCCTCAACGTCGGCGACGCCGGCACCGTGCGCGTCGGCGGCACCGCCTATGCCCTCGGCAATCTCGACTGCCTCTACATCGGCCTCGGCGAAAAGGAGGTCTCCTTCGAAAACGGCCCGACCGGCCAGGCCCAGTTCTTCTACATCAGCACGCCCGCGCACGCGAAGCACCCGACCGCCGTCGTCCGCCGCGCGGATATCCGCACCGATCCGATCGGCGACAACGCCAAGGCCAACCGCCGCCGCATCAACAAACTCATCCACCCCGACGGCGTGAAGAGCTGCCAGCTCGTGATGGGCTTCACCGAATTCGAGCCCGGCAGCCTCTGGAACACGATGCCGCCGCACACGCACAGCCGCCGCACCGAGATCTACCTCTACTTCGATCTCGGCGACAACCTCGTCTTCCACTTCATGGGCGAGCCCGACAAGACCCGCCACCTCGTCATCCGCGACCGCGAGGCCATCCTCTCTCCCGCGTGGTCGATCCACTGTGGCGCCGGCACCGGCGCCTACCGCTTCATCTGGGCGATGGGTGGCGACAACCAGGTCTTCACCGACATGGACGCCGTGCCGCTCCCTGCCTTGAGGTAGGAGCCTGCTTGCAGGCGATGGCTTGCGGTGGCACGGGTCTCCCGACCCGTGTTCGGGACATCACAGGTCGGGAGACCCGTGCCACAGAGAGCTGAACCTAGAAACGGCGGTTGAACCGCAAAGCACGCAAGGATCGCAGAGAGAAAAACAGGAAGAGTGGCGTGCCGTGGCCGTTCACCTCCGGGGTGAGCGCTTATCCCTCCGAAAAATGCACCGCGCTCCCTTTCTTTGCGCTCATTGCGTTCTCTGCGGTTGGTTCCAACTGCGTTTTCTGGGCTGAAGCAGACTTGGCGCGCCGCGCTTTCGCTCCATCGTGATCGTCGCGTGAACCACCCCGCGCCGAGCCCCACGCTCTCCCGCCCGCCGGCCTCACCCACGCTCGCCGTGGCCGCGGTGCTCGCCGCGCTCGCTCTCGCCGCCTACGCGAATTCGTTCTCCGTTCCGTTCCTGCTCGATGACATCCGGAGCATCGTCGAAAACATCACGATCCGCGATCTCTCCGCGTGGCGCCAGGTCCTGTCGCCACCGCCCAATGTCGGCGTCGGCGGCCGTCCGCTGCTCAACGCCACGTTCGCCCTGAACTACGCGGCCGGCGGCCTCGCCGTCCGCGGCTACCACCTCGTCAATCTCGCGATTCACGTCCTCGCCGCACTCGCCCTCTACGGGCTCGCGCGTCGCACCTTGCTGACCGCTCCGCTCCGCGTGCGCTTCGGCCGCGATGCGACACTGCTCGCCGGCCTGATCGCCGCCCTGTGCCTCGTCCATCCGTTGCAGACCAACGCCGTCACCTATGTCTCGCAGCGGGCCGAGTCGCTCATGGGGCTGCTCTATTTCTCAACGCTCTACTGCTTCGTGCGCGGCGCCGAACCGGAGACCGCAGAGTCCCGCGCCTCCCGCCTCCTGTCTCCCGTCCCCTTGCTCCTTCTTTCCGTCGTCTCCTGCGCCCTCGGCGTATTCGTCAAAGAGGTCATCGCAACCGCTCCTCTCCTCGCGCTCCTCTACGATCGCACCTTTCTCGCCGGTTCGTTTCGTGCCGCGCTGCGACGCCGCTGGGGTTTCTACGCAGCGCTGGCCGCGACCTGGCTCCTGCTGCCCGCGTCCCTCGCCGGGGTCAGCGAACGCGGCGTCGGCAGCGACCCGGAAATCTCGTCGTGGACCTATGCGCTCACGCAGACTCGCGCCGTCGTCGACTACCTGCGCCTCACCTTCTGGCCGCATCCGCTGGTGTTTTATCGCGGTGCGGAATTTGCCACGTCCCTGCGCGAGGTCGCAGTCCCCGCCGCGGCGCTTGCCGCCATCGTTGCCGGCGTCGCCGTCGCACTCTGGCGTCACCCGGCGCTCGGTTTCGCCGGTGCCTGGTTCTTCGTCATCCTCGCTCCAACCTCGAGCGTGATTCCTATCGTCAACCTGCCCGTCGCCGAGAGCCGCACCTACCTCCCGATCGCCGGCGTCATCGCGGCGGTCGTGCTCGCCCTCTACGCCCGGTTCGCCCGCGCCGCGCTGTTCGTCGGTGCCGGACTCTGCCTCCTCCTCGTCGCGGTCACGCTGCGACGCAACCACGACTACCGGTCCGCCCTCACGATCGCCGCCGACAACCTCGCCCAGCGGCCCCAGAGCGCCGAAGTCCAGGCCGCCTACGCCTACGCGTGCTATGAAGCCGGCCGGCTGCCCGACGCCGTCACGCACTGGCAAACCGCCCTGCGGCTCAAGCCCACCTATGCCCGCGCGCACGGCAATCTCGCCACCGCGTTCGTCACGCTCGAGCGCTGGCCGGAGGCGATGGATCACTATCGCGCCGCACTCCGCCTGCGGCCGGACTACGTCGAAGCCCGCGTCAACTTCGCCGCCCTGCTCATCCGCACCGACGAGCTTCCGGCGGCGATCGCCCACCTGCGCCTCGCCACCCGGCTGGCGCCTGAGGATCCACTCGGCTGGCAGAACCTCGGGATCGCCCTCGCCCGCGTCGGCGATCTGTCAGCGGCCGTCACCTGCTACGAACGCGCGCTCACCCTGCGCCCCGAATTTCCCGAGGCGCATAACAACCTCGCCAATGCGCTCGCCGCCCTCGGCCGCCGCGCCGACGCGCTTCGTCATTTCGCCACCGCGCTGCGGCTCCGGCCCGACTACTTCGACGCGCTCTGCAATTACGGCAACCGCCTCGCCGAGGACGGCCGCGGCCCCGAGGGCATCGCGCAACTTGAGCGCGCCGTGCAACTCCGGCCCCGGCATGCCGGCGCGCGTTTTCTCCTCGGCCAGGCGCTGGAGCGCGTCGGCCGTCGCACCGAAGCCGCGCTCGCGTTGGAACAGGCGCTCCGGCTCGACCCCGCCTTGCCGCTGGCCCGCGACGCGCTCGCCCGGCTGCGCGCCGCGGCGCCGGAATGACTTGGCGCCCGCGCGGCCTCGCCCATCGTGCCTACGCGCGTGCCTATCTCCGGTTCCACTTCGAACGCCGCGTCCGACTCCTCCGCACCGTCGGTCGGCCCGGCACCGCCGCGCCGCCAGCTCTGGCTCGCCGCCGCGCTGATCGCCGTCGCCGCGTTCGCCGCCTGGCACAACAGCTTCGAGGTCCCGTTCGTCCTCGACGATCTCTACAACATCGAAACCAACCCGACCATCCGCCGCCTCTCCGCGCTCGGCGAGGTGTTGTCGCCGCCCACGGCCTCCGGCGTCGGCGGCCGGCCGCTCTTGAATCTCTCGTTCGCGCTCAACTACGCCCCTGGCGGTTTCAGCGTCACCGGCTACCACGCGCTCAACCTCGCGATCCACGTCCTCGCGGGTCTCACGCTGCTCGGTCTCGTGCGCCGCACGTTGCTCGCCCCGGGACTGCGCGATCGCTTCGGCTCCCACGCGCTCCCGATCGCCACCGCCGCCGCCTTGCTCTGGACCCTCCATCCCATCCAGACCGCCTCGGTCACCTACCTCTCCCAACGCGCCGAATCGCTCATGGGCCTGTGCTACCTCCTCACGCTCTACTGCTTCGCCCGCGCGACCTTTTGTCATCCATTAGATGACAAACCTGCCGGCCCGGGCCGCGTCGGATGGCTGGCCGGCGCCGTGCTGAGCTGCGCCGCCGGGATGGGGGTCAAGGAGGTGATTCTCACCGCGCCGTTCACGGTGCTGCTCTTCGACCGCACGTTCGTCGCCGGCACGTTTCGCGCCGCGCTCACGCTTCGCCGATGGTTTTACCTCGCGCTCGCCGCCACGTGGCTGCCCCTGCCCTTCGTCATGACTTCCGCGGCCGAGCGCGGCGTCGGCACCGAACGCGGCGTCGCGTGGACCACCTATGCGCTCACCCAGAGCCGCGAACTGCTGGAGTATCTGCGCCTGTCCGTGTGGCCGCATCCGCTCATCTTCGATCGCGGCGCCGAGTATCTCCGCACCGCGAGCGACGCGGCTCCGTATGCCCTCCTGCTTGTGCCGCTGCTCGCCGCAACGGCGTTCGCCGTCCGCCGCTGGCCCGCCGCCGGCTTTCTTCCCGCCTGGTTCTTCATCGTGCTCGCGCCGACCTCGAGCGTCGTGCCCGTGGCCTTCCTGCCGCTCGCGGAAAACCGCCTCTACCTGCCACTCGCTGCCGTTGCCGTGGCGGCCGCGCTGGCGCTCCACCGCTTCGCCGGCCGTCGCGTGCTCCTCGTCGCGCTCGTTCCGGCGGTCGCCGGCGGAGCCGCGACCGTGGTGCGCAACCGCGACTTCCGCTCCGAACTCACCCTCTGGGCCGATACGGTCGCGCAACGCCCCGGCCACCCCCACGCCCACTACAACCTCGGCCTCGCGCTCTCCCGCGCCGGTCGCCCCGCCGCAGCCGCGGCGCACTGGCGCGCCACGCTGCGCGAAGATCCGCACCATGCGCCGGCCCACGAAAACCTCGCCAACGCCCTCGTCTCGTTGGGGCGCATTCCCGAAGCATTGTCCCACTACGAAGCCGCCCTGCGCCATGCCCCCGATTTTCCGGTCGCCCGCGCCAACTACGGCCTCGTCCTCCTCTACCTCGGTCGCGTCCCCGAGGCGGAACAACACCTCCGCCTCGCCATCCGCCAGGCCCCCGACAATGCCGGCGCCCACACCAACTACGGCCTCGTCCTCGACCGGCTCGGCCGCAGCGCCGAAGCCGTGCTCCACTATCAAACCGCGCTCCGCCTCGATCCGAACTTCGCCGACGCTCACCACAATCTCGGCGTCGCCTACACGCGCGCCGACCGCCTGCCCGAGGCCACCGCCGAGTTCGAGACCGTCGCCCGCCTCCGGCCCAAAAATCTCGACGCCCAGCTCAACGTCGCCCGCGCCTATCTTCAAGCCGGCCGCCACCGCGACGCCCACGCGCGCGCCGAACAGGTGCTCACGCAGTTTCCCGACGCGCCCGAGGCCCACCTTCTCCTCGGCAACACCCTCGCCCACCTCGGCCAGCTCGCCGCCGCCGTCGTCGAATACGAACGCGCCCTCGCGCTCCGCCCCGACTACCCCGACGCCCGCCAGAACCTCGCCCAGCTCCGCGCGCGTCTGCGCTGACCCGGCGGCGCTATCGTTCGAGGTGGAGCGCGTTGCCCCCAACGCGCTGGTTTGAAGATGGGAGCGGGTCTACCCCGCGACTCGTCGGGGCGTAAAGCCGGGTGCAACAGGAAGTGAGGTCAGTAAACGGATGCCTTGGTTGTAGCGGCGGTCTATGACCGCCGAACGAGAACCCTTGGTGCATCGACGGCGGTCGCAGACCGCCGCTACAGCTGGCTGACCTCACATCCTGTTACACCCCGTAAAGCCCCTCCCACAAGAAACGCGTTGAGCTCAACTCGCACCACCTCCCTGTCGTGCGCCTTCGAGCGCAACGCCCCTCGTTCGCCCGCTTTCGCCATTGGAGCCGCACCAGCTTGCCGGACGGTCGGAAGGAAAATCCTGCCGCTCGCCGTGAATTTTGATTCCGTGCCGCCGCTCTCCGATGCATAAATCCACCTCTCGATTTTCACCATGAGCCACATCCTCGACGCCTTCAAACTCACCGGAAAAACCGCCATCGTCACCGGCGCCGCCCGCGGCCTCGGCCAGGGTTACTGCCTCGCGCTCGCCGAGGCCGGCGCCGACATCGTCGCCGTCGACGTCATCCCGATGGACGACACCGTGAAGCAGGTCGGCGCTCTCGGACGCAAATGCGCCGCCATCGTCGCCAACCTCGCCGACCGCAAGGAAGGCCCACGCATCATCGCCGAAGCGCACCGGACCTTCGCCTCCCTCGACATCCTCGTGAACAACGCCGGCATCATCCGCCGCGAGGACTTCGAGAAATTCTCCGAGAAGGACTGGGACGACGTGATCAACATCAACCTCAGCGGCGTGTTCTTCCTCTCGCAGGCTTTCGTGAAGGACGTGCTCGCACGCCAGGCCAAGGCCAAGATCATCAACGTCGCCTCGATGCTCTCCTTCCAAGGCGGCATCCGCGTGCCGTCCTACACCGCCTCGAAGAGCGCCGTGCAAGGCCTCACCCGGCTCATGGCCAACGAACTCGCCGCAAAGGGCTTCAACGTGAATGCCATCGCCCCCGGCTACATGGCGACGGACAACACCGCCCAGCTCCGCGCCGACGAGAAGCGCAACCAGGCGATCCTCGACCGCATCCCCGCCGCCCGCTGGGGCACGCCCGACGATCTGAAGGGCACCGTCGTCTTCCTCGCCTCCGCCGCCTCCGACTACGTCAACGGCTACACCGTCGCCGTCGACGGCGGCTGGCTCGCGCGCTGACGCCTGCGCTGCTGCACTTCACGCGCTGGTTTACAAACCGCGCACCAACAGCAGCCATTCGCCCGAGCTCGGCTTCGCGACACTGGTCGCGGCGCCGAGCTTCGTCTTTTTCGTCTCGCCATCGCGCAGGTTGAACCACGTCGCTTCGCTTGCCGGGAGCGCCTGCGCCAGCGTGATCGTCTCGCCCGCGGCGGAGTAGATCAACACGGTCTTCCACGTCGCATCCGCGAGACACCACGCCTCCCCCGCGAGTCCATCGACCGGCCGCATCCGCGGCAGCACGCCGGCCAACTGCTCGGCGATGAAGCGCGTCAACCCCGCATCGTCCCGCGCGCCTCCGGCGCGAAACACGCCGCCCTCCGAGTTCACCGGCGAGGCTCCGCCCGCCATCAGCACCGCCAGCGGTCCGAAGCCGCCATGGCCGGCCACCACCGCCTTGTCGGGAAATTTGTCCCGATACTCGCGCACGATTTTGTAGACGTAGTCCGCTTTCGTCGGCACCGCGACTTCGCGGCCGAAGGTGTTGTTGCGGATTTCGCGAAAGGCCAGTTTGCCCAGCCCGTCCGGCGCAAACAGTTTCCCGTCCTCGGTGTATTGCCAGTAGCGCGTGTCGATCACGTCGATGAGCGCCGCACGCGCCGGGTCGGCCAGGATCGCATCGGTCACCGCCTTGCTCGTCTGCAACTGTTGCCGCACCCTCCGCCCGTGCGCCTTCGCCCACGCCGCCACCGTGTCGACGAAGAACTGCTGGAACGCCAGCGGCCCGGCGAACTGATAGCCCACCGTCAGGATGAAGTTCGGCGAGTCGCCCAGCACGTCGAGCGTGTGCCGGATGTAACGTTCGTGCAGGTCGCGCCGCACCGGGTGCGTCACATCGTAAAACTCCGCGGCGATATGGTGCCGGCTCTGCGATGACCCGGTCCAGTTCGGTGGCTCCGGGAAACCTACGTCCTGGAGGCAGTTCGCCGGCCGCCACGCAAACTCCGCCCAATGCGCCGCCGCCTCCTGCAGGTTGTGATTGTCGTAAGCCTGATAGACGAAGACCAATCCCTTCTCCGCGCAACGCTCCGCCAGCTCGCGCAACCGCGCGAAATACCACGGATTGAATTTCGTCAGGTCGTATTGGCTGAGCCCGTCCCACGCCTTGCCCTGCCCGCTGCGCGCCCACGGCGACTCGGCAAACGGCGCCGCCACCTCGGCATCTTCCCGTCGCGCGATCGAGTGATCATCCCGCCGCCGGTCATACCACAACCCCGGATAGGCGTAATAAAACGGCGTGCGCTGCGCCGCCATCCCATCAGTCAACTGGTTCAGATCCTCCGTCCATCCCGTTCCCACCCGCCCCGGCGCCCACCGCGTCGGGCTGGTGCCGCCGTCACGCCGTCCCGGCATCAACTGGCCTTTCCACAGCGCACTACCCATCGACGCTCCGAACACCGCCCGCCCCTCGACCACGAAATACCCGCCCTCGATCGCCAGCGGTTTGGAGGTGGAGCGCGTTGCCCCCAACGCGCTTGGCTTGAACGGCACCGCTTCCCGATCCAGCGCGTTGAGGTCAACGCGCTCCACCTTTTTCAGGGCTGCCACCGCCGCTCCGCCGGCCCGCTCGGCCAGTTGCGCGCGATACAGCGACGCCACCTTGTCATCGATCACCGCGCGATTCGGCGCCCCCGGCGGACTGTCGATCACGATGCGTCCGGACGCCGCGCAATTCCACAACACGCAATTGGCCGCCGTCCATGCCGCCCCCTGCGTTTTGGCGCCCAGATTCGCCAGCGCCAGCGCCGCGCCTCCGATCGACACGCGATCGTAGAGCACGCCGCTCGCCCAGCTCTCGAACGGCCCGCTGTCGGCATTCGCCCGCACCGCGCGACACTCCAGAAACACATTCGGCCCCGCCGCGCAGTGCCCGGCCGCGAAATCCCGCCCGCCGTCGGCCGCCGTGCAGCGCTGCACCAGCACTTGTTGGCCGCCCACGTAGAAACTCACGCGCCGCCACGCCGCGACCTCCGACACCGGCCGCTCACTGCCGCAATCCTCGACCGTCACCGCCCGCGCGCCGTTGCCGACCCACACGCACGAACTCACAAACTGCCGCACCGTCACCTGCCGCACCCACGCGTTCTCCACGTGGTCGAGCGAGACCCCTATCCACGCATGCTCCTCGTCGAATGGCTGGTTCGCGTCGCACTCGCTCACGCAGGTCAGATACTCCACGCCCACGTTCCGCAACCGCTCGGGCCACGTCAGCGCATGCACCGTGCCGCCGCCAAACTTCGTTTCCAGCGCCGTTGTGATCGGCGCGTCCAGCGTCACCGTCTTGGCCGCCGCGTCGACCGCCACGATCGTCCGTTCCCACTCGATGTCGCGCGTGCCCGGCAACCAGTCTATCCGCGATTCGCGATACTGCCCGACCACCGCGTAGTCGTTCGCTTTGATCTCCGCGATCCACTCCCGGGTGCTCGGTCGGCGCACGACCACGCGATCACCCACCCGTAGGCCATCTACGTTTGCCAGCGTAAGTCTGATCGCGCCCGCCGGCACGTTCTCATCGGTCACGCGCACCGCCTCGCCGACGACGCGATTGGCGGTGCTGCCGCGCACCTCAATCAACGTCCGCCGCGAATTTCCCGCGGCCACTATCGTCGCGCCCTCGCCCCGCAGGATCACGCCCGCCGCCGCGATCCGCAACTGCCCCGCCACCCGAAACGGGCCGCCGCGCAACAGCACCGCGCCGCGGAAACCCTGCGCATCGAGCGGCCGCTTCGCCACTGCGTCGAGCGCGCCTTGGATCGTCGCCGTGTCGTCACCACCGGTCGGGGCCACGACCAACCTGGCCGCGACGCGCGGCAGCGCCACGCCCCCGCCGCCGTAGCCCGCGGTCGAAAAATCCATCAGCGCGGCGGGCGCCACCGCCTCCGCCGCCCGCAAACCCGAACTCACCAGCGCGCACGCCAGCATCGTAGCGGCCGACGTGAGGAGGCCGGCGCGGCGTGATCCGCGCGATCCGGCCTCGTTACCTCGGCCGCTACCCGCATCGCCGGCCAGCAGCTTCACAAATGCTCCCGATAACTCGTCGCCGAATCCTTCGGCACGTAATGGTAGGTGCGCAGCTTGTAATCGATCGTGAACGCCGGGTTCTTCAGCAGCCGGATGATTTCCACGCCGGCGAGCATCGTCGTGCCGTAGCCGTGCAGCGCCTTCACGCTCGCCGGCCGGTTGTAATAATACACCTGGTCACTCGCATAGGTCGTGCCCACGCATGTGCCCTCGATCTGGCCCTTGGCGTTGATCCGCGTGACAAGACCGCACCAACCGGCCTGCGCGATCGAGCCGTAGGTCGTGGCCGGGATCCAGCCCTCGTTGACCGCGTGCGCGAGGCCATAGACGAACATCGCCGTGGCCGACGTTTCGAGATACGAGTCGTTGCGGTCGATCATCTGGTGCCAGAGTCCGGAACCGGACTGGTATTGCGCGACGCCGCGCAACGTCGCCCGGAGTTGGGCGAGCACTTTCTCCCGGCCCGGATGGGCCTTCGGCAGCACGTCGAGCAGATCGCACATCGCGACGACGATCCAGCCGGTCGCGCGCCCCCAGTAAAAATGCGGCGCGGAGTGATTCGCCGCATTCCAGCCGTGCGTGTAGAGACCGAGCTGCGGGTTGAAGAGATACGATGACATCCGCTCGATCTGTTTCACCGCGTCGTCGAACCACGCGCGTTCGCCGGTCAGGTGGCCCATCTCCGCCAGCGCCGGCACGCTCATATAGGCGTCGTCCGCCCAGAGCGACAGCGCCTGCGGCCGCTGCCGCGCGAGCGTGCCGTCCTTGAACCGGAACTGCTTCTTCCCGATCCACTCGCTCCACGTATCGATCACCGGCTTGAGGTCGGGCCCGACCTTCGCGCGGCGTGCGCGGATGACCGCTGCGCACATCGAGCCGCTGTCGTCGAGAGCACGCGGTTCGAGCACCGAGCGGAAGCCATTCTTGTCGGTGCCGAACTTCTTCGCGCTCTCGCGGAAATACGGCAGCCACTTCGCGAGAAACTCCAGGTGCTTCTGCGTGTAGGCGGCGAACTTCGCGTCGCCCGTCACCACCGCCGCGCGCAGCATCGCCGAGTGGACGACGCCCATCTCGTATTGCAAGGGCCCGAACTCCGACTCGCCGCGGTCGGCGGCGGCCGTCGCGACCGGCGCGGAGGCCGGGTCGGTGATTTCCCTCCCGGTCGCGCTGTCCACGATCCGCGTGAGCGCCGCCTGATCGAGATAGTCGCGCACGCGCGCGAGCGCCTCGGTGACCTCCGGGACC
Source organism: Verrucomicrobiota bacterium (assembly GCA_016235555.1). Classification (GTDB taxonomy): domain Bacteria; phylum Verrucomicrobiota; class Verrucomicrobiia; order Opitutales; family Opitutaceae; genus JACRKC01. Next base: position 19,674 of record JACRKC010000055.1, read on the forward strand.
GTCGGCTGCTGGTAAGGCACGGGATACGTGCCCTCGGCCGAGTCCTTCGCGGCGTTTTTATTGTCGCGATTGCGGTAGGGGCCGTCGGCGAAGACCGGCGCGGCGACCAATGTAATGACCAGCGTTGAGCGAAGCAGGGGGTTCATGTTATCAGGATTTTCGAAACGCGAGAGGTAGGAGCGATTTCGTAGCGGAACGCGTGAGCGTTTCGCGCGAAAACCTCGCGGTTTCCGCTACGTGCCGAATCGCCTGCAAGCAGGCTCCTACAGCCAGGGTTTTCACGGCAACGGCCGCAGCCCCTCGCTGCGCACTTTCCACGTGCCGTCTTTCGGAAAACCAGGCGCGTCCATCGTCGGCGCCCCATCCCAGCCGCCCGCCATCATCGCCACCGCGGCCAGCAACGCGCCGTTGCCCGGCAGGTAAACCGGCAGATCCTCCCGCTGGCGGTTGTGACCGTTGCCGGTGTAGCTGTTGTTCGGGCCGTCGCTTTTCAGCAGCACGTCGACCGCCTTCTTCGCCTCGCCGAGACGCGCCGCCGTCATCGCGATCATCGGATAGTCCCAGCCCCAGATTTTCGTTTCCCAATCCCACGATTTCAGCACGGCGTCGAGCGTGCGACCCATGACGGCACGGTCCACGCCGTCGCCCGGAAGCTGGCCGAACGCCATCAGGAAGGACGGATGGTCGTGGCGGCTGGCAACGTTGTCCCAGGTGTCAGGGTGCGACTCGAGCGCGACGTATTTCCCGTCCTTCTGCGGCAGCGGCGCGATGGCCGCGATCATCTTGTCCCATTCCTCGTGGCGGCCCATGCCGAGTCGCTCGCGCCACTGCTGCGCGATCTGCAGGCCGCGCGACCAGTAGCTGAGTTCGTAACACGGATTCATGCTCGCGGCCTGGTCGTAGATTTCCTGCGCGATCCAGAGCGGCGGTCCGAGGTTGTAGCATTTGCGCGCCTCGTCCCAGTTCAGCATCGACGCCATGCACTCGGCCGTGTCGAGCACGAGTTCGCGATACCGCGCGAGCAGTTCCGGCGTCGGGTTGTTGCGATAAAGCAGCTCGGCGAGATGGATCGGGTGCGGCTGGTTCCACACGATGAGCGGATTCCCGCCGGGGCTTTCGCGCCAGTCGGGGCCGATCATCTTCGGCCAGCGCGCGCCCCGCAGTTCGCGACCCGTCGCGATGCGCCGCGCGAGCGGCAACGCCGTCACGTAGCCGTCGAGGTTGCGCATCAGGAAAGCATCGCGCCCCCACAGCGCGAAATGCGCCGCGTGCCACCAGATCATCTCGGTGTGGTGCTTTCCATACCAGGTCGAGTTGGTGAGGCCGCTCTCCTGCGGCGGAAAATCGCCGGCAAACTGGATGACCGTGAGATATTGGGAAAGGACGACGCGGCGCTCGAGTTCCTTTGCCCGCGGATCCGTGCTGCCCGCAAAGTCGATCGCGCCACCCGACTGCCAGAGTTTCGGCCAGGCCTCCGCGCTCGCGGCCAGGATCGCCTTGGTTTCCGGCACCTTCGGCGCCCCGCCGGGCACGAATGCGACCGCAAACTCCAGCACCGCGCCGGCCGCGACGCTCAGCCGGATCTCATGCTCGCCGTTCCACCGGGCGGTGAGGGCCGTCGCCCCGAGCACCGAACCGATGTAGCGCGAGTCATCCCGCACATGCTCGAACAACACCGTCCGGTCGTTCTGCGCCACAATCTGCGTGGTGTGCGATTCCGGCGCGGACCAGTCGAGCGCGGGATTGTTCTTCACCTTGATGTCGTGTCCGCGCGGCAGAGCGATCCGCACACCCAGCCGGCCCCCGGCCACCAGCGGCGACTCCACCCGGATGGCGAGCGCATCGCGCACCGGATCACACGCCACCGTCGTGCGCACCGGCGCACCTTCGAGCTGAAACTCGCTGCGGAGGGTGCCCGACCATAGGTCGAGCGTCTGTTGAACATTCGTGATGTCCTCCGGCCCGAGTCGTCCGCCGCCTTCCCGCGCCAGATCGAGCGCGAGCTGCGGGAGCGGCATGGCGTGCGGATTCTCGCGCAGCCACTTGCCCGCCGGGCTGTTTTGGTTCGTCGGGTAGCCGATGGTTTTCCCATAGGCGGTGAACGGCCGGTTGGCGTCCTGTAGCTGGAAGTTTTGCGGGTTGGCGTTCTGATGCCACGACCAGCGCGCGGCGGTTTCCAGCGGAATGCCGTTTTTCTGGTAGTGCGGATAAAGCGTCTGCAAACCCGTCACGTCGGCCGTGAAACAAAACTCCCCGTTCCCCACCGACAGGGGCGCCCACGGGTCGATCTTTTCGAGCTTCGGGTTGTGCCGGGTCACGAGCGCCTGGCGGTCGATCGGCTCGGCCCCGATCGCCGCGGTGGCGAGCAGACCGGCGACGGAAAAACGGAGGAAGGCGAAGCGCACCATGGGGAGGCGTTTTCTTGTCGACGCCCTCTGGCCCCGCAACGTCAAAGGCCTCTCGTCCGGGCCGGCCAGTCCGACACTTTTCCGGTAACTCCCGCTTTCCATTCGAGTTTCCCCCTCCGGCCGGTCACAACGTCGTCCGCCCATCACCCTTGTCATGCTGCAACTCCGCTCCGTCACCAAGCGCTACGGCCCACTCGTCGCCCTCGACGACGTCTCGCTCGACATCGCCCGCGGCGAGTTCTTCGGCCTGCTCGGCCCCAACGGCGCGGGCAAGTCCACGCTCATGTCGCTCGTCGCGGGCCTCCGCACGCCGGACGCCGGCACGCTCACGTTGGACGGCGCCGCGCTCTCCACGCGGGATGCCGCCACCCGCAGCGCCCTCGGCCTCGTGCCCCAGTCGATCGCCCTCTACGAACAACTGACCGCCGAGCAGAACCTGCGGATTTTCGGAGAACTCTACGGCCTGCGCGGCGCGGAACTGCGCACCCGCGTCGACGAGGCGCTCACCGCCGCCCAGCTCACCGACCGGCGGCGTGATGCGGTGCGCACGTTCTCCGGCGGCATGCAGCGCCGCCTCAACCTCGTCGCCTCCCTGCTCCACCGCCCGAAGCTCCTCCTCTGTGACGAGCCGACCGTCGGCGTCGATCCGCAGTCGCGCAACGCCATCTTCGAATACCTCGAACGCCGCAACCGCGAAGGCCTCACGATCATCTACTCGACGCACTACATGGAGGAGGCCACGCGGCTCTGCTCCCGCATCGGCATCATCGACCACGGTCGCATTCACGCCCTCGGCCCGCTGGACGAACTCCTCACGCGCCTGCCCTTCGAGGAGGAAATCACCTTCGCCGCTTCGCCGGACACCGCCGCCCTCACGGCGGAACTCGCCGCCCACGGCGAAACCGCCACGCTCAACGGCACGAATCGCTTTCGCCCGCGCGCTGACTTCAAGCTGTCCGCTTTTTACGCGCTCGCCGAGCAACACCGCCTGCCGCCGCGACTCTTCACGCAGCAGCGACCGACGCTTGAGGCCGTGTTTCTCCACCTGACCGGCCGCTCCCTCCGCGAGTAGCCTGCCTTTCTACTTTCTTCTTTCCCAAGTTTCTTCTTTTCCGCCCCCCATGCGCACCCTGCTCACCCTCGTCCGCAAGGATCTCATCGGCTTTCTCCGCAATCGTGCGGCCCTCACGCTCACGTTCGTCGTGCCGATCGCGCTCATCTTCATCTTCGGCCAGGTCTTCGGTCTGAATCGCAAGGACTCCGGGCCGACCGGCATCCGGCTCGCCGTCGTGAATGCCAGCTCCGAACCGGCCGCGGCGAAACTCGTCGATGCGTTGCGCGCCGAAAAATCGTTTCGCGTCATCACCGAGTTCATCAACCCGGACCAGAGCCGCCGCCCGCTCACCGAGGACGACGCGCGCGCGCAAATCCGCGACCGCCAGCTCCGCTTCGCCGTCGTCATCCCGCACGACCTCATTGCCGAAAACGAGTTCGGCCTGCACCTCAAGATTCTCTCCGATCCGCGCAACGAGATCGAAACTCAACTCGTCAACGGGCTCCTGCAGAAAACCATTTTTTCCAACGTCCCCGAACTGCTCGGCCAGTCGCTGCAGGCTCGCGCGAAAAAATTCCTCGGCGACGATTCGCTCAAGCGCTTCAACGGCACGGTCGCCACCGCCGTCGCCAGTGCCTTCGGGGGCGACGCCGCCGAGATCCAGCGTCGCATCGAGTCGGGCGATCTCGGGTTGGGCACGCTCAGCTCCACCGGCAAGCCCGCACCCAAAGCCGCCGATCCCTCTCTGCGCACCCTCGCGGCGCCACCCTCCACTCCCGCCAATGCGGATGGTGAAAAGAAACCGGTGGACGACATCTTCTCCCGACTCGTGCGTATCGAGAAGGAGCAGGTCGTGGGCAAGGACGTGAAGAGCCCGGACGCGACGCGGGTCATCGGCGGACAGGCCATGATGTTCCTGCTGTTTGCCCTCAGCGGCAGCGCAGCGGCGTTCTTCGACGAAAAAAACTCCGGGATCTTCCAGCGTCTCCTCGCCTCCCCCGTCACCCGGGCACACTTGCTGTGGAGCCGGTTTATCTACGGCGTCGTGGTCGGACTCGTGCAACTCGTCGTGCTGTTCTTCGCGGGCCAGTTGATGTTCGGCGTCGATGTGCTCGGGCATCTCGGGCTTCTGCTGGTCGTGAGCACCGCCGCCGCCGCCGCCTGCACGGCCTTCGGGATGTTCATCGCCGCCTTCACTCCCAATGCGCAGGCGGCCAGCGGGCTCGCCACGCTGCTGGTGCTGACCATGAGCGCCACCGGCGGCGCGTGGTTTCCGACGGCGCTGATGCCTGAGTTCATGCAGACCATCGGGAAGTTCACCCTCGTGTATTGGTCGATGGAGGGATTCGCCCAGGTGTTGTGGGCCGGGCAATCGCTGGTCCAGATTCTCCCGACGATCGGCATCCTCGCCGGCATCGCTGCGACCGTCATGAGCCTCGCCGTCTGGCGCTTGAACCGCTCCAAGCTTTTCGAGTGACAAGCCAGGGCAAACCCGCCGCGATGGGCGGCCCATGTCCCGGCCCATCTACGCCTCGCCACGCTTCAGCCTGCTCACCGCCCTGGCGGTGATGCTCGGCGTGCTGCTCGGTGAGACGATCGCGACGGCCGCGATCGGTTTCGGCTATCGCATCGTCAGTCTCTTCAGTCTGCACAGCCTCCCCGCCGCCGATCCGCGCATCACTGCGCTGGTGACCATGCTCGCGAAGTTGCTGACCTGCGCGCTCGTCTCCCATGTGGTGCTACGCCGCGCCGGCGAGACCTGGGACGCCGTCGGTCGCGTGCGCTTCACCCCCGGCCTGCTGGTCGTGCCGCTTGTGCCCGTCATCGCCGGCATCGTGATTTTCCTGTCCGAGATCGACAATCTGCAGCGGGCGTATCCGTGGCTGGATTTCCGCCACCAACTCGACTTCGTGCCCGGGCTCGAAGAGCTGCTTGGCAGCGCCTGGACCGGGCCGCTGCTGACCGTCGTCGTCGGCCCGATCGTCGAGGAAATCATCTTCCGCGGCCTGATTTTGCGCGGCCTGCTCGGTCGCTGGCGCCCGTGGCTCGCGATCGCGGTGTCGACGCTCCTCTTCTCCGCGATCCACCTCAACCTCGCCCAAGCCCCGATCACGCTGATGCTCGGCGCCGTGCTCGGCTGGGTCTACGTGCGCACGCGGTCCATCGGACTCTGCGCGCTGCTGCACGGGCTCAACAACTCCGCCTCCTACGTTTCCGATTTCGTGCCGTTCGAGGTCGACGGCTTCAACCACGTGCCCGAAGGCGTGGCCGGCCACGTCTTTCACCCGTGGTGGTTCGATCTCACCGGCGTCGCGCTGTTCATCACAGGCCTCTGGCTCATCCATCGTTTCACCCGCCCGGTCGAGGCGTGGCGGCGTCCGCCCGTGCCGGAGCCGCCCCTGCTCCCGCCCCGCCCGCTCGCCCCGCCGGTGCTCGCCCAAGACGCAAATCGCGGTTGTCAGCCGCCGGTTCCTGGCGAACTTTCCCAGCGTATGGCCGCCGAACTCGCCAGCCTCGTCACCTCGATCGCGCAACGCGCCCGCGCGGCATCGCTCGTGCTCGCCACGGCGCCGGCCGCCGCCAAGGACGCCGCCCTCGCGAAAATCGCCGACCTCATCGACGCCTCGCACGAGGCCCTGCTCGCCGCCAACGCCCAGGACCTCGCCTCGCCCGAAGCCGCTGAACTCTCCGCGGCCAGCCGCGAGCGCCTCACGCTCACCGCCGCGAAGCTCACGCATCTCGCCCAATCCGTCCGCGAAGTCATCGCCCTCCCCGATCCCGTCGGCGCCGAACTCGAAGCGTGGACGCGCCCCAACGGCTTGCGCATCCGCAAGCTCCGCGTGCCCATCGGCGTCATCGGCATCATCTACGAATCGCGCCCCAACGTCACCGTCGACTGCGCCGTGCTTTGTTTGAAGAGCGGCAACGCCTCCATTCTCCGCGGCGGCAAGGAGTGCTTTTTCACCAACACCGCCCTCGCCGAGCTCATCCGCCAGGCGATCATCGCCGCCGGTCTGCCCGCCGACGCCGTGCAGCTCATTCCCACCACCGACCGCGCCGCGCTCACCACGCTCCTCAAGCTCGACACGCTCATCCACTGCATCATCCCCCGCGGCGGCGAAAGCCTCATCCGCTACGTCACCGCCAACTCCACCATCCCCGTCATCAAGCACTACACCGGCGTGTGCTTCGTCTACGCCGACCGCGACGCCGATCCCGATCTCGCGGAAAAAATCCTGATCAACGCGAAAACCCAGCGCCCCGGCGTGTGCAACGCCGCCGAACAACTCCTCGTGCACGCCGCCGTCGCCGACGAACTCCTCCCGCGCCTCGCCTCCGCGCTCCTCGCGAAAAACGTCCAGCTCCGCTGCGACGCCGCCAGTCTGGCGATCCTGAATCGTTCCCAGCTCTCAACTCTCAACCCTCAACTCTCAACGGCGGTCGCGCCCGCGACCGCCTCCGACTTCACCGCCGAGTTCCTCGATCTCATCATGGCCGTCCGCGTGGTCGATTCCCTCGAGACGGCCATTGCCACGATTAACCGCGACGGCTCCGCGCACAGCGATGTCATTGTGACGCGCGACGAGGCGGCCGCACGGCGTTTCCAAGCCGGCGTCGACAGCGCCGCCGTGTTCTGGAACGCGAGCACGCGCTTCAACGACGGTTTCGAGTTCGGTTTCGGCGCAGAGATCGGCATCAGCACCGACCGCCTCCACGCCCGCGGCCCCATGGGCCTGCGCGAACTCTGCACCTACAAATTCGTGATCGACGGCGATGGCCAGGTGCGCGGCTGACGGACGACCGAATTCCGCCGAATCTGCGAGACGTTCCGCCGCCGTTTGGTGGCCGGAGAATCATACCAACCTCCCGTAGCTTTCAGATTGCCGTTGTAGGCTCGCCCGCTGGGCGGGCGGGCCACCGGCCGGGCCTACAGTCCGAAAGCATGGGGCCGTTGGTATCATTTGCCCCCGCGAGCCCAACCGTGGCACCGCGGATCAGGTGTTGTTCAGTCGCTCAGGAGATCCCGCCTCGAAAATCGCCGGACGAGGCTTCCGTCGAGTCGGACCTCGGTCGGTTGCCAGAAGCGTCGGTGTGCGTTGCTATTCCACCGGCAATACCAGACGGAAACAGGTGCCTCGTTCATCGCTACGCAGCAGCTCCAGACGTCCACCCGCTTGTTGCGCCAGTCGCTGGCTGATGGCCAGCCCGAGTCCGCTGCCGCCAGGTTTGCTGCTGACGCACGGATGAAACAGCCGCGCGCGCACGGCCGGCGGCAACCCGCCGCCCTGATCCTCCACGTAGAATTCCACCTGGCGATCCGGGGCGGCCCGGCTGCCGATGCGCACGGCGGCGTTGGCCGGAGAGGCCTCGGCGGCGTTGTGCAGCAGATTCTGCAACACCAGGGCGGCGAGGTTCGCACGCCGACCCGGCAATACCGCCGGGTGGGCCTCGCCCAGCTCAAGCCGGCAAGCCCTCCGCTCGGCGACGGAGCGAACCTTGGCCAGGGCGATTTCGACGACGTCAGCGCAACTCAGCTCGAAGTGCCCGCCGTGCTGCTCATCACGCAAAACCGCCACGACATCATTGATCATCGTGCGCAGTCGGCGTGTCAGTTCGCTGGCCGCGGCGAGTTCCGCGCCACTCTCGGCCCCGCCCGCTGATTCGGCCTGGCTGGCGACGAAGAGCTCCAGACCCGCCACCGGGTTTTTGATCTCGTGAATCAGGTGGGCGGTTACTGCACCAAGGGCCGACGTCTTGGCGGCCAGCACCAATTCACGATTAGCCCGCTCAAGATCCTCACCCCGGGCGGCCAGTTCACGACTTGCCGCCGCGAGTCGGCGAAACGCCCAGGCCAAAGCCGACGCAATGACCAATGCGCCGGCCCCCCAGGCCAGCACCGCCTGCGTGGCCAGTCGCCGGTCCAGGGCCGAGAACTCATTGGCCAGGTCCGCGCCATCCATCCAGAATTGCGCGGCGCCCTCGAGCCTGGCGCCGACCGCCCGGCGCAGCGGCGCCCAGACTTCGAGGACCGGGATATCCGCTCCGGAAGCGGCGGCGACCGGAAGAAAATCGACCGGCAGCGTATGCGCATCACGCCGGTGCAGCCGCGTGACCGGGAGACCACCTGCCAGCCGTTGCCAGTCGGTCTCCGCCGGGGGCGCCTCGGACCAAAATGGCAGGCCGCCCTCAAATTGGCGCTCCCGGTCAAACACGCGGATCAAGAACACGCCCCGTAGTTTTGACGTCTGCAAGACTGCCGCCAGCAGTTCGCCGGGAGTATCGGCATTCCCTTCCGCCGCACTGTTCGCCAGTTGCATCGTGGCGACATTCGCCACGAACGCGCCCTCATGAGCGAGAATCTGCTCCTGCAGGCGGGCTCGCGTCTGCCAGGTCACAAACGCGACGACGGCCGCAAACACCCCCAGCGTCAGCGTGAGCACGACGACGTAGGTGACGCGCCCGGATCGACGGGGCTGGCGAGCGGCGGACATTGCAGTCTTTACGGCTCATTTCTCCCAACTCCAGGTCGCTCCGAGCAAGCCTTCGTTCATCCGATACGACGCAATCGCGTCGTTGCAGCGGCTGCGCTCCCACAAATAACTCGCAGACACGCTCCAACGGTCGGACAGCTTTCGCTCCACCTGCAGTTCGATCGCGAACTGCTCCTTGACCCGCAACGGCGGCGCAATGCCGACGCCCACGGTCATCAACTCGAAGTCGCGCCGCTTGGCGGTGCCATCGAACCGCACGGCCCACGTGTCCGATTCCCACTGCAACCGCTGTCGGACCCGCTCCTGGCGGTAGTTGAAATAACCCGAACCGTTATCCGCATACTCCAGGCGGGCGAATCGGCTCGAGGTCTTCCAGTGTCCGGCAGCATCGAGTCTGAAATCAAACCGCACTTCAGCCTCGCGTTCAGTGATGCGCAGCTCCGTGCCGGCGAGCGGCCGCCCTCCGGCGGAGTATTGCTCCCGGCTGGAGAATCGCCGGCGGCTGTGATTGCCCATGACCCGGGCCTCAAATCGTTCGGCCGGCTTCCAACCGAACTGCAACGTGCCCTCCTCGACCCGGGCGTTGTAGACTCCATCCCGGTGGCGCTCGCTCTTGGGGCCGCCCTGCACCTCGATCCACCACCACGGACGAGGCGCCCAGCGAACCGTGGCCGGGAGCATCGCGACCGTCTTCTTGCTCGCGACCACGATCCGCTGCACGTCGGTGTCCGACACGTCGAGGACCTGGTCGAAATAGAGCCCGTTGACGTTGAGCGCGACTCCGAACGAATCATCCTTCCGGTAACGCCACTCCGTTACGATCGACGCCTCCCCTTCATGATCGACCACGTTTCTCCGGAAATAGCGGGTGCCTTCGGCCCGCACCAGTGCGAAGTAATCAAACCCGCGATCCGGCAGGAGCGGCAGTCGCCAGAGGAAAAAATCCGCCCCGCCCCGCACCAGTCCGCTGGCCTGCGGATCAGTGTGGCTCAGAATGACGTTGTCTTTGTAGCCGACGCCCGTGCGCGCGGTGGCCGAGAATTTCCACCGTGGCATGGCCTCGAGGAGCGCGCGCACCTCGACCGGCAGGTCGCCCGCCTGACCGGAGGCCGGTTCAGCGCGGAGGGAAGCTGACACCGCCGCCCAGCCGACCGCCGACAAGGTCAGGCGCAGCGCGCGCAAAACTGGGGTGGATGGCCGGATGAGGAGGGACAAGCGTGACGGCGGACGACAGACCGCCGGATTGAAATCAGGTTCGAGCGCGCGGGTTGACAACGAAAAAGGCAGCCACCCGTAGGTGACTGCCTTTGATTAACATTACGCCGAAAAGTCTTAGCGACCGCCGGGCCGGCCCGAATTTTCCCGGAGCTTGCGCGCCTCGTCCCGCTGCGCCTTGCCGAGTTCGCGCATGGCCTCGGCAAAATCCTTCTGCTGCTGCTGCATCTGTTCCAAAATCTTCTTCCGGTTCTCCTCCGTCGCTCCTTTCAACTGATCGAGCAGTTTTTGCCGGTCCGCCAGCATCCCGTCGCGCTGCTTCGAAAGCTGGTCGATGAGCTTCTGAATGTCGGCCGACGAACTGCCTGCCGCTTTCGCCTTTTCCGCGGCGGCCGACTTGTCCGCCGCCGGCTTGTCGGCCGCCGACACCGCCGTCACACCCGCGACGGCGAAGGCGCCGGCGAGCAAGAGACGTTTGACAGTGGTGTTCATCGGTTGCGGTCGAATGGACGGTCTGAGTTGCACCAGTTTGTTTGCAGCCGACGTGCCAAGCGCACCGATTTTCGTTTCACCGCTGATTATCAACATCTAGCAGTTTTCCCGTCGTTTCGCATTCGTCATAATTCTTGGGAAATTTCCCCAAGACAGGAAATCGCCCGCGGCTTATTCCCCAGCCGGCGGTTCCTCTTTGAGGCCTTTCAGCCGGTAGCGCACCACGTCCCGTGAGACGCCAAGCAGGCGAGCCGCAGCCGAGACATTGCCGTCGGTCTGGCGCACCGCTTGGGCGACCAGGTGATCAATGGCGGTCTCGAGCGAAAAACCGGACTCGGGAAACACGAAACCGGCCCGCAGCCAGGCGGCATTCGCATCGCCATCGACACCACCCGCCGAACCCAAGTGGGAAAAAAGCAGTCCGCGATCCTCCCCGAAAACAACGGCACGCTCCACTTCGTGCGCGAGCTCGCGGACATTACCCGGCCAGGCGTGGCCGCGGAGCCGGACGCGCCCCTCGGCGGGGATCACCGATGGCTTCAAGCCGTAACGCTTGCAGACACGGCCGAGCAGTTCCTCCGCGAGCGTGACGACGTCCTCCCCGCGTTCGCGGAGCGGCGGCAGCTTCACCCGGAACAGATCGAGCCGGTGGTAGAGATCCTCGCGAAATTTGCCCTCCTGCGAAAGCGAAAGGAGGTCGGCGTTGGTCGCCGCGATGATGCGCACATCCACCGGAATCGTGCGACTCGCACCCACGCGGCGCAGTGCCCGGTCCTCCAGCACGGTGAGCAGCTTGGCCTGCAACGGCAGCGCCAGGCTCGGCAACTCGTCGAGGAACAGCGTGCCGCCGTCCGCCGCCTCCATCAGGCCGATGCGGGCGGCCTTGGCGTCGGTAAACGCGCCGCGCTCGTGGCCGAAGAGTTCGGCCTCGGCGAGCGCCTCGGGCAGTGCGGAACAGTTGAGCTCCACCAGCGGCCCATCGGCGCGCGGGCCTTGCCGGTGAATCCAGCGCGCGATCGCGGTCTTGCCGGTGCCGGTCTCGCCTTCGATCAGCACGGGCGGCAGGTGGTTCGCCAGCCGGCGGTCGGCCGCGGTGATGCGCAGCAACTGCTCCTGCACCCCGGCGAGGCTGCGTCCGAACACGAGCTCCGACTCCTGCCCGCGCCGGAATTCATCCGCGCGTTTCGCCTGCTGGCTGCGCCGTGCCTGGGCAAAGCGCACCGGCAGCTCTTCGGGATCGAACGGCTTGACCAGATAATCCGCTGCGCCCGCACGCACCGCCTCGACCGCCCCGGCCACCCCGCCCTCGGCGGTCATCACCACGATGCTCGCCGTGGCGGGAAACACCTTTTCGCGCAGCAAGTCGGTGCCGCGCCCGTCCGGCAGGTTGACGTCGAGCAGCGCCGCGTCGAAGGCCATCGACTCCGCCGCGCGGCGCGCATCCGCCACGACGCCGACGGCGGTCACCTCGGCACCGAGCTTCTCGAGGAACCCGGCCAGCCGCTTCCGCAACAACACCTCGTCCTCAAGCAAGAGGATGCTCCAGCCGGCGCAGGGTGATTGGTTCGAGGCCATGAGTAAGCTTGTTGGCTAGCAGGTGTTATCGAAAACGCTACCGCGAATTGAGACACTCACAGATTCGCGCTGCATCCGCCGGTTCCCCGTGTGGCACGCGGAAAAAAAAGCCGCCCGGATTGCTCCGGGCGGCTTGAGAATTTCGGTGTGGCTACGGCGTCTCGCCGCAGAATCACCGGCGGGACGCCGGTGCCACTACTTATTCCTTCTTCGACGCCTCGTCGAGGATGTCGCCGAGGTTCATCATGTCGTTGCTGACATTCCGATTCAGCGCCTCGTAGGCCGAGGTCTCGGCGGCGAGCTGCTCCGAGGAGTAGTTCGCAGCCTTGATCGAGAGGCCGAGGCGGCGCTCTTCGCGATCGATCTTGATCACGCGGGCGCTGACCTGCTGGCCGGGCTTGAGCACGTCCTTCACCTTGTCGATGCGCTCCTCGCTGATCTGCGAGATGTGCACGAGGCCGTCGATGCCATCCTTCAGCTCGATGAACGCGCCGAACGACGTGATCTTGGTCACGTTGCCCTGCACGACGTCGCCGATCTTGAAGAACGCGTCGATGTCGGTCCACGGATCGGTCGCGAGCTGCTTCATGCCGAGGCTGATGCGCTGCTGCTGCGCGTCGACGTCGAGCACGATCGCATCCACTTCGTCGCCCTTCTTGAGGACTTCGGAGGGGTAGTTGACCTTGCGCGTCCACGACATGTCGGAGACGTGCACCATGCCGTCGATGCCCTCTTCGAGTTCGATGAAGGCGCCGTAGGTGGTCATGTTGCGGACCTTGCCGCGCACGCGGGCACCGATCGGGTAGTTGTGGCGGACCATGTCCCACGGATTCGGCTCCAGCTGACGCAGGCCGAGCGAGATCTTCTGCTCTTCCTTCTGGATGCCGAGCACGACCGCATCGAGCTCCTGACCGACCTTGAGCAGTTCGGAGGGCTTGGTGATGCGTTTGGTCCAGGACATCTCGGTGATGTGCACGAGGCCCTCGACGCCGGGCTCGAGTTCGATGAATGCACCGTAGGGCACGAGGTTGACGACCTTGCCGTGAACCTTGGCGCCGACGGGGAACTTGCGGTCGATCTCGTCCCACGGATTTTTCGTGGTCTGCTTGAGGCCGAGGGAAACGCGTTCCTTCTCGCGGTTGACCTCGATGATCATGACCTGGATTTCCTCGCCCTGCTTCACCATTTCGCTCGGGTGCGAGATGCGGCCCCAGCTCATGTCGGTGATATGGAGGAGACCGTCCATGCCGTCGAGGTCGATGAACGCACCGAAATCGGTGATGTTCTTCACGACGCCCTTGCGGACCTGGCCGGGCTGGATCGAGTCGAGGAGGTTGCGGCGCTTTTCGGTGCGCTGCTGCTCGATGAGCTCGCGACGGGAGAGCACCACGTTCTGGCGCTCGAGATTGATTTTGAGAACCTTGAAATCGTAGGTCTGGCCCACGTATTGGTCGAGGTTCTTGGGGGGCTGGATGTCGATGTGCGACGCCGGCATGAACGCATCGACACCGATGCTGATGATGAGGCCGCCCTTGACCTTGGCCTTGACGCGACCGGTGGCGACGGAGCCCTCGGGGAACTTGGTCAGGATGTTATCCCAGTTCTTCTTTTGCTCGGCCTTGTCGAACGACAGCACGGGGGCGCCGGACTTGTCCTCGAGTTTTTCGACCATCACTTCGATGGTGGAGCCGATCTGGAGTTCGCCGATGTCGATGAACTCGTTGGCGGGGATGACGCCTTCGGATTTGCCGCCGATGTCGACGACTACTTCGTTCTGGCGGATTTCGGTGATGGTGCCCGGGACGATGGCGCCTTCCTTAAGCTTGTCGAAGGACGACTGCGCGAGCAGCTCTTGCATGACTGAACTCATAACGGAAAAACCGGCCGCCGCCGCCTGCTCCCAGCGCCGTCAGACCGGTGATGACCCCGCCGTGAAGCGAGGCCGTTTGGTTGATGGTTGCACTGACGTGAATGGCCGACGGGAGCATCGCGGCGACGCCGACCAGACCGATACCAACTGCCGCGAAGGGTCAGAGTCCGGCGCCGCGCAGTCCGTCGCAAGCCGAAATATGGACAATTTTCCGCACCAGCGACGGCGCCTATTTCGCCGGCGCAGACGGCGACTCGACCTGGGGTTTCCTGAGCTGACCGAAGAGGCTGGCGTAAAGTCCGTGGTCACGAAGAGGTTGCCGGGTGCCGGCAGCACCGATCGCCAGCCCGCCCTCCAGCGATTCACGCAACCAGATCGTCACTTCCGTTTCCTTGGGGCCGAGGTCGGTCAGGCGGATTTCCACGGTGAGCTGGCGGGCGTTGCGTGTCGCGTCACCGGGTTGAATCGGGCTGAACGCCTCGACGATCCCCTGCGCCTCGGCCGATCGCGACAATTGAAAGCCGAGGCGTTTCAGCGTGGTCTGCGTCTGGTGATAAACATCCCGTCTGGCACCCGGCACGATCTCCGTCCTGCCGGGGAAGTCGCCGAAGCGATCGCGGACTCCCGACGAAACCGCTTCGCAGCCAGCGAGGCCGAGGAAGGTGAACAGCAGCGAAAGGACGGCGGCGGCGCGAGACATGACGGTGTGGATCAGGCGGGTTGTTGTTGCGAAATACAGTGCAGGGTGCCGAGGCCCCGGATCAAGTCGCTGCAATCGACCGGCACAATCTCACGACCGGGGAAGCAGCCGCCGAGCACCTCGCACGCCCCGGCATCGCGGCGCGGCTGGCGGAAGGTGGGCACGAGCACGGCCGCGTTGATGATCAGAAAATTCGCGTAGCTCGCCGGCAGCCGCTGACCGGCGCCATGACAAGCCCGCGGCATGGGCAGCTCGACGATCCGAAAGCGTTTCCCATCAGCGCCGCGTAAGCTCGCCAGGCGCTCCCGGTTTGCCCGAAGCGCACCGTAATTCGCGTCACGCGAATTCGGTTCGACTGCGGTCACGATGCCATCGGTCGCAAAAAAGCGGCTCAAGTCGTCGATATGACCGTCGGTGTCGTCTCCCGCGATGCCGTCGCCCAGCCAGTGCACGCGCCTCACGCCGAGCATCTCCCGCAACGCGCGTTCGATCCCGGGCTTGGTGAGCGTCGGATTGCGATTCGGATTGAGCAGGCACGACTCGGTGGTGAGCAGATCCCCCGCCCCGTTCACGTCGATCGACCCGCCTTCGAGCACCATCGCGCGGGTGAAACGCCGCAGCTGGAGTTTCGCCGCAATGCGTCGGGGGATGGCGTTGTCGGCACCATAGGGAGGATATTTGCCGCCCCACGCGTTGTAGGTCCAGTCGGTCACCGCGACTTCCCGGGTGCGGTCGTTCTTCACGAAGATCGGACCGTGGTCGCGGCACCACGCGTCGTTGGTCGGGTGGGTGAAAAATTCGACGCGCGCGAGATCGGCCCCCGCTCGCGCACACAGCGTCTGGGCGCGTGGCTGGAGCTTCGCGCCGCAATTGATGCGCACCCGTTCGAAACGCGAAATGCGCGCGACGATTTCGGCGAACTTCCCCGGGATGAGCCGGAAATTACCCGGCCACGTCGCGCGTCGATGCGGCCAGGAGAGCCAGATCGCCTCCTGCGGCTCCCATTCGGCAGGAAATCGGAAACCGATTTCGTCAGGCGACGCTGCGCGTCGCGGGAATGCAATGGAGGGTTTCAGTGGCACTGATTTTTCTTCGGCCGGGGCCCGCGCAGCGGGCTTAAGGAATCGCGCGGCGCAATTCCTGATCGATGAACCGCTTGGTCAGGTCGCCGTAGGCGTCGATCCGGCGGTCGCGCAGAAAGGGCCAGTGCGTGCGCGTGGCATCGACGTGGCCCAAATCGAGTGTCGCAAGCAGGATCTCCTCGCGGCTGGTGCTTGCCTTCGCGAGCAGTTCACCGCTCGTGCCGGCCACGAAACTCCGCCCCCAGAACTCGAGGCCGTCGCCACCGACCGGGCGCTCGCGGCCGATGCGATTGGCGACGGCGACGTAGCAGCCATTGGCGACGGCATGGGCGCGTTGGATTGTTTCCCACGCACTGTGCTGCTTCGCGCCGTGCGCCCGCTTTTCCTTCGGGTGCCAGCCGATGGCGGTCGGATAGAGAAGAATCTCCGCGCCTTGGAGCGCCGTGAGTCGCGCGCCCTCGGGAAACCACTGATCCCAACAGATGAGGACCCCGATTTTGCCGAAGGCCGTCTGCCACGCGCGAAAGCCGGTGTCGCCGGGCGTGAAATAGAATTTCTCGTAGTAGAGCGGATCGTCCGGGATGTGCATCTTCCGGTAGCGACCGAGCAGACGGCCGTCGGCATCGATGATCACGGCGGTGTTGTGGTAGAGGCCGGCGGAGCGCTTCTCAAACAGCGACGCGATCACGACCACACCGTGTTTTTTGGCGAGCGCCTGAAACGCGTCCGTGCTGGGACCGGGAATCGGCTCGGCGAGCGCGAAATTCGCGTGCTCCTCGCTCTGGCAGAAATACGGCGAGCGGAAGAGCTCCTGCGTGCAGACGAGGTTGGCGCCCTTTTTCGCGGCCCGCTCCGCAAGCGCGAGCGCTTTCGCGAGATTCGCGGCGGGATCGGCGGCGCAGGCGTGCTGCAGGAGGGCGAGCGTGACTTTCACGGCGATCACAGCGCGTTGGGGGCAACGCGCTCCACCTCAATACACGACCTTGTTCAGCGGATATTCGACGATACCCTCGGCGCCGAGCGCCTTGAGCTGCGGGATGATTTCGCGGCAGACGCTCTCGTCGATGATGGTTTCGAGCGCGATCCAGTCGGGGGAACTCAGCGGTGAGATGGTCGGATTGCGCAGGGCGGGCAGCGCCTGCACGACGGCCTCGAGCGATTTTTTCGGCAGATTCATCTTCAAGCCGACCTTGCTCTCGGCCTCGAGCGCTCCGCGCAGGAGCAGCGCGATGGTCTCGATTTTCTTGCGCTTCGCAGGATTGGCCCAGCTCGCCTTGTTGGCGATGAGCTTCGTGTTGGTCTCGAGCAGCGTCTCGACGATCCGCAGTTTGTTCGCACGCAGCGAACTGCCGGTCTCGGTGATGTCGACGATGGCGTCGACGAGGTCGGGCACCTTCACCTCGGTGGCCCCCCAGGAGAACTCGACGTCGACCTTCACGCCCTTCTGTTCGAAGAAGCGCTTCGTGGTCTGGATCAACTCGGTGGCGACGCGTTTGCCGGCAAGGTCGGCGGCCGATTTGACCGGCGAGGCCTCGGGCACACAGAGCACCCAGCGGGACTTCTGCGTCGACGCCTTGCTGTAGATCAAGTCGCAGACATCGACGACATCCGACTGGTTTTCGAGCACCCAGTCGTGCCCGGTGAGGCCGCAGTCGAAGAAGCCGTGTTCGACATAGCGGCTGACCTCCTGGGCGCGGATGAAGCGGCCGTCGAGTTCGGGGTCATCGATGGAGGGCCGATAGCTGCGGGAGCTGGTCGTGATCTTCCAGCCGGCTTTGGCGAAGAGATTCTTGGTGGATTCCTCGAGGCTGCCCTTGGGCAGGCCGAGCATCAGGAGTGGCGCGCGGTCAGACACGGGGCCAAAGCACACCGCGACGCAGGGCGCTTCAAGCAATTTTCGCGCAGGTTGACATCACCTTCCGCCAACTGCAAAACACGGGCGCAGTCGTTCATGCCCACCGCCACCCCCACCCGCGCCGAACCGAAGCCGCTCATCGTCATCGTCGAGGATGAAGTGGAACTCGCCGCGCTCATCGCGCAGCACCTCGAACGCGCCGGGATGAACACGCAGATCTGCAACCGCGCCGCCCACGCGTTCCGCTTCCTCAGGAAAAACTACGCCAACCTGCTCCTGCTCGACATCACGCTGCCCGACCAATCGGGTTTTTCGCTGCTGGAGGACCTCAAGAAAGCCGACGTCGGCGTGCCGGTGATTTTTCTCACGGGCAGCATCGAGGAGACGAGCAAGGTCAAAGGCCTCGACATGGGGGGCGACGACTACGTGACGAAGCCGTTCAGCTATGCCGAACTCACCGCGCGCATCCGCGCCGTGCTGCGGCGCACCGAGAACAAGGCGGATCTCAACGTGACGAAGAACGTGCGCATCAGCGACGAGCCGTTCGACTTCTGCGGGGCGCGGATCACGCCCGAGCGGCTGGAGATTTCCTTCGCGGATGACGTGACCTTGAAGCTGGGGCGGAAGGAACTCGGCATCCTCGCCTACCTCAATGCGCATGCCGGCCAGGTGATCACGCGCAAGGCGCTCATCCATTCCGTGTGGGGCATCCACGCCGACGTGAAGAGCCGTTCGCTCGACCAATATATCGTGAAAGTGCGCGAGCTGTTTTCGGCGCACGGGCTCGACTTGAACGCGTTCCGCACCGTGCATGGCATCGGCTACATCTTCGACCCAAAAGGCGTATCGAAGGAAGGGCGATAAGTCTTATACCAGTTACGGCGCGCTTTGAGACTCCTGATCTTGTCGGCCCGCCCGGTGGGCGGGCTGCCCGGCCACCGGCCGGGCCTACAGTCTCAAAAACGCACCGTAACTGGTATTACCAAACGCCCGGCGGACGCGGATTTTCCCCGGTGGGGCGGGATGGCCGAACTCGGCCGCATGGTGGCAGTGGAAAATCGGCGGGGTTCGACGACCCCGCCCTACAAATCCCCGAGCCTGCGTCCAAAAGGCCCACGGGCTGGAAAGCCCCTGCCACGCCTCAGAACAACTCCGGCTGGCCGTAGCGCTGGCGGGCCTCGACGAGCGTGCCGCGCATTTCGAACGATTCCAGCAACCGGAACAACTCCGGGGGATTCGCCGCCGGTTTCTCGGCTGGCACGGTGGGCAGCGCAAGGTTGAGCGTGGTGAGACGCAGGTTCAGGCGCAGACGATCGGCGTCGGCGGCGACGGCTGCGCGAAACCGGTCCGGCTTCAATCCAGCCGCGTGGGCGATCACGCCTTCGAGCGTCTTGAACTCGGCGAGCCATTTCGCGGCGGTCTTCGGGCCGACGCCGTCGATGCCGGGAATGTTGTCCGAGGTGTCGCCGATGAGCGCGAGGTAGTCCGCGATCTGCGTGGGCGGCACGCCGAATTTCTCCGCCACGCCCGCCGCATCGAGGAGGCGCCAGCCGAGCTTCGGATTGGCCGACGGCGGCGGGAGCATGATCTTGATCCGGTCATCCACGACCTGCGCAAAATCCTTGTCGGAGCTGACGATCAGCACGTCGTGTCCGGCACGCGCGAAAGCCACGGCCTGCGAGGCGAGCAGGTCGTCGCTTTCGACGCCGTGCTGCTCGATGCCGACCAGTCCCATGGCGCGGGTGAGCGCTTTGACCGGTTCAATCTGCTGACGCAGCGCCTCGGGCATCTCGGCGCGCTGGGCCTTGTATTCCGGGTGCAGCGCCAACCGGTCCTGCGCGCCGCCAAGATCAAAAAAAACGAGGGTCGCCTCAGGCTTTTCCTGGTCGGCGAGTTTCCAGAGGCCTTTGACCCAGCCGTGCAGCGCACCGGTCGGGAAGCCGTCGGCGCGCGTCAGCTCCGGGAGCGCGAAATAGCAGCGATAGATCAGATTGAAGCCGTCAACGAGGAGCCACTTGGACATGGGAGCGGGTGATTCGATTGCATCCTCCGCGATCCGGAGGGCAAGGGAGGACACGTCGTCGTCAGGCGGCTCGCAACGACAAACACGGGCGACCGGATCCGGTAACACGGCTTTCCGGTTTGGTTTCGTAACGGGTGTGACTCAAACTGAGGCCAGCGATTTGTCGCGGCGGTCTATGACCGACTGCCGTCGAAGCACGGCTGGCGGTTCGTCGGCGGTCGTAGACCGCCGCTACAGCCAAGGCCTTCGGAACTGACCTCAGTTTGAGTTATACCAACGGCTGCTGAAGAATGGACTATTGGGTCGCGTGGGTAGGTCGGGGTTTATCCCCGACGCCTGCGGTCGGACGATGTCGGGCGTAAAGCCCGACCTACGGCTGACGTCCCAAATATCAACAGCCATTGGTATTACACTCTTTCGTAGCTGTAGGTCAGCTCGCTGGCCTGCGCGGTTTGGCGCGCGCCAGCGCGCTGGCCTGCGCGGGAACAATTGGTGCATTCAAACCGGAAAGCCGTGGACCCGGCAATGGCGCACGCGACGGTGTGCGCCTCACCTTTCGTCAGGCCAACGAGGCGGGGCGCCTCGTCCACGTTGTCAGCCCTTACGGATCGACGTCGTAGACTTCGACGATGGCGACGCCGGTCGTGTTGTTCACGCCGCTGAGGTGAACCGTGTAAGCGCCCGGCGCCAGCATCAGCAGCATCGCGGAATCGCGGCTGGCATTGCCCAGCGGGAAGGCCCCGGCCGCCGTGGAGGCGGCGGCGATCTGCGCGGCGTCGTCGCCGGCGGCCCAGTTGTCGTTCTTGACGAGGGAGACACCGGCCGAATTGAACAACTCCAGCTGCGGATCGGCCAGCACGCCGGGCACGGCAAACTGCGCGAGCGTCGGGCCGGCGCCGCGGATGAGGATGCGGCGCGACGCGGCGCCATCGATCACGAAGCCGGCGATCATCACGCTGGCCCCGGTGCCGACGGGTCCGCGCGTGGACACGTTGACCGGCTTCGGGGTCGTGAGCGTGACGTTCGGGGTGACGTCGTAGGCCTCGATGAGGACGATGCCGGGCGTGGTGACGTTGGCCTGCGCCTGGGCCTGGACGGTGTAGAGGCCGGGCGTGAGGGTCGCGAGCACCGCGGCGTCGAGGGAGTTGTTGGGCAACTGGAAGGCCCCCACCCGCTGCGCCGCCTGCTGGATCGCGTTGACGGCCTGCTGGCCGCCGGTCTGGCTGCCCCAGTTGTCGGTCACCAGAATCGGTGCGTTGCGGTTGGCCGCGGAGTAAACTTCGAGGCGCGGATCGGCGAGGAAGCCGGCGACGCCGCCCGCCGCCAGCGTGGGGCCGACGACGCGGATGAGCATCTGGCGGGTCTGATTACCGGTGCCACTCACCACAAACCCACCGATGAGATACTGGCCGCCGGCATTTGTGACGCCGCGGGTGGAAAGGTTGGCGACGCGGGTGGGCGTGGTGGTCAACTGCAGCACCGCGGGATCGCTCGTGGCGGAGACGTTGGCCCCGGACGTGACAGCGACGGAATAGGTGCCGGTCTTGGTGCCGTCGACATTGGTGACGGTGAGCCGCGGGGTCAGGGCGGTGGTGTTGCCGGCGATGGGTGCACCGTTCAGGAGCCAGCGATAGGACAGCGGCGGCTGGCCGGAGGCCTCGACCGAGAAGATCGCGCCCGAGCGGGCGTTGACCGTGAGCGGCTGCGGGTGCTTCGTGATCGTGACGTAGCGGTAGCTGTAGAGGACGTCGGTGATGCAAGTCTCGGCGACCGGAGTCAGGTCGGTGGCGACGACCTGCGGCGCCAGAGTGGTGATCCGCGCGGTCAGCTGCGCGACGTTCATGCTGCCGGCGAGGGCGTTGGTGGTGTCGGCCAGCACCTGCGGCTTGGAGAGCATGAAGAACATCGCGGCGGCGCGGGCGGAGTTGAAGAGCGCGGTGTTGCTGGCGTTGGTGTTGGTCACGAACTCGGCGATCGCGGTGGGCAGCCCGACGACGTTGTAGCCGCGGCCCAGCGTGTTGGTCGCCGAGTTGTTGTTGTTCATGAACCGGATGAGATCGACGTCGACGTTGTCGGGGCGGGCGCCGGCGTTGGTCCACAGGCGGTCGAGGAAGGTCTTCACGGGGATCGCGCTGAGGGGGTTGTTGAGCAGGGCGACGGTGGGCGTGACGCGCTCGGGGTAGCGCAGGATGTAGTCGGAGGAGGCGATGACGTTGCCCGCGACGTTGGAGGTCGAGCCGCGGAGGTTGAAGATCGTGGTGTAATTCGCGGTCGTCGGCCACTGGCCCATGATGACGTAATAGGTGGCGAGGGCGTTGACGGTCTGCGTGAAGGCGGTGTTGGTGGCGGTGGTCTGGAGCAGCGTGTTGATGAGGCCGGCGCGCGTGAGGGCGCCGGACGAGATCATCCCGCCGTAGAGGGTGAGTTCGGCGGAGTTGGGCGAGCGAGCGACGATGTCCTGGAAGGTCTGAAGGACGAAGGCGTCGTTATCGAGGATCGGGTTGTTGCGCTTCACGGTGACCTGCACGGTGGGCGAGATCGCGGTGTTGCCCGTGTTATCGGTGGCGAGCGCGTAAACGTTGAAGGTGCCGGAGGTGGACGAGGTCCAGTTGACCTGGTAACTGCTGCTCGCGTTGGAGCTGGTGCCGACGCTGGAGCCGTTGACGAAATACTGCACCGAACTGACCGCGCCGTCCGGATCGCTCGCGAGGGCCGTCAACTGGGCGGCCTGGCTGAACGCGACGGTGCCCGGCGTGGCCACGATCGAGAGCGAGGGCGGCGCGCTGGTCGCATTGGACACGGAGATGTTGGTCGTGCTGGACGCGGTGACGTTGCCGGAGGAGTCGCTGGCGATCGCGACCAACTCGTAGCTGGTGTTGACGGTGAGGCCGGCGAAGCTGCCCGAGAGGCGCCAGACGTTGGTCAACTGGTCGCGCACAGCCTGGCCGATGCTGTTGCGGTTGAGGAAAAACTCAACGCTTTGCACGGCGCCATCGGCGTCGGTGGCGGTCACGCTGAAGTTGGCGGTCGAGGCCGAGGTGAAGGTGGTCTGGCTCGGGTTGAAGCTGATGCCGGAGATCACCGGGGCGATGCCGACGACGTTGTTCACGACGACGCGCCGGGAGGCGGTGCTGTTGGCCTGGGCGGAACCGACGCTGGCCTGGGTGGTGATGGTGTAGGTGTCGGCGGTGTTGGGCGTCCAGATCGCGCGATAGGTGCTCGTGGTGCCGATGCGGGAGCCGGTGATCGTCGCCGCGCGCGCGCCGGTGCTCGCGGTGACGAGGAATTGGAGGGTCGGAATCTGGGTCGGATCGGAGCCGCTGGCCGTGCCTTCGAGGAAGACGGGGGCGTTGACCGTGGTGACGGTGCTGTTGTCGCCGGGCCGCGTGATGGCGGTCGTGGGCGGGTTGATCGCGGTCACGTTGAGGACGATCGCGGGCGAGGAGACGGCGGTGTTGCCGGTGTCGTCGGTGGCGACCACGAAGAGGTTGTAGCGGCCGGCCGCGGATGGCGTGAACGTGACGACGGTGCCGAGGGGGCTGGGGCTGCCGATCGCGCCGCCGGAGGCCGCGCCGTTGGCGAAGAGCTGGAGGGCGGTCACGGTGCCGTCCGGGTCGGTCGGGATCGCGCCCATGAAAAAGGCGGTGCCCTGCGTGACGGTGTTGGTCCCGCCGATGCCGCCGCCGAGGGCTTGCAGCGTGACGCTGGGCGCGAGGCTCTGCGCGGTGTTGATAAACAGGTTGATCGTGGAGGAAAGGGTCTGGTTACCGTTGGTGTCCTTCGCGATGGCGTAGAGGGTGAGCGGGTATCGACCGCTGGAGTCGGGCGTGACGTTGGAAAAATCGTAGGCGGCAAAGCTATAGGACAACCGGTAGAGGTTGGTCGTCTGCTCGCGGGCCGCGGTGCCGGTGCTGACATCGTTGAGGAAAAATTCGACGCTGGTGATGTTGTTGTTGGCGCCGCTGGCGAAGGCGTTGGCGATGAAGTTCACCGTCGACACGCTCTGGATGTTCGCACCGTTCCCCGGCGAGGCGATCGAGATCGCCGGCGGGGTGCCCGTGATCGTGGCGATGTTGATATTGGCCGCGATGGGCGAGGTGGCGGTGAGCGAGTTGGTGTCCGTCACCCGCGCGGTGAGTTTGTGCGCGCCGAGCTGGGCGGTGGTCGGCGTCCACGAGAAGGAATAGATCGTGTTGAGGCCGGTGGTCACGCCGATGGTGCGGGTGCCGATCTGCACATCGTCGAGCAGGAACTCCACGAGGAGGACCGCGGCGCCGCTGCCGCCCTGGGCGGAGGCGGAGATGGTCACGGGCACGTTGGGCGTGAGACGCGTGGTGGCGTTCGGATTCGGCGAGGTGATCGCAACCGTGGGCGTGCCGAACGCGGCGGTGACGGTCGAGGAGTTGGACACCGTGGTGTTGCCGCGGTCATCGGTGGCGATCGCATCGAACACGTAGTTGCCCGGCGCGGTGGGCGTGAACGTCGTCGTAAACGTCGTCGGCGGCGAAATGGCGCCACCGACGGGCACGCCGTTCTGGTAGAACTGGACCGAATTGATGGAACCGCCGGTGGCGGCGAGCGCCGAGGCGGCGAGGTTGAGGGGCGGCGTCGGGTTGGCGAGCGTGATGCTCGTGTTGTTCGTCGGGGTGAGGAGGTTGACGGTGGGCGGCTGGCCGACGGGCGGAATGACCGTAAACGTCACCGCGGTATCGCGGGCGAGCGCGGTGTTATCGGTGGCGCGGGCCGAGACGACATACGTGCCGGTGGCGGCGGGGGCGGCGAACCGATAGCTGTAGGGGGCCGCGGTCTTTTCGCTGACCTTGGTGCCGTTGACGAAAAACTCGACGCGCACGATGGCCCGTCCGGTGGCGGGCGTGACCGTGGCGAGGAGATTGCGGGTGGCGCCGCTCGGGAGCGTGGTGCTGCCGGGCGTCGCCGAGACCGAAATGACGGGGGCGCTGGTGTCGGTCACGTTGACGGAGAGCGCCGGCGAGGCGGCGTTGTTGCCGCGATCATCGGTGGCGACCGCGATGATCGAGGCGGTGCCGATGACGGTGGGCGTCCAGTTGACGAACCAGGTGCCGCCGGTGCCGAGCGTGGCGTTGCCGAGCGAGACGCCGTTGACGAAGACCTGCACCGTGCTGACCGTGCCGTCGGGGTCGGTGGCCACGCCGGAAATCGTCGTCGTGGAGCCCGCCGCGAGGAACGCCCCGGAGGCTGGCGCCGAGATGCCGGCCAGCGGCGGGCTGCCGTTGGCGGCGGTGATGTTGATCGCGAGCGGGTTCGACGTCGCGACCTGACCGAGGGTGTCATACATGCGAGCCGTCAGCGAGTGCGGCCCGACCAGATTGGGGGCGGTGAACGTGATGCTGAACGGCGTGGTGGTGTCGGTCTCGAACAGGGTGCCGTCGAGGTAGAATTCGACCTTGGTGACGGCGCCGTCGGTGGTGGTGGTGGTGTTGAGCAGGCGGGAGGAACCGACCGGGATGACGAGGGACGTGGGCACCGCCGCGAGCGTGACGGCGGCGGGATTGGACTGGGTGACGTTGACGGTGACGGCGGAGCTGGTGATGCCGTTGCCCGCGGAGTCGATGACCTTGGCGGTGAAGGTGAGGAAGCCGAGTTGCGACGGAACGTAGTTCACCGAATACGGAGCGGTGAAATCGATGTTGAACAAGGTGCCGTCGGCGTAGAACTCGACGCGAGCGACGGTCGCAGGCGCGGTGGCGCTCGCACCGGCTGTGACGGTGACGTTCGATCCGAGGATGACGCTGGCACCCGCGGTCGGCGCCGTGACAGTGACCGCCGGAACCGGTGATGTGCCCACCGTCACGGAGACCGCGCTGGAGGTGGTGCTGTTGCCGACCGAGTCAACGGCGCGGGCCGTGATCGAGGATGTGCCGGCCGTGCTGGGCGCGGTCCAGCTGAAGGTGTAGGGCGATGTGGTAGCGGTTCCCACGAGTGAACCGCCAACGAGAAACTCGACTTTGGTGATCGTGGCCGAGCCAGACGTGTTCGCGATCGCAGTGAGCGTTACGCTGGTGCCGCCGGAAACGGTGGCTCCGTTGATTGGAGCAGTGAGAGCGACCGTGGGACCACTGCCGACGGTGACGGCAACCGCGGTAGAGGTCGTCGCGATGCCGTTGGAATCGACGACGCGGGCTGTGAGCGAAAACGAACCCGCCGACGTCGGCGTCCACGACACCGTATACGGCGAGGCGTTCGCCGAACCGACCAATGTGCTGCCCGCAAAGAAATCCACCCGGCTCACCGTGGCCGGCGCAATCGCCGAGGCGGTTGCGGTCAGATTCGTCGCCGAGTTGACGGTGAGCACCGCGAGATTGGCGGGACTGGTGAGCGTCACGGTCGGACCGAGCACATTGACGTTGACCGCCGATGAGGTGACGACCGTGCCGTTGGAATCCGTGACTCGGGCCGTGAGCGCCGTGATTCCGGTGGCGCTCGGCGTCCAAGTCGTCGTGTAGGGGGCGGTCAAAACAGTGGCGATCGTCGTCGTGCCGGCCAGGAAATCGACGCGGCTCACCGTTGCACCACCAGTGGCGGCGGCCGTGGCGGTAAGAGTTGTCGAAGCGCCAAGGGTGACGTTAGCACCAGAAGCTGGCGCCGTGAGCGTGACCGTCGGGGCCGAGGTGGAGACCGTGACGGTGACGGAACTGGAGGTGACGGCGATCCCGTTTGAGTCGACCACGCGGGCGGTAATTGAAACCGAGCCAGAAGGGGAAGCCGTCCAAGTGATCGTGTAGGGCGCACTCGTCGCGGAGCCGACCAACGTCGAGCCCGCAAAGAAATCCACCCGCGAGACTGTCGCCGGTGCGACGGCGGAGGCCGTGGCGGTGAGGCTCACCGAAGAGTTGGTGGCCACGATCGCCAAGTTGGCCGGGGCGGTCAGCGCCACAGTCGGGCCGAGCACGTTCACGTTGACGGCCGAGGAGGTGACGGTGGTGCCGTTTGAATCGGTGACCCGCGCCGTCAGCGCCGTGATACCGGTGACCGTCGGCGTCCAGGTCGTCGTGTAGGGCGCGGTCAAAACGGTGGCGATGGTCGTCGCGCCAGCGAGGAAATCGACACGGCTCACCGTCGCGCCGCCGGTTGCGGCGGCCGTGGCGGTCAGTGTCGTGGCCGCGCCGAGGCCGATGTTGGCGCCGGCGGCAGGCGCGGTGAGCGATACCGTGGGCACCGCAGTGGCGACAGTAACACTGACGGCGGACGACGTGACGGACTGGCCGGTAGAGTCAGTGACGCGGGCGGTCAGGGACACCACTCCGGTCGCGGAGGGCGTCCACGCGATCGAATAGGGAGCGGTGGTTACCGCCGAACCGATTTGCACGCCCGCGGCGAAGAACACGACCTGCGAGATGGTCGCGCCAGTGCTGGCCGTGGCCGTGGCCGTGATGGTCGTAGCCGTGTTGACGGGCACCGAGGCTGCGGCCGCCGGAGACGTGATCGCAATCGTCGGGGCGGCACCGTTGACCGTGACGGCCACGGCGGCCGATGTGGTGGTGACGCTACCGGTCTGCGTGGCGACGGCAGTGAGATTGACCGCACCCGCCGAGGACGGCGTCCAGACGACGGAATAGGGAATCGTCGTGTCGACGGCGATGGACACACCGTTTGCAAAGAACTCGACCTGGGTAATGGAAAGACCGGTGCTGGCCGTGGCGGTTGCCGAGACGGTGGTCGCGGTGCCCACGGTCGTCGTGGTCCCGGCCGTCGGCGCCGTGATCGACACCGCGGGCACGGCGGACTGGACGTTCACGGTCACCGCCGAAGAGGTCGCAACGACATTGGCGGAGTCCGTCACCTGAGCCGTCAGCGAAAACGCGCCGGTGGTGGCCGGAGTCCACGAGACCGAATAAGGCGCCGTGGTGGCGGCGGGGTTGACGGCCGTTCCGTTGGCGAAGAATGCGACCTGCGTCACCGTGGCGCCGGTGCTCGCAGTGGCCGTCGCGGTGATCGTTGTCGCGGCGTTGACCGTGGCGCTGGAGTTGTTGGCCGGCGAGGTGATCGAGACCGTCGGCAGCGATGCGGAAGCCGTGACGGTCACGGCGCTGGACAACGTGGTGTTGCCCTTGTCATCGGTGGCGAGCGCGCGGATCGAGTAGGCCTTGGCGGTGGTGGGCGTCCACGACGCCGAGAACGGTGCGGTGGTGTCCGTGCTGATCGGCTCGCCGTCGGCGTAAAACGTGACCGACTGGATAAAGCCGCCCGTGTTGGTGGAGGCGGCGGTCGCCGTGATCGTGGTGGCCGCGCCGGTCGCGACGAACGAATTATTGGACGGCGCGGAGATCGAGACGGTCGGCGCGGTGCCCACGGGGGCGACGACGTTGAAGCTGACGGTTGCGGAGTCGAACGTGGTGGTGCCGTCCGAAGCCGTCGCGCGGGCGAGGATCGTGTGGGCACCTACGGTCGCGTTGACCGTGTAGGCGGCGTTGTAGGGCGAGGTCGTCGCCGTGCCGACGACGGTGGCGGCGCCGGTGGGATCGAGGATGAATTCGACCTTCTGCACGATGCCGTCGGACATCGAAGCCGTGGAGCGCAGGACGATCTGGGAATTCTGCGTGACGGTGGAGTTGGCGGACGGGGCGACGACGGTCGCAAAACGCGTCGAGGTGACCGTGACGGTGACCGGCGAGGACGTGAGGGTGTTGCCGCTGCTCGCGCTGCTGTCGGCGGCGATCGCCGTCAACGTGTAGGTGCCGGTCGCCGTGGGCTGCCATTGAATGGTCTGCGTGGTGTTAGCGGTGCCGCCCACCAAGGAACCGATCGACACGCCGTTGACGCGGAAATCGATCGACGAAATCGTCGCGGTGGTGCTCGAGCTGGAAACCGCGTTGGCCGTGAAGGTGATCGAGGGACTCGTGGAGGCCACCGACACATTGGCGTTGGCCGCCGGCGCGGTGATGGTGACGCTCTGCGGCAGCGCCGCGAAGACCGCGGGCGCCACCAGCGCGGCGAGCAGGCCGCCGCGCAGCAGAGTTCGCCTGAAAAGGTTTTTCATGACGGAGGTGCTTCTCACGTTGGCTTATTTGTCACCGCTGCGGGTGCGGGGTTCGGCGCTGGCGGGGGTGACGATGGTCGGGTTCTGGAAGAGCGAGTTGGCCGGGGTGCTCTTCAAACTCTGCTTCTTCGGCGAGCCGCCGGGACTGACGAGGTTGGCGGTCACGAAGATGAGCAGGTTGCGCTTCTGCGCGCTCTGGCCCTTCGAGCGGAAGAGCCGGCCGATGATCGGGAGGTCGCCGAAGAAGGGCACCTTGTCGTCGACTTTCTTCACTTCCTCGCGGGTGAGGCCGCCCATGACGAGCGTGGCGCCGTCCCAGATCGTGACTTTCGTCGTGATGTCGCGGACGGAGAAGATCGGCTGGTAGAAGCCGGGCGGCACGGTGACGGTGACGCCGGAGGAGATGGCGACGCTGGGTCCGCCGTATTCGACGAAGCCTTCGAATTCGGTGACCTTGGGGTTGAGGTCGAGGCTGATGGAGTAGTCGTCCTCCTCGACGGTGGGGGTGACCTTGAGTTCGACGCCGACGTTGCGGGAGGTGAATTCCTGCGGGGTGCCGGCGGTGATCGTGACGCCCGCGGCGCTGATGCCGGTCGCGCCGGCGGCGGCGCCTGAGCCGACCTGGCTCTGGATTTCGCCGTAGCTCTGCGGGTAGCGGAGTTCCTGGGCGACGGTGATGTTGGCGGGGTTGCCGGAGAGGACGGTGATCTTGGGCGAGCTGAGGAGGTCGGTGCCCTGTTTCTGCGAGAGGGCGCGCACGACGGCGCTCACGTCGAACTCACCGACGAAGCCGGTGATGTTGCCGAGGGCGGCGGCGGTGGCGGCGAGCTGCACGCCGCCGGGGATCTGCGTGGGGGCGACCGGGATGGCGATGTCGTTGGCGGTGTTGGCGAGGTCGCGGATGTTGATCGCGGTGGAGTTGGAGGTGCTGGGGAAACCGGTCGCGAGCGAGCGGGTGACGCCGGCGGAGGTGTAGGTTTCCTGCGGGACGAAGACCTGGCGGCCGTTGGAGTCGAGCACCGGGGCGCCGGTGGTGGGATTGATCTGCGGCACACCGCGGCGGGACATGTTCCACGTGACGCCGAGTTCCTCGAGGGCGCCCTCCTGGACTTCCATGAACTTCGACTCGATCTCGACCTGACGCACGTCGTTGTAGCGGGCGAGGATGTTGCGGATGCGTTCCATGTTGCGCCCGGTCTGCGTGACGATGATCGCGGAGCCGTCGTAGGCCAGGGACGTGCCCTCGACGGTGAAGCTGACGCCGGCCTGCTGGAGAAACGCCTTCATGCCCGCGGCCTCGCCGCTGGAGGCGCCGCCTTCGGGGCCTCCCCCACCCGCGCCGCCACCGGCGGCGTAGGGATCGGAGCGGCCAGCCGGGCCGCCCGCGGCCGGGCCGGAGGGCGGGCCGGAAACGCCGGTCATGCGGAGCACCGTCGCACGCGTGATCGGGAAGAACGCGGTGTCGAGCGTGGAGGTCTCGCCGCCGGGGCGGACGACCACGGCGTCAGCCTGCACTTCGAACTGATAGCCGACCGCCTCGGTGACGAAATCGAGCACGCGTTTGAGCGAGGAGTTGCGCAGCGAGATCGTGACGGTGGGGTTCTTGTTGCTCGGATCGAGCAGCACGATGTTGACGCCCTTCGGCCCGGTGCCGGTGACGTCGAATTCCTCGGAGGCCGCGCTGAGCGCCGTCACGACCTGGCCGATCTCGGCCCGGGTGAAGCTCACGCTCGGGAGGATGATGTCGGTGAGTTTCTTCGCGAGCGGGGCGACGGCGGCGGCCTGATCGGTGCCGCGGGCACGCTCCTGGTAGATGCCGGGGCGTTGCCAGCCCTTGGCGACTTCTTCGAGGAGCTGGGCGCGCGTTTTCTCGCGATTGAGGGCGCCGGTCTCGGCCTTCTCGTTGGCGATACGCAGGAGAAATCCCTTGGCGACGGTGTTGTCGGGCTCCTTGGCCTCGATCTCGCGGAAGGTCGCCTGGGCGCCATCGATGTCGCCGGCGAGATACTGGGCGCGGGCTTTCGCGACGAGCTGGGTGGTGGCGGCGCGCTCGTTGGCGAACGCGGAATCGGCGCCGGCCACGGCCTTGGTGGTCGCGGCGGCGGTGATTTTCTGCGCGACGCCGGCCGTGCGGGCATCGCCGGGCGCGAGATCGTTGTAGGCGGCGAGAGCGGCGCGGGCGCCGTCGGTGTCACCTCTCCGGAGGAGCGCCTGCGACTTGTCGAGCAGGGCCGAGGCTTTCTCCTTTTTGAGGTCGGCGATGAGTTTCTGCGTGAGCGGATTCGACGGGAGCGAGGCGAGCGCGGCATCGACAGTCGCGATGGCGTCGTCGGACTTGCCGGCGCTGACCTGCGTGCGGGCGGTGGCGAGCATCGTCTGCGCGCCGACCATGAGATTGGTCAGGCGGGCCGACTCGGCACGGGCGAGGGCCTCGGCTTCCGGTTCCGGGGTGGGACCGGCCGGCGGCGGCGGCGCGGGCGGCGTCTGGCCGGGTTCGGGAATCTTGACGTCGACCATCACGGGCGCGGCGGCGGGCGGCGCTTTGGCCGCGGCGGCCCGCTGCTCCTCGGCGCGGATGGCGGCGAGGCGTTGTTCCTCGGCGCGGGCGGTGGCGGCGGCCTGGGCGCGCTGGGCGGCCTCGGACAGAGCGGCGCGCTGCGCCTCGAGCTCGGTCTTGAGGCGGGCCACGGAGGGGTCGTTGGGCGCGAGCGCCGTCAGCTCGGCGAGGACTTTTTCCGCCTTGTCCAGATCGCCAGCGTCGCGGGCGCGCAGAGCCTCGGACATCAGGCGGATTTTCGCATCGGTCTGGTTTTGGGCGAGCGCACGCCCGGCCGGCATCGCCAGCCCGATCAAGGCGGCGGAAAACAGGACGGCAAGCGGCGTGAGAAGGGGGCGGTGTTTCATTGCGGAAAATTTATAAGGTCGGGGCGGTCGGTTCGGCGGGAGCGGGTTCGTCGGATTCGCGCGGCGTGAGGGTGCGCTGGTCCGGTTGGGCAAGGGAGGGGGCTTCTTTCACGATCTCCACCGAGGGAGGCGTGAGGAGGATCTTGTTCACGCGGTAGGTCGCGTCGCCAATCGTGAAACTCTCGCCGGCCCGGACCTCGCGCGTGGTGCTTTGTCCGGACTGCGCCACAAAGGCCGAGAGCCCGCCGGTGAAGCGGCGTTCGCGATGCGAGAGGACCACTTCGCGCCCGGTCTTGTCGTCGCGCACCACCGCGGTGGCGACGCGCTGGCGGGTGGTCATGCTTTGGGGGATGGTGACGTCGACGGTCTGGATCGCGAGGCTCTTGATCGTCAGGCCGAGGTTAGGCACGCGGCGGCCGGCCGCGCCGAGGAACACCTCGCCGCTCAGGATGTTTTCAAACGTCCCGCGGGCCTCGCCGCCCTCGCCGAAAAAGCCGATCAACTGCAGGCGAAAGGGCTCCGGCCGCACCGACACGAGTTCGACGCCGAAGGCCTCTTCCTGGGGTTCGTCGCTGGAGGCCAGCGGCGGCTTGACCGTGAAGTGCTTGGAACGGGCGTTGTAGAAAATCTCGGGCGGGGTGAACGCATCGTAGACCCAGTCGCGGCCCTTGGACTGCGAGGACGGCGATGCCCACATCTCGGCTTTGACCACCGCCACATCCGCCGCCGTCGGGTTGTAGGGCGCATCGGCGAGCTGCACGCGCGGAGGCGGGCCGGACGGTGCCTGGCCGTCGCTCCAGATCTTGAAGCCAAACACGCTGGCCGAGGCCAGGACGGCGACGAGGGCCGCCGCCGCGTAGACTTTGTCTTGTCCGGGTGCGTGCATATCAATCCTCGCTCGGTTTGGCTTCAGCCGCACCCGGAGCAGGCGCCACGAGCACGACGTATTCGACCGTCACGGTGAACTTGGACAACGGTTTCGCCACGATCGGGGCGGCTGTGGCCGGTTTGGCCGGGGCCTTGGGCGCGGCGGGCTTGGCGCTCAACACCACGGATGCCGCCGGTGCCGGTTGCGCGGGCGTCTCATCGTCACCGGCGGCGGGGGCGGCCTCCTCGCCGGCCGCGGGATCGACCTCGACCTCGCGCACGAGCACGGGCAGTTCGAAACCAGCGAGTCTGTTGAGGAAAGTCCGCAGCGCCGACGTCTGGCCGGTAAACGTGATCCGAAACGCCGTCGTATCGAGGTAGTCCCTGGCCCGCGCGCTGACCTGCGGGCTGAGTTCGAAAAAGTCCGGTCCCTCCGGCTCGGCCGATCCCGGCAGGGTCATGGTGGCATCGATCGGCGCGCCGTTGAGCGCCGCGACCGCCGCGTCGCGCTCCTCGCGCTCCTTCCTGGTGAAGGTGCGTTCGCGCTGCACGCCGAGCAGTGCCCGCGGCTTGGCCTCGAACAAGGACTCCAGCAGATACTGCGCGACGAGACGTTGATGGAACACCGGCGGGATGCGATCGACCTCGGGTCCGGCGTTGGCGTAGGTCGCGAAGCCGAAGCGCGACGCCTCGGGCCGCACTTCCACGTCGTATTTCTTCGCCTGCTCGCGGGTCTTTTCGACGAAGGTGGCGAGGTCGAAAAACGCATCGGTGCGCGCCGCGGGCACCTTCGCGGCGGCCATGCGCTCGGCGGCCGGGCCGCGGCCGGTGAGTTCGCCGCGCATGGTGGCGAGCGCTCGCTGCGCCTTGGCGAGGTCGGCCTCGATGGCGGCGGCCACCTCCTTGGTCGGCGCCGGCGCGAGGTTGGCCATGTTGTGCAGCTCGGCCGTTTTCTGCCCGAGCTTGGTGGCCGTCTCCCGGGACGTGGACCAGCGTTCGTAGATCATCCAGCCCTCGCCGAGGGCGACCACCGTGATCGCGGCCAGCGCGGTCGAGAAAAGCGGATAGCGTTTCAGCGAGCTCACAGGGTTTTCTTGGGGTTGATGACCAGCGTGAAGTCGAACCGCAGCAGGCCGTTCTGGCTGTTGTCGAACCGCTCGTTTTCGACCGAGGAGATGAACTGCGAACCCGTGAAGCTGGCGAGCAACTGCTTCACGCGCTCCCGCGCCTCGGTGCTCACTTTCGACTGGGGGTTCGCCACATCGAGCAAGCGTCCGCTCAGGGTCAGCCGCAGCGGTTCGGTCTTCGGCGGTGCATCCGGGGCCGGGGGCGCCCCATCGGGGGCGGCCGGTGGGGGCGTCGGAGCGGCCTCCTCCCCGGCGGCGAGGGACGGACGGACGATATGCACTTTGTCGAGCCACACGTCTTCCACCTTCACGAGGCGGCTCTGCAGATCGGTGAAGAAGTTGATCCAGTTCGATTTCGTGTCGTAGGCCCCCTGGAGCGCCGCGATCTGTTTCTTCGCGTCTTCGATCTGGCGGAGGTTGTCCTCGTTGCGCGTCTGGAGGCGGCGCAGTGGCATCAACTGCTCGTCCACCTGCCGGACCCGCGCGTCGGTGACCGAGACGAGGTGGTTGAAATACAGGATCGGTGGCAACAGCGCCAGCGCGCACAACGCCGCGGCGGCCACGTAGACAGGCT
The DNA here is from genome assembly GCA_016235555.1 of Verrucomicrobiota bacterium. Lineage (GTDB taxonomy): Bacteria > Verrucomicrobiota > Verrucomicrobiia > Opitutales > Opitutaceae > JACRKC01. The sequence goes on from JACRKC010000055.1 coordinate 53,931, forward strand.
GGCGTTTGCGGAACTCGATGGCCTCGGTGACCGCCGGCGGGAGCAGGCTCGCCTCCGCCTCGTTCTTCACGACGAGCCCGGTCGCCAAACCGACCAGATCCGCCAGGACATGCGCCGCGCTTTCGGCACCGGCGGCCCGGACATTGCCCGACAGATCCACCCGCTGCAGCGCCGGATAGCGCTCGACCCGCAGCTTGAGTTTCTCGGCCGCCACCGCCGGCAACTCCTCGATGAGCGAACCGCCGCCCGTCAGGTAAAGTGCGACCGGGGCCGACGCGCCGGATTGCCGCCGGTGATTCACGGCCGAGCGCGTGATCTCCAGCGAAAGTTTCTGGGCAAACAGGGTGGCCGCACGATGGACCGCCGCACGCGAAGGCGAGCCCGCCGGAAGGTCGGACCGGCCGGAGAGCACCTGGATCTTCAGCGTCTCGGCGGAGGCGAAGTCGATCCGTAGTTCCTCCGCGATCGCGATGGTCACGGCGTTGCCGGCCAGGGACAGCGTGCGGATGTAAAACCGGCCGGCCTCCAGAAACAGCAGCGTCGTCGATCGGGCCCCGATGTTGGCCACGATCACGCTCTCATGCACGTCGGGGAAGTTGTAGCGGAAGGCGCGGCAGAGCGCGAGACCGGCGGGCACGGCGTGCTCGGCCGGAAAGCCCGCGGCGTCGGTCGCCGCGCACAGCGTCTGCATCGCCTCGAACTTCGCCGCCGCGAGCATGATCTCGAGGTCGAAGCCGTCGTCCGCCACCACCAGATGATCCCAGACGACCTCTTCCAGCGGGTAAGGGATGTTCTCCGCGGCCTCGAACGCCACGATCTTCTGCCGCTTCTCCTTTGCGATCGACGGCGTTTTGATGAATTTGCTCAGCGCGAGATGGCCGGGCACCGCGATGGCCGCCGCGCCGCCGAGTTTGGCCCGCGAGCCCAACGCGCCCAGCGATTGGGCCAGTTCGACCGCCCAACGGGACTCATGCGCCGGATCCGAGCTGTGCACCTCGATCGCAAACTGCTGCAAGACCAGCCGACCCGATGCGCCCGTGGAAAAAACACCGGCCGCGACATGGCCAGCTCCGATGTCAACGGCTAGGACACGGGGTGAACGCATAATAATTACGAGGAAACAAAGGCGATTTCAGAACGGGCGAGACGCGGCAAGTGCAATCTCCGTTACGGAATTTCTAGATGGCGCCTCAGCGCGCCTCGCGACGCACAAATGTCGGAGTCGCGCGGGGATAATCATGCACAAACGGGGTCAAAAACTGGGGTTGCAGAAGCCCGTCGTTGGGCGCCGCGGCCGCCGCCGCGCGCGTCAGAAAGTTCTTCCGGGAATCCGCCGCCGTCAGGGTGGCGGAATAGGCGCCCTTCCCCGCCGGAACCGGCTTGCTCGCGACGGCCACCTCCACGCCCCACCAACGCGGGTCGGCATGCAGCTGGTCGCGTTTCACGATTTCCGGCGGCAGGTAAAAGCGCACATCCGCCCTCCCCGCCTCCAAGGCCACGCACTCGGCCTCGGCGCGGTAGAACTCGCTCCGCCGTTCCGCCCCCGCCGCCGCCGGCAGCTCGAATTGCAGGAAGATCGCCACCCGCACCCGCGAAATCATCCGGCCGGGAGCGCTCGCCGGCGGTTTCACCTCGAGCTGCACGTCGGCCTCAAACCAGTTGGCGCCCGATGCCGCGCGGACATTCGGGGAGAATCGCACCAGCGCCACCTCGACATCCTGCACCGCCAGCAACGGCGTCACGACCAGCCAGGCCAGCAAGGCGAATGTTGGAAATTTCATCAGCAGGGTCCCAAAGTCACAGCGCCCGGATGGGACGTCACGCCGAAAGCCCGGTTCCGCGGCGGCGGATTGTTTTGCTTGTCATTCTGAGCGCAGCGAAGAATCCAGCAGGATACTCGCACCCGCGTCACGCCGCGAAAGTCCCGTTGGATTCTTCGCTGCGCTCAGAATGACCAACGAGGGTGCGGCCGCTGCTCAACAATGTCGAACTCACCCCTCTCTTACAAACTCGCCGTCCTTGTCTTCCTCGAAAACCACGCCGGGCAGCACCTGCTCCTGCTCCGCGCCAAGGCCCCCAACCTCGGCGTGTGGTCGCCGATCGGCGGCAAGCTCGAAACCGCGCACGGCGAGTCCCCCTTCGAATGCGCCATCCGCGAGACCCATGAGGAAACCGGCCACATCGTCACGGCGGCGGATCTCCATCTTTTCGCGATGATCGCCGAAAAGGCCTACGAGGGGCAGTCGCACTGGCTCATGTTCCTTTTCCGCTGCAAAAAGCCGCTCACGGCCCGGCCGCCGGACATCTCCGAGGGCAAGTTCGGTTTCTTCACACGCGCCGAGATCGACTCGATCCCGCTGCCGGAGACCGATCGCAACGCCCTCTGGCCGATCTACGACCGCTATCGCGATCGGTTCGTCTCCCTCCGCGCCGACTGCGCCCCCGGCAAACCCATCCACGTCGAGATCGAGGAAATCACGCCGGCAACGTAACCCAGCCGGCCACGCCGCCTCAAAGGATGATGCCGAGGCGCTTGCCCTGCGCCCGCTCGATGAGGCGCAACACCCGCTCCCCTTCGTGATCGGTCTTCGGGCAATCAAGCGGGATGAGCCGCGCCGGCATGAAGGGCGCGAGCTTCACGTCGGGCAGCGCGAGGTTGGCCGCCCAGAGTTCGATCAATTGGCGGTGCGGTTCTGCCGAGGCGGACGGAGACGGGACGGTTTTCATGGGACGAAGGGCCTGACTGGCGGCGCCGAGTCTATCGCCTCCGGCCGGCAAAAATCCCGGGAATCGGCGCCGTCCGGCCGGGAAAAGGTCCCGCCATGCCTGCGTCATTGGCCGAAACGCGCTTGATTTCACCGCCGGGCGACAAACAATTTTTCGCTCCGCATTTTCCAAGACCTTCCGTGACCAAGAAAACCAGCACCTCAGCCGAACCGGCCGGCGCCGCACCCGCCCAGCGGGAGGATTTCAGCCGCGCCCCCGTCAACGCCCGCCTCACCGCCGACGCCAAGATCGAACTTTTCCGGCAGATGGTGCGCATCCGCCGTTTCGAGGAGCGCTCGCTGCGCGCCTATCAGGCGAAGAAGATCGGCGGGTTTCTCCATCTCTACATCGGCCAGGAGGCCGTCGCGGTCGGCTGCTGCTCGCTCATGGGCCCGCACGACCATGTCATCACCGCCTATCGCGATCACGGCCACGCCATCGCCGTCGGCATGGACACGAAGCCGCTGATGGCCGAGCTCTACGGCAAGGCCACCGGCTGCTCGAAGGGCAAGGGCGGTTCGATGCACTATTTCGCGCCCGACAAAAATTTCTGGGGTGGCCACGGCATCGTCGGCGGCCAGATCCCGCTCGGCACCGGACTCGCCTATGCGTTGAAATACCAGGGCAAGAAAGGCGCCGCGATGGCGTTCATGGGCGACGGTGCGGTCAACCAAGGCGCCGTGCACGAGGCCTACAACCTCGCCTCGCTCTGGAATCTCCCGGTCGTCTTCGTCATCGAAAACAACGGCTACTCGATGGGCACCTCGCAGGCCCGCTCCTCCGCCGGCGAACTCGCAAAACGCGCCGCCGGCTACGACATGGAATGGGGCCAGTGCCAGGGCCACGATGTCTACGAGGTCCGCGCGATGATGGATCATTTCCTCACCAAGGCCCGCGACCAGCAGCGCCCGAGCACGGTCGAAATCGACACCTACCGCTACCGGGGCCACTCCGTCGCCGACCCCGACAACACCTATCGCACCAAGTCCGAGATCGAGGAATACCGGCGCACCAAGGACCCGATCCAGCTTTTCCAGGGCAAACTGATCGCCGAGGGTGTGTTGACCGAGGCCGCCGCCGCCAGGATCGACGAAGCGGCGCGCGCCGAATCGGAGCTCTCCGCCGAGTTCGCCGAGGCGAGCCCCTTCCCTACTCCCGCCGACATCCAGAGCGACGTCTACTGGGACTCCGACAACCCGTCCGAGCGCAAATCCAAGGGCCGCCTCTTTTTCGACTGAGATCTTTCACCACGAAACACGCCAGACACGCGAAAGCGCAGACATCCGAGGCAGACGCACCGAAGCTTACTTCTGATTTTCGTGTATTTCGTGTGGTTCGTGGTCCCTAACTGAACTTCCCTAATGCCTGTCATCACTTACCGCGAAGCCATCCGCCACGCCCTCGCCGAAGAACTCGAGCGCGACGCCAACGTCGTCGTCATGGGCGAGGAAGTCGGCCAGTTCCACGGCGCCTACAAAGTCACCGAGGGCCTCCTCGCGAAGTTCGGCCCGAATCGCATCGTCGACACCCCCATCAGCGAAGCCGGCTTCATCGGCCTCGGGATCGGCGCCTCGATGCTCGGCGTGCGCCCCGTGATGGAGCTGATGTTCTGGTCGTTCTACTCCGTCGCGTTCGACCAGATCCTCAACAACGCCGCCAACGTCCGCTACATGTCCGGCGGCCAGATCCACTGCCCGATCGTCATCCGTGGTCCCGCCAACGGCGGCACCAACGTCGGCGCCACCCACTCGCACACGCCGGAAAACGTCCTCGCCAACCACCCCGGCGTGAAGGTCGTCGTCCCCGCCACCGCCGCCGACGCGAAGGGCCTCCTCAAATCCGCCATCCGCGACAACGACCCCGTCTTCTTTCTCGAAAACACGATCCTCTACGGTGAGAAGGGCGAAGTCCCCGAGGGCGAGCACCTCGTCCCGCTCGGCCTCGCCGACGTGAAGCGCGAAGGCAAGGATCTCACCATCGTCACCTATGGCCGCAGCGTCCTCCACTCGCTCGCCGCCGCCTCGGTGCTCGAGCAAGAGCACGACATCTCCGCCGAGGTGGTCGACCTCCGCACGATCCGTCCCCTCGACATCGACACCGTCCTGAAGTCCGTCGCCAAGACGCACCGCGTCCTCATCGTCGAGGAGCAGAAGCCCTTCGCCAGCGTCGGCTCGCAACTCGCCTACATGATTCAGCGCGAGGCCTTCGACGAACTCGACGCCCCCATCCACCGCCTCGCCACCGTCGACGCTCCCGCGATCTACTCGCCGCCCGTCGAAGTCGAACAGCTCCCCAACCCGCAGCGTGTCCTCCAAGCCGCCCTCGAAGTCCTCGCCTGAGTTTTTTTGATTAACCACGAAACACACGAAATACACTAAAGTGAAAACTCACTTCAGCCTTTCGTGTGTTTGGTGTGTTTCGTGGTTCCGCTCCTAGCCTTTCTCTCCATGGCCAACATCATCGAAATGCCGAAACTGAGCGACACCATGACGGTGGGCACGCTCGTCAAATGGCTGAAGCAGGAAGGCGACGCCGTGAAGTCCGGCGACATGCTCGCCGAGGTCGAGACCGACAAGGCCACGATGGAGCTCGAGTGCTTCTTCGACGGCACGCTCCTGAAGATCTTTTCGCCCGGCGGCTCGCAGGTCGCCATCGGCGCCGCCCTCTGCGCCATCGGGAAGCCCGGCGAAAAAGTCGACGCTCCGGCCGCGAAGCCCGCCCCTGTAGCGGCGAGCGCCAGCGAGCCGAAACCCGCGCCGGCGGCAGCACAGGAGACAGGAGACAGGAAACAGGAGACAGGAAAAAATCAGCCGGCTCCCACCTCCGTCCCGCCTCCCGCTTCCCCTCTCCCGCCTCCCGCAGGTCGCGTGAAAATTTCCCCGCTCGCGAAGAAACTCGCCACCGAACTCGGCATCGACCCCGCCCGCCTCACCGGCTCCGGTCCCGGCGGCCGCATCGTCCGCGCCGATGTCATCGCCGGTGAAAAATCCGGCGGCACCAAGCCCGCCCCGGCCCTCGTCACCGGCCTCGCGTCGCCGTTCGCCAAGGGCGCGATTCAAGAGGAGCGCACCGTCGCCGTCTCCAACATGCGCGGCGCCATCGCCCGCCGCCTGCTCGAATCGAAGACGCAGCTCCCGCACTTCTACGTCGAAATCGAAATTGATGCCGCCCCGCTCCTCGCTCTCCGCGAGCAGCTCAACACCGGCCTCGAAAAGGAAGGCGTCAAACTTTCCGTCAACGACTTCATCCTCAAGGCCAGCGCCGAGGCGCTCCGCCGCGTCCCGCAGGTCAACGGCTCGTGGGAAGGCACCCAGATTCGCTACTTCGCCGCGGCCCACGTCTCGTTCGCCGTCGCGATCGACGACGGCCTGATCACGCCCGTTATCCGCGACACGCACCTCAAGTCCGTCTTCGCGATCAGCGCGGAAGCGAAGTCACTCGGCAAGCGCGCCAAGGAAAAGAAACTGAAGCCCGACGAATTTACGGGCGGCACCTTCTGCGTCTCGAATCTCGGCATGATGGGCATCCCGCGTTTCTCGGCGATCATCAACCCGCCCAATGCCGCCATCCTCGCCGTCGGCACGACCGTCACGAAACCGGTCGTCAAAAACGGCGCCATCGTGGTCGGCCAGACGATGACCCTCACGCTCTCGTGCGACCATCGCGTCGTCGACGGCGCAGTGGGCGCGCAATACCTGAACGCGTTGAAACAGTTGCTCGAGTCCCCGGCGCTCCTGCTGGTCTGAGGCCAATTGCCTCTCGGTGTTGACTTTGGTTGGAGGTGGGCGGGCACGTCCCCGTGCCAGCATTCTTCCTCATGCGGGTGCCGGGACACGCCCCCCCACCTTGCCCCCGCACTCTTTCTGCAAGTCCAAAAACAAGGTGGGCCTGGTCAGGGGTGAGGTCAGTAAACCGAGGCCTTGGTTGTAGCGGCGGTCTGCGACCGCCGAACGAGAACCCTTGGCGCATCGCCGGCGGTCGCAGACCGCCGCTACAGCTGGCTGACCTCGCTTCCTGTTGCACCCCTGGTCTGAACATGAAAAAGCCGCCCCCGGACTTCTCCGGGAGCGGCTCTGAAATTGGTGGACCCTACCAGGTTCGAACTGGTGACCTCCGCAATGCCATTGCGGCGCTCTTCCAACTGAGCTAAGAGCCCATTCGCGTTAGCGAGGGGCAAAAAAATCAGCCTTCCGCGGGCGAACGCAAGGACTTTTTCAACGGAATCATTTGTCGCGCCCGCGAAACTCCAACGTGTGCGTATCGCCGCGTCCATCCGGTCGTTTCGGCATCGTCACGCGCGAAAAGGCTTCGACCACCGCACGGTCGAAATCACCGCTGCCCGAGCGTTTGATCAGCCGCACGCCCGAGATGCTGCCGTCGGCCGCCACGCGAAACTCCGCCTCGGCTACGAGCGAATCGCTCACGCCGCCCGGCTTCTCCCACGCTTCGCGCACCCGCGCTATCAGCATCGCAAAATACATTTCCATCTCCGTCCCACCCGAACTCGTCAGCGCCTTGCCACCGGCCCCGCCCACTTTGTTCTCCGTCGAACCGCCGACCACGCCTTTCGCGATCCCCTCGGCGTCGATGTGCTTCACCTGACTCCTGGCTTTGGCCTGTTCCTCTTTGGCGAGCCGGGCCTGCTCCGCGACGCGCTCCTTGGCTGCGGCCTCCTTTCCGCGGGCCTCGGCCCGCCACAGTTTGCGCCGGAGATCCTGCGCCATGGTCGGCGGGGCCTTGGTGCCCTGCTTCGTCACCGGCGCGGGCGGCGTCGTGACTTTGGCCGGCTCCGGCTTGACCGGCGTCGCCTCGACCGGGGCGGGCTCCGGTTGCGGGATCACCGGCTGCACCTTCGGCGTGGCGGGCTTGGGCAGATCCAACTTCACGCCGCCCGGCGTGCCGAGCGCCGGCGCCACCGTCGCACCAAAATTGTCCCCCTCGCCGGCCACCAACTCCAGAATTCGCTGCGGCGGCTTGCGTTCCAGGCTGGCCGCGTAACCGAGCAACAGCGCCGCCGTGAGCGCGGCCGCGTGCAGCCCGGCCGAGAGCAGGAATCCGTTCTGGTATCGCGCCGTCATGTTGTCTCCCGCTGCAAAGCTAGCCTTTGGTCGCCGTTGTGCAACGCCGCTATTTGGCCTGCGTGTCGATCGTGAAGCGCGTGAGTCCCGCGCGCTCCACCTCGCCGAAGATCTCCGCGACCTTCTGGTAACGTCCCTCGCCATCTCCCCGGATGCGGATCACCGGCGGTTTCTTTTCCGCTGCGTAGCCCCGCAGTCGTAGGCGCAACTCGGCCAGCGTCACCGGCGATTTCGCGTTCTCCAGATAAAATTTCCCGGCCGCATCGACGCTGATCGCCACGTAGCGCTCGTCCTTGTTGTCCTTCGTCTCCGGCACCTTCGCGATCGTCGGCAGATTCACGCGCGTCGTCTGCTCCTGCTGGTTGATGAGTGGTGTCGCGATCATGAAGATCACCAGCAGCATGAACCCGAGATCGATCAGGTTCGTGACGTTCAGATCGGCGATCGGGTGCGCGGCGCGCTGGCGGCGGAAGTTGCGGGCCATGGCTTCAGCCTCCGTTCACTTCGACTCCAGCTCGATCCGGTCGGCGAGCGAACTCGCGAAGTTTTCCAGCTCCGTCGTCATCCGCCGCGTGTGGCCGAGCAGCAGGTTGTAGCCGAAGACCGAGGGAATCGCGACCACTAGGCCGGCGATCGTCGCAAGCATCGCACCCGATACGCCCGGAGCCAGCTGCTGGATTCCCGCCGTCTGCTGCGAGGCCACGGCGCTGAACGCCTCCATCACGCCCCACACCGTGCCGAGCAGCCCGATGAACGGCGCGCCCGAGACGATCGAGGCCAGAAAGATCATGCTCGAATCATACCGCAGCGTCTGCCGCGCGATCGCCCGCTGGATCGCATTCTCCGCGTGCTCCAGGCGCGCGCGCGGATCGTCCTGCCCGCGCTCCTTGGCGATCGCCGCCGCGCGCCAGTAGGCCTCGACCGCATCGGCGAACAAGTCCGCGTAGGGGATCGAGCGCTTGTTGCGATACGACTCCGGCAAATCGAGCAGCGTGCGCTGGTCGCGCAGATGCGCCTCGAACGACTCGTTCAGCGACCGCAGGCGCTTCAGTTCGAAATGCTTCCCGAACATGATGGTCCACGCCACGAGGCTGAACACCCCGAGGCCGAGCACGATCACCTTGTCGATCGTGCCGCAGCGTTCGAAAATCTCGATGATGCTGGCGCTGGCGAAGAGCGGCGTGACGGAAAAAAACGCGGGCATACAAAAGTGGCGCAACAGTTGGCGGGTTTGCCGGGCGCGTTCAACGGAAATTCCCCGGAAGATATTCACCGCGGCGCGCGAATCTGTTTGCGACGCGCGGCCGGCGTTTTTTTCCTGCCAGCCGCTCCCTTCCATCATGGATTTCAAAACCCGCACGCTCCAGGAACTCCGCGCCAACCGCGGCAAGATCGCCAGCAAGCACTGCCTCGCCGGCTTCGACGGCTTCGTCGACACCATCGTCGCGCCCGTCGCCCAGCGCGCGGGCCAGGGGGAGAACTTCACGCCGTTCGCCAACCTCGCCGATTTCGGCCAGCGCATCGTCGCCGCCGCCGGCAAGAGCACCAACATCGAGCTCTACCCGCGCATGGACAAACTCGGCGGCAACGGCCCGATCATGGCCAACGCCCTGCTCGGCCAGGGCGCGCAGGTCACCTACGTCGGCGCGCTCGGCAAGACCGCCATCCACCCCGTCTTCGCCCAGCTCGCCTCGCGTGCCAAGGCCGTCTCCATCACCGACGCCGCTCACACCATCGCCGTCGAGTGCGCCGACGGCAAAATCATGCTCGGCATGATGAAATCACTCGATGAGGTCACGCCCGACGCCGTCACGAAGGCTTTCGGCGGCATCGACCCCTACCGCGCCGCCCTCGCGTCCGCCGATCTCGTCGCGCTCGTCAACTGGACGATGCTCCCGCACATGACGGCGATCCTTGCCGATCTCGTGGCGCGCGTGCTGCCCTCCTCGCCGGTGCGCGCCGGCCGCATCTTCTTCTTCGACCTCTGCGATCCGGAAAAACGTTCCGTCGCCGACCTCGTTTACGCGCTCGAGACGATGGCCAAGTTCGAGCAGTTCGGCCGCGTCACGCTCGGCCTCAACCTCAAGGAGGCGCAGCAGGTGTTCGCCGCCCTCGGCTTCGGCCAGACCACCGAGACCGAGGCCGGCCTCCGCGAGATGAGCCAGAAAATCCGCGCCCGTCTCGACATCTCCACGGTCGTCATCCACCCGCGCGAGTCGGCCGCCTGCGCCACGCGCGACGGCGTGTGGTGGGTGCCCGGACCGTTCGTCGCCAATCCCCTCATCACGACCGGTGCCGGCGATCACTTCAACGCCGGCTTCACCACGGGCCAGCTCCTCGGCCTCTCGCCCGAGGCGTGCCTCGGCACCGGCGTCTGCACCAGCGGCCACTACGTGCGCACCGCACAGAGCCCGTCCGTCGCCGATCTGGAGACCTTCCTCGCCAACTGGAAATAACCCGGCAGACTGCCTCTCATGCCCCTGACAAAGAAAACCGACGGCCGGCTGATCTCGTTCGAGGGTTCGGAGGGCTCCGGCAAGTCCACGCAGATCGCCCGACTCGCCGAGCATTTCCAAAAAACCGGACGCGAGGTCGTGACCACACGCGAGCCCGGCGGCACGGAGATCGGCGAGCAGATCCGCAACATCATCGTCCACAATTCCAAGGGCGACGAGATGTGCGCCGAGACCGAGCTCCTGCTGTTCACCGCCGCGCGCGCCCAGCTCGTGCGCGAGGTGATCGTGCCTGCGCTCACGCGCGGTGCCATCGTGCTCAGCGACCGGTTTCTCGACTCGTCGACCGTCTACCAGGGCATCGGCCGCAACCTCGCCGCCGATCCCGTCGCGCAGATCAACCGCTTCGCCGTCGGCAACGTCCTGCCCGATCTCACCATCGTGATCGATGTGCCGACCGAGGTCAGCCTCGCCCGCCTCAAACAGCGTGCCTCCGACCTCCCCGACCGCATGGAGCGCGAGAACGTGAGCTTCTACACGAAGATCCGCGAAGGCTACCTCGTCCTCGCCAAAGGCATGCCCGAACGCTTCATCGTGATCGACGGCACCAAGACCCAGGACGCGATCGAGAAGAAAATCTGGGCCGAGGTGCAGCAACGCGTGAAGTGACGGTAGGGACGGCTCTCCGAGCCGTCCTGAGTTCCGGCGCACGCACCCTCCCATGTCCTACGCCGCCGCCCCCTGGCCTCCGTCCCTCGTCGGCACGCCCGCCGTGGCTGTCATCGAGCAAGCCATCGAGCGTTCGCGGCTCTCGCACAGTCTCCTGTTGCACGGCGACGACCTCGGCACGCTCGTCGGCGTCGGCCACGCGATCGCCGACCGCCTGCTCAACCCGCCGAAGGCCGCCGCACGTTTCAACGTCAAGGACCACCCCGACTACCTCTCGCTCCGCCCCAAGGGCAAATCGCGTATCATTCCGATCGGTCGCCCGCCCTCGCCCGAGCCGGGCACGATGCGCGATTTTCTCCCCAAGCTCTACGTCACGCCGTCCGTCGCCCCGCGCAAAGTTGCGATCCTTTACGAGGCCGACCGCATGGAGGCGCCGAGCGCCAACGCCTTCCTCAAGACCCTCGAGGAGCCGCCCGCCAACACCACGCTCCTCCTCCTCACCACGCGCCCCTACGCCCTCCTCCCCACGATCCTGAGCCGCGTGCTGCACTTCCGCTTCCCCTCGACCGTCGTCGCCGTGCAGACCGACGGCTGGGCGCCGTGGCTCGACGATTATCGCGCGTGGCTCGGCCGGCTCGCCGACGGCACGCCGACCGACAAGCGCGTGATCGCGGACCACGTTTTCTCCGCCTACGGCCTCGTTGCGCGGTTCTCCGCGGTGCTCGACTTCGCGACCGACGCCGTGTGGAAGGAGCAAAAAGAAAAACTCCCCGACGACCTCGACGACGCCGAGGAGGAAGCGATCCAGACCGGCATCGCCAACGGCATCCGCCTCCGCCTCTTCGCCGAGATCGCCTACGCGACGCGCGCCTTCGCCCTCCCCCGCCTCAAATCCGGCGACGCCGTCACGCGCCGCGCCCTCACGACCGCGATCGAGCACCTCGAACACGACACCGGCCTGCTTCGCTTGAACCTCAACGAGGCCGCCGCGCTGGAGAGCTTCCTGCTCACTTCGCTGCGGGTGTGGACCAAACGATAGTTACCGCGCCGCCGATTCCTGCCCGCGCGGGGAGGCTGCGTGCTCTTGTAAGCGGTGCAGTGCGCTCGAAAGGCAGGGCCCGACCTCCGAGCAGGCCGACAGCAGATGTGCATCCCGACGGACCTCCCGAGATCGGCCTCGAGCGCATCTCGGTTTCTTGCAGCAAGCCGAAAGGTGGGCCGGCCGCTCCGCGGGCGGCCAGGAGCGGGCGGCAATCGCAGCGCGCTGGCCGGGCGCGGGGCGCCCGGCCCACCCCTGCGGTGCGGGCTCATTGCAGGAAACTCAGATGCGCCCGTCGGCCTCCACCCACCGACAAAGCTCATGACAGCCTCTAGAATTGGGCGTTATATGAATAGCCCCTCCGCAAACCAGGCTCGAAACCCGACCGACGATCGCTTGGCATAAGCCCTTAACACTTTTCCCCGAAGCTGTGTCCGCCGTAGTCCTGCCGCAGGACCACTCATCCGAGACCCCGCCCATGAAGCTGCCTCAACTCCTCGCGCCCCCGCCATTGTCGGGCGACGCGACCGCGTCGATGCGGAGTGTGATCGTCCACTGGACACTCGTGGCCAATATCGGACTGATGTCGCTGCTCGTGCTGGCGGCCGTCGTCGGGGGGCAGCTCCCCGAGGATATCGCTTGGACCGGGTGTTGCCTGGCGCTCCTGTCGGCGGTGCTGCTGCTCGCGGTCCACCGCGGATTTGTCCGCTTGGCCGCTTGGGTGCTGCTCGCGGTCTGCTTCATCGTCGTCACCGGAATCGTTGCCCGACTCGGCACGATCCGGGTTCCGGCCGCCGGCTACTATGTCGCCCTCGTCTTCGCCGCCGGGCTGATCTTCGAACTGCGCGGCATGCTGCTGATGGTGGTGCTGAGCGCGGCTGCGGTGGGTGGGTTGATTCTGGCCGAGCGCGCCGGCTGGCTCCCCACGCCGGACTACCGGGTCACGATCACGCAGTGGATCGTGAGTTGCGCGCTCTTTGCCTGCGTCGGGGGCTGGACCTATGCCGCACTTCGTTTCATCCGCGAAGGCCTGCAACGAGCCGAACTTGAACTGGCCGAGAAAAAGGAAGCGGAGCGCAAGCTCCAACAAAACATCACGGAACTGAGCATCGCGCTGTCCGAGGTCAAAATGCTCAGCGGCCTCCTGCCGATCTGCTGTAGCTGCAAACGGATTCGCGACGATCGAAACTACTGGCACCAGGTCGAGAGCTACATCTCCGCCCGATCCAAGGCGACATTCACCCACGGCTACTGCCCGGAATGTGCCCAACGATTTCTGGCGGGAATGACCGGACTCAAACCGCCGGACGATGCCAACCGGAAGGCGGCGGACGCGGCCAAGATCCTCCGCCAGTAACTCCCGCCCCCGCGTCAGCTGAGGCCAAGTTTCTTCAGCACTTCCGGCGGCGGTCCGTCGTAGGTCGCGAGCGGGACGTTGCCGGTGTAGCCGATGTCCTTCATCCCCTCCGGCGTCGTGTAGAAGCCGCCGGCGGTCAGGTCGCGGAACTTGGCAAAGAATCGCGCGGCGTCGCGGAACTCCGGTTTGGCGTTCGCGGTGTAGCAGATGTCGTCGCAGATCGCATTCTTCTGCTTGAGCACGAGGCCGGCGAAATCGCCGCTGAAACGTTTGCGGGACTCGGCCTCCAGCCAGGCGAGGCCGTCGACGACGACCGGCTTGTCGGCGCGGTTCGGCGCGTAGGGTGCGCTGATCCACTCGTCGATGAAATCGTGCACTTTGAGCGCGGAGGCGCTCGGCGACTTCGCGTCGGCCGGGATGATCACGTCGCAGAGCGCGGCGGCGGTGCGGCGCTGGGCGTCGGTGAACGTCAGCGGCCAGAGATCGCCGGGCTTGTAGTCTTTCAGCAGATCGGGGTCGGTGCCGTAGCCCTGGGCGCCGGGCGCGGCCGCGGCGAACGCCCCGCGCGGAAGCGCACCCACGGCGGCGGCCGCGGCCATCATCCATTTGATCGCGTCGCGGCGATCCATGCGGTGGGAAGCGGTGGGACTCATGTCAGAGATTTCCTTTCTTCAACTCCTCCAGCAGGTGATCGGTCGAGCGCCACGCGAGCGCCATGATGGTGAGTGTCGGGTTTTTGTCGGCGTTGGAGCAGAACGGGCCGCCGTCGGTCACGAAGAGATTTTTCACGTCCCAGGTCTGGCACCACTGGTTGGTGACGGATTTTTTCGGATCGGCGCCCATGATGGTGCCGCCGACTTCGTGGATGATCTTCCCGCCGGGCTCGATGGCCTTGGCCCCGTCGGCCTCGGGTTTGCTGCGAACCTTGCCACCCATCGCCTCGATGAGTTCGGCAAAGGTCTTCTGCATGTGCGCAGCCTGGCGGGTCTCGTGCTCGGACCATTTCCAGTGGAAGCGCAGGACCGGGATGCCCCACTTGTCCTTCACGCTGGGATCGAGGTCGCAGTAGGAATCTTCGTTGGGAATCATTTCACCGCGGCCAGCGAAGCCCATGAACGAACCGAAATAGCGGCGCGCATCCTCCTTGAACTGCCGGCCATAGGAGCCGTTGGTCAGCGCGTCGAGGCCACTGGTGACGCCCATGCTCGGCATCCGACGACCGCTCTCGAACTCGATGTGATAGCCGCGCGCAAAGCCGAGCTTGCCGGCGAGCTGCTCCTTGTAGAGCCACCACGGGACGTAGGTGTGGGCGCCGCCCGCGCCGTCCTCGTTGTGCAGCGGTAGATTTTCAAGCGCCGGGACCTGGCCGCCGAGCGAGGCGCCGACGGTATCCATGATGTATTTGCCGACGAGGCCGCTCGAGTTGGCGAGGCCGTTGGGGAAGCGCGCCGACTTCGAGTTGAGCATGATGCGCACGGACTCCGCCGAACTCGCCGCGAGCACGACCACGCGACCGCGCACGCGATGCTCCCGGCCCGTGGTCTTGTCGATGTAGAGGACGCCCGTGGCCTTGCCGGCGGCGTCGGTCGTGACCTCGCGCGCCATCGCGTTGGGCACGATGTCGAGGTCGCCGCTCGCGAGCGCAGGCGGGAGATGCACCGTGGTCGACTGGTAATTGGCGCGAATCGAGCAGCCGCGGCCGCAGGGCGTCGCCCAGAAACACGCCTGCCGCTCGCGCATCGCGGCGGCGAGGAGGCGCTGGGCACGAGGGTTGCCGGGGTGGATTTTTTGCGGCAGCGTATCGGCATCCTGCTTCACGCTGAGCACGGCGCGGTGGATCGGGATGATGGGGAGACCGAGTTTCTTGCCGCGCGCGCGGGCCAACTGCTCGCCGGCCCGCATGGCCGGAGGCGGTTGCAGGCATCCGGCGGGCGAGTCGGGCGTGTTTTCGAGGCCGTGGTTGTCGCCGTAGATGCCCACGAGCATCTCGGTCTTGTCGTAATACGGCGCGAGATCCTCGTAGCTGAGCGGCCAATCGAAGCCGAGACCGTCGCGGGAGCGCGGCTTGAAATCGTAAGGGCCGTTGCGCAGCGAGATGCGCCCCCAGTGGTTGGTGCGGCCGCCGAGCATGCGCGCGCGCCACCACCAGAACTGCCGCGCGGGATCGGCCGACGCGCTGGTGTAAGGCTCGCCCGGCACCTGCCACCCGCCGTCGATCGTCGCATCGTAGAAGCCGAAGGGCTTGTCGGTGGTGTTGCTGCCGCGGAGGGGCGCCTGGCTGTTGTTCTGAAACATCGGCGTCTCCTTGACCGGGTCGTAGTTCCGACCGGCCTCCAACATCAGGACTTTCGCGCCGGCCATCGTGGCGGTATAGGCGGTCTGGCCGCCGGCGGCGCCGGAGCCGACGACAATCAAATCATAGCTAGGCTGGGTCTTGCTCGAGGTGATCAGGGGCATGGGGAAACGCGAGTCGGCGAAAGTTGGGGAGCCGCCGCACGCTTGTCCATCTCCCGTTCCAAAATTATCCGCGCAACACCGCCGCGACGAACGCCGCCCGCGTCTCCATGTGCGGATTGTGCCCCGACCCGGCGATGGTCTCGACGTGCGCCGCGGGAAAATGCGCGCGAATCGCCGCGTGGTCCGCGGGCTCGATGTAAGTCGACCTGCCACCAGCCAGAAACAGCGTGGGACCCGCGAAACAATCCGCGGGTATCAGCGGGTTTTTCTCCAGCGCCGGCAGCGCGGTGGTGAGCACGGGAAGATTGATGAGCCACCGCCATTCGCCGGACTCGGCGCGATCGAGATTGGTCGTAAGGAATTTTCGCAGCGGATAGCTCGGCACGCGCGCCTCGAATCGCAGCTCGGCCTCGGCGCGCGAACGCAGGTCGCCGAGGTCGAGCTCGTTCATCGCGGCGAAGCTCTGCCGGTGGCCCGGCCAGAAATAGTCGCGCGGCCCGATGTCGACGACGACCAGCCGTTCGACCAACTGCGGATGCCGGCACGCAAGCAACATGGCGACTTTGCCTCCCATGCTGTGCCCGACGAAGGTCGCGCGCTCGATCCCCTGCGCCTCCAGCCAGCCGAGCAAATCGTCGAGCAGCACCTCGTAGGTCATCTCGTCGGCATGCGGTGAGGCACCGTGATTGCGAAAATCCGGCGCCCGCACGTGAAAATGCGCCGCCAGCTCCGCCCCGGCCGACTGCCAGTTGCGCGAAGATCCGAGCATGCCGTGGAGCAGCACGAGCGCTGGCCGGCCGGCACCTCCGAGATCGCGATGGAAAAGAGAAACCACGCGACACACCAAACACACTGAAACCATCACGCAAAGCTCGGAAATTTTTTCGTGTATTCCGTGGGTTTCGTCGTTCACCTCGTGCCCTTCCATGTCCGACGCCAAACAAACCCCGATGATGCAGCAGTATTTCGAGGCGCGCCGCGGCCTGCCCCGCGACACGCTGCTGCTTTTCCGGCTTGGCGATTTCTTCGAGCTGTTCTTCGACGACGCCATCGTCGGCTCGAAAATTCTCGGCCTCACTCTCACGAAACGGCTCGACCACCCGATGGCCGGTTTGCCGTCGCACGCGCTCGACACCTACGTCAACAAGCTCCTCGCCGCCGGCAAGAAGGTCGCCATCTGCGATCAGGCCGAGCCCGCCAAAGCCGGCAAACTCGTCCGCCGCCAGATCACGCGCATCCTCTCGCCCGGCACCACGCTCGCCGCCAATCAACTCGACGCCGCCCGCAACCACTACCTCTGCGCCCTCACGTGCGACAAAGCCGGCCTTCATGCCGCGTGGCTCGATCTCTCCACGGGCGAATTCAAAATCGCCACCGATCCTCGCATCGAAAACCTCCTGCCCGTCCTCACCGCCCTCGATCCGCGCGAGCTCCTCGTGATCGAGGGCGAATTGCCGCGCTGGCAGGCCGCGCCGCACGAACAGACCGCGCTGCACGCGCTCCACGCCTTCGCGACCTCGCGCCTCGTGACCGAGCTGTCCGGCTATCATTTCGAAACCATGACCGGCGCGAAGACCGTCATGGATACCCTGGGCGTCCTCAACCTCCAGGGCTTCGGCCTCGCGCACAGCCATCCCGCCCTCGGCCCCGGCGGCGCCCTCGTCTACTACGCGACCGAAAACCTCTGCGCCAAACCCGAGAATCTCCGCGGTCTCCAGGAATACCGCAGCGCCCGCACCCTGCTCCTCGATCCCGCCACACTGCGCAACCTCGAGATCTTCTCCTCCGCCCGCGGCACGCGCGACGGTTCGCTCCTCACCGCCATCAACCGCACCAACACCCCCGCCGGCGCCCGTCTCCTCGAACGCTGGCTCGCCGCCCCCACCCTCGACCTCGCCGAGATCAACCGCCGCCTCCAACTCGTCGGCGAACTCCTCGCGCAACCCATCCGTCTCGCGGCGCTGCGTGAGACGATGGCGCACGTGCGCGATGTCCCGCGCATCCTCGGCCGCCTGCAAAACCGCCTGCGCAACCCGCGCGAGCTCGGCGGCGTGCGCGACACGCTCACCCAGCTCCCCGCGCTCCACGCCGAACTCGGCGGCTTCGGCGGCCTGCTCGCCGACGACTACACCCCGCGCCTCGCCGAACTGCCTGCATTGCGCGACCTCCTCGTCCGCGCCCTCGCCGACGAACTCCCCAACGATCTCGCCGAGGGCAACTACATCCGGGCCGGCTTCGACGCCCGCCTCGACGAACTCCGCCAGCTCACCAGCGGCAACAAAACCTGGCTCTCCGATCTCGAGCGCGGCGAGCAGGAGCGCACCGGCATCCGCAGCCTCAAGGTCAGGTTCACGAATAATTTTGGTTACTACATCGAAGTCACCAAGGCCAACCTCCACCTCGTCCCGTCCGACTACATCCGCCGCCAGACGACCGTCGGCGGCGAACGCTACGTGACCGAGGCGCTCCGCCAGAAGGAAAAGGAAATCTTCCACGCCGAGGAGAACGCCCTCGCCCGCGAACAGGAGCTCTTCGCGCAGCTCGTCACCGCCGTCCTCGACGAATCACTCGCGCTCATGCAGACCGCCGACGCCCTCGCCGAGCTCGACGTCCTCGCCGGCTGGTCCGTGCTCGCGCGCGAGTGGGACTACTGCCAGCCCGAACTCGATGACAGCGACACCCTGGCGATCGTCGAGGGCCGTCACCCGGTGGTCGAGCAGGTCCTGAAATCTCCGGAGGCCACGCCGGCCCGCGGCTCGAGCCAGGCCTTCGTGCCAAACGATACGGTGCTCTCGTCCACCGAAGCTCAGCTCGCCCTCCTCACCGGGCCCAACATGGCCGGCAAGTCGACCTACATTCGCCAGGTCGCGCTCATCGCGCTGATGGCGCACGTCGGCTGCTGGGTGCCCGCCAAGTCCTGCCGCCTCGGCCTCGTCGATCGCATCTTCTCGCGCGTCGGCGCCAGCGACGACCTCGCGCGTGGCAACTCGACCTTCATGGTCGAGATGAACGAGACCGCCAACATCCTCAACAACGCCACCGACCGCTCGCTCATCATCCTCGACGAAATCGGCCGCGGCACCTCGACCTACGACGGCCTCGCGATCGCGTGGGCCGTGGTCGAACATCTCCACCGCGACCCCGCGCGCGGCCCGCGCACGCTCTTTGCGACCCATTACCAAGAGCTCACCCAGCTCGAGAAACACCTCACCCGCCTCCGCAACTACTCGGTCGCGGTAAAGGAGTGGAATGAGGAAATCGTCTTCGTCCGCCGCGTCATCCCCGGCGCCGCCGACCGCAGCTACGGCATCCAGGTCGCCCGCCTCGCCGGCCTCCCGCTCACGGTGATCGACCGCGCCAAGACCATCCTCGGCAAACTCGAGAGCGACGACACCTCCGTCTCCCTGCCCGCCCCGCAGGCCAAGCCGAAAAAGAAAATCACCGTCGCCCCGGCCGACGATTCGCAGATGAACCTGCTGTGAACGTCACGAGCGCGCCAACGGCAGCGCGAGCAGTCGCGCCGCATCGATCATCCGGCGATCATTCGTGAAGAGCGTGCCCGCCTCGATGCCTGCGAAGGTGGCGAGATGAATCGCATCAAGCGTGCGCAACGGGACGTGCGGATGCACCCGCGCCATCACCTCCGCCGCTTCACGCACGATCGCGCCGTCGAGCTCAATGAGCTCCACGACCTCGTCGAGCACGTGCATCTCGAAGACTTCCCACACCCGCTGGCGCATCTCCGGACGCATTTTGCCGCTGCGCTCCTTGGCGAGCAGCGCCGACCACAGCTCGGCGTAGAGCAATTCCGAGGAAACGATTTTGTTGCCCGCGACAATGCCCTCACACTCCGCTGAGTCGGGCTCCTGCGTGTAGAGCTTAACGAAGACCGACGTGTCCAGATACATCTCAGTAACCGCTGTCCCGCATCTCGCGGATCAACGGGGTCGAGTCCGGGGTCATCGGCATGGTGGCGCGGAAAGCCGCGAGTGATTGCCACGGCTTCCCGCCCACCACGGGGCGAAAGCGCACGAGCATGGCCTTCGGTTCGCCATCCGAGGTGACAACAATCTCCTCACCGGCCGCCGCGCGTTGGAGGAGCGCCGAGAGTTGGTCTTTGGCTTCGCGCACCGACACTTCAGCACGGCGCCGCAGGGTCGCGGCTTCTTCCACTGTTGCTGCATCTGGTGTGAGCAACGCCCTCTGCCCGAGAACTCGCTTGGATTTCTTCATGTGGCCAATTGTGGCCACATCCCACTACTTCGTCAAGTTTTCTTCCAATCCCGACGATCACATTGCAGCGCGGCGCAGCGCCCAGAGTTGCCTCGCCTGCTTGATCGTCGTGGCGAGCACCTCGGGTGTGAGCGCTTGTTTCGGGTCGTCACCGATGCCGTGGTTCGGGCTCACATGCGCTTCGATGCACAGGCCGTCGGCGCCATAGGCCACGGCGGCGAGCGCGCACGCGGGCACATAGGCGGCCTTCCCGACCGAGTGCGACGGATCGACGACCACGGGAGCCCAGGTTTTTTCCTTCAACAAGGGTGTGACGCTTTCGTCGGGGTGATTGCGATAGCCGTCAAGTGTGGGCGCGGTGCCGCGCGGACAGAGGATGATGTTGGGGTTGCCGAAGGCCGCGATGTATTCTGCCGCCGAGATGAACTCATTGATCGGCCCCATGTGAATGCTGCGCTTCAGCAGCACGCAGGTTTCGCGCTTGTCGACCGCGCGGCCGATGGCGCGGAGCAGCGAATAGTTGAGCGCGTTGCGCGCGCCGACTTGGAGGCAGGCGACACCGGCGTTGAGCGCGACCGGGATGTGCGCCTCTTCCATCACCTCGGTGTCGACGGGCAGTCCCGTGCGGTGTGACGCCTCGAGCAGGATGTCCATCGACTTCACGTCGCCCTGAAACGTGTAGGGGTTGGTCCGCGGCTTCCACACGCCGCCGCGCAGCATGTTCGCGCCCGCCTCCTTCACGGCGGCCGCGGTTTCGTAGAAATAGTTCGGATTCTTCGGGTCGATCGTGCAGGCGCCGGCGATCACGAAGAACTGCTCGCCGAGCGTGACGCCGCCGATCGTGATGCGATGCGTCGCGAGGTCGGACCGTTTGTCCATCAGCTTGAACGGCGACTGGATGCGGTCGATGCGGTCGATGTAGTCGAGCCCCTCCAGCCGGTTGATCATGAGCTCGTCGCGCTCGTCGCCGACGATGGCGTAGATCGTCCGCACGGCCCCGATGATGGGCTGAATCTTGCAGCCAAACTCGGTGACGATGGCCGCTATTTCTGCGAGTTGGGAGTCGGCGAGACGGTTCGATTTCGGAAGGATCATGGCAGGAAACGCGGAGCTTCCGCGCTTTCGCCGCCGCCTGTCAAAGGAACTTCTCGAACTCGTCCGGCAACGGCGCCTTCGCCGCAAATCTGTGGCTTCGCCCGCCCCACTCGTAGTCGAAACTCGTTTCCACCGAGTGCAGGAAAAGCCGCTTCGTCTCCGCTCCTTTGGCGAACTCACGGTTCGCCCGGAAGTCCCCGTATGTCTGATCGCCGACGATCGGCAGGCCGCGTTTGGCGCACTGCACGCGCAACTGGTGGCTGCGACCCGTGCGTGGCTCGAGTTTGATCAAGGCCAGCCGCGGTTCCGTCCGCTTGACCCGCACGACGGTCATCCGGGATTCGGCCGGCACCATTGTGGGAGGGGCTTTATGCCCCGACAAATCACGGGGCCTATCGGGGCGCAAAGCTCCTCCCCCAGTTTTCGCGGCCGTGCGGATTTGCCCGCCGCGTTTCTCGACTGCCAGCAGGTCGCGCCACATCTCCAGCGGCGCACGCGGCGCCCCAAACACCAGCGCATGGTAGATCTTCCGCACCTGTTTCCGTTTGAACTGCGCTCGAATTTCCGCGGCCAATGCGCCGTCCGCCGCCGCCAGGATCACCCCCGATGTCGCCGAATCGAGCCGGTTGAGCAGCCAGAGCCGGTGCAGGGCGCCACTCGCGTCGGGCCACTCGAAAAACTCCCCGTCGACTGCATAGCGGGCCGTCAGCAAGGACCGCGGCTCGTCTTCCGTGGTGTTCGGATGCGAGAGGACTCCGGCCGGTTTGGCCAGCGCGGCCACCCCGTTGGCATCGCGATGCAAGACCGCCACGCCGCGCCCGAGCGGCAACGCCCCCCAAAAACTCTCCGTCACCGCGTTCACTGATAGTAAAACGTGAACGTCATCTCCTGCTGCGAGCCGAGCACGGCCTTCATATCTTCCGTCCACGGCCCGTAGGGCGCCCGGTTGGTGATCGCACTCACGCACGAGCGCGAGCCTTGCTCGGTCGAATGGTTGTCGACCTCGACGATCCGGGCGATCCGGCCTTCGCTTTCGAGGATGAACTTCACCGCCACGTAGGTGCCGGACCCGGGGTAGTTTTTGCTCTCGACCAGAATCTTGTCCCACTCGAGCTGCACGGCCTCGATCATGCGCTGGAGATACGCGCCGTAATTGCTCCACTTGGCGTCGACGGCGATGTTGCCGATGTTCTGCGTCCCGAATTTATTTTCCGCAAAAATCGCCGGCCGCACCTGCTGCTGCTTCACGATCTGCGGTCGCGCCCGCGGATGCCGGGGGTCGATCGCCGGCTGGTTCGCCGTGGAATCCTGGAACAGGGGCGCGTTCCTGGCCCCTTCGATGCGCTCGGGGATCGGCCGGGCGTTTTCCGGAAACTTCGCGATGTTGGTCCCGAAGGCATCCTTGTTGTCGCCTTCCTTTTTATCAAAGCCCGGCAGTGGATTCTGCTCGGCCTTCGGCGTCGTCGCCACCTGCGCTTCCTGCGCCTCGACCGGCGGCGGCGCGGCCTCGATGTGCTCCAGCGGCTTGGTGAGCTGACCGCTCACGATCTGCGTGGACTGGATGTCCTTCCGGCCTTCGAGCGCCGGCATGTCGCTCTTCCCGTTCGGCGTCGGCTTTTCCTGCGCGACCTGCTGGTTCATGAACGAGAAATTGTTGGTCTTGTCCGGCGCCTGATCGGGTGCATCCGGATTTGCCTCGACGAACTTCGTGGGCGGCGGCGGCTTCGGCGCCGGCTTCGAAATGAAGGCGTCCGGCGCCATCTCGATGTTGAATTGTTTGCCCGCGGTGTGCGGTCGCACCGCCGCGGTCGCATGCTCGAAGCGCAACAGATGCGGCGCGATGATCCACAACAGCAGGTAGAACAAGACGACCCCCGCCACCCCGACCGCCGTCGACCGTCCGTCCGGATCTTCCCAGACGCGCGCCACCCAGCGGCGGATGCCGGTGGCTGGTTGGGGCGACGCGATCGATTGATTCATCGGTTCGGGCAGGACGCTGAAGTCAGGCGAGCAGACCGCACCGCGTCAAAATTTGTTTCGTGGTTTCGAGGGGCAGGCCGACGATATTTGTCCGCGACCCACGGAAGCCCGCGACAATCAGATCGCCGCGCTCCTGGATGGCGTAGCCGCCGGCCTTGTCGAGTGTGTGCACCGCCGCGAGGTATTCCTCGATCACCTCAGGGGACAGCGCTTTGAACGTAACTTCGCTCGCCACGCCTTCGTCCACCGCCAATCGGCCCGCGGCCCGCCGCACGGCGACGCCGGTGAACACCGTGTGCGTGCGCCCGCTCAGCCGCCGCAGCATCGCGCGCGCTTCCGCCAGGTCGCAGGGCTTGTTGAGCGCCACGCCGTCGAGAAACACCGTCGTGTCGGCCCCGAGCACAAACGCCTCCGGGTGCCGTGCCGCCACCCACGCCGCCTTCAGCGCCGCGTTGTGCGCGACCATGACGCGCGGATCCGTCGAAGGCTCCTCGTGCTCGGTCACCTCCGCGGTGATGACCTCGAACGGCACACCGAGCTGCGCGAGCAATTCGCGCCGGCGGGGCGAAGCGGAAGCGAGGATCAGGCGGGGCCTCAGCATGAGTGCAGCGGCGGGCTGTGAGCGCCGGTTCCGAACGAGCGGCGGTCAGGGACCGCCGCTCCAACTCCACGCGCACCGCCACTCACGGACTCTTCTCCGCGAGCACCGTGCGCACATCGCCCCGCGCCCGGGCCAGCTCCACCCGGCTCAGGTTGTATTGGTAAACGGCGTCGACCACGTTGTCGGCGGCGATCGCGAGCTGGTTCTGCGCCTCGACCACCTCACGGTTGTCGGCCACGCCTTCGTGATAGCGCGCCCGGGCCAGGTGGAGCTGCTCCTCGGCGAGACGGAGATTTTTTTCCGCGACGGCGATCTGGGCATTGCGCGACGAGGCATCCTGCCGCGCGAGGCGAAGCTCGGAGGAGATTTGCAGCTCGAGGGTCCGCAGCCGGGCCTCCTGCATACGCTGCCGGGAAAGCGCGGAGCGCTTGTCCGCACCCGCCCGCAGGCCGTCGAAGATCGGGATGCTGAGTGCGACGCCCGCCGTCCACACCGAGCGCTTGTCGTTGTCGTCAAAGTTTCCCGCCGCGCGCCCCCAATCGCCCGAGAGTGCCAATGACGGGAGGCGCTCGTAGCTCGCCGTGCGCACGTCGAGCCTGGATTGGTCCACCGCCTTCTGCGCCCGCAACCACTCCGCGCGCTGCTCGAACGAAGTGCGGGCATCGCCCAGCGCCATCAGCGAGGCGTCGACTCGGCGCACCGCGAAATCCGCCAGCTTGATCTCGAGGGCGGGATCGAGGTTGAGGAGCCGCTTGAACGCCAGTTCGCTTTGGTAAGCCGTCGTCACCTGCTGCAACCGCGCCTGTTCGGCCTGGGCGAGCTGGGCCTCGGCCCGCGTCACATCGATCTGCGCGACCGTTCCGGCCGCGAACTGGTTGCGCGCCAGATCGAACAGCGCCTTCGCGCGCGTGATGCTGGCGTCCAGCACATCGAGCCGGCGGAGATTCCGCAAATGGGCGAAATAAGCCTGCGCGACCGCGGTGAGCGAGGCCTGCACCGTGGCGCGCAGCTCGGCTTGCGCGATGTCGACGCCCACGCGCGAAGCCTGCGCGGCGGAGATCACCTGCGGGTTGAGCAGCGAATAGGAGCCGGCGAAGCGCGCGTCGAAACGGTTCGACGGCCGCGTCTCGCTCAGCGCTCCGGTGGTGCTGAGAATATTCAGGTTGCGCGTCCGCCGCTGGGCGGCGTTGGCGTTGACGGTTGGCAGCAGCCCCACGCGCGCAACATTCGCCTGCTCGATGGCCTGCAGCGCCGCTTCGCGGCCGAGCAGCACGCTTGAGTTTACGCGCTCCGCCGTCGACAGCGCTTCCTCCAGCGTCAGCGCCATGGGCTGGGCGGCGATGGAGCCAACGGCCGCGACGGCGAGGAACAAGGGGAGGAAATATCTCGGTGACCGCATGGAAGATGCAGAGCAAATCGGGCGCCCGGCCCGGAGCGCAAGCCCGGCGTTGTGGGTTGTCAGACGGTGGAAAGCCCCTCACGTTGCGCCCCTTGTTTCCCATGCGCCTCGGCCTCGCCCAGTTCAACCCGACCGTCGGTGATCTCGCCGGCAACCGGCAGAGAATCCTCGCCGCCTACGCCGCGCTCGTCGCGCAAGGCGCGGAGCTGGTCGTGTTTCCCGAACTCGCCGTGTGCGGCTACCCGCCGCGCGACCTGCTCTTCAAGCGCCGCTTCGTGCCCGACGTCGCCGATTCACTCGCCGAAATCGCCGCCGCCGTCGGCCCCGTGCCCGCGATCATCGGCACCGTGGAGCCCAACACCTCCGGCCGCGGCCGCCCGTTTTTCAACAGCGCCGCGTTCTGCTATCGCGGCAAGGTCGCCGCCGTCGCGCGCAAATGCCTCCTCCCCACCTACGACGTATTCGACGAGGATCGCTATTTCGAGCCCGCCACCACGCCTACCGTCATCGAACACGCCGGCCGCCGCATCGGCATCACGATTTGCGAGGACATCTGGACTCACCCGATGATCAGCACGCGTCGCCTCTATTCCGGCGCCACGCCCATCGAGCAACTCGCCGCGCAGAAATGCGACCTCATGGTCAACCTCTCCGCGAGCCCGTGGCACAGCGCCAAGGAAAACGTCCGCCAGAAACTCGTCGTCGCCGAGTCCGCCCGCGCTCTCCGCTGCCCCGTCGCCTACGTCAACGCCATCGGGGGCAACGACGAACTCATCTTCGACGGCCGCAGCCACGTCGTCGACTCGCAGGGCCACCTCCTCGCCGGCCTCGCCGCCTTCGAGGAAGAGTCCCGTGTCGTCGACCTGAGTGTTCCGGACTCTCAGCTCTCAACTCTCAGCTCTCAACTCTCGCCGAGTTTCCAACTCGGCGAGATGGCCGACATCTACCACGCCCTCGTGCTCGGCACGCGCGATTACGCCCACAAGAGCGGCTTCAAACGCGCGCTCGTCGCGCTCTCCGGCGGCATCGACTCCGCCGTCGTCGGCGTGATCGCTGCCGCCGCCTTCGGCCCGGAAAACGTGATGGGCGTCTCGCTCCCCTCCTCCATCTCCTCGCAACACTCGCGCGACGACGCCCGCATCCTCGCGCAAAACCTCGGCATCCGCTTCGAGACCGTGCGCATCGCCGATGTCGTCAGCGAATCGGAGAAAGTGCTCTTCCACCTCTTCAAGGACACCAAGCGCGACGTGACCGAGGAAAACATCCAGGCCCGCGCCCGCGGCCTCCTGATGATGGCGCTCTCGAACAAATTCGGCTCGTTGCTCCTCACCACTGGCAACAAAAGCGAAATGGCCGTCGGCTACTGCACGCTCTACGGCGACATGTGCGGAGGCCTCGCCGTGATCAGCGACGTGTTCAAGATGCAGGTCTACGCCCTCGCCCGGTGGATCAACCGCGAGAAGGAAATCATCCCGCACAACACGATCGACAAACCGCCGAGCGCCGAGCTGCGCCCCAACCAAAAGGACCAGGACAGCCTCCCGCCCTACGACCAGCTCGACGCGATCCTGCAAGGTTACGTCGAGGAAGGCCTCTCCCGCCGCGACCTCGTCGCGAAAGGTTTCCCCGAACCCGTGGTCGCCGACGTCCTGCGCAAAGTGGATTTGAATGAATATAAGCGGAAACAAGCGGCCCCCGGTTTGAAGATCACGCCGCTCGCCTTCGGCGTCGGGCGGAGAATTCCGATCGTGCAGAAATACGTGAGCTGAGTTTTGAACCACTGATGATCGCTTATGAACACTGATGCCCCGACACACATTGAGCACGATGCAGACGGCTACGCGCTGATTGGTGCTTGTTTTGAAGTCTACAATGAAATGGGTAACGGCTACCTCGAAGACGTTTATCAGGAAAGTTTGGAGATGGAGCTCACTGAACGTGGCATCCCATTCATCACGCAGCCCAAGCTCCCGATTTACTACAAAGGCCGCCTTCTTCGAAAGAAATACGAGGCCGACCTCCTCGTCTTCGACAAAATTATCGTCGAGTTGAAGGCCGTGAAAGCCCTGCTGCCCGAACACGAAGCCCAGCTGTTGCACTACCTGAAGGCGACCGGTCGTCGCGTCGGCTATCTGGTAAACTTTGGCGCTTTCCCGAAGTTGGATTGGCGCCGACGCGTCATGTGACCTGTTTTCATCAGTGTCCTTCAGTGAAAATCAGTGGTTAAAAAATGTCGTCGTCTGATCTCTTCGCCCGCGCCCTCCAGCTCATCCCTGGCGGCGTGAATTCCCCCGTCCGCGCCTTCCGCTCCGTCGGCGGCGCGCCGTTTTTCGTAAAGGCCGCGCGCGGTGCCACACTCGTCACCGCCGACGACCGTGAACTCATCGACTTCGTGTGCACGTGGGGCCCCGCCATCCACGGCCACAACCACCCGCGCATCAAAGCCGCCATCGCCGACGCGCTGGAGCGCGGCACCTCTTTCGGCACGCCGAATCCCTATGAAGTCGAGATGGCCGAGCTCATCGTGAAGTTCGTGCCCTCGATCCAGAAGGTCCGCATGTGCAACAGCGGCACCGAGGCCACGATGTCGGCCATCCGCCTCGCCCGCGGGTTCACGAAGCGCGACAAGATCATCAAGTTCGCCGGCTGTTACCACGGCCACTCCGACTCCCTGCTCGTCGCCGCCGGCTCCGGCGCGCTCACGCATGGGAACCCCGACAGCGCCGGCGTGCCCGCGGCATTTGCCCGCGAGACGGTCGTCGTGCCCTACAACGACCGCGCCGCCCTCGACGCCGCCTTCGCCGCCAATCCCGGCCAGATCGCCGGCGTCATCATCGAGGCGTATTGCGGCAACGTCGGCTTCATCATGCCCGACGCGGGCTACCTCCAATATCTCCGCGACATCACGGCGAAGCACGGCACCGTGCTCATCTTCGACGAAGTGATGACCGGCTTCCGCCTCGCGAAAGGCGGCGTGCAGGAGCTCGAAAAAATCACGCCCGATCTGACGACGCTCGGCAAAATCATCGGCGGCGGGCTCCCGGTTGGCGCCTTCGGTGGACGCGCCGACATCATGGACTGCCTCGCGCCACTCGGACCCGTTTACCAAGCCGGCACACTGTCGGGCAACCCGCTCGCCATGGCCGCCGGCATCGCCGGCCTCCGCCTGCTCGAAGAACAAAATCCCTACGCGCGCCTCGACGCCCTCGGCCGCAAACTCCGTGACGCCGTGCTCGCCGCGTGCAAGGCCAAGGGCATCGCGGTGCAAGTCCCGCAGTGCGGCTCGATGTTCAGCATCTTTTTCACGCCGACACCCGTGCGCGATTACGCGACCGCGCTCACGGGCAACAAGCAACTTTTCAACCGCTTCTTCCACGCCTGCCTCGCGAAGGGTGTCTACCTCGCGCCGAGCGCCTACGAAGCCGCCTTTCTCAGCACGGCCCACGAAGGCCCCGCGATTGATCGCGCGTGCGAGATCATGAGTGCGGCGATCGCTGAATTGTAGGAGCCTGCTTGCAGGCGATGGGATTTAGCCCACGCTGCGCCTCAAACCACTGAACCGCGTGCAAGCACGCTCCTACCAGACCCTCCTCGCCTCCGCGTCCTTCGCGCTCTCCGCGTTGCAAATCGTCGCCCAGCCCGCCGACGCGCCCCTGCTGCCACTCAACGAGCTGAAGCCCGGTCAGCGAGGCGAGGTCTGGACCGTTTTCCGCGGCACGCAGCCCGAGCCGTTCGCCGTCGAGGTCACCGGCGTGGTCCGCAACGCCCTCGGTCCCGGCAAGTCGCTCATCCTCTGCCAGCTCACCGACCCGCGCGTGCAAAACATGGGCGCCGTCGCCGGCATGAGCGGCAGCCCGCTCTACGTCGACGGCAAACTCGCCGGCGCCCTCAGCTACCAGATCCAGCGCTTCGAGACCGTGCGCTACGCCGGCTTCACGCCCGCCGCCGATCTCGCCGAGGTGCAGGCGAAAGCCGCCGCGCCGATTCGCCCGATCCCGGTCACGCAATCGGACGCCCGCCCGACTGACTCCGCTTACAAGGCGCTGCAACCTGTCTTCACCGTCAGCGGCCTCAGCCCTGCCGTCGCCGAGTTGTTCGCCCCGCAATTCGCCGCACTCGGCCTCGCCGCCACCGCCCTCGGCGGCAGCGACGCCGGCTCCCTCAACTCTCAACCCTCAACGCTCAACTCATCCCCCCTCCGCCCGGGCGGCGCTGTCTCCGTCGCGCTCGCCACCGGCGACATCACGCTCGCCGGCACCGGCACCGTCTCGAAGCTCGATGGTCAGCGCGTCACCGCCTTCGGCCATCCGATGCTCTCGCTCGGCGAGGTCGAACTCCCGCTCTGCGCCGCTGAGATCGTCACCATCCTGCCGTCGCAGATGCAGTCCTTCAAGGTGGCCAACACCGGTCCCGTGATCGGCACGATCTCGCAGGACCGCCTTTCCGCCATTTCCGGCACGCTCGGCCCCGGCCCCGCAATGATCGACGTCGAGGTCAACGTTTCACCCGTGCGCAGCGGCAAACGCAGCCTCAAGTTCGCCGTCGCCCGCCAGCAGCAGCTCACCCCGGTGCTCGTCGCGGCGGGTGTCACCCAAGCCATCCTCGGCGCCAACGACAACGGCTTCGCCAGCGGCTTCCGCCTCCGCAGCGAGATCACGTTTCCCGCCGGCGCCACCAAGGCCTCGCGCACCGCCGGCAAGATCGCCACGCAATCGCTCTTTCCCGGTCCGCAGGGCTTTCAGCAGGGCCTCAACGAATTCGTGCAGGGCCTCGCCGCCAATCTCCAGAATCCCTACGAAAAAACCTTCCCCGACCGCGTCGTCTTCAACCTCGAACCGCTCGCGGAAAATCCGACCGTGGTCATCGACCAGTTCCAGTTGTCGCGCTCCACCGCGCGCGGCGGCGAGACGATTCAGATTCTCTTCGCCTGGCGCGACTGGCAGTCGGTCGAGCGTCGCGAGACCATCGACCTTCCCGTCGACCCCGCCTGGACCGGCAAACCGCTCGAAGTCATCCTCGCTCCCGGCCGCGCGCTCGACGAGCTCACCGGCCGGCCGCGCCTCATCTCCGCCGCCACCCTGCGGTCCTTCGACGCCTACCTCGCCGCGATCGGCGACGACCGACCGAACGACGGCCTCTGCATCGCCGTCGTCGAACGCGCCGAGTTGTTCAGCGATCAGACCGTCGGCACGCCCGAGACACCCGGATCCATCGAGCGCATTGCACGCGCCGCCGACGAAGCCCGCTTTCAGAAACGCGACGCGCTGATGCCGCTCTGGGAACGCCACGTCCTCGCCGGCCGCCTCTCCAGTGTCCTCGTGCGTCGCGCGCTCCGCGTCGGCGAGTGACCGGGCTTTCCCGTAAAACGCCCGCAAAGAAATGCACGGCCCATCGCGCCGGGCGGCAATGCTCCTGGGCACCCGGGCGCAAATCCGCCGCGGAACTCACCCACCGTCGCCAGCGCCTGGGCGCCCCCCCCCGCGCACGCGTGGCTGGATGATGCCAATCTCCCGGCGGAGACGAAGTCGCCACTCCGTGGTGGAGCGCGTTGACCCCAACGCGCTTCAGGAGTCTCGTTCACACGCAGCGCGTTGAGATCAACGCGCTCCAGCTCGAACCGTTCCTTCATGTCCGCCCGCGAAAAAATCCTCGTCGCCATGTCCGGCGGAGTCGACAGCTCCGTCGCCGCGCTCCTGCTCAAAGAGCAGGGCCACGATCTCGTCGGCGCTTACATGAAAAACTGGATCAACGAGGACAACATCGTCGGCGACTGCCCGTGGCAGCGCGACATCGAGGACGCCCGCGCCGTCTGCGACAAAATCGGCATCGAGTTCCGCGTCGTGAACCTCATGCGCGAATACCGCGAGCACGTCGTCGCCTACCTGCTCGACGGCTACGCCCGCGGTCTCACGCCCAACCCCGACATCATGTGCAATCGCGAGATCAAGTTCGGGGTCTTCCGCGCCTGGGCAAAGGAGCATGGCTTCGCGGCGGTGGCGACGGGACATTACGCGCAGCGGGTGGAGCGCGTTGCCCCCAACGCGCTTGCCCGAGAAAACGCGTCGGGGGCAACGCGTTCCACCTTCGCCCTCCTCGAAGGCGCCGACAAAAACAAAGACCAATCCTACTTCCTCGCCCTTCTCTCCCAGGCGCAGCTCGCCGACGCCCGCTTCCCCATCGGCCACCTCCCGAAACCCGAGCTCCGTCGCCTCGCCCGCGAAGCCGGCCTCGCCACCGCCGACAAAAAAGACAGCCAGGGCATCTGCTTCATCGGCGAAGTGAAGATGGCCGACTTCCTTCGTGCCTACGTGCCCGACGCGCCCGGCCCGATCGTGCGCGCCGCCGATGGCCGCGAACTCGGCCGGCACCGCGGCCTCCACTTTTACACCCTCGGCCAGCGCAAGGGCATCGGCATCCCCTCCAACTCCGATCACAACGCCTACGTCGTCGTCGGCAAACGCGCCGCCGATCGCGCGCTGCTCGTCGCCTTCGATCACCCCGACGCCCCCGGCCTCTTCCAGCGCGAAGTGCGCGTTCACTCGTTGAGCTGGATCGGCGAACCGATCGCGACCGCCCGACCGCGCGAAGGCCGCGTGCGCTATCGCGATCCGCGCGTGCCGCTCGACTTCACTCCCGAATCGGAGAGCACCGCCCGCATCACGTTTCGGGAGCCGCAACGCGGCCTCGCCAGCGGCCAGATTCTCGCCTTCTACGACGGCGAGCGCCTCCTCGGCGGCGGCGTCTACGTCTGAGGTGGCACGGGTCTCCCGACCCGTGTCGGAAAATCACGGGTCAGGAGACCCGTGCCACTAAGGACCTATATGTCGGGCACAAAGCCCGACCTGCTACAAACTCCCCATCACCAGACTCGCCGCGAAACCGAGGAACACCACGCCCAGCGCCCGATCGATCCAGTGGCCATGGCGGAGGAAGCCCGCCCGCACTGCGTCGCGCGTGAAAAACACCGACACCAGGGTGAACCATCCCGCCGTGGCCACGGTCATCCACAGGCCGTAGGCGGCCTGGATCAGCTTCGGCGTCTGCGGGTTCACGAGCAGCACGAACAACGAGAGGAAGAACAGCGTCGCCTTCGGATTCAGCGCGTTGGTCAGAAACCCCGTTGCAAACGCCCCGTGAACGCTGGGGGTCGCCGCACCGTTGTCGCCCACCGCGGCCGTGACGTCCCGCGGCCTCGCGCGCAACGATTGCACGCCCAGCCACGCCACGTAGGCGGCGCCGAGATATTTCACCACGCCGAACCACAACGGCGAACTCCGGATCAGCAGTCCGATTCCGAGCAGCGAGTAGACGATGTGCAGCAGGATGCCGGTGCCGATGCCCAGGCTCGTCCAGATCGCCGTGCGCCGTCCGTGCGTGATGCTCTGCCGCAGCACGATCGCGAAATCCGGCCCCGGGCTCGCCACCGCCAGCAGGTGCGCGAGGGCGACCTGCGTAAACTCGACCCAGTAATCGTGCATGAGGCTTTTGCGCCGCAAAAACCCCGCTACAACGCGATCTCCTTGAACCGCGGGTCGGCGAGCATCTTCTCGAACTGCCCGCCCGCGGAGAAACCCTTCACCGCCCGGTGGTCGGGAAATTTCTTCTGCGCCTTCGCCAGCACGGCGCGCGCGTCTTTTTCCCGGCCGAGCAGCGCCAGCACATAGACCTGCTGCATCAACGCCTGCGCGACCTCCTCCTCTTTCACGGTCTCATAGGCGGCGAGCGCCGACTGGTAGGCGTCACGCGCGGCGCGTTTGTTGCCCATCCGCGCCCGCAGCGCCCCGAGATCGACCCAGTATTTGCCGTCGTCGGGACAAAGTGCGGTCGCCTTCGCGTAGAGCCCCTCGGCCCGCGGCAGGTCGCGCATCTGCACCGCAAACTGCGCCTCGCTCACGAGACTCGCCGCCTCCTTGCGCTGGAGCGACGTGATCTCCTTCGACTTCGATCTGCTGCACGCCGACCCGCTCAACGCCATGGCCGCGATGATCAAAAACAGGACACGCTGGGAACGCTGTCTCATGGTTCCATAGCGCCCGGACTGCCCGAGGTCGTCAATACCCGCCACGCGCGGCTGATTACCGGAAAGCGCGACAACGGGATGGAGACGGCAAGGCCGTCCCATTGGGCGATCGCGGTCGTTTACCGATAAAGCGCCGTGGTCGGCGCGGTCGTGAGCACGTTGTATTGGCGCATCGCGAGGCGCCACCATTCGGCGAGCGACTCGGCCGGCTGGCTCCACAGTTCGCGGTGCAGCCAGATCATCGACTCGGCGTCGAGCAGCAGCGCCATCTTTTCCTTTGTGGAAAATTTGCCCGGACCGTCGCGCAGCAGGCGCTCGCGGAGCTGCGCGAGCCACTCGCGCGCGTCCTCACTCGGCCGGCGCTGGCGGAGCAGCGCCACGTGCAGCGCGTTCACGTAGGGGTCGAGCACGGCCTGCATGAGGCCGTAATCACCGCGCAGCGGCTTCAGCGGCGGCAGGTGACGATAGCACTCGGCGAGGTTTTGATGCAGCCGCTTCAGTTCGTAGGGCGGATAGGTTTCCTCCGGCGTGAGAAAAACCCCGAGCGAGCGCGCCCCGCGGCCCAGCGCCGCCTTGCTCAGCAGGATCGAAACGGGGATGGAAAGCACGAGGCCGGCGAGCACCGGGCTCAGCCACCAGAAAAACGCCGGCCACATGATGAACGCCGTCGCCCCCCACACCACGCCGAACAACGTCTGCCCGCCGTGCGTGATGATGGCCTCGCGCCAGTCGGTGCCGTCGTCGTCGACGCCGCGTTTCTGCGTGACCCAGTTCACGCCCTGCCCGAGCAGCGTGAAGAGCACGAACTTCGAGTTGAACACCATGTTCACCGGCGCGAGCAGCGTGGAGAGCA
Source organism: Verrucomicrobiota bacterium (assembly GCA_016235555.1). Taxonomy (GTDB): domain Bacteria; phylum Verrucomicrobiota; class Verrucomicrobiia; order Opitutales; family Opitutaceae; genus JACRKC01. The sequence continues at coordinate 87,931 of JACRKC010000055.1, forward strand.
CGGTCTCGAGCACGGCGCTGGCGACGAGGCGGTGTTTCCCGCCGAATCGTTCCGCCGCTCCGCGATCGCCCGCGGTCAGGACCACGCTCACGATCTTCGGCACGAACAGCAGCAGCATCGTGAACGCGAAGAGCGTGAGCGCCTCCGGCACCTCGATGATGTAGCCGAAGATCGACGTGTAGTTCTCCGGGCGCACGGCGACCACGGCCGGCGCCACCACGCCGGCAAACACGTGGATCGTCGCGAGGATCATGAAGAGCAGCCAGAGCGGCGACGAAAGGTAGCCCATCACCCCCATGAGCAGGTGAAAGCGGCTCGCGGGGCGGAAGCCGCGCGTCGTGAGCAGCCACGCGTGCTGCATGTTGCCCTGGCACCAGCGCCGGTCGCGTTTCGCCGAATCGATGAGCGTGGGCGGTCCTTCCTCAAACGTGCCCTCGATGTCGCCCGCGAGCCACACCGCCCAGCCCGCCTTGCGCATAAGCGCCGCCTCGACGAAATCGTGCGACAGGATGCGCCCGCCGAACGGCTCGCTGCCCGGCAGGTCCGGCAGCGAACAGTGATCGATGAAGGGCTGGATGCGGATGATGGCGTTGTGGCCCCAGAAGTTGCCCTCGTGCTGCTGCCAGTAGTTGAGGCCGGCGAGGAAGAGCGGGCTGTAGAGCCGGCTCGCAAACGACTGCATGCGCGCGAAGAGCGTCTCGCCGTTCACGATGCGCGGCGCGGTCTGGATGATGCCGGCCGACGGGTTTTTCTCCATCAACGCCACGAGTTCCACGAGCGCGCGGCCCGTCATGATCGAGTCGGCATCGAGCACGATCATGTAACGGTAGCGCTTGCCCCACCGGCGGAGGAAGTCGGCGATGTTGCCGGCCTTCTTGTTGATCGACTGGCGGCGCTTGCGGTAGAAAATCTTCCCGAAGCCGCCGACCTGCTTGCAGAGTTCGAGCCACGCGAGCTCCTCCTGAATCCACTGGTTCGGCTGGTTCGAGTCGCTGAGGACGAAAAAGTCGAAGTGCTCCAGCTTTTTCGTCTCCTGCACCGAGCGAAACACCACGCGCAACCCTTCGAACACGCGGCTCACATCCTCGTTGAACACCGGCATCACGATCGCCGTGGGCGCGAGCGGCGGCTCCTCCCCGGGCGCCAGCGTGGCGGTGACCCGCGAGCTGTCGCCGCCGCGATTGAGCACGTAGAAGCCGACGAGCGCCGTGCAGAACCCGACCGCGATGTGCGCAAACAGGATCACGAACAGCGTGAGCAGCGCGAATTCGAGCACGCTGATCCCGTCGCGCCAGAGCAGGTCGGCCATGAACCACGTCGCGACGCTCGTGAGCCCGAAGATCGCCGAGAAAAAGAGGAAGCGGCGGCGATTGAGCCGCGCGGCGTCCATCTGCTCGGTGAGGAAAAGGCGCATGGCTTAGCAAGGTAGGGTCCGCTCTCCGAGCGGGCCTGGGTTTGAGTTGCGCACGCCGGAACTCAGGCCGGCTCGGAGAGCCGGCCCCACCTCTTGTCTACCGCGTCGCATAGAAAATAATCGCGAGCACGCCCGCGAACACGAGCCACAGCAGCAGCGTGCGCACGATCGGCCATTTTTCGATCTGCTCCAGCGTCTCGCCCGCCGCCTCGGTGATCAGGCCCAGATCGATCGGGCGCGGGGCCATGTTGGAAAAGGCCATGTCGGGGCCGGCGGCCACCTCGCCGTCGCGCATGGCCGCGGCGAAATCGGCCGGGATGTTGCGCTCGTCGAGAAAGGCATACGGCCACTTCTGCGGCCCGTCGCAGAGCAGCATCGCCACGCGGCCGTCCACGGCGATGCGGTCGTGCGGCTGATCGCGTTTACCGAGCACTTCGGCGAACCAGAGGTCCATCATCGCCTCGGTCTCCTCGGCGGCGAGCGTGGTCGGATCGCGCGACGGATCCGCGGCGTGACGGCGGGCGACGCGTTCGAGAACCTGCTGGATGAGGCGCGCCTGATGCAGGCGGTTGTGGATGCGGTGCGCGCGCAGGTAGTCCTCGACGCGCACATAGGCGGCGTTCCACGCCTCCATCGTGCCGGTGGTCGGACGGAATGAGCCGGGCAGCTCGACTGGTTGCGGGTCGGTCATGCGTTTGACGGTAGCGGCCGACGTGAGGAGGCCGGCCTGCGCATCAACGCCAGCCTCCTCCCGTCGGCTGCTACGGATGCGTTCACGGCTGCCACAGATAAGTCCACGTCTCCGTGAGCACGTGCTGCGGCTTGCGGAGGAAGCCGCGGAGCTCGACCGGCCGGCCGCTGCCGTCGGGCTTGAAGCCGAACGCGAGGCGCCACGTGCCGTTGAACTGATTTTTCTGCACCGTCGCGTAGGCGAGTTTGGCGCCCTCCCCCACGCTGACGACCGGCTCGATCGCCGGATCGGCTTTTTGCTGGCGCAGGTAGGGACCGTCGAAATCCACCACGAAGCGGCGCAGCTCCGGCTCGTGCGTGCGCGAGTAACCGGCCCGCGTCGCCGCGGTGAAACCCGCCGGCGGCCGAATCTGGTCCATGAACCAGTGGAGCTTGTATTCGAACTCGATCGGCTCGCCCGCGGGCGGCAGGCGCTCGGGCGCCCAGTAGGCGACGATGTTGTCGTGCGTCTCGTCCGGCGCGGAGAGCTCGCCGAGCCGCACGGCACCGCGGCCCCAGTTGCCGACGGGCTCGATCCACGCACTCGGGCGGAGCTGGTAATGCACCTCGAGATCCTCGTAGGACTCGAATTTGCGGTCACGCTGGAGCAGGCCGAAGCCGCGGGGATTTTCGTCCGCGAACGACGAGACGCGCGTGGCCTTCGGATTCGTAAGCGGGCGCCAGAGCCACTCGCCGGCGCCGGTGAAGAGCAGGAGGCCATCCGAGTCGTGCACCTCGGGTCGGATGTCGCCGAAGTCGCCACCGGAATTTTCGCCGTGCCAGAACATGCTCGTGAGCGGCGCGAGGCCGAGCACCTTCGGGTTTTGGCGGCAGAAGACCACGGCCTTCACCTGCATAGTGGTCGCGGCGCCCGGCGATACCGTGAAACGATACGCACCCGCGAGGCTCGGGCTGTCCATGAGCGCGTAGAGCACGAACGATTTCGCGCCGGCCACCGGTCGCTCGATCCAGAATTCCTCGAAGACGGGGAACTCCTCGCCGGCCGGGTCGACGGAGTTGATCGCGAGGCCGCGGGCGGAGAGGCCGTAGACCGCTTTCTGGCAGAGCGCGCGGAAGTAGCTCGCGCCGACGAACGACACGAGTTCGTCCCACGGCCGGTCGGCGACGCCGAGGCTGCCGAGCACGCGCAAACCCGCAAAACCGATCGAGTCCGAAAGCCCCGCAGGTTCGCGGCCGCTGTAGTTGAACAGGCTGCGCGAAAACTTGATCGGCGTGGCGACGCCGTTGGCCAGATCGAAGACCTGCACCGAGCGCGTGTGCACGAAGCCCGGGTGGAAAAACTGGAGCTGAAATGGCAGCCGCTCGCGGCGCCACCACGTCTGGTCGGCGTTGAAGGTGATGAGACGGTATTGGTCGTAGCTGAGCTTGCGCAGCGACTCGGGCACGGTCGTGGCGCGCGCGGCGTAGGGCCGGGCGGCGAGCGTCTTGGCGCGGAAACGCAGGGTCTCGAAATCGAACGGCGCATCCGCCGCGCGCCCGCCCGCCGCGACGGTCAACAGCCCGATCAGAACGAGAAGGACACGTTTCATTCGATTTGGGTGCGATACCGCGAAGCTTGCTTCGCCTTGGTTGGGTAGCGACGAGTGCCAGCGAGTCGAAGCGCGTCGGCTCGCTGGCGCTCGCCGCTACGATGAGTGGTCGAAGGTTGCATGGTGGATTGGTCTAATGCCTCGGGGCTGGCCCTGAGGATCTTTACTTCTCCAAAAAATACCCGCGTTGCTTCTCCGAGATCGGCAGCGCGGCACGCTCCATGACCTTGAGCAGATCCTCCCAGATCATGCGTTTCGAGCGGTTGGTCGGGTTGCGGAGAATGTAGCTCGGGTGGTAGGTGACCATGAGCGGTTTGCCGGCGAATTCGTGCCAGCGCCCACGCACGTCGCCGAGCGCCTTGAACGCGCCGAAACCCAGCAGGCCTTGCGCGGCGGTGGAGCCGAGCGCGACGAGCAACGCGGGATTCACGACGTCGATCTGCGCGCGCAGATAGGGCAGGCAGTAGCGCATCTCCTCCTCGGTGGGCGGGCGGTTGCCGTATTGTTCGCCGCCGCCGCTCACGGGGAGCTCGGGACGCCAGTTCATGATGTTGCCGATGTAAACCTGCTCCCGTTTCAGGCCCGTCGCCTGAATCATCTTCGTGAGCAACTGGCCGGCAGGGCCGACGAACGGTTCGCCCTGGATTTCCTCCTCCGCGCCCGGCGCCTCGCCGACGAACATGATCTGCGCATCGAGGTGGCCCACTCCGAGCACGACCTTTTTTCCGGGCCGCACGTGCTCCCGGCAGACGGGATCGTTTTGGACGAGGGCGAGCAGGGCGTCCCAACGCGTCCTCTTCTCGCCCGCAGGAAGGGCGAGCTCCGGCGGCGCAGGGAGACGGGAGACGGGAGGCGGGAGACGGGGATTTTTTTCTGTCGAAAGAGCGGCCGCAATCGGCGCGACCTTAACCGACGCTGATTCTTCCTGCCTCCGGTCTCCCGTCTCCTGTCTCCTGCCTACCGGCTCCTGCCTCCCTGCCCCGACTGCGCGCCGCAACGTCGCGAGACTCTCCGCCGACACGCTGACATGCTTCACGCCCGCAGTCTTCAGGCGTTGCAGTTCGTCGGTCAGGGCGGTGAGCGCGGCGCGCATGGCGGCGGATCAGGCGGTGCGGGTCGAAAGCAGCTTCTCGACATACTTGCCGAGCAAGTCGAATTCCAAATTCACCAGCTCGCCGGCGCGACGGCCCTGCAGGTTGGTGACTTCCAACGTGTGCGGGATGATCCACACAGCGAGGCTGTCGCTCTCGACCTCGGCGACGGTGAGCGAGATGCCATCGATCGCGATGCTGCCCTTGTGAATCAGGTAACGCCCGCTGCCGGCGGCGGCGTGCACCCGCAGGTAGAAGTCGGCGCCGCGTTTTTCGAACACCTCGATCGTGCCGAGGCCGTCGATGTGGCCGGTCACGAAATGGCCGCCCACCTTGCCGTCGAAGCGCAGGCTGCGTTCGAGATTGATCGGCGCTCCGGAGGCGAGCGCGGAAAAATTGGTCAGCCGGCGGCTCTCTTCGAGCACATCGAAGTAGAGGTGCTGGGCGTCGGCGTGGACGACGGTAAGACAGCAGCCGTTGACGGCGATACTGTCGCCGATCGCGACCCCTTCGAGCACGACGCGCGCCGCGATCTGCAAGCGCCACGCCTTGGGGCCTTGCGTGAAGGCCACCACTTTGCCCGCTTCCTCGACTATTCCGGTGAACATAAGGGCGGCATTCCAATCGCCTGCCGGCCGGCGGCGCAATCTTTCGCGCACGCCCAGCGTCTGGCACGGCGGCTACTTCAATTTCACGCGCAGCACGGCCGTCTCGCCGCCGCGGCTGACGAGCATCACGAACTCCGGCCGCGCCTGATCTTTTTCGATGTCGGACAGTTTCGCGAACGCCTCGGGGAAGCCTTTCACTTCCTGGCCGTCGATTTCCTTGATCCAGTCGTCCATGCGCAGACCCGCGGTCGCAGCCGGGCTGTTGGGCTTCACGAAATGCGCGATCACACCGTTGGCGCTCGACGGCTTCACCCGGCGGTCGACGGCGTCGCCATAGACGAATTCCCGGGTCGAGAACCCGATCCGGTCGAAATATTTCCGGTCGGCCTCGCGCATGAGCTTGGGCTCGTCGGCGAGCACGGCCTTGAGTTCGAGGCGCTCGGTGCCGCGCAGGACGGAGAGCGTCAGCGTGTCGCCGACCGCGCGGCGCTCGATCTCCCGCTCGATGTAGGTGGGCAGGACTTTGTCGGGTTTGAGCGACGGGAGCGGTTTGCTGTCGAGCGCGAGGATGATGTCGCGGCTCTTGAGCCCGGCCTTTTCAGCGGGGCTGCCTTCGAGCACCTCGCTCACGACGCCACCGGTCTGCGTCTCGAGGTTCAGGAACTTCGCCACGTCGCGGTCCATCGGCTCCAGCCCGTAATAGCCGAGCCACGCGATAGGGCGGCCGGTGACATTTTTCGGGATGCGGTTCAGATGCGGGAGAATTTCCGTCGCGACGGTGAACGCGCTGCTCTCCTCGACGTTGACCAAGATCACCGGTGCGCCGCTCGCCCGGCGCGAGAACTGGAGAAAACTCTGGCCGAACGACGACGCCGCGATGCCGATGAACCGCCCCTCGCGGTTGAACGCCGGCAACCCCGGCGCCGCCACCTCATGCTGGGCGATCGCGGTGCGCTGCGGCAGCGACTGGAGGAGCGCCACGTGACTCTGCATGATGTAGGGCGCGAAGTCCTCGTCCTTGTTGCGCAGGCCGATGCCCCAGACGAACTCGGCGAGGCTCGGCGACGCCGGCGCGCCCGTGCCGGCGAAGGCCGTGATCGGCACGAGCTGCGCGCGGATTTTCGCGTCGGCCACCCGCACGAAATGCCATTCGGTGAACGCATCCTGTCCGAGATATTCGGCCGGCGTGCTCGCGGCCTCGCCGGGCAGGTGGACGCGGAAATCCTTGAGCTGCGAAGTCGCCACCCGCGGGTCGATCGCGCCGGACTGGAGGATGATCGTGCCTTGACTGTCGATGACGGTGCCCATCGTCGCGGTGGGCATGCGCTCGGTTTCGAGCTCGGTGACGAACTCGACCGCCACGCAGCTTTTCACGCGCTCGGCCCAGAGCGTCGGCAGATCGGGCGCCGCGCGCAGCGCCGGGACGGCGAGCGCGACGACGATCAGCGCCTGTAGCGGCGGTCTATGACCGCCGAACGCACGCCCCCGGCGCACCGAAAAACGGCGGTCACAGACCGCCGCTACCACTTCGCGAATCGCAGCTGCCAGAAGATTGATCATGGTTTCAGAATGAAGAGAGACACGCGGCGGTTCCGCTGCACTTCGAAGAGCGTCGGCTCGGGTTTCGCCTCGTAGGCGCCCTGCGCGGCTTTGACCACATCGAGCGTGTTGGCCGGCAGTTGGTTGATTTTGGCGATGATGTCGCCGCGAAAAATCCCGGCCGTGTCGGCCGGAAAGCCCGGCTGCACGCCGATCACGAGCACGCCGGTCATGTCGTCGAGCTGGTTTTCGCGCGCGTAGGCGCGGGAGAGCGCGCGCACGCTGAGGCCCCATTTCTCGAGCACCCACTCGTCGCCCACGCGGCTCTCGAGTTTCTCGGTGACGACGGAGTAGTCGTGCGTGTCGGTGCCGCGTTTGACCGTGAGCTTGAGGGTCGAGGCGACCGGCTGGCTCGCGATGAGATTCTGGATGCCCGGCAGCTCCTCGGGGAAACGGCCGACGACCTTCGCGCCGTTGATCGCGAGCAGGATGTCGCCGCCGCGGAGGCCGGCTTTCGCCGCGGGCGAGCCGGTGTCGACATTGCTGATGAGCGTGCCGGTGTTGAGCGCGAGCGAGTAGAACACCTCGAGATCCTGCAGCGCGCCGAGGCCGAGGCCGATGTAGCTGCGCGTCACGACGCCCTCCTGCGCGAGCGTGCTCACGATGCGGCGCGCGGTGCTCGACGGGATGGCAAAGCCGAGATTGTTCGCGCCCTGAAACCCGCGCGCACTGATGCCGATCACCTTGCCGTTCTCAGTCACGAGCGGGCCGCCCGAATTGCCGGGATTGATCGCGGCATCCGTCTGCAGCCAGGTGTTGAACTGGCCGGTCTCGTAGCCGTTGATGCCGCGCGAATCGACGAGGAACTGGCGGTTGTTGGAAATGATGCCGCGCGTGACCGTGCGGGTGAGGCCGTAGGGGGTGCCGACGGCGTAAACCGTCTCGCCCGGAAAGAGTTTTTCGCTGTCGCCAAAGTCGGCGTGCGCGAATTTCAGGCTGCGCTTCTTCACTTCCGCGAGATCGATGCGCAGCAGGGCCAGATCGGTCCAGTGATCCCAGCCGACGAGCTTGGCGCTCACGCGTTCGAGGCTGGCGAGGGTGATGTTGACCTCGACGGCGCGCGGGCTGGCGACGTGGGCGTTGGTGAGCACGAGACCGTCGTCCGACAGGATCACGCCGGAGCCGATGCCGGATGAGTAGCGCTTGGCGCCGGCCTCGAACGTCAGCTCGCGCACGTCGATGCGCACCACGGCGTTGAGCAGCCGATCGAAGCCGCGGCTGACGGCGCCGACGGCCGTCGAGGCGAGGGCGCACGCGGCGAACAGCGCGGAGATTGACCGAGTCAGGAAAGGGTTCACAGTGGCGAGTTTCACACGATGGCTACGAACTGCAAAGACTACGACTTTCGTCAAATTGAGCCGCACTGGCAAACCTTCTGGCAGGAAAATCTGTCATTCCGCGCGGACAACGTCTCCACGAAGCCGAAATACTACGTGTTGGACATGTTCCCCTACCCGTCCGGCGCGGGTCTGCACATCGGCCACCCGGAAGGCTACACCGCCACCGATATCCTCGCCCGCTACAAGCGCGCCAAAGGCTTCAATGTCCTCCACCCGATCGGCTGGGATGCGTTCGGGCTGCCGGCGGAACAACACGCGGTGAAGACCGGCACGCACCCGGCGTCGAACACGCAGAACAACATCGCGAACTTCAAGCGGCAGATCAAAGCGCTGGGGTTCTCCTACGATTGGGAGCGCGAAATCGACACGACCGACCCGAAGTATTTTCGGTGGACGCAGTGGATCTTCCTCCAACTTTTCAAACGCGGCCTCGCCTACGTCGACGAGCGCCCCGTCTGGTGGTGCCCGGAACTGCGCACCGTGCTCGCCAACGAGGAAGTGGTCGACGGCAAGAGCGAAGTCGGCGGCTTCCCCGTCGAACGCCGCAATCTCCGCCAATGGGTCCTCCGCATCACCGCCTACGCCGAGCGCCTGCTCGCCGATCTGAAGGACGTGGACTGGCCCGACTCCACCAAACGCATGCAGGAAGCCTGGATCGGGCGCAGCGAAGGCGCGGAGATTGTATTCGAGCTCGAACGTAGGCCGGGCTTCACGCCCGACACGTCGGGGGTAAACCCCGACCTACCCAAGCTGAAGATTTTCACCACGCGACCCGACACGCTGTTCGGCTGCACCTACATGGTGCTCGCACCGGAGCACCCGCTCGTCGACGCGCTCACGACGGCCGAGCACCGCGCTGCCGTCGACGCCTACAAGAAAAAGACCGCCGCCAAGAGCGACGTCGACCGCATGTCCGAGGCCGCGAAGGAAAAGACCGGTGTCTTCACCGGCGGCTTCGCGATCAATCCCGTCAACGGCCAGCGCGTGCCCATCTGGATCGCGGACTACGTGCTCATGGGCTACGGCACCGGCGCGATCATGGCCGTGCCGGGGCACGACGAGCGCGACTTCGAATTCGCAACGCAGTTCTCGCTGCCCATCCCGCGCGTCATCGCTGGCCCGAGCGGCGACGAGAAACTGCCCTACACCGGCGACGGCAAACTGATCAACTCGCCCGGCTACGACGGCATGGCTTGGCCCGAGGCGAAAAAGAAAATCACCGCCGACCTCGCCGCTCGCGGCGTCGGCGCAGCCACGGTGAACTACAAGCTGCGCGACTGGCTGTTCTCGCGTCAACGCTACTGGGGTGAGCCGTTCCCGGTCGTGTGGGTGGGTGAGGCCGACTACGCCAAGGCGAAGCAAACGCGTGCGCTGCCGGCCGAACCGGTGACGTTCGTCGAGGAGGGAAAGAAACTCTTCGCCCTGCCACTGCCGGAGTCGGCGCTGCCCCTCGTCCTCCCGGAGGTGCAATCGTATCTGCCGAGCGGCACCGGCGAGAGCCCGCTCGCCAACGTCACCGAGTGGCTCGAAATCTGGTTCAACTACGAGACGGGCGCGTCGGTGCCTGCCGCGCAGCCGTGCCCGGCCGGCGGGGCGTGGATTCGCGGCCGTCGCGAAACCAACACCATGCCGCAATGGGCGGGCTCGTGCTGGTATTACCTGCGCTTCCTCGATCCGAAAAACACGGATGCCTTCGCCTCGGCCGAGGCGTTGAAATACTGGGGCGTGCCGGATTTCTACGTCGGCGGCGCCGAGCACGCGGTGCTGCATCTGCTCTACGCGCGCTTCTGGCACAAGGTGCTCTTCGATCTCGGTGTCGTGCCGCAGCACGAGCCGTTCACGAAGCTGTTTCACCAAGGCATCATCCTTGGGGAACTCGAGTTCACCTTGGTGCTCGACGACAACGGATCGCCGCGCTCGGCCACGCCCGAAGACAGCAGAGTCCTTGAAAATCGCCGCACTCGCAGCCTGACCGCCGAGGAGGTCGAAAAGATCGGCAGCGATTGGTTCTGGAAGGAAAACCCAAAAATCCGCGTCGACGCACAGTCGTTCAAAATGTCGAAAAGCCGCGGTAACGTCGTCAGTCCCGATACGATCATCGAGTCGCACGGCACCGACACGTTGCGTCTTTACCTGATGTTCCTCGGGCCGCTCGAAGCGATGAAGCCGTGGAACCCGCGCGGCATCGAGGGCGTGCATCGCTTCCTGCACAAAGTGTGGCGCGAATGCATCACCGCCGAGGGCGAGGTGAACCCGAAAATCTCGGCCTCCGCCACCGATTCCGCCGAACTCACGAAACTCCTCCACGAGACCATCAAGAAAGTCGGCGAAAAGATCGAAGCGCTGCAGTTCAACACCGCGATTTCCGACATGATGGTGTTCGCCAACGCGCTCCAGAAAGCGCCGAGCGTGCGTCGCGAGACGGTGCTCGCCTTCCTGCAACTGCTCGCGCCCTTCGCTCCGCATCTCACGGAAGAGCTGTGGCAGCGTCTCGGGGGCCGTCCGTCGATTCAGCACGCCCCTTGGCCCGGCTACGACGCCGCGCAGCTCACCACCACGCAGGTGAAGCTCGTCTTTCAGGTAAACGGCAAGCACCGCGGCGATCAGTTGGTGCCCGTGGGCCTGGCCGAAGCCGACGCGCTCGCGCTCGCGCGGGCAAACCCGCGTGTGGCGCCTCATCTGGAAGGAAAGGGCGTAAAACGGGTGGTTTATGTGCCAGGAAAGATACTGAATATTGTGGTGGAATGAGTTGGCCGCGAATTGCGTTCTTGCAAAATCTAGGGTCTATACCCCATTTTCCTTAACACCAAAGGGCGCCGTGGCGCCTAATAGGAAAAAACAAGATCACCTCCCATGAATGCTTGCACGAAACCCATTTTTTTCACCCGCCATCCTATCCTCATCACCGCAATTCTTGGTGCGGTGGCACTGCCCGGGTTGCTCGTGGCCCAGGACGCCAGGAAAAACCCCGCGAGCAAAATTTTCGTCTCCGATGTCAGCGGTGAAGCTCAGATCGACACCGGCGACAACATTCAAGACTTGGCCAAGAAGTCGGTCTACACCGTCCAAGGCGCCGTCATCGAAACCAAGAAGGCCGAAAAGGAGGAGGATAAGAGCAAGATGTTCTCCACAATGGTCTACTCCAATGGCACCGGCGCTTATTTCGATCAGGACACGCGCTTGGAGATGAAAAGATTCCAGCAGGAACCCTTCACGCCGAATCGCGGCGACATGGAAGTCGAGCCATCGATTTCGCAAACCCAGGCGTTTCTAGCGCGCGGCACGGTCGCGCTCTGCAACAGCAAGCTCGTCGCGGGCAGCAGCATGAACTACCAGACCAACCTCGGCCAGGTGAACATCCGCGGCCAGAAGGTCGTCATCGAGAGCCAGAACGAAATCACCAAGGTATCGATGCTGGACGGCGAGAGCACGGTCAAGTCCGCCGGCACCGATCTCGGCGGTCGCGTGCTGCGCAGCGGCGAGCAGGCGATCATCCGCAGGCAACCCAACGCCCCGCCGCAGGTGATGATCCAAAAAATCCCGCCTAGCGAGGCGTCTCAGCTCGACGACAAGGTCGCGCAAGCCTGCATGGCGAAAAAGACCGTCTACTTCGAAGTCAAGGAGCGGCAGATCACGGAAAATGCCCCGGCGGCGGGGACCACCGAAACCCGTTCCACCGCGACGGATGAACCGGCGACGACCGGCACTACGCCGGGGGCCTCGCCGGTCACGGCCTTCGATGGCAATACTGCGGCGATTGGCACCAGCAACGTCGTGCGCGAGATCATCGCCGTCCCCGTTGTTCCCGTTGAACTGCCGGTCCAGTTCACGGTCAGCCCGGCTCAAATCACCACCCCGGGTCGCGGTGGTGACTGAGCCGCATCTTTTCCTGGCGACCCATCATGACGTGGAGGCGGGCAATCAAAACCGGGATCGCGACCGTGCTGGCGATCTCGCTGGGGGGCGCCCCGGGCCACGCTTTGGTCACGCTCAATGACAGCCACGATCATATTTACGTCGACGCGAGCTTTGGCATGAGCCGGGACTCCAACATCTACGCCAGTGCGGACAATGCCGGCGACATGGTCTACAGCACGTCGCTCTCGGTCACCTACCAGCGGCGGGCGGGATGGATCGGCGTGAATGCCGGCGTGTCCGTCGGCGCGTCCCGCTTCGGCAAGCATACGAGCGAGAACTTTTCGAACCCTTCCTATTCCCTTGAACTCAACAAGAAATCCGGGCGCACGACCGGCGCCTTGAGCCTTGGGGCCGCGCGGGAAAGCCGGGCCGACTCGGCGGTCAATCTCCGCAATACCTCGTGGAACTACAACGCGAGCCTGAACGTGAAGTATCCCATGCACGCCCGCTCGACGCTGACCGGCGGCCTGGGCTATGCCTCGCACAAATACGTCGACACCGCCGCGTTCGCCAATCTGAGCACGTATTCCGGGAACCTGAATTTCATTTATCTCCTGCCCGCCGAGCGCGACCTCGTCACCGGCTACCGCTACCGCTACAGCGAGACTTCGCGCGACACCACTTACACTGACCACTCCGGCAATGTCGGCCTGAGTGGAAAGCTGATCTACGGTCTCAACGGCTCGATCAACGCCGGCTACCAACTCCGCGTGCCCCATGGGATTACCGCCGCAAAAGAGGGCACCTTTCATTCCTGGACCGGCAGCGGTTCGGTCACCTACCCGATCAACCGCAAACTCAGCCTGTCGGGTTCGCTCGCCAAGGATTTCTCGACCACGGCGACCGATGCATCCGTCGACAGCCTCAATGCCGACCTCAGCCTCCAATACGCCTACGATCGAAAATGGTCGGCCTCCGCCAATGTCGGCTGGGGCGACAGTCGCTTCCTCGGCGAGAGCGGTCGCATCATCCTCGCCGTCAGTCCCGAGAAAGTTCTGGGGCCGCACCGCCACGACAACTTCCTCACCTGGGGCGCCACCCTCAACTATGCCCGCAGCGAACGCCTGAAAATGATGCTCGGATACAGTTGGTTCCAAAGTTGGTCGACCAGTGCGTTTGCGGATTTCCGGCGCACCAACTGGACTTTCTCAACGTCCTCCCACTGGTAAACCCACCCATGAAAACGCTCCGCCGCCGCCTCTTTCTCTGCCTCGCCGCGCTGGGCCTGCTCGGCCGGATCGCGACCACCGCCCCCGCCGCCGCCTCGTCCGCGAACCCTGTCGCCTCCACCTCGTCACCGGATCGTCCCAAGGCCGGTTCCTATCGGATCCAGCCCACCGACAGGCTCAGTATCAGCGTTGGCGGGGAAGCGGAGTTGAACGTGGTCGGCAAGAAGGTCGATGTGAACGGCAATATCAACCTCCTCTACATCCCGGACGTCCATGTCGCCGGACTCACCGTTCGCGAAGCCCAGGCCGCCATCGAAAACGCCTATCGCGACGGCCGCATCCTGCGCAATCCGCAGGTCTTCGTGAATGTCGAGGAATACGCCGCCCGCGAGGTCACCGTCGGCGGCTACGTGAAATTCCCCGGCAAAGTCCAGATTCTGCCCGAAACCATCATGACGCTGAAGGACGCCATCAGCAAATGCGGCGGCTTGGGCGAAACGGCCAACGGCAAGGCCGTGCGCATCACCCGCACCTTGCCCGACGGATCTCTCAAGCTCTTCGACAAACTCGACGTCGAAAGCGCGTTGCTCAGCAAACCCGGAGCGAAGGCTGGCGATGCCAACTTTATCCTCGAGCCCGGCGACAACGTCTACATCCCCGAACGCATCATCTAACCGCTCGCGCCCTTTCCGATGGCTGAAGCCGCCCTCAAACCACCGCCCGTGCCGCCCCCGCCCTCCGACAGGGAGGACGAGGTGGTCGAACGTCGCACGCTCCGCGACTACTACATCATCCTGCGCGAGCGCGTGTGGATCGCCCTGCCGCTGGCGCTGCTGGTGGCCGTGGGTTACGGCTACTGGAAACTGCGCGAGGAGCCGCGCTATGCCTCGTTCGCGACGTTCCAGTTCGAAAAACCCGACAACATCGTCCAGGGCGGCCGCGTTTACGACCCCACGGTCCAGAGCGAATACGACATCAACACCTACATCCAGATTCTCGGCAGCGCCAAACTATCGGCCAATGTCCAGGAATCGTTCAGTCAGGAGGAACTCGCGGTGCTCCGCCGCGCCGCCCTCAGGCGCGCGCAACCCAACACTCCGCCGGCCGCCATCGGGGTTCCGCTCGGCAACTATTGGGCCGAACCGGTGCGCAACAGCTTTCTGATCCGCATCAACGTCCACCACGACGATCCCGAGGCCGCCGCCCTCGTCGCCAACCACATCGCGCAGGCCTTCGAGGCGCATATCGCCGACACCCTCTCCGGCAAGAACGACATCGCGATCAAGTATCTGCGCGAACAGGCGGACCGTCTGAAGAAAGAAACCGAGGTCGCTGACAAAAAGATGCAGGACTACATGAAGCAGTATCAGCTGCTGGCGCTCGATGCCAACAAGGACGTGGTCACCGACCGGCTCAAACGCATCACCGGCAACCTGACCGACGCCCTGCTTGCGTTGCGCGCCGTTGAAAACCAGGTGCGGCAGATCGAAGAGTTCGTGGCACAGAAGAAGAGCCTGTTCGACATCTCCTTCATCAGTGCGAATGGCGCGGTCGCGGCGCTCCGCACCCAGCTCAACACCTTGAAGCTGGAGCAGGAGGTGCTGGCCGACAAATACCTCGAGCGGCATCCGGAGATGATCAAGAGCACCGCCAAGATCGCCACCACCCAGGACCAGCTGGACAAGGCGATCGAGCAGGCGATCGCCGAGCTGCGCACCCGCCACTCCGAGGCCCAGCAATCCGTCCGCACCTTTGAAACGGAAAAGACCAAGGCCGAGGAAGAGTCCCTCCGCCTCGGGGATCTGAGCGTCGAGTATAGCAGCCTCAAGCGCGAAGCCGAAGCCGCCCGCAACAACTACATGCAGGTGCTCGACCGCCTCAATCAGACCCGCACCACGACCAACTTCGACAAGATCCCCATCCGCAAGCTCGACGCCGCGGTGCCGACCCCCAACCCGGTCTCGCCGAATCGGAACGCCATCACCCGCACCAGCATCGGCCTGGGCGTCCTGATCTTCATCGGCGTGGCGGTCGGCCTCAGCTTCATCGACGATCGCATCAAGAGCGCGTGGGACGTCGAATCCTTCATCGGCGCCAATCTCCTCGGCATCATCCCCGACCTCGCCGCCATGAAGGACGAGGAAAAATACACGCTCCTCCTCGACAACGCGCAGGCTCCGGGTGTCGAGGCCTTCCTCAGCGTTTACAGCTCGATCAAGATCCACTCGAAGCTCGATTTCCCCAAGTCGATCCTCGTCACCTCCACGATCCCCGGCGAAGGCAAGACGCTCATCTCATGCAACGTCGCCGGCAGCTTCGCCCGCCACGGCAAGAAGACGCTCGTCATCGACTGCGATCTGCGCCGCCCCATGCTGCACCGCCACTTCAAGCAGCAGAACACCTCCGGTCTCATCACCTGGTTCGAGGGCGGCGCCTCGCTCGAAGGCGACCTCGCGAACCATCCCTCGCTCGGCATCATCAAGGTCGGCGAAAACCTTTCCCTCCTCTGCTCCGGCGGCCGCTCGAAGAGCCCGACCGAATTGCTCGAAAGCCCCGTCTTCGGCCAGCTCCTCGAACGCCTCAAGCGCGAATACGACCTCGTCATCGTGGACTCGCCGCCGCTCGGCGCCGTCACCGACTCGCTGCTGATCGCCGAGCGCATCGACGAGGTGGTCTACGTCTGCCGCTTCAACCGCGCCTACCGGAAACACATCCGGCTTTACATGCGCGCCCTGCGCAACGGCAAGAACGAGATCCTCGGCGTCGTGCTCAACGGCCTCTCGCCGCGCCGCATCGAGTATTACTCGAATTACCGCTACTACCGCAGCTACAAGAAATATTACGGCGCGCAGACGTGACGCAGGGCCGCGGCCCTGCACTTGGGAGTTGAGCGTTGGGCGTTAAGCGTTGAGCGTCTGGCCCGATTCCGTGCCTCCGCCCTCCGCCTTTCTCCCCAAAAACTTCGATCCACGCCGGCCCGTCGGGCTCATCGCCGGCCAGGGACTCTACCCGCAGCTTGTCGCCCGCGCCGTTCGCGCCGCCGGCGTGCCGCTGCGCCTCGTCGCGTTCGACGAGGAAACGCCGCCCGAACTCATCGCCACCTTCCCCGAGTCGGAGCGCCGCATTCTCCTCGTTGGCCAGCTCGGCAAGATGCTGAAAACTCTCGAGGAATTCGGCGCCGGCTACGCCATCATGGCCGGCCAGATCACGCCGCGCCGCCTCTTCAAGGGCCTCCATCCCGACCTCAAGGCCACCAAAATCCTCCTCACCCTCAAGCGCCGCAACGCCGAGACCATCTTCGGCGCCATCGCCCGGGAGATCGAAGACCTCGGCGTCACGCTGCTCGACGCGCGCGCCTTCCTCGACGACCAGCTCGCGACCGCCGGCTGCATGACCGGCCGCAATTTCGCCATCCCGCGCGACTACCTCGATCACGGCATCCACATCGCCCGCGAGAGCGCCCGGCTCGACATCGGCCAAGGCTGCGTCGTCCGCAAGGGCACCGTGCTCGCCGTGGAGGCGTTTGAGGGCACTGACGAAATGCTCCGCCGCGCCGGCGGCTTCAAGACTGACGACGCCCTCTTCGTCAAAACCGTGAAGGCCCGTCAGGATTTCCGCTTCGATGTCCCCTGTTTCGGCCTGCGCACGCTTGAGACGATGCGCGAGGCTAGGCTCACCGCCGCCGCGCTCGAGACCGGCAAGGTCATCATCCTCGACAAGCCCGCCGTCCTCTCCCAGGCGAAGGCCTGGGGCATCAGCCTGTTCGGTTTCGAGTAACCGCCGCAGGCGCGGCTCACCGCGCCCCGGTCGGCGTGGCCGGCAGCGTCCGGAAATACGCCCACAACGCCTTCAACTCGAGGTCGCTCATCTGTCCGAACAATCGCGGCATGACCGGATTCAGCTCCGTGCCGTCGGGCCGTTTGGCTGTGCGCATCGCGGCGACGAAGTCCGGCTCCGACCACTTCGCCAGCCGTCCGTCCGCGTGCGGCGTCAGATTGGCGGCGGGCGGCCAGTCCGGCGGCCCGATGTCGATCTTGCCGCCGGAGAGTTTCGCATTGTGGCACCCCATGCAGGCATTCGCGAGGTAGCGGCCGTATTCCGGCGTCGGCCCTGGCGTCACCGCAACCGGCTGCCGGTGCGCATGGTCGACCATTTCCGCCGGCAGCTTGATCTTGCCCGCCGTCAGCAACGCCCGGGCGACCGGCCCGAACGTGAGCGGCACCCGCTCGCGATCGACCGGCGGCACCGACTTCATGAACGCCACCAGCACCCCGAGATCCTCGTCCGACAGGTGCGTGTATTCGTCGGCCGGCATCAAATACAACCCCTTCCCCTCCGGTCCCACGCCATGCCGGATCGCCCGCACCCAATCCTCGTCGCGGAAGGTCGCCACCCTCCCGCCCTTGCCGCGCGTCAGGTTCGGCCCGTGCCAGCGGCCCATCGCGGCATCGTCGACCACTTTGTTGCCCGCATAGTCTTTTCCGTGGCACTCGTTGCAGCCTCGCGTCTCGGCGATGTGCCGCCCGCGTTCGAGGGCCGCCGCGTCGCGCGGGATCGCCACCGGCCGCACCTGCACCGCAAAGCTCTGCGCCAGCCTCGCGTTGCTCTTGGCATAAACCACCACCGCCAAAATGAGCCCAAGGCCCACGCATCCGGCCAAGGCAAAGCCCAGCCATTTCAGGAATTTTTTCATCGGGAGAGAGGGAACCGCGCCATCCCGCCCGCCCCCGCCCCCCGCCGCAATCACTTTCGCGCCCACCCAAATAAGGCTTCCCCTTCGCCCCTCCGCGCCTTTGCGTCTGCGGTTCGCATGTCTTCCGCCGCTGAAATCGCCCGCCGCCGCACCTTCGCGATCATCTCGCATCCCGACGCGGGCAAGACGACGCTCACGGAAAAATTCCTCCTCTACGGCAACGCCATCCACCTCGCCGGCGCCGTCAAAGACCGCAAGAACCAGCGCGCCACCGCCTCCGACTGGATGGAACTCGAGAAACAACGCGGCATCTCCATCAGCTCCACCGTCCTCCAGTTCGACTACGCCGGCTACGCGGTCAACCTCCTCGACACCCCCGGCCACAAGGATTTCTCCGAGGACACCTACCGCGTGCTCACCGCCGTCGATGCGGCGCTCATGGTGATCGACGCCGCCAAGGGCGTGGAGACGCAAACCCGCAAGCTCTTCGAAGTCTGCCGCCGCCGCGGCGTGCCGATCTTCACGTTCATGAACAAGTGCGACCGCCCCACGCGCAACGCCCTCGAACTCCTCGACGAACTCGAAACCGTCCTCGGCCTCCAGTCCTCGCCCGTCATCTGGCCGCTCGGCAACGGCCCGACCTTCAAAGGCGTCTTCGACCGCCGCAGCAAGCAGGTGCACCTCTTCGAGCGCGTGCCCGGCGGCGCCTATCAAGCCCCGGTCGCCGTCACCTCGCTCGATGATCCCGCCGTGCGCGCCAAACTCGACGACCACGCCTACGCCGAGGCCCACGAGCAACTCGCGATGCTCGACGGCGCCGGCCATCCGTTCGACCTCGCCGCCGTGCGCGCCGGGCAACAGACGCCCGTCTACTTCGGCAGCGCCGTGAACAACTTCGGCATCCAGCTCCTCCTCGACGGCTTCCTCCACGACTCCGTGCCGCCGGCGCCGCGCAAGCCGGCCGCGGCTCCCGGCTCCGTCATCCCCGTCGACTCCGAAAAATTCTCCGGGTTCATCTTCAAGATCCAGGCCAACATGGACCCGAAGCACCGCGACCGCATCGCGTTCCTCCGCGTGTGCTCCGGCAAATTCGAGCGCGACATGTCGGTCGTCCACTCGCGCACCGGCAAGACCGTCCGCCTCTCCTCGTCGCAAAAACTATTCGGCCGCGAGCGCGAGACGCTCAACGAGGCCTACCCCGGCGACGTCGTCGGCCTCGTGGGCCACGACGCGTTCGGCATCGGCGACACGCTGAGCACCGACCGCGCGATCGTTTACGACGAGATTCCCCGGTTTCCCTCGGAGGTGTTCACCTACATCTCCAACCCGAATCCCTCCGACGCGAAAAAATACCGCGCCGGCCTCGAGCAGCTGCTCCAGGAGGGAGTCGTGCAGTCGTTCGCGCCCCGCAATGCCCCGCCCGGCGCCACGCTCCTTGCCGCCGTCGGCCCGCTCCAATTCGAGGTCGTGCAATGGCGCCTCCAATCGGAATACAACGCCGAGTCCCGCCTCACGCCCGCGCCGTGGACGCTCCTCCGTTGGATCGAGGCGCCCGCCGCGGCGCTGACGAAGGACGGCGCGCTCGATCACTCGCGCTACGTCGTCGCCACCGGCGTGAGCTTCGGCACCGACAAGTTCGACCATCCCGTCGTGCTCTTCCCCAACGAGTGGACGATGCGCTATTTTGAAGAGAAGAACTCCGAGCTGAAATTGCACAGCCTCCCGCTCGAGCAAACCCGCTAGCCGGCGGCTCGCGCCCGCCGAGACACCATGCGCCAGCGCGCAGACAAGCCAGCCGCGACGGTCCGCCGCGTCCATCCCCACGCGTGGCTGTGGGAGCCGCTCACCGACGATCCGACGTTTGTGCTCCGCTCGATGTTCGGCGCAAAGGCGGCCTACCTCGGCGGCAAGTTGATGCTCTGCTTTTGCGCTCGCGCGGAACCGTGGCGCGGCGTGCTCGCCTGCACCGACCGCACCCGACACGGCGCACTCGTATCCGAGTTTCCCGAACTCTCCCCACACCCGATCCTGCCGAAGTGGCTTTATCTGCCCGAGACGGCCGATTCGTTCGAACGCGTGGCGACCCGGCTTGTCGCCCTCGCGCGCCGCCGCGACCCGCGCCTTGGTGTCACACCACAGCCCGGAAAGCCGCGGCGTGCGCAACCGAAGAGATTTCTTCAGGGAAGTTCGTAAATTTCGATGAGCGCCTCGCCGGTCGCTCCACTGACGCCGCTCACTTGCGCCGTGTAGGCGCCGGGCGGCAGCGTCATGACGAGCGCGGAATCCAGGCTGTTTGGAGTCAGATTGAAGGCCGCCACGATCGTGAAGGCCGGCGCAAGGCTCGCATTCCAGTTGTCGTTCTCCGCGACTTTCACGCCGCTCGCGTTGTAAATCGCCTTGAGCGCAGCCGCCGCACTGGTGACCGAGCCGATCACATTGGTGCCTGAACCCGGAACCGATGGCCGGTGACGGCCAGCGTGGCCGGCGGACGACGAGCGTCGTGGTCGTGGTGCCGGAATAGTCGTTGCCATCAACGATCAGAGACCAATCGCACGTTCTTCGCCTCGTCGGCGGATTTCCGCATCTGGCTCCGGCGGAATCATGCTTGCAGCCGTTCTCCATCAACCCACGGCACCGCGTTCTGGAAGTTTCGCGCCGCTACGCCACATTGCCTCGCCCGACCGGCAGGCTGCCGCGGAAAGTTTCCAGTTGGGCTTCGGCCGGATTCATCTTCCTGCCCAGGGAATTTTCCACGGCAGGGCAAAAGTGCTGACAGGCCTTGGGGCGAACCGCACACCCTCCGGAATACCCGGAGGCCCGATTACGGGAATGCCCGGATTCCAGCCGGTGACCCCGCCGGCTATTCTGCCCTCATGCACACTCTCACCAGCAGCGTGGCCCCGCGAAACAACGCCGCCCTTGGCAGCTTGTCCCGGCCGCGCTTGGGCCGGCTCGCTTGCGGATGCCCGGCGGCGGCTGCCGGCGACCCCACCGGTGCGGTCGTCGTGGACCCCTCGCTTTCGGCCATTGCTCGTCGCCAATCGGCCGCGGAGCTCAACCTTGGCCATCCGGCATCGGCGCCGATGCTGTAACCGCCGCCCTCAACGAAGTGGCCGACTATCCGGCCGAAAACCCGACTCGGCTGGACGAACTCGAACCGGCCGTCGCCAACCCGAAAGCACCTGCCATGATTTCCGAAGACAACACCAGCCGAATCATGACGCTCGACATGGCTCACGAGAGCACCGATCTCGCCCGGGAAAAAATCCTGCGGGAGTCCGGCGTCGCTCTCGCGGCCCAAGCGAATCTTGACACCCAGTCCGCATGGTTGCTGCTGCGCTGAGCGGCAAGCGCCACCCGCTCGATCCCGTTGATTTTTCCCACCGCGACACGGCTTCGCACCCGGGCGCATCTCAGTTTTCTGACTGAGGCGGGACGTCTCAGCCTCGTGGACGAGGCGTCCCGCCTCGTCGATTGCAGAAAAGTGAGATGCACTCTTCCCGCCCGCTCGCTGTGGAACCCAGTTGCGCCGGATCGCGAAGCTGTCCTGCTCGACGCGGCTTCGTGCGCAATGAGCATGTGCCCGACTATCCGGAGATCTGTCGCTGAACGTCAGCGCGCGCCACTCCTGCGGCGGATTGGCCGGTCGCTCAACCCGTCGTAAAGCGCCGGCCAAAGCCGCGCGTCCGTCCGGTTTCGACTCGCGCCACCGCCCAAAATCTCCCTTGTTCGCGCGCATGATTTTTGCGTCTCAACGCGTCCTCATCCTGCTGCTTTGCAGTGCGGCCCTCGCCTCGTCGCCGGCCCACGCCGCCAACGCCACGCGCGCCAGGCCCACGCGACCCACGACGCCGGACAACGCCACGGCTTACAAGGGCGCCATCATCATCGACGCCGCCGCTGGCAACACCCTCTTCGAGGACCGCGCCGACGTCGTCAGTCCGCCGGCCAGCATGACCAAGCTGATGACCTTCGCCGTGCTGCATGACCTGATCCGCAGCAACCGTCTCACGCTCGAAACTCCCGTCACCGTCACCGCGGCCGATTCGAAAATCGGCGGCACCCAGGTGTGGCTGAAGGAAAAGGAGGTTTTTCCGGTCGAGGAACTCCTCTACGCGATGATGATCCAGTCGGCCAACGACGCCGCCTACGCGCTCGCCCGCACCGCCGCCGGATCAGTCGACGCCTTTGTCGAACTCATGAACGCCAAGGCCCGCGAGCTGGGCATGGCGCACACGACATTTCGCACCCCGCACGGTCTCCCGCCCGCCAATCGCCGCATCGCCGATGGTGACCTCACGACGCCTCGCGACTTCGCTCTCCTCAGCCGCCACCTCGT
Organism: Verrucomicrobiota bacterium; assembly: GCA_016235555.1. Classification (GTDB taxonomy): domain Bacteria; phylum Verrucomicrobiota; class Verrucomicrobiia; order Opitutales; family Opitutaceae; genus JACRKC01. Next base: position 110,381 of record JACRKC010000055.1, read on the forward strand.
GCAAAAGACCGACGTGATTCGCTACACCTCGGTGAAGACCCGCAACTTCGGCCCGCCCGTGCGCACGAAAGCCGTCGAGATGATCAACCACGATCATCTCGTCGACCGCGTCGACGGCGTCGATGGCCTCAAGACCGGCTTCACCAACGGCGCCGGCTTCTGCCTCGCCTCGACCGCCCTGCGCAAGGGCCGCCGCGTGATCGTCGTCGTCATGGGCAGCCCCGATTCGAAAACCCGCGACCTGAAGGTCGCCGAGTTTCTCGAGCGCGGTTTTGCCGCCCTGCCGATTGGCGGACCGGCCTTCAATTCCGAGGCGCCTGCGAGTCCCGTGGCCGCCGCGCCGCTGTCCGCGGCCGAGAAAAAAGCCGCCGTCGCCGCACCCCCGCCCGCCGACGCCCCGCCGGTCATCAAGTTCTCGCTGCCCAAAAAATAGCCGGCGTCCGGCGCGCCCGCTCAGTGCTCCAACGCGATCACGAGCACCCCGAGCACCGCGAACACCGTGCCGAGCAATGCAGCCTCGTAACGTTCGAAGCTGCGCACCTCGATTTTCTCGAAACCCAGCAGCGCCAGCCACGTGAAGATCAGCATGCCCGCCAGCGCCGCCACCGCGAGGATCGCGCTCAGCACCAGGAAACCGCGCCAGCCAAACTGCACCGCCGACAGATAGACGGGCAGGAACCCCTCGCACGGCGAGAGCGTGAGCATCACGAAGAGCCCACCGATCGCCGCCCAGTCGTCGGCCCGGTTGGTGACGAGCGCGCTATCCTTCATCTCGTCCTCCCAGTGGCTATGCTCCTTCGCTTCGCCGCAGTGCTCGTCGGCATGATGCGAACTCCCCGGCGGGTGGTGGTGGCAGATCCCGCCGCCCCGGATCTGCCGCCAAAAATAGTAGCCGCCGATCACCAGCAACGCCCCCCCCGCAATCCACGGAAACGCCTGCCCCAGTCTGTCGCCCAGTTGGAAACCCAGCCATGCCACCAATGCGCCCAGCAGCGTCGTGAGTGCCACGTGTCCGAGCCCCGCCGCCACCGTCACCGTGAGGGTCTTCGCCCGCCCCCACTGGCGCGCCCGCGCCACCAGCACGAACGGCAGCCAGTGCGTCGGGATCGCCGCATGCAGAAACGCCACCGCAAAGCCGGTCGCAGCGAGCGTGGTGAGGACGGAGTTGTTCATGCGGAAGGGTTGAAGCAGCACGGGCGTGCCGCGGCTGTCGACCGTGAAACTACCAAAGTCGTCAAGGCCCCCGCATCAAATCGTTCTCGTTCTCTTTCTTCGTTCCCGCTCTCTTTCGGAGCGAAAACGATTACGAGAACGCCGAACGAGAACGAACCAATGCCCACGGTGCCCGATCTTCCCGCTGTCCGCTCCTACCTGCTGGCGCTGCAGGATTCCATCTGCGCCGCGCTCGAGGCCGAGGACGGCGCCGCACGCTTCCGCACCGACGAGTGGACGCGCCCCGAATCCGGCACGCCCGGGATCGGCGGCGGCGGGCGCACGCGCATCCTGACCGACGGCGCCGTGTTCGAAAAAGGCGGAGTCGCATTCTCGCACGTGCGCGGCACGAAGCTCCCGCCCTCCGCCACCGCCCATCGCCCGGAACTCGCCGGCAAAAACTGGGAGGCGCTCGGCGTGTCCCTCGTCATCCACCCGCGCAACCCCTGCGTGCCGACGTCGCACATGAACGTCCGCTTTTTCTGCGCCGGGGCCGATCCTGCCGCTTGTCACTTGCCGCTTGCCGCTTCCGGCGCGGCGCCTGCCGCGCCGATCTGGTGGTTCGGCGGCGGCTTCGACCTCACGCCCTACTACGGCTTCGAGGAGGACTGCGTGCACTGGCACCGCGCCGCGCGCGACGCCATCGCGCCCTTCGGCGATGGCCTGCACGCGCGCTTCAAGAAGTGGTGCGACGATTATTTCTTCCTGAAACATCGCAATGAACCGCGCGGAATCGGCGGCTTGTTTTTCGATGATTTCAACGAACTCGGCTTCGAAAAATCCTTCGCCCTGCTCCGCGCCGTCGGCGACGCCTACCTCCCGGCCTATCGCCCCATCGTCGCGCGCCGCAAAGCCACGCCCCACACCGATCGCGAGCGCCAGTTCCAGCTCTACCGCCGCGGCCGCTACGTCGAGTTCAACCTCGTCTGGGACCGCGGCACGCTCTTCGGCCTCCAGAGCGGCGGCCGCACCGAATCGATCCTCATGTCGCTCCCGCCCCTCGTCCGCTGGGACTACGACTGGCAGCCCGAACCCGGCTCGGCCGAGGCGCGACTTTACGACGTGTTTCTGAAACCCCGCGACTGGGCCCAAGGGTGAACGCTCAACACTCAACATTTAACTCTCAACGCACAACTTCACCACTTCGGGCGCGTGGGTGTGACTCAAACTGATGTCGGTTCTCGGCTGCTCGGCTGTAGCGGCGGTCTATGACCGCCGTCGTGGCGGCAAGGGTATACGGTCGGCGGTCATAGACCGCCGCTACAATTCCCTGACATCGGTTTGAGTTACACCTCGGGTGCGTCTCACTTTCGTGCCCTGCGGATGGGTGCTTTTCCAAGCGCCCAAGCTCAGCGGTTGAAAACCGCCGCTCCGTCGCTCTCGTCGGACGGCAAGAAACTGAGCTGAGTCCACCACCTCAGGGCCGCCACTGGGCGCAACTCAAACTGAGGTCAGTTCGTCGAAGGCCTCGGTGGTAGCGGCGCGGGTGCGCGCGCTCCTTCAGGATTCTTCGATGCTTTCTGACCTCGGTTTGAGTCACACTCTCCGCCACTTGAGCGTTGAGCGTTGAACGTTAAGTGTTGAGCGTTTGCCCCGCATGACTTCCCGCGAACGCTTCCTCGCCGCCCTCGCCTGCTCGCCGCTCGATCGCCCGCCGCTCTGGGTGATGCGCCAGGCCGGCCGCTACCTGCCCGAATATCGCGCGCTCAAGGCCCGGTCATCCTTCCTCGAAATGGTCCGCACACCCGCGCTCGCCTGCGAGGTCACCTTGCAGCCGCTCCGCCGCTTCGCCCTCGATGCCGCCATTCTCTTCTCCGACATTCTGGTGATCCCGGAGGCACTCGGGCAGGGCTACAAGTTCCGCGACGAAGGCGGCATCGCCATGGAGTTCCGCCTCGATTCGCGCGCCCAGATCGACGCCCTGGCCCCGCCGTCCGCCGTGCCCGAACGCCTGGCTTACGTCGCCGACACGCTCGCGTTGCTCAAAAAGGAACTCGCCGGCTCGCCCGCTTCCGGCGTCGGCGACAAGATGCTCCTCGGCTTCGGCGGGTCGCCGTGGACGCTCGCCACCTACATGGTCGAGGGCGGCAGCTCCGAGGAGTTCGAACGCATCAAGCAACTCTACTACACCGACCGCGCCACGTTCGACGCGCTGCTCGAAAAAATCACCGCCGCCCTCATCGCCTATTTCGAGATGCAGATTCGCGCCGGCGCCGACGCCATTCAGATTTTCGACTCGTGGGGCGGCATCATTGCCGGCCCCGATTACGAGGCCGCCTCCCTTCGCTGGATTCGCCAGATCATCGCCGCGCTCCCGAAGGACTTCCCCATCATTCTTTACGCCAAGGGCACCGCGCCGCACCTCACCGATCAGGCGTTTGCCGGCCCGCGCGCCATCAGCGTCGATTGGACCGCGGATCTCGCGATCGTCCGCCGCACCCTCCCCGCCAACGTCGCCGTCCAAGGCAATCTCGATCCCGTGTTGCTCAACACCACGCCGGAAATCGTCCGCCGCGAAACCAGCCGCCTGCTCGAATCCATGCGCGGCACCGCCGGTCACGTCTTCAACCTCGGGCACGGCATCATGCCCCACGCGAAGATCGAGTGCATGCAGGCGCTGGTCGACACCGTCACTTCGTGGCGGTGATGGCATCGAAAGCGCACGAAATCGCAAAACCTGCCCAGCCACTGCAGCCTGCCGGCGGTATCCTTCCACCGCTGTGACCACGACTCCCAAATCCATCGCGATCCTCGGCGCCGGGGCCACCGGTTTGTCGGCGGCGTTTCACCTCGAACGCCGCGGCCATCGTGTGCGCGTCTTCGAAGCCACCGGCCGCGTCGGCGGCTCCGTTCGCACCGAACTCTCCGACGGCTGGCTCATCGAAAGCGGCCCGAACTCCCTCCTCGCCGGCGAGCCCGCCCTCACCCGCCTCATCGACGAACTCGGTCTCACCGGCGACGTCCAGCAAGCCAGTCCCGGCGCGAAAAACCGCTACATCGTGCGCGGCGGCAAGCCCGTCGCCGCGCCCGTTTCGCCCCCGGCGTTTCTCACCTCGCCGTTGTTCTCCTTCGGCGCCAAGCTCCGCCTCTTCGGCGATCTGTTCATGGGCCCGCGCGTGCGCACGAGCGACATCAGCCTGCACGAATTCGTCCGCGCACACTTCGGACAGGAACTCGTCGACTACGGTCTCAATCCGTTCGTCGGCGGCGTGTATGCCGGCAATCCGCTGAAACTCTCGGCCCGTCACTCCTTCCCCCAGCTCTGGGAAATCGAACAGCAACACGGCTCCATCATCCGCGGCCAGATCGCCACGGCGAAGGCGAAGAAAGCCACCGGCGCCCCGAAGACCGGGATCTTCTCGCTTACCCGCGGCCTGCAAATGATCCCGGATGCGCTGGCAGCGCGCCTCGCCTCCGGCGCGATCACCCTCAACGCCCGCATCGAGGCCCTCGTGCCCGGCTCGCCCTCCGTAGCCTCGGCGAAGGAGGGCAAGACCTGGAATCTCGTGTGGAACGACGGCACCACGGCCCACACCGAGCAATTCGACACGGTCGTCTCCGCGCTGCCCGCGCCGGCCCTCGCCCAACTCCGCTTCGGCACCCTCGGCGAGCGCCCCCTCGCCGCCCTCGATACCATCGAGCACCCGCCCGTCGCCTCGCTGTTCCTCGGCTTCCGCCGCGAGCAGGTCGCCCACCCGCTCGACGGCTTCGGCGTCCTCATGCCCGAACTGGAGAAACGCTCCACCCTCGGGATTCTTTTTTCCTCGAGCCTCTTTCCCGGTCGCGCTCCTGAAGGATACGTCGCCCTCACCGTGATGGCAGGCGGCGTTCGCCAACCACAGATCGCGCGGCTCCCGGCCGACAAGTTGCTCTCCGCCGTCGAGCAAGACCTGCGCGAGCTCCTCGGCGTTTCGGGCGCTCCGGTGTTCCAGCGCCACGCCTTCTGGCCGCGCGCCATCCCGCAATACAACCTCGGCTACGGCGCCCATCTCGACGCCATGGCGGCCTGCGAACGCGCGCACCCCGGCCTCTTCATCGGCGGCCAGGCCCGCGACGGCATCGCGTTGCCCGCCTGCCTCGCCGCCGGCGAGAAACTCGCCAGCCGCGTGTGCGCGTAGGTCGGGCTTTACGCCCGACATCAGCGTTTTCGCCCACGTGTCGGGGCTGAACCCCGACCGGCGTTCCCTCCGCGACGCCGCCCTTGACTCTCCTCTGGGGCGACCTAGCCTCGCCCCCTTTTTCTCGAATGGCGCAAGACCTGAAAGACACGCTGCAGTTGCCCAAAACCGATTTCCCGATGCGCGGCGACCTCGCGCGCCGCGAGCCCGGCCGCGTCGCCCACTGGGAGAAACTCCGCCTCTATCAGCGCATCCAGGAAAAACGCGCCGCCGCGCCCGTCTACGTCCTTCACGACGGCCCGCCCTTCACCAACGGTGACGTCCACATCGGCACCGCGCTCAACAAGACGCTCAAGGACATCGTCAATCGCTACAAGTCGATGCGCGGCTTCCGCACGCCCTACGTCCCCGGCTGGGATTGCCACGGCCTGCCCATCGAACAAAAAGTCTCCCGCGAGATTCAGGAGAAAAAACTCACGCTCACCACCGCCGAACTGCGCGCCAAGTGCGACGAGTTTTCCGAAAGCTGGATCACGAAACAAACCGCGCAATTCAAACGCCTCGGCGTCCTCGCCGATTGGAGCAATCCCTACAAGACCAAGGCCCCCGCCTACGAAGCCGACATCATCCACACCTTAGCCGCGTTCGTGGAACAGGGCCTCGTCTACCGCAGCAAGAAGCCCGTTTACTGGAGCATCCCCTTCGAGACCGCCCTCGCCGAGGCCGAGATCGAATACAAGGACCACGTCTCGCCCTCGATCTGGGTCAAGTTCGCCGTGCCGGTGGAGGAAGCGAAGAAGTTCGGTCTCCCCCACGACAAACCGCTCTTCATCGTCATCTGGACGACCACGCCGTGGACGATCCCCGCCAACCTCGCGATCGCGGTGCACCCGGAAGTCGACTACGTCGTCGCCGACATTGGCGCGGAAAACATCATCGTCGCCAAAGCGCTCCTCGAATCCGTCGCCCACGCCGCCAAGCACGCAGCCACGCCGCGCGTCGGCCAGACCTTCGCCGGCCGCGTCCTCGAAAACCTCGCCGCCCGCCACCCTTTCATCGACCGCGCCTCGCCCGTCGTCCTCGCCGACTACGTCACCACCGACAGCGGCACCGGCTGCGTGCATACCGCGCCCGGCCACGGCACCGAGGACTACCAGACCGGCCTCAAATACAAACTCCCGATCTACTGCCCGGTCGGAGACGACGGTCGCTATGTCGACGACGGTCAGGTGCCCGCCGACTTCGTGGGCCTCACCTGCCTCGAAACCGTCGAGGACCTCGAAAAGAAACGCACCTCGCCGGCCAACATCGCCGTCCTGAAAAAACTCACCGCCACCGGCGCGTTGCTTGCCAAGCAGAACCTCACGCACAGCTACCCGCATTGCTGGCGCTCGAAGACCCCCATCGTTTTTCGCGCCGTCGACCAGTGGTTCGTCTCGCTCGACAAGGCCTGCCATCGCGCCAAGGCCCTCGAGGCCATTACGAAAATCTCCGCCGACAAAGGCTGGATTCCCGCGTGGGGCGAAGCCCGCATCCGCGGTGCGGTCGAGTCGCGCCCCGACTGGTGCATCAGCCGCCAGCGCTCGTGGGGCGTGCCGATCCCCGCGTTCTACGACGAAAAGAAAAACGCCTACCTCGACGCCGGTGTCGTGCGCGCCGTCGCCGACAAGATCGCCACCGCCGGCACCAACTTCTGGTATGACGCCAAGCCCGAGCAGCTCCTCGCCGGCGTCACGATCCCGGCCGGCTGGCCCGCGCCGAGTGCGCTCACCTGCGGCCGCGACACGCTCGACGTCTGGATCGACTCCGGCTCGTCGCACGCCGCGTCGCTCAAGCGCGGCCAGGGCGGCACGCAGTGGCCCGCCGATCTCTACCTCGAAGGCAGCGACCAGCACCGCGGCTGGTTCCAATCCTCGCTCTGGACGAGCGTGATCGCGTTTGGCGGCGCCCCCTACAAGGCCGTCCTCACCCACGGCTTCATCGTCGACCACGAGCGCAACAAGATCTCCAAGAGCAGCACCTACGAGAAACCGCAGACGAGCGACGCCTACATCGCCGACTACGGCGCCGACGTCATCCGCCTCTGGATCTCCTCGCAGGACTTCCGCGACGACATCCCGATCTCCAAGGAAATCCTCGGTCACGTCGGCGAGACCTACCGGCTTTTCCGCAACACGTTCCGCTTCCAGCTCGCCAACCTCTTCGACTTCGATGCCGCGCACGACGCCGTGCCCGTCGAGCAGATGGACACGCTCGACCGCTGGGCGCTGCACCAGACCGCCGCGCTCATCGCCGAGTGCACGAAGGCCTACGACGCGTTCGAGTTCCACCGCGTCTACCAGCTCTGCAATCAATTTTGCTCGGTCACGCTGTCGGCCACGTATCACGACATCCTGAAGGATCGCCTCTACACGCTCGGCACGCGCCACCCGCTCCGCCGCTCCTCGCAGACCGCGATCCACCACATCTTCCATTCGCTCATCCGCCTCCTTGCGCCGGTCATCACCTTCACCGCCGACGAAGCCTGGGCATTTGCCACCGCCAAGATGGAATACGCCGACGACTCGATCCACCTCCAGGATTGGCCGGAAGCCCCGGCAAATTGGACCAGCGCCGCCGTGGATTCCGATGTCGCTGCCTTGCTCAAGGCGCGCTCGGCCGTGACCGCCGCCATCGAGCCGCATCGCGCCGCCGGCAAACTCGGCAAGTCCCTCGACGCCGCACTCACTCTCACCGCCGGCGCCGATCTTCCCGTGCTCGAAAAGCACCGCACGTTTCTGCCGGAATTGTTCATCGTTTCGCAGGTCGCGGTCGCCGCCGCACCGGCCGGCGATGCCACGCTCGGCATCGCGGTCGTCCCCGCCGCCGACCTCGGCTGCCACCGCTGCCCGCGTTGCTGGCGCTGGGTGCCCGCCCTCGAAAAAAGTCCGCACGGGGACGTATGTCCGCGTTGCATTGACGCCCTGAAATCGTAATTTCCCCCCTCCCAAAACTCCCCATGGCCTCGAACAAGAAAGCTCCCGCAAAAAAAGCCGAAAAATCGGCGCCCAAGAAAGCTCCGCCCGCGCCGATCAAGGTGAAGCCCGCCCCCGCGGCGCCTGCGGCGGCCAAATCCGAAAAAAGTTCTGCTCCCATGGAAAAGCCCTCGAAGAAATCCGCTCTGCGCAACAGCATCCTGAAGCGCAAGGCCCCGACCAAGCCCATCGCATTCAGCCTCGACGAGGTCCGCGCCATCGCCAAGACCGTCACGAGCAAGACGAATGTCCCCTTCGCGGATAAGACGGCCAAGGGCGCGCCCGCGAAAGCCGCCGCCGTCCTCGACAAGCCCCTCAAGCCGAGCCACATCAAGGCCGCCTCGCTCTCCGACATCCTCGGTTTCAATCCGAAGAAATCCAAGCCGCGCGCCGACCTCGAGGAGGCCGAGATTCCGGAAAAATTTCTCCGCTACTACCGCCTCCTCGTCGAACTCCGCAGCCACCTCACCGGCCAGATCGACCAGCACACCGAGGACACGCTCAAACGCTCCGCCAAGGACGACGCGGGCGATCTCTCCGCCTACGGCCAGCACATGGCCGACGCCGGCACCGACACGTTCGACCGTGACTTCGCGCTCAGCATGGTGGCCAACGAGCAGGAGGCACTCGCCGAAATCGAAACCGCGATCAAGCGCATCAAGGACGGCACCTACGGCGTGTGCGAGGTGACGCAGAAACCCATCGCCAAGGAGCGTCTGCTCGCCGTGCCGTTCACCCGTTACTCCGCCGAGGCCCAAAAGGATCTCGAACGCAATCGCCACCGCTCCCGCACGCAAGCCGGTCTCTTCGCCGAAATGGGCGAGGAAGGCGGCAAGATGAGCGACGACGACGGCGGCAGCGACGAGTGATAGGGGTTTTGATTCTCGATTCTTGATTTTCGATTTCAACCCGATGGCCGAAGGCACTCCCCCGCCCGCACCGGCCACCGAGCCACCCCAAGCGAAAATCGAAAATCGCGAATCGAGGATTCTCCCGCGCCTGCTCGCCTACCGCCTGCTCCTCGGTCTCGCGCTCACGATCTTCGTCCTCGATCAGCTCACAAAGATCTGGGTGGCCGCGCGCATGCCGCTCGGCACCTACGGCGAACACCTGGGCGCCATTCCGGTTATCCGGGGATTTTTCTACATCGTCCACCAGGGCAACACGGGCGCCGCCTGGAGCATGTTTTCCGGCTATAGCGTCGTGCTCGCGCTGCTCGCCGCCGGCACGCTCGCTGCCATCATTTACTGGCGGCAGGCCCTCGGCCTGCGGGACCGCGCCACCCAATTCGCCTTCGGCCTCCTGTGTGGCGGCATCGTCGGCAACCTCGTCGACCGCCTCGTGCATGGCCATGTGATCGACTTCATCGATCTCCACTTCGGCAGCTACATCTACCCGACCTTCAACGTGGCCGATTCCGGCATCTGCGTCGGCGTGGTCTTCTACCTGCTGCAATCGCTCCGGAATCCGAGGTAGGGACGGCTCTCCGAGCCGTCCTGGCTTGGCGTCGAGAATTCGGGCGCGCCCCCCGGACGCCTCGGAGAGGCGTCCCTACCCTCATTCCACATTCGCGATCTGCTCGCGCACGCGTTCCAGCTCGTTCTTCAACTCGATCACACCGCGCGCGATCGTCAGATCGTTGGCCTTGGAACCGATCGTGTTCACCTCGCGGCCGATTTCCTGCAGGATGAATTCCCCCTTCCGGCCCACTTCTCCCTCCGACTTCAGCAACGCGGCGAACTGCTCGAAATGCGACCGCAGCCGCGTGATCTCCTCGGTCACATCGCAGCGGTCGGCAAAAAGCGCGATTTCCTTCAAGACCCGCTCGTCGTCGAGCTTCAACTCCAGGCCGGCGTCACGCAGCCGCTTCAACAACTGCTCGCGGTAGTTCGCCGGCACCTGCGGCGCCCGCATCGCGATCGCCTCGACGTGGCGGTGCAGCGTCTCGCTGCGTTTGATGAAATCGACCAGCAGCGCCTCGCCCTCCTTCGCCCGCATCGCGGCGAACGCCCGCAAGGCCTTGGCCAGCGTCGCGCTCACGCTCGCCTGCGCCTCCTCGGCCGTCGGCAGTTCGTTGGCGATCCGCTGCGAATTCGCCACCTGCCAGAGCAGTTCCGGGGTCGGCGTGAACGGCACCTTTTTTTTCTTCGCAAACGCCGCCACCCGATCCAGCGCCTTCGCCGCCGCCGCCTCGTCCCAGGCGACCTCTTTCGATTTCGTGTCGCCCGTCAGCTCGATGTCGACGTGCACCTTGCCCCGCGCCGCAAATTTCCGCACCAACTCGCCGATCATCGGCTCCAAGCTCTCCCACTGTTCGGGCAGCGCCACCGTCAGATCCAGCGTCTTCCGGTTCACCGAGCTGACCTGCACGGTCAGCGTGTATCCCGCAAGCGCCGCCGTCGCGCGCCCATAGCCAGTCATGCTTTTCATCGGAAAGAATTAGCCACAGATTTCACTCATTGGCACAGATAAATTCCCAAACAAAGGAGCTTATCAGTGTTCATCTGTGCAATCTGTGGCTCAAAAAATCAGAGCTTAACGCCCAACATCTTCGCGACCTGATTCACATCCTTGTCGCCGCGCCCGGAGAGGTTGATCACCAGAATCTCATCCTTCCGCATCTGCTTCGCACGCTTGAGCCCGTGCACGAGCGCGTGCGTGCTTTCGAGCGCGGGGATGATGCCTTCCAACCGGGAACACAGCTGAAACACCTCCAGCACCTCGTCGTCGCACGCGTAGGCGTAGTCGATCCGGTTGCGGTCGCGGTAAAACGCATGCTCCGGTCCGATCGCCGCGTAGTCGAGACCGGCGCTCACCGAGTGCGTCAGCTCGATCTGCCCGTCGGTGTCCTGGAGGATGTAGGTCTTGCAGCCCTGGAGCACGCCAAGCTTGCCGCCCTCGAACCGCGCGGCGTGGTCACCGCGCCTGATGCCGCGGCCACCCGCCTCGACGCCGATCAGCCGCACGTTCGCCTCTTCGAGGAAATCGAAGAAGAAGCCGATGGCGTTCGAGCCGCCGCCCACACACGCGATCATCTCGTCGGGCAGCCGGCCCTCGGCGGCGAGAATCTGCTCACGCGTCTCCTGCCCGATCACGCGGTGAAAATCGCGCACCATCATCGGATAGGGGTGCGAGCCGAGCGCCGACCCGAGGATGTAGTGCGTGCCGCGCACGTTGGTCACCCAGTCGCGCATCGCCTCGTTGATGGCTTCCTTGAGCGTCTTTTGCCCGGCTTCGACGCCGCGCACCTCGGCGCCCATGAGGCGCATGCGGAAAACGTTCAGCGCCTGCCGTTCCATGTCGACCGCTCCCATGTAGATCACGCACTCGAAGCCAAACTTCGCGCACACCGCGGCCGTCGCGACGCCGTGCTGGCCCGCGCCCGTCTCGGCGATGATGCGCTGCTTGCCCATCCGCTTCGCGAGGATGGCTTGGCCGAGGGCATTGTTGATCTTGTGCGCACCGGTGTGGAGCGTGTCTTCGCGCTTCAGGTAGATCTTCGCGCCGCCGCAGTGCTGCGTGAGGCGCTCGGCGAAATAGAGCGGCGAGGGGCGCCCCGCGAAATGCTTCAACTGCGCGCGCAACTCCCCCTGAAACGCCGGGTCCTTGCGCGCCGCGTCGTAAGCCGCGCCGAGTTCCTCGAGCGCCGTCATCAACGTCTCGGGCACGAACACTCCGCCATAGCGACCGAAATGGCCGCCGGCATCCGGCAGGGAGAGTCGATCGAGTGGCGGCGCGACAGTGACGGCAGTGGGCATACGGCGCGAAGCTTGGACGCTCGGACGGGCGACGCAAGCGCCGGTCACACCCGTTTCACCGTCACCAGCGTGAAATCATCGCGTTGCGGTGTGTCGCCCGCGAAGCGCTGAACGCGCGCGAGGATGCCGTCGTTGATTTCGCGCGCCGGGCGGGCCTGCAGTTCGCGGACCGCGTCGGCCAGACGGGCGTTGGAAAACTCCCTGCCGTCCTCGTTGGGTGCCTCGGTCAGGCCGTCCGTGAACAGCACCAGCGCGTCGCCGGCCGCGAGCGGCTCGGTGTGGTCCACGATCGCCTCCGCAAACAAATCATCCGGCACGAGCCCGAGCGCCATGCCCTCGGAGCTCACAAAATCCGCCCGCGAGCCCCCGCCGGCCCGGTCGCGTCGGAGAAAAAGCGGCAGTTCATGGCCGGCACGCGCCAGGGTCACCAACCCGCTCGCGGTGTCGACCACCGCGTAGAGCATCGTCACAAACCGTCCTGGCTGGATGTCGTCCGCCAGGGTGCGGTTCAACTCGCGCAATACCGCCGCCGGTGACGCGTGCCGTGGCGCGATCTGCCGGAGATTCGTGCGGCAGATCGCCATGAGCAAGGACCCGGGAATGCCCTTGCCGGACACGTCGGCGACGACGATGCCGAGCCGCGTCGGCGACAGCCCGATCACATCGTAGAGATCCCCGCCGACTTTTTGCGCCGGCGCGTAGCGCGCATCGAGGTCGAGGCCGGCCGGCACCACGGTCTCACGGGGCAGGAGCATCTGCTGGACGCCACTCGCGAGCGACAGATCGAGGTCGAGCTGCTGTTTCTCGATCTGCAGGTTGAGCAGCTCGGCGTTGTGCAGCGCGACCGCGGCCTGCTCGGCCAGCGACTGCATCAGCGAAAAGTCCGCCTCCGTGAACGGCAGATCGCCGGCCGGATTCGTCGCGGCCAGCACACCGAAGAACCGGTCGCGAAACACGAGCGGCACCGCGATCACCGAGCGCACCGCCAGCGCGGGGTCGTCGTGCCTGACAATCCTCGGATCGGTCGCGGCGTCCGCCAGCAGCTCGCCCCGGCGGGTCTCGGCCACGCGGCCGACGATACCTTCATCGAGGGGAAACTCCTCGGACTTGAGCACCTCCTCGATGAACTTGGCCCGCGTCGTGAGCTTCCGGCGCGCCGCATCCGTGAGCGGCCGGTGCGGCGGGAACAGCCCCTCGACCGCCACTCCGCGCATGGTGCCGCGCTCCGTGCGCTCGAAAATACAGGCGCTCAACGCCCCCGTGCACAGAATCGACGCATGCACGATGCGCTGCTGCAACTCCTGCCGCGATAACCCCTCACCCAGCGCCTCCGCCATCAGGTGCATGAATTCCAGCAGCCGCTGCCGGTCCTGCGCGAGTTTCTGATTTTCCCGCTCCGTGCGATCCGCCTCGCGGCGGACGCGGCGCAACACCGGCCACAGGGCGAGTGCGCCCAGCAGCAGACCGGCGAGAAGCGGGAGATACATCGCGGCAAGGGTGATACTTCCGCACGGAAGCCCGCAATGGCTAAGGTAGGGCGGCTCTCCGAGCCGCCCTGAATTTGAGACGGCGAATGCTGGAAACCAGGCCGGCTCGGAGAGCCGGCCCAACCCTTACTTCTGCTCCACGCGATTCCTCAGGAACGAAAGCACGTCCTGAAACTTCGTGCGATTCGCCTCGTCGGCGCTCACCAGATTTTCGTGCGCCTCCAGCACCAGCCGGGCGTTTTCCAGCTCCGTATGCGCCCTGCACTGCAACGCGTCACGGCAGTTGTCGAGGTTCGTCGTCGGTTGCCCGGTATCGACGGTCAGGAGCCGGTGCAAACCGAGGTTGCGGATGAGTTCGAGATTCCGCTGCCCCACGCGGGCGAGCACGAGGCTGCCGCCGTTGTTCTTCTTGCGCAGATCAAGCGCCACACCGGCCAGCACGCCGAGAAACGTGCTGTCCATGCTGCCGCAGGCCTGGAAATCCAACACGAAGCGGGCCTTCCCCTGCCGCGTCATCTCGGTGAAGAAGTCACGCAGGCAGGGGCTGTTTTGAAAACACGCCCGGCCGTCGATGCGCACCACGACCGGGTCGGAGTAGGCGTCGACCAGATAGACCGGCTTGCTGGCGGCTTCAGGCATGGGGAAAAGGTCCGCGCCCGCGGCGAATTCGCAAATCGGTTTGGCTCAGTTCTGGGCGACGATCTGGCGGAGGACGTAGGGCAAAATGCCGCCGTGCTGGTAGTAGTCGATCTCGATGGGCGTATCGATGCGGCACCGCACCGCCACATCCTCGACCGCACCGCTCTGGCGCGTGATGCGGAGCGTGAGGTCCTGCTGCGGTTTGATGCCGGCGTCGAGGCCCACGACGTCGTAGGTCTCCGAGCCGTCGAGCTTCAGTGTCTGCGCGGTGGTGCCATCCTTGAACTGGAGCGGCAACACGCCCATGCCGACAAGGTTGGAGCGGTGGATGCGCTCGAAGCTCTGCGCCACGACGACTTTCACGCCGAGGAGGTTGGTGCCCTTCGCCGCCCAGTCGCGCGACGAGCCGGTGCCGTATTCCTGACCGGCGACGACGATCAGCGGCGTGCCTTGCTTCTGGTAGGCGATCGAGGCGTCGTAGATGGAGGTCTTCGCGCCGTCGGGGCCGAAGGTGTTGCCGCCTTCCTCGCCGCCGAGCATCAGGTTTTTGATGCGGACGTTGGCGAACGTGCCGCGGGTCATGATGCGGTCGTTGCCGCGGCGCGAACCGTAGGAGTTGAAGTCCTCGAAGGTCACACCGCTTTCGAGCAGGAACCTGCCCGCCGGCGAACTCTTCTTGATCGCGCCGGCCGGCGAGATGTGGTCGGTCGTCACCGAGTCGCCGAAGATGCCGAGCGCGCGGGCACCCGTGATCGGCTTGATCGTGCCCGGCGTGAGCGAGAAACCGGCGAAAAACGGCGGCTCCTGGATATACGTGGACTTGGCGTCGAACTCGTAAACGTTGCCCACCGAAGACGGGATCTCGTTCCACTTGGGATTTTGCTTCGCAAAATCCTTGTAGAGTTTGCGGAAGACCTCGGGTTTCAGCGCGGACTGCATCGCGTCGCGCACCTCGTTGAGCGTCGGCCAGATGTCGGCGAGATAGACCGGCTGGCCGTCCTTGCCGGTGCCGAGGGGTTCACACGAGAGGTCCAGATCGACACGGCCGGCGAGCGCGAAGGCGACGACGAGCGGCGGCGACATCAGGAAGTTCGACTTCACGTTCTGGTGCACGCGCGCCTCGAAGTTGCGGTTGCCCGAGAGCACGGAGGCGGTGATGAGGTCGTTCTTTACGACGGCCTCCTCGACGTTCGCGTCGAGCGGACCGGAGTTGCCGATGCAGGTCGTGCAACCGTAGCCGACCGTGTTGAAGCGGAGCTTGTTCAGGTAGGGCGTGAGACCGGTCTTCTTAAGGTAGTCGGTCACGACGCGCGAACCGGGCGCGAGCGAGGCTTTCACGGCCGGATTCACCTTCAGGCCTTTTTCGACGGCCTTCTTCGCGAGCAGGCCGGCGGCGAGCATCACGGAGGGATTGGAGGTGTTCGTGCAGCTCGTAATCGCGGCGATGACGACGGAGCCGGAGCCGAGCCTGGCTTTTTTCTTCTCGGTCGTCTCGACCTTGACCGACTTCACGAAATCGGAGCGGTTCTTGCCGAAGCCGTTTTCGGTGACCGGCCGCTGGTAGGCCGCGAAGAACTCGCGCTGGAGATTCGGCAGTTCGATGCGATCCTGCGGGCGCTTCGGACCGGCGACACTTGGCATTACGCTGCCGAGATCGAGCGCGAGGCTCGTCGAGTAGTCGATCTGGCCCTGCTGCGGGATGCCCCAGAGGCCCTGCGCCTTGTAGTAGTTTTCGTAGAGCGCGACCTGCTTCTCGTCGCGGCCCGTGGCGCGAAGATAGTTCGCACACTCGGCATCGATCGGGAAGAAGCCCATCGTCGCGCCGTATTCGGGCGCCATGTTGGCGATGGTCGCACGGTCGACTACCGGCAGCGCGGCGGCGCCAGGGCCGTAGAATTCGACGAATTTGCCGACGACCTTCGCCTTGCGCAGCATCTGCGTGAGCGTGAGGGCGAGGTCCGTCGCGGTGACACCCTCGCGGAGCGCACCGGTGAGGTGCACGCCCACCACATCCGGGGTGAGAAAGTAGACCGGTTGCCCGAGCATACCCGCCTCGGCCTCGATGCCACCCACGCCCCAGCCCACGATGCCGATGCCGTTGATCATCGTCGTGTGCGAATCGGTGCCGACGAGCGTGTCGGGGTAGTAAACACCACCAGCATCGGTGAGGACGCCTTTCGCCAGATATTCGAGATTCACCTGGTGCACGATGCCGATGCCGGGCGGCACGACCTTGAACGTGTCGAACGCCTGCATGCCCCACTTCAGGAACTGGTAGCGCTCGCGGTTGCGGGAGAACTCCAGCTCGAGATTCTTCGCCATCGCCTCGGCGTTGCCGGCGAAATCAACCTGCACCGAGTGATCGACCACGAGGTCGACGGGCACGAGCGGCTCGACGATCTTCGGGTTTTTGCCTAGCTTGGTGACCGCGGAGCGCATCGCCGCGAGGTCAACGAGCAGCGGCACGCCGGTGAAGTCCTGCAGCACGATACGCGCGACCACGAACGGGATCTCGGCCGTGCGCGCCTCGGTCGGCTTCCAGTTGGCCAACTCGCGCACGCTGTTTTCCTGCACCTTCTTGCCGTCGCAGTTGCGGAGCACCGACTCCAGCACGAGCCGGATCGACACCGGCAACCGCGAGATGGGGCCGACGCCAGCCTGCTCGAGCGCGGGCAAGGAGTAGAATTTGCCTTGCTGGCCGTTGCCGAGGTCGAACGTCTGAAGGGAGTTGAAGAGGTTGTGTGCAGTGCTCATGTCGAAAATTAGGAAGGGAAACACTGAGCGACTCGCCCAAGGCAGCGCAAAAGAAAACTTGCCCGGCGGCAAAGTGTGCAGCGACATAACTTTTTTCCGCCCCGTCCGCTTAAGTTTCACTTATCCCGATTTATGAAGCCCCCCATCCGCGCCCTGTTCGCCCTCGCCGCCGCCTTATGCGGCACGGCCCTTTCCGCCGCCATCAATCCGCCCGCCGGTTTCACCGCCCTCTACAATGGCAGGGACCTCGCCGGCTGGCGCGGCGGCGACACCTTCGATCACCGCGCGTGGCTCGCGATGCCGGAGGCGGAGCGCGCCAAGAAAGACGCCGAGTGGACCGCCGACATGCGCGCGCACTGGCGCGCGGAAGGCGACGAGTTGGTCAACGACGGCAAAGGCAAATACGCGACGACCGTGAAGGACTACGGCGACTTCGAGTTGCTGGTGGACTACAAGACCGTCCCCCTCGCCGACTCCGGCATCTACCTCCGCGGCTGCCCGCAGGTGCAGATCTGGGACTCCACCAATCAGAAAGAATTCAAGAACGGCGCCGACAAGGGCTCCGGGGGCCTCTGGAACAACTCCGCCCGCGCGCCCGGCAAAGACCCGCTCGTGAAAGCCGACAAGGCCTTCGGCGAATGGAATCGTTTTCGCATCCTCATGGTCGGCGCCCGCGTGAGCGTCTGGCTCAACGAGAGACTCGTCGTCGATCACGCCATCCTCGAAAATTACTACGACAAAGCCCGGAAGATCCCGGTCCCCGCCCGCGGTCCGATCCAACTCCAGACGCACGGGGGTGAAATCCGCTGGCGCAACGTCTACCTTCGCGAAATCGGCGCCGCCGAGGCCACCAGGATTCTCGCGAGCAAGGGCGAGCGCCCCGGCTTCAAACCGGTCTTCAACGGCAAGGATTTCACCGGCTGGGCCGGCCCGGTCGACAACTACATTGTCAAGGATGGCGCCATCGAGTGCCTGCCGAAAAAAGGCGGGACGATCTACACCGCCGGGGAGTTCGCCGATTTCGTGGTGCGGCTCGAATTCAAAGTCCCGCCCGGCGGCAACAACGGTCTCGCCATTCGCTATCCCGGCAAGGGCAACACTGCCTACGACGGCATGATGGAGTGCCAGGTGCTCGCCGAGGATTGGGAGGCGGTGAACAAAAAGAAACTCGATCCGCGCCAGGTGCACGGCTCGGTCTACGGGATGATCCCCGCCATCGTCGGCTACCAGCGCCCGGTCGGCGAATGGAACTTCGAGGAAGTCACGATCAAGGGTTCAACCATCAAGGTGGAGCTCAACGGCACGATCATCCTGCAAGGCGACGTCTCCAAAGTCACCGAGTTCATGGCCAACACGCCGCATCCCGGCAAAGACCGCCCGAGCGGCCACTTCGGGTTCGCCGGCCACAACGACCCGGTGGCGTTCCGGAATATCCGGATCGAGAAATTGTAGGGGCGCCGCTCGTCGGCGCCCGCGGACGGCGTCAAGCGCCGCCCATGCATAGAAAAGGCGCGACCTCGGTCGCGCCTTTCGCGTTTCGCCGCAGCGAAACGAAATCTTACTTCGCCAGCGCCGCCTTCACCGCCGCGAAATTCGGCAGATCCTTCGGCGTCGCCGTCTGCTCGGCGTATTTGACGGTGCCGTCCTTGCCGACCACGAACGCCGCGCGGGCGCTCGTCGAACCGAAGCCGAGCAAATCGTCGAGGAGGACCCCGTAGGCCTTGGCCGTGGTCTTGTTCAGATCGCTGGCCAGTGTGATGCCGATGTTGTGCTGCTTCGCCCAGGCCTCCTGCGCGAACGGGCTGTCGACGCTGATGCCGATCACATCCGCACCGAGGCTCGAGTAGGCCGACAGTCCCGCCGTCACATCGCACATCTCGGTCGTGCAGACGCCGGTGAACGCGAGCGGAAAAAACAGCAGGACCGTGTCCTTCTTGCCGAAATTGCTGGAGAGCTTCACATCCGCGACGCCACTGGCGCTCTTGGACTTGAGGGTGAAATCGGGGGCTTGGGAGCCGACTGCGATAGGCATGGTAGTGTGGTGGTTGGGTTGGGATCGAGTTGGGAACCTCCTTCCCACGCATGTGCGGGAGAAAAGGGCCGACACGTTGAGCACGTCGCCACCGCGTCGCAAATTGTTTTTCGCCCCTGGCCTCGGGCCGGCCCGGCTTTCCTGTGTGGATGCACCAATCGCTGCCGCGTAGGCCAGCGCGCCCGCGAGCGAGCTGACCCACAGTGGCGAAGCCAAACTGGAAAGCCGTGCTCGGTCCGGGCGCATCGCAGTTTTTTGCAGTCCGCCGAGCTGGGGCGCTTGGAAAAGCTCCCTTCCGCATCGCAAGAAAGTGAGATGCGCCCCCTCGGATCCGGGGGCATCACCAACGGAGGTCAGGTGCTCCAGTTAAGCATCTCACGCGCCGTTGGCCCGGCAAATGCGCAGTTCTGTCACGGCGTCGACGCTGGTTGCGATCCACCGAACGTCCGCGAGCTTGAGCAGGTTGGAGGAGGTTAGGATGGCGGGCTCAATCCGACCCGAGCCGACGGGCAGGTCCGTCGTTCGCGCCGCCGGGCCGTCGGGTGGGCCGGTGCGGCTGGCCATTGCCCCTGTCATGCTCGCGGCCTTTGGCGGAGGCCGGACCGAAGGTCGTCACCCGGCAGAGTCTTATTGGCCACCGACCCTCAACGACATGAAGTCGGCCGCCCGCCGGACGGGGCATCGAGGCCGAGCGACGGCAAACAACTCGACTTCGGAAACAGTGTTCGACGACGGAGTTATCCGGCGGCCAATCTTCGGGCACACTATTGGTGAACATTTCGCCCGAATAATCGGTCGCGACGATGGAGCAACATCGGCAGGAAGGTGACGTAGACAAAACACAGAGGAACCAGAAACAGGGCCAGCGTTTTGAAGCTGCAAACCAGTCCTGAACGCACCGCCGAAATCACCAGCGCGTGATACATGAGCGGGTATATGATCAAGATATGCCTTCGCCACAAATGGTCCTTCATGAGATCGTAGATCCCTTGGAGGATGCTGCTGTAGGCGAGCATGAAGAGAAATACTCCAAAAATTCCAAATGCCCAATGTCCTTCCTGGATGCAAAAGAAGCCGTAACCGGCGCCCGTTTCGCGCACCCCCGGATGGAACACATCGATGAACTTTTCACACAAGGGCAGTGGCCGGGCAGAAAACAGTGGTCTTGGCACGAACATCAGGAGTTCAGTCAGCACACTATAGCCAAGAGTATAGCTGCTTTCGCCGGCGTCGATCCCCTTGATCTGCGTCAGCAGATTGCAACTCGTCAGCAACTCTCCCGAAGCCGCCGGCGAATAGATGCCCAGTCCGTCGTCGGCAATCTGGTTGCGCAGAATGGACAGCATTTCAGCGGGATTGCTGGTGGAGCGGACGAGGGAGACCGTGTTGACGAAAAAATAAACACTGACGCCGAACAACATCACCGTCCACAGCCTCAGCCGGCGCAAACTGTAGTGATAAGCAATACACGGGCCCAGCACGCCCAGCACCATCAGCGCGCGCAGACCCGACAGCAGGCTGGCGAGAGTAAACAACACGATCGGTATCCAATAGAGCACCCGCCACAGTCTGCGCTGCTCCTCCCAGACCTTGATACTGCAGGTCATGAGGATGAGCACGGTGGGGATGGTGATCAGCATCGTTTCCTGAATTCCCGCCGTGGCCTGCTCCATTCTTTCCACGCGCGACGACAGCGCCGTTTCAATATACGCTGTCGGCCGGAGGACATCGAAGCATTTGTAGTAAAACGGGAAAAACACCACAGCGGCGATCGCCGTGAGAATATGCAGCCGACGGAACACCATCTTTTCCGGCAGATTGATCAACGGGGTTGCCCGGATGCGCAGCGGAATCGCGCTCCCGACGATTATTCCGACGAGTCCGATGATGCAGCACTGATAATACTTGCCGAGTGTGGGAGCGTCGATGATGTCGCCGTAAAGCGTGGTTCCGTTTTTTTCCACATAGAGCGCTCCGGCGATGGAATAGAAATACAGCAGCACGCACAGCCCTTCAACCGGACTGAATATGTCAATGCGCTGCCGACGAAGGCCGAACTTCACGAACGCCGCGCCCCCAGCGATGCACGCATAGATCAGCGAGAAGAGAAGCGGTCGTGGCATGAAAGTATTGCGGGGCGGCCCTGGGCCTGAGCGACAAGCAGCGGTGCCCGGTATCGTCGCATGATTTCGCGGGTCCCGCGCGGCGGAAGATCCCCTGTCATCTGGTCGGCTCGGATCGGCATGACTTTGGACGACACCCGGGCCCAGCTTTGCATCGATGTCCGCACGGCGCAAGGCGGATCAAGGATCCGTAGTCGGCCGCGAGTCCTCCGCGATTTCCGCTTGAGTCCTCCATGATGGGAGCGGCAGATTCCGGCTCAACCCATTTTGCAATTGCGAATCCTGTCGGTGATTCCTGGTGGCGCTGCTGCGAACGCCATGCCTTATTGCCGCCGCGAGGATGAGGCCTTGGGCGCGCTTGGGCATGAGATTGAGATTTTCGAATTGGGAGCGCGGAAAAACATGCTGGGGTTGCTGCGGTGTGCGGTCGCTTACCAGTCAGTCCGCTGGCGTTTCCAGCCCGACGTGATTCATGCCCACTACGGGGCAATGACGGCGTGCTTCAGCACAATCCTAGCGTCGGGGACTCCCGTTGTGATCACGTTTCGTGGGAGCGATTTGAATCCGGTTCCGTCTGGCGGCCGTCTCGGCGTCGTCATTCGTCACCTATTCTCGCAACTCGGGGCTCGGTTCGCGGACGGCATCGTGTGCGTGTCCGCCGAATTGCGCGACAGGTTGTGGTGGCGGCGCAACATCGCGAGTGTGGTGCCGACCGGGGTCGCGCAAAGCGAATTTCAGCCGCTGGCGAGAGACGTGGCACGTCGCCGGCTGGGCTGGGATAGCGCGGCACCCGTGGTGGTGTTCAACGCCGGGCGCGAGCCGGATGTAAAGCGGCTCGATGTGGCCGTCGCGGTGATCGAGCGCGTTCGCGATCGATGGCCGGATGTCCGGTTCGAAGTGCTCGACGGCCGCCGCGATAGCGCGCTTGTCCCGACGATCCTGAACGCGAGCGACTGTCTCCTGCTTACCAGCGACTTCGAAGGCTCGCCGACGATTGTGCAGGAGGCGATCGCCTGCAATCTGCCGGTCGTGTCGGTGCCGGTCGGAGACGTTCCGGAGCGGCTCCGCACGTTGCGGCACTGTCACGTGGTGCCGTCGAATGTCGAGGCGCTCGCGGCCGCGCTCGCCGGCGTGCTCGCGGTTCGAGCCCGCAGCAACGGGGCGGAGACACCCGGCATGGAGGCCATAGCGCTCGAATCCACTGCCAAGCGGCTCGAGCAGGCGTTCCTCCTTGCATGCCTGCGCGGTGGGCCGCCGCTTCGAGCCGCGCCAGCCGCCACTTAGTCGCGACTCGCGCGTGTGGCCATCGTTTCCAGTTTTTCGATGTAGCGTGGAATGAGGTTTGCCGAGTCGAATTCCTGCGCAAACGCGCGCTGCGCGGCCGCCGCCGCCGCTGCGTAGGCGGCCGGATTGTCCGCATACCCGCGGATGGCCGCCGCCAGCTCCGGCGCGGCACCGGGCGGATAGTTGATGCCGCATCCGTATCGATCGATCAATGAACGGAGGTCTCCCCCAAACGCGGAAATGATCGGCCGTCCGGCGGCCAGGTGGAGAATGGCCTTGTTGGGGAGCAGGTCGCTTTCGAACGGCGTGGGGCAGACCCCCACCTGCGCCAAACCAAGGATGTCGCGCATCGCCGGTTCATCCAGCCAGCCGGTGAAACGCACGTGACGCAAATCACCCGCCATGGTTTCGAGCGATTGCCGCAGATGACCATCGCCCGCCATGACGAAATACACCCGGTCCGGATCCGCCTGTCGCGCGGCCGCCACGAGCTGCCGCGGATCGTGGGCATCGCCGAAGCTCCCGACAAACGCCGCGACGAATCGCCCCTTCGCGAGCGTCAACACTTGCCGCCCCGTGTCGGTTACGGGTGCCGTCGCGACGCCGCGATGATACCAGTTGTGGAGCACTTCGTCCATCGGCTGAGGGCGCCGCCCGGCGCACTGCAACGCATGCTGCAGCATGGAATCGGTGACGGACATGAGCGCAGAGGCGCGCCGGACGCATGAATTGTAAATTGCCCGTTCCCGCGCGAGGAATCCGGGCGCCGCCCATCGGAGACGTGCTGGAAATACCTTCGCGAAAATGTCCGGCCACGGATCGCGAATGTCGACGACCACGGGCACATGCCGCCGCCAAGCGTAGGAGACGAAAGCATTGGCGATGTCGTATGCGGGCAGAGAAGCGACGATGATATCCGGTCGCGGCTGATTCCGCAACGTCCGGCCGACCTGCCACGCGATCAGCCGATGATCGAGCAGGCGGCGAAGGGAAACGTTCCGGCGATAGCCGAGTCCCTTGAAAAACGAGAAGGAGACTGCACGCAGGTCCGGCCGGATCGGGAGGTCGGTGCGCAGCCAGGTCTTGGTGAAGTGATCGAACGCGCTGGACCACCACGTCACACGATGCCCCCGCGCGATGAGCGCCACGCACAGGGAACCGGTGCGGTGGAGCCGGGCCTGCGCATCAAATGGCGAAGGTTCGCCGATCTGCATCATCCAGATGTGCAGCGGTCGCGCGGGCGGGCCGAGTCGAGCGGTCAATTCGTCTGCCTGAGCGCGCGCGTCCATGCCTTCAGTGACGGCACAAGAACCCGAAAATAGGCGTTGAGGATGGGCGAGAGGTTTTCCGTCCGCCGCTCAAACTCCTCCGTCAAGTGACACATCATGTCGCAATAGGATCCCCGCGAAATCGCCGCGCAGGAGTCGGACAGCGTGGCGACGAATTCATCGTTCACCAGGTGGGCGAAGTGTTCCTGCTTGATGTTCTTGCTGATGTTGGCCTCGTGGTGATGACGGATCAGCGGCTCGCCGACGGACATGAAATCCCCCGCCTTATCCATCAGGCTCTTTAGCACGAATCCGCCCCAGATGTCGCCGTAGCGATCAATTGTCCAGGAATCGGTTATCCGCACGTTCATCGGAAACTGGAACACCGCGGGGATCACCTCGCGCCGGAAATGCATGTTCATCGAGCAGACGGAAATCAAAGTGCCGGGGGCGATCACGGCGGATTCGAAATGCAGTCGTGCGGGGTCATAACTCCACGGAACGCGATCAAGCTTGTCGATCGCGTTCACGTCAAAGGCCTGATGCCAGAGTCCGAGATTGAACCGCGGGGCCACTCGCACGTTTTCCACGGCCGAAGCCGTCGTGTAATTGAGGCGTGCCGAATAGGGGAAGCCGCGCGGAAACAGCGGGCGCTCAATGCCGGTGTAGGCGTCAAGCGCATTGAGGTGCACTCCCGGCGTCCTCAGCTGCGGGCGCTGGGTCGTGGCGAAAACTCGCTGGAGCTTCTCAACGAAATCGGCTCCAACTTCGCAGTCGTCGTCCAACGCAATAACGAGTTCGTTCTCGCCGAGTTCCCGCCAAGCCAGCAGAAATCCGAAGCTCCGGCACGCGCCGTTTCTCCGCGGGAAAAAATCATCGTCCCGCCCCAGGATTTTTTTCCGCTCTTTCCATCCGTAAATCCGAAGTCGCCGATCTGCACCGGTCGGGGGATTTTCGCCATCGAAGACCACAATTATTTCGATTCCGGCCTCGGCAATCGGACGCAGGTAATCGACGCGCACGATGCGATTCGACGGGATGATTACAACCATGGCAACGCGGGGAGACTGCTTAGGCGGAACCGTAAACGTCAATTGAATCCTCAGGGCCGCATGGCGGGGCGGCGTAATACCAATGGCTGTTGATAATTCACAGGTCAGGCTTTACGCCCCGACCCTCGTCGCCTGCAGCGGATGTCGGGGACAAACCCCGGCCTACCCTCGCAACCGAGTTCATGTGACGTTGGTCTAACACCAACGGAGGTCGGTTTTGCCAAAGAGCATCCTACGCGCCGTTGGCACGGCAGACGTGCAGTTGCGCCATGGCGTGGGCGTTGGTTGCGATCCACCGAACGCCCGCGAGATTGAGCGGGCGTGGAGGAGGTGGTGATGGCACACGTTCAATCAGGCGCGAGCCGACGGGCAGGCCCGTGGTTCGCGCCGCCGGGCCACCGGGCGACCCGGCACGGCTACCGGATAGCAACCTGCCCGAACAGGCGCGGGCGTGCCGCCACCGCGCCGTCCGCCGCATCTGCCGTCACGAGCGTCCCACCACGGTTGTCGATTTCGTCGTGCTGTGCCGCCGCTGCGTCGCAAATTGTTTTTCCATGCCTCACGTGGCACGGGTCTCCCGACCCGTGAACTCCTACACGCCACCGGGCTGGGGATAGACCAGCGCCACTCAAAACCGCGCTTGCGCGCCCGCTCCCCCGCCCCGTTTACTCGCCGCTCCATGACGATCCTCGAAGACCTCCAGTGGCGCGGCCTCCTGGCCGACTGCACCGATCTCGACGGCCTCGCGCAGAGGCTGGCGACCGGCTCGCCCATCACGGTCTATTGCGGCTTCGATCCCACGGGCGACTCGCTCCACGTCGGCCACCTCATGGGCCAGCTCACCCTCGCCCGCTTCCAACGCGCCGGCCACCACGTGATCGCTCTCGCCGGCGGCGCCACGGGCATGGTCGGCGATCCCTCCGGCCGCTCCTCGGAGCGCAACCTCCTCACCCGCGAGCAACTCGCCCACAACATCGCCTGCATCAAGGCCCAACTCTCGCGCCTGCTCGACTTCGACGTCGCCGCCAATCCCGCCCGCCTCGTCGACAATGCCGATTGGATCGCGGCGTTCAGTTTTTTGGAATTCCTGCGCGATGTCGGAAAACATTTTTCCCTGAACGTCATGCTCGCGAAGGACTCGGTGAAGTCCCGCATGGAGGGCGACTCCGGCATCAGTTACACCGAGTTCAGTTACCAGCTCCTGCAGGCCTACGACTTCTACCACCTGCGCAAAACCTTCAACTGCGAGATCCAGATCGGCGGCTCCGATCAGTGGGGCAACCTCACCGCCGGCACCGATCTCATCCGCAAGTAACTCGGCCCCGGCGCCACCGCCTGGGGCTGGACCTTTCCGCTCATCACCAAGAGCGACGGCACGAAGTTCGGTAAAACCGCCTCCGGCGCCGTCTGGCTCGATCCACAGAAGACGAGTCCCTACAAACTCTACCAGTTCTTCGTGAACACCGAGGACGCGAAGGTCTGCGAATACCTCCGCAAATTCACCTTCCTCCCCCGCCCCGCGATCGAGGAACTCGGAGCGAAGCACGCCGCCAATCCGGGCGCCCGCGACGCCCACAAAGCCCTCGCCCGCGAGGTCACCGCCCTCGTCCACGGCGCCGATGCGCTCGCCGCCGCCGTGAAGGCCAGCGAAATCCTCTTCGGCGGCTCGATCGACGGCATCAGCGAGGAGATTTTCAACGATGTCGTGGGCGAGGTTCCGACCAAGGACGTTGAGCGGGCCAGACTCGCGGCACCGGGCATCGCGCTCACGGATCTCCTCGTGCACGCCGGCCTGTGTCCATCGAAGGGCCAGGCGCGCAAAGACATCGAAGGCGGCGGCATCTACCTGAATAACATCCGCCTCGCCGAAAGCGCCCGCGCGGTCACATCGAGCGATTTGCTCTTCGAAAAATTTCTCCTGCTGCGAAAAGGGAAGCGGACGTATGCGGTGGTGAGGGCCGCCTGAGCAACCGCTGGCGCCCCGGCCGTTCGCGAACGAAAAACCGGCCCTTCACGAACCCGTCCGCCGATACGGAAACTCCACGCGCCGCGTCTTTCCGTCCTTCGTGCCTTCGATTGCGGCGAGCAGCGTGCCGTCTTCTTTCAGGGTGTAGAGGATGCGCTGCGGAAAATCGTGCGCCGGGTTTTCGAACACCACCTCGCGCTCCGTCAGCTTCACCAATTTGAACGACGCTTCGGGCTGGCGCGACGGTCTCGCCACGTAGTGCAGATCGCCGGACGCATCCGCACGGAGCAGCAGAAACTCATACTCGACCGTTTTCCCATTCGCGACGGTCCGGCTCATGCCGAGCATCGTGCCGCCGGCGGGCGCCATCCACTGCTCGGTCACGGTGCGGCCGTTGCGCTCGAAACCCCACGTGCCCGCGAGCCAGCCGAGTGCGGTCACGCCTGGCTTCGCCGCGCCGTCCTCCGCGCCGCGCAGCACCGCCAGCACGAGTGACACCAGCAACCAGCGGAGCGTTTTCATCGGTCGCCCATCCGGCTTACTTGCCGATTCCACTCACGCGGAATCCGATCTTCTTGAGCTTCGCGAGATCGAGAATGTTGCGGCCGTCGAAGACAAAGGCCGGCTGCTCCATTGCCGCGTGAATCTTCTCGTAATCGAGCGTCTTGAACTCGTCCCATTCGGTGACGATCGCAAGCGCGTGGGCGCCCTTCGCCGCCTCGTAGGCGCTCGCCGCCACCGTGAGGCGCGGCTCCTCCTTGCCCTTGCCGAGCACGTCGGCGCGGATTTCGTCGGCCGGCACCTTCGGGTCGTAAACCACCACCCGCGCCTGCTCGGCGAGCAGATCCCGGCACACGGCGATCGCGGCGGATTCGCGGGTGTCGTTCGTGTCCTTTTTGAACGCAAAGCCCAGCACGGCGATTTTCTTGTCGGCGACGGTGTTGAACAGGTTGCGGACAATCTTCGCCGCGAAACGGCGCTTCTGCCAGTCGTTCATCTTCACCACGCCTTCCCAATACGCCGCGACCTCGGGCAGGCCGAAGTGCTCGCAAAGATAGACGAGGTTCAAAATGTCCTTCTGAAAACACGAGCCGCCGAAACCCACCGAGGCCCTCAGGAACTTCGGGCCAATGCGCGAATCCTTGCCGATCGCGTTGGCGACCTCATCCACGTTGGCGCCAGTCGCTTCGCAGAGCGCGGAGATCGAATTGATCGAGGAGATGCGCTGCGCGAGGAACGCGTTGGCGACCAGCTTCGAGAGCTCGCTCGACCAGAGGTTGGTCGTGATGATGCGCTCGCGCGGCACCCAGTGCGCGTAGACGTCGACCAGCGTCTGGAGCGCCTGCTGGCCGCCGGGCGTTTCCTCGCCGCCGATGAGCACGCGGTCAGGGTTCTCGAGATCAGCCACCGCGGTGCCTTCCGCGAGAAACTCGGGGTTGGAGAGCACCTCGAACTTGTGCCCGCGCGCATTGGCCGCGAGGATGTCCTTGATCGTCTCCGCGGTCTTCACCGGGATCGTCGATTTCTCGACGATGATTTTCGGGCCATTGGCGTGCTCGGCGATGGTGCGGGCCACGGACTCGATGAATCGCAGGTCGGCCGCGCGGCCGGCACCGACGCCGTAGGTCTTGGTCGGGGTGTTGACCGCGACGAAGATGATGTCCGCCGCCTTGATTCCGCCGATCACGTCGGTCGAAAAATGCAGGTTCCGGCCGCGGCTCTTTTGCACCACGGCGTCGAGGCCCGGCTCGTAAATCGGCAGGGTGCCGGAGTTCCACGCGGCGATGCGCGCGGCGCTCATGTCGACGACACGCACCTCGATATCCGGGGCTTTGTGGGCGATCATCGCCATCGTTGGCCCGCCGACGTAACCGGCACCGATACAACAAATCTTCATAGGGAAAGCCGGGCGAGAGTTAGGCTTGGCGCCGGGGAATCCAAGGCTCTTTTTGACCGCGAAGTAAAGATCCTCGGGGCAAGCCCCGAGGCATCAGACCTATCCCACCATCCAACCTTCGACCACTCATCGTAGCGGCGAGCGCCAGCGAGCCGACGCTCTTCGACTCGCTGGCGCTCGTCGCTACCCAACCAATGCGAAGCAAACTTCGTGGTATTGGACCCAGCGGGAATAAAAAAGGCGCGGAGGGCCGCGCCTGGATGAGTGGTGAGAGGCTACGCCGGTGTCGGCGTGGGTGCCGGGGCGTGATCGCCGGGGCTGACCGGCGGCGTGGAGGCGGATTTCTCGGCCGGCTTCTTGTCCGCGGCACGCTCGTTCAGCTTCGGCGGCGCAGGCATGACGGCGGACTTGATTTCGCCGTGTTGGAGGATTTCGAGCACGTGCTTGCCCTCGATGGTTTCGTGCTCGAGCAGCGCGGCGGCGATTTTGTCCAGCGCCTCACGGCGGCTCGTGATGATCTCCTTGGCACGGGCGTATTGCTCGTTGATGATGCGCGAGACTTCGTCGTCGATGCGGCGGGCGGTTTCCTCGCTCACGTGCTGCGAGCGAGTGATGTCGCGACCGAGGAACACCGTGTCCTGGTTGTCGCCCATCGAGATCGGGCCGAGCGGGCTCATGCCGTAGTCGCACACCATCGCGCGGGCGATCTTGGTCGCCTGCTTGATGTCGCCGTAGGCACCATTGCTGAAATCGCCGGTCACCAATTCCTCCGCGATACGCCCGCCCATCGCCATCGCGATCTGGTCGAGCAGCTTTTTCATCGGACGCGTGAGAATATCCTTCGTCGGGATGTAAGTCGTGCTGCCGAGACTCTGGCCTCGGGGGATGATCGTGACCTTGTGCACGGGCACCGTGCCGTCATCGAGCACGGCCTGCACGATGGCGTGGCCGGCTTCGTGCCAGGCGACCAGGCGCTTCTCCGCATCATCCATGACGCGGCGGCGTTCGCGGCCAAAGAGAACCTTTTCGCGGGCGTCCTCGACGTCGACCATCTCGACCTTCTTCTTGTTGCGACGCGCGGCGAGTAGCGCGGACTCGTTGAGAAGGTTGGCGAGATCGGCACCGGACAGGCCCGGCGTGCCACGCGCCACCACGGCAAGATCAACGCTGTCGGCCAGGTTGATCTTCCGCGCATGCACCCGGAGGATTTGCTCGCGGCCGATGATGTCGGGCAGGTCGACGTAAATCTGGCGGTCGAAACGGCCGGGGCGCAGGAGCGCGTTGTCGAGCACGTCCGGGCGGTTCGTCGCGGCGATGATGATGACGCCCTCGGTGGTGTCGAAGCCGTCCATCTCGACGAGCAGCGAGTTGAGCGTTTGTTCACGCTCGTCGTTGCCGCCGCCGAGGCCCGCGCCGCGCTGGCGGCCAACCGCGTCGATTTCGTCGATGAAGATAAGGCAGGGCGCGTTCTTGCGGCCTTGCTCGAACATGTCACGCACGCGGCTCGCGCCGACGCCGACGAACATTTCCACAAAATCCGAGCCGCTGATGCTGAAGAACGGCACATCGGCTTCACCCGCGACCGCTTTTGCGAGGAGCGTCTTGCCGGTGCCGGGCGGGCCGACCATGAGGATGCCCTTCGGGATGCGGCCACCCATCTTGGTGAATTTCTTCGGATCCTTGAGGAACTCGACGACTTCGGAGACTTCCTCCTTCGCCTCGTCGCAGCCCGCGACATCCGCGAACGTGAGCTTGTCGCGATCGCGCGTGAGCAGCTTGGCGCGGCTCTTCCCGAAACTGAGCGCACCACGGCCAGCCTGCTTGAGCTGACGGACAAAGAGAAAATAAAGCAGGCCGATGATGATCACGAACGGGATCACCTGCACGGCGATGGCGGAGAGGATGGTTTGCTGCGGCTGCTCGGTGAAGAGCTTGGACTTTTGCAGCCGTTCCATGCTCGCGTCCGTGAGCCGGCCTGACGCGCGAAACGGCGCCCACTGGGCGGTCGCATCCTTGCGGCTGTAGCCCTTGATGATCACCCAATCGCGGCCGCCGCTCGGATCGGGCTGAATCACCGCCGGATCGTCCTTCGCCCCGCCGGTGCGGACGTTGCCGCCCTCGGCGCGCTCGACGACATCCTGAATCGTCAGCGTCTCGACCGTGGGCATGCTGGTCTTCGGAAAGTAAAGGAGCGCGACCACCGCCGCCACGAGGGCGAGCCAGAACAGCAGCATCTTCGGCTGAAAACGGTCAGGCGGGAGGTTCTTCAGCGAGCGGCGGGTCTTTTTGTTTTCTGAGTCGGACATCGAGGTTTGGACTGGGCGGTGAACGTGGATGTTCCCGGACGGGAAGTCAATTGGCGCGCCGGTGTAATTTCACGGGGCGCTTTCCAATTCGCTCGAAACTCAGCACCCCGTCGCAAATCACGCCAAATCCCTCCCGGCCAAGACTGTGCCGGGTTGGCGCGCCGCGTTCGACCGCCGCCAGCAGCGCCTCGAAGGCCTGCCGGGAAAGCTCGCCGGCCTGCGGCTGCCGCAGCAACCAGCGATGCAACGCGCGCCGCACGATCGCCCGCGGGCGACCGGCCAGGCGATGGAGGTCGAGCGCGCCCCGCGCGGACAGCGGCGCGATTTCGTCGAGCCAGGCTTCGAGCGCGGCGTCGTCTTCGTCGAGCAACTCGCGCGAGCGGGCGGCTCCGGCGAGCGCGTCGCGCGCGGCGGCTTTCGTCCACGCCGGCACGACCGACCGCCGCACGCGGTTGCGCAAAAAAAGCCCGCGCGCGTTGGTCGCGTCCTCGCGCCACGTCGCGCCCGCGGCGCGCAACGCCGCGACGATCTCCGCTTTCTTCAGCGAAAGCAGGGGGCGCAGGTGCCAGACGCCGCCCGGCATCGCCTGCGCCGGGCGCGGCGCGGCGAGCCCGCGCGCGCCGCTGCCGCGTGCGAGCCGCATCAGCATCGTCTCGGCAATATCGTCCTGTTGATGGCCGAACCACAGCAGCCGGATTTTCCGCCGCCGCAGCTCGCGCCCGAAAAATTCGAACCGCGCCGCGCGCGCCGCGGCCTCGCTCGCCCCTTTCCGCGCGTCACGCCAGCGACCTGCGACGAACTTCACGCCGAGCGCGGCGCAGACCTTCGCGCAGAATTTCTCGTCCGCCTCTGACGCCCGCCCGCGCAGCCGGTGGTTGAAGTGGAGCACCACAAAATCCCGCCCCCACCGCCCCGGTCCCTCCGCCCAGAACGCCAGCAGCAGCGCCAGCGAGTCGGCCCCGCCGGAAAACGCCAGCGCCCAGCGTGGCGTCCGGATTTTTGTTTTCCGCCGCGCACGCAGAAAATCCGCCCGCGCCGCGAGCATCGCACCGGGGTGGAGTTTTTCGTGCGGGATGCGCTGCGCGAATGCGGCGGCCACCGCCGGCCAGTCGATTGCGCGACGTTTCGGTTTCATGCGGCGCGTGGCGGAGCGGCTCCCGGCCGCGCCGGGTTCACGCAAAGCTCAGGAACTCCTTGCCAAAGTAAGGCACGAGCGCCGTCGGGATTTTCACGCGACCGTCGGCCTGGAGGTTGTTTTCGAGCAGCGCCGCGAGCACGCGCGGCACGGCGAGGCCGGAGCCGTTGAGCGTGTGCACGAGTTCGGGTTTGCCGGTCTCCTTGACGCGATAGCGGATCTGGGCGCGCCGCGCCTGGAACGCCTCGAAATTCGAGCAGCTCGATACTTCGAGCCACCGTTTCTGCCCCGCCGACCACACTTCGAGATCGTATTTCTTCGACTGGGCGAAGCCGAGGTCACCGCCGCACATCAGCAGCACGCGGTAGGGCAGCTCCAACTTGCGCAGCATGCGCTCGGCATCGTCCCGGAGTTTGTCGAGTTCCTGGTAGCTGGTGGCCGGATGGACCCACTTCAGCAGCTCAACCTTGTCGAATTGGTGCAGCCGGTTGAGGCCGCGCACATCCTTGCCGTAGCTGCCCGCCTCGCGGCGGAAACACGGCGTGTAGGCGCAGCGGCAGATCGGCAGCGCGGCCTCATCGACGATCTCGTCGCGGAAAAAGTTGGTCAGCGGCACCTCCGCCGTCGGCACCGCGTAGAGATGATCGGGCGTGGTCTCATACATCTGGCCCTCCTTGTCGGGCAACTGGCCCGTGGCCGTGGCACTCGCGGCGTTGACGAAGATCGGCGGGGCGACCTCGAGGTAACCCGCCTTGGTGTCCTCCTCCAGGAAGAACTGGAGCAACGCGCGCACGAGCCGCGCGCCATCGCCGACGTAAAACGGAAAGCCTGCGCCCGTGACCTTGGCCCCGCGCGCAAAGTCGAACAGCTTCTCGAAGCCCGCGATTTCCCAGTGCGGCTTCGCGGCGGTCGAGACCGCGGTCACGTCGCCGTGCGTCGAGAAGACCACGTTCTGCTCCGGCGTGCGGCCCTCGGGCACGCTCGCGTGCGGGAGATTGGGCAGCGAGAGCATCGCGGTGCGGAATTTCTCCTCGGTTTCCTTCTGCCTGGCTTCGAGCTCCTTCACCTGCGCCGCCACCGCGCGCATCTCGGCGAGTTTCGCCTGAAACTCCGGCGATCCCTTCGGCAACGCAGCCATCGCGGTGTTGGCCGACTTTTGCTTCCCGCGCAGGGCTTCGACCTCGTGCAACTGGTTCCGCCACGCGGCATCGATGGCGAGCACGGCGTCGAGGTCGACCTCGAGATGTTTTTTCGCGATGGCCGCGCGGACCACGTCGGGTGTTTCACGGATGAGCTTTGGATCGAGCATGAGAGGCGCAGAGTGTGCAGCCCGGACCGCCCGAATAAATAGCAAAGTTCGCCACGCCCGCCCCATCGGGCGTAACACTACGGCCTGTTTGCGCGTTGATTCGCCGGAGACCGCTCAACAGCGTTTTCCGTCGTCGCTCCGCCCGTCCATGCCGTCCGACCCACCCGTCGTCCTCCAACTCCGTAAAACCGCCTGGCTGATCCTCGGCGTGCTGATGGCCGCCCCGTGGATCGTCCTGGTGGTGGTGCTGCGTGACCGTCCTTCCACCGAGGGTCGGCCGCCAGCGGTCAAAAAGGCGACGGTGGTCGCAGAAACCAAAGCGCCCCCGCCGGATCTCGCGCGGGCCCGGCCCGGGCCGTGGGGTGAGCTGGAGTATTTCCGCGTCCAGGTTGAGCCCCCGGAACAAATCATCGTGGCCGACTACACGCGGGCCGATGCGATCCGCTGGGTGTTCAAAGGCTACAACGACACCTCTCTAGCCGCGCTGTGGCGCCAGGCCGGCTTCGATCCCACGCTCCATCCCGAACTCTCCGATCCGGCCAGACTGCAACGCACCACCGATGCCCTGGTCTTTCTGCCGAGCGCGCAATTCGTCACCGACCTCACGCCGGCCGCCCGCACGATCATCTACACGGTGCTCGCCGCCTTTCCGGAAAACGAACCGCAAAACTCGCCCTACCGCCTGCGCAACGACGCCGCCGCGACGTGGTTTGACGACTCCGGGCTCCCGGCCGAGGCCATCGCCTTCACCCGCCGCATGTTTTACCAGCGGGGCGCCGATGCGACGTTCTTCTCCGACGCCGACATCGTGCTGCCCACGCTGAAAACGGCCGGCGACCGCGTCCGCTTCATCAAGACGCTGGCCCGCAAAACCGCGCTCTTCGTCCAGCTCAACGTCGCGCATGGCGCCGACATCGAACCGATCGCCAACTACTGGGGGCACAGCCGCCGGGCCAAAGATCTGCGCCCGCTGCTCCAGTCGCTCGCCCGCCGCCCGGCCGGCGGAAAGATCGATCTCGTCCACCTGTTGCCCGGCTTCGCGCGGTCGCTCGTTTTTACCTATCCCCTGCCGTCCGAAGTGCCGCAGGGCCTGGTGCACGACTGCCACTGGACCTCCTTCAACTTCTTCAACGACCAGATTGACGAGCGATTCGGCCGGATCGACTACGTGCGTGAGGTCCTGCTCCGCGACTACTATCTCGTGTCGGGCGAACCCATGTTCGGCGACATCATCGTGCTGGTGCGCCCCGATACGGTGGTGCTCCACTCGTGCGTCCACCTCGCCGACGATCTCGTATTCACCAAGAACGGCGCCGAATTTTCGGTGCCGTGGCAGATCGCCACTCTCGACAACGTGGTCGGTCTTTACTCGCTCAACGCGATCACGCTCGACGTGCGCCGCTACCGGCGAAAAGACCGCTGACGCGCGCGGCAGCGGGCGCCGAAAACCGTCGATGCGGCAGGGACGCCGCTCCGCGGCGTCCGCGGTGCGCCCGTGCGACGCTTTGCCCCAATCGGACGGTTCTCCCTGCCATTCCGGGCGGCTGCGTCAGCGTCCCGTCGCGGCCCGCACCCGCACCCGCTGAAACCGTGCGAACACTTCCTTCGCCGTCAGCAGCTTCAGATCACCCACCGGCGCCTGCACGACGAAGTTCGTCGGCGCGTTGAGCGGATACGGGCCGAACAACCGCGGGTCCGTCGGCCCGAAAATGCCCAGCACCTTGATCCCCATCGCCGCGGCGAGGTGCATCGGCCCGCTGTCGTTGGAAATCACCCAGTCCGCGCGTTTGATGAGCGCGGGCAGCGACACGAGGCTCGTGTTGCCCGTGAGATTGAAGAACTGCGCCGCCGGAAACGCGTGCCGGTCCGGCACATAGTTGCCGCCGGCCCAGACGACCTTGCGCGCCTTGTCCTCGCGCAGGATGAGTTCGGTGAGCTGTTTGAAACCGCCCCAGCACTTTTCCGCGCGGCGCGAGTCGGGAAACATCACGATCGGCTTCTGCCCGCCGCGGCTGTCGGCGAAACGCAGGTTGAGGCTGTCGACTTCCCGGAAGCGCAGCGTGCCGCGCAGCTCCGGCCTGGCCCCGAGCACCGGGCAGAACTGCAGCAGGATGTCGATCGCGTGGCTGCGGCGACCCTCGGGCGGGAGCGGCACTTTCTCGTCGTAGAAGACGCCGGACCATTCCCGCGCATCGGTGCGGCCGACCTTCTTTTTCGCCAGCGCCCGCGAGGTCATCAGGCCCGTCCGCAGCAGGCCCTGCATGTCGAACACGTAATCGAATTTCGTTTTCCGAATCTCCGTCATCAACCGCAGGAACCCCTTGGCGCCAGCCCCGCGCTCGAACACATGCACCTGATCCACCGCCTCGCACGCCCGCACGATTGGCGAAAAAATCTCCCGCACCACCCAGGAGATGCGCAGATCGTCGCACTGCGCTTTCAGCGACGTCGCCACCTGAAGCCCGTGGACGATGTCCCCGAGCGACGAGGGCTTGATGATCAGGAGTTGAGTCATGAGCGAAATGCGCGCGATGGCCGGCGAGTTTCTGCTTTAACCGCGCGAGCGATACGTTTCATGGTTTTTCCCGGCGAAAATCAAAGCCAAATCCCGCCCGCGTGCTCACTTTCGCAATAAAATCAACCGGCTGGCTCACGGCCCACGCGCCCGAGCCGCTGCTGCGCGCGGCGTCGGTGGTGCTGGGCGACGCGGTCTACTTCGCCGTGCGCCGGCGCCGGCGGCTCGTGCTCTCGAATCTCCACCACGCGTTTCCCGAAAAACCTGCCGTCTGGCACCACGCCATCGCCCGCGCGAGCTGCCGCCGCCTGATCGAAACCGCGCTGCTCTCGCTCGCCACGCCGTTTCTGACCGAGACCCGCCTGCGCCGGATGATCTCCGCCTCGCCCGAACTGCTCGCGTGCTTCGCCGAGCACCGTGCGGCGCCCGCCGCCACGCTCATCTGCTCGCCGCACATCGCCTACTGGGAGGCACAGACCTCGATGGCCCTCGTGGTGCCCGGTGAGTTTCCCGAATTCGGCACCATCTTCCGTCCGCTCGACAACCCGGGCGCCGATGCCTTCGTCAAGCGCTCCCGCGAGCGTTTCGGCATGACGCTACTCTCGCGCAAGGAAGGCTTCGCCGAGGCGCTGAAAATCCTCCGCCGCCGCGGTTTCATCGGCGTCCTCTTCGATCAAAACGCCGGCCTCCAGGGCGCGCTCACCACCCTCTTCGACCGCGTGTGTTCCACCACCGAGCTGCCCGGTTTGATGGCGGAAAAATTCGACGCACGCGTCTACGGCATTTTTCCCCGCCGCCTCGCCTTCTGGCGCGTGGAGATCGGCGTGCAACGCATCACAGGCGCCACCACGAGCGAAGCCGTCACCATCGGCCTCAACCGCTGGCTCGAAACCCTCCTGCGCGGCGACGACAACCTCTGCGCTTCCTGGCTCTGGGTGCACGACCGCTGGCGCAATCAGGACATTCCGGAAAAGCGCCTCCGCCTTGAGGCGAAACGCAATCTGCTCGCCGCCGAAAGCGCAGCAACCGGCATCCCGGCCCACGGCCCTGTGCTGCCCCGCCGCACGCGAGTGTGGATCCGCCTGCCCAACTGGCTCGGCGATGTCGTCATGGCCCTCCCCCTTCTCCGGGCCATCCGCGCTTCCCGTCCTGACGCCGAGATCACCCTCGTCGCGCGAAAGCAGTTTCTCCCGCTGCTCGCCGACTGGGCGGTGGCGGATCGTCTCCATGCGCTCCCACCGCAGGGCGCCGGCTACTTTCTCCACTTCTGGAAACTGCGCTCAGAGTATCCCGACGTGTGGTTGCTCTTCACGAATTCCACGCGCGGCGACCTCGAAGCGCGTCTCGCCGGGTGCCGCCAGCGCTTCGGCATTCTGCGGCCGGGTAAGTCACGGCCCCTGCTGTCGCACTCCTACCGCGTGCCGCCTGATTTCAACGAAAGCCAGCACCACCAACTCGAGCTCTGGGATGACTTTCTCCGCCACTTTGGTCTCGCCGCCGCGCTCGACCGCGCGCCGATCACTCCCCTTCCGGCCTCCCACCTCTCACCGCCCACCTCCATCGGCCTGATCTGCGGTTCTGAAAACACTCCCGAGAAACGCTGGCCGGTTTCCCATTGGCGCACGTTGATCGAGTCGTTTCCGGCCGGGCACTTCATCCTCTTCGGCACCGCCAACGACACACAGATCACCTCGGCTGTCGCCGCCGGCTTCGGCTCCCGCGTCACCGACCTCGCCGGCCAGACCGAGCTCATCGCCTTCGCCGCACGTCTCCGCACCTGTCGTCTGCTCGTCACGAACGACACCGGCGGCATGCACCTCGCCAACGCCCTCGGGATCCCGCTCATCGCCCTCTTCGGCCCGACGAATCCCACCCGCACCGGTCCCGTCTTTTCCGCGCCGGTGAGAGTTCTGTGTTCTTCGACCCGCTCGCTCAACGACCTTGCACCCGGGGACGTCGCTGCCGCGTTGCGTGAGCTGCCTTCGGCACCAGTCTCGTAGCGAGACTCGTTGATCACTCGTCCTCCGCCCTTCCCCTCCGTGCCTCTCCTCTCCGTCTCCGACCTCCGCACCCACTTCCACACCCGCAACGGCGTCGTCCGTGCCGTCGACGGCGTGAGCTTCTCCGTGGAACGCGGCGAGACGCTTGGGATCGTCGGCGAGTCAGGCTCCGGCAAATCCGTCACATGTTATTCGATCATGGGTCTGCTCCCCATGCCGCCCGCGCGCATCGAGGGCGGCAGCGCTCAATTCGACGGCACGGATCTCCTCCGGTGCTCGCCGGCCGAGGCGCGCGCCATCCGCGGCAAACGCGTCGCGATGATTTTCCAGGACCCGATGACTTCGCTGAACCCCTATATGCGGATCGGCGATCAGCTCATCGAGCCACTGCTCATCCACGAAAAAATCTCCCGGGCCGAAGCCCTCGCCCGCGCCCTTGCGATGCTCGATTCGGTCGGCATCAACGATGCCGCGAAGCGCCTCCCGCTCTACCCGCACGAATTCTCCGGGGGCATGAGACAGCGCGTGATGATCGCGATGGCGCTCATCACCAAGCCCGAACTCCTCATCGCCGACGAGCCCACCACCGCGCTCGACGTGACCGTGCAGGCCCAGATCCTCGAACTCATCAGAAAAATGCAGCGCGAGCTCGGCATGGCCGTGATCTTCATCACCCACGATCTCGGCGTCGTCTCCGGCCTCTGCGACCGGGTGCAAGTGATGTATGCCGGCCGCATCGTCGAGACGACCGGCACCCGCACGCTCTTCCACTCGCCGCGTCATCCCTACACGCGTGCGCTCCAGCGCAGCATCCCCTCGCTCCAGCCAAAGGGCACCGAGCTCTACACCATCGCCGGCCTCCCGCCCGATCTTTCGAAACCGCTCCCCGGCTGCGCCTTCGCGCCGCGCTGCGAATTCGCCGCCGATCGCTGCCGCACCGGAATCCCGGCTCTCGCCCCCCTCTCACCGGACCACACCCACGCGTGCCTGCGCGTGCAGGCCGGCGAACTCTGATCGCT
Source organism: Verrucomicrobiota bacterium (assembly GCA_016235555.1). Classification (GTDB taxonomy): domain Bacteria; phylum Verrucomicrobiota; class Verrucomicrobiia; order Opitutales; family Opitutaceae; genus JACRKC01. The sequence goes on from JACRKC010000055.1 coordinate 149,269, forward strand.
CAACCTCGGCGCCGGCACCGCGCCTCCGCCTGCGCACCGGACTACAGCCGGATTTTCAGCACCTCGGAGTTGTTCGGATAGTCGGCCAGCAACGCCGATTGCCGGGTCGGCGGATCGAACACCACGAAGCCGCGTTCGGTCGCGATGATCACGTAGGCGTCGCGCTCCCCGTCCCCGGGCAGGGTGCCCCACGGCTTGCGGCGCGTGCAGATCATGACGCCCACAGGAACCGCGAGCGTCCGCTGGGTGTGGCGCGCCGCGGCGATGTTGGTGGCGGTTTCGAGCAGGCTGGCATACACCGTGCCGTCGTAGGGCCGCAAGCGCGCCAGCGGCAGCTGGATGCCGCCGGACTTGCACGCCGCCTCCAGCCAGGCCGAGAGCAGGCCGAGCGAGTCGCTGGACACCACCACGTAGTCGCTGTCCGCCGCCTCGAAATTACCGGAACCCCGCACGCCGCCGCGGTGGAGTTCGCGCAGCAAACGGATCACGCCGATCTCCTCCGCCTGCCCGTAGCGGTCGGTCGCGAATTTCGGCAGCGGGAAGTCCGGCATCGTGATCGCCGGGCCGCGCGGATCGGCCGCGCCCGCCACACCGGGCAACAACGCCAGCCAGAAGCTCACCAGGCATCGCATCACGGCTCAGAGGTTGACCTCCACGAAGCTGTCCCGGTTCGGATAGTCGGGCAACGCGGCCATCTTGCCCGACTGCGGCTCGATCACGAACAGCCCGTCCGCCGACCCCACGATCACGATGGCGTGTCCGCCGCCACTGCTGGCGGCCTGCCCGCCGAAGGCGCGGAGGTTCGCCACGGTGGCCCAGCCCACGCAGATCGAGCCGCGCGTCTCGCCCCCGCCGAGCGCGACCATGTTGGCAAACGCCACGAAACAGCGGGCGAAGTCGTCGCAATCCCACACCTCATCCCGGTAGGCGAGCTTGAGCGCTTTTTGCAGGCGCATGAACCAGTCGTTGAACGCCACGAGCCAGCGATGATCCGGGCGCACGAACGCCGGGCGGTTGAAGTTGATCGCCGGCGGGCGGTCGGTGATCCGGCCAAACTCGGCCGCGATCTCGTCCACCGACCACACTCCGCCCGCCCGGTCCCGGGCATACACCGGCGAAGGCGGCAGCGTGATGCTCGGCAGCCGGCTCAACGCCGCGAGGTCCGGGACGATCAGCGTGACGGTGCCGGACGCGCCGCAGGGCGCCACCGCCCCGAGCATCAACAAAGCGATCCGCCAGCCGCTTCGCGCCCGATCCGCCGCCGCCCGCCTGTGGGTCACCCCGCCCATCGTTTCACCTCCTGCAACAGGTCCTTGAGCGGGGCGGTCTTCGGCACGTAGGCCGCGATCTTGCTTCCGACCTCCTCGGGAATTTCGTCCGGATCCATCAGCACGCCCGTCAGCATGATGATGGGCATCGCGGGTTGCAGCACCTTGACCTGTTCGACGACCTCGAAACCGTCCGAATCGACGAGCTGCAGATCGGTCAGCACCAGCACCGGCGGATCGGTGCGCAAGATCTCCCGGGCCTCCGCCCAGGTGGCGACCGCGCTCACGCGATAGCCCGCGGCGGTCAGCGCCTCGCGCAGGAGTTCACGAATCTCCGCTTCGTCGTCGATGGTCAGAAGATGTTTGGTCATGATGATGAGGGGCTGGCGACCGCGCCGGGCGCGGTCAGGTGGCACGAGGTTGCGGAACAGAGTCCAGGCGCAGGGTCGCGACGGCGCCGACGACCTGGCCGCCGTCCTGCAGCGGGACGACGGTGAGGGTCGCACGCAACCGCGTGCCGTCCTTGGCGATCACGACCGCGGGTTGATTGACCAGGCTGGCGCCGAGCGTCACGGCCTCGGCCAGCGCGTCGCCGGCCGCGCTGGGGTCCGAGGCGAGGCGCAGGACCCGGCCGACCGGGGTCTTCACCACCTCCTTCGGCGTGTAACCGGCCGCGCGCGTGACGGCCGGATTGATGCGCGCGATATTCCGCCCCTTCGTGATCACGAACACCAGCTCGCCGATCGAGTCGATGATCAGGTTGTTGTATTTCAGCTGGTGCTCGAGCGACTGGGCCGCCCAGCGGCGCTCGGCGTGCTGGGCCTTGAGGGCGTCGCGCATCGCGCGGAACGAACGCGTGAGGCGGCCGATCTCGTCGTCGCGCACCACCGCGGGAATCGTGCAGTCGAGGTTGCGCTGCGCGATCTCGTCCGCCGAGGCGGCCAGCGGGGCGAGCGGGCGCAACGCGCGGCGCGTCACGCCGATGACGATCCCCGCCAGCAACAGCAGGCTGGCGCCGAGATAGGCCGCGGCGATGCGGCGAAACGCCCGCTGGTGCTTCAGGAACTCCGCCTCGTCGTAACCGATGATCACGCCCCACCCCGCGACCTTGGAGGGTTTGTAGTTCACATGCACGCGGCGCCCGCGGATCGGCTCGACGTAGCTGAGCGCGCCCTGGCGCTTCGCGAGGATGTGCTGCCGGATGGCGGCGAGCTCGGGCGCGTTTTCCCGCTCGGCGAGCGTCTCGATGGTCTCCGCGATCACATAGTTGGGGTTCGGATGGATGATCAGCTTTCCGGTGCGCGAGAAGACGATGGCATAGCTCGTGTCGGAAAACTCGCTCGCGTTCGCCAGCCGGCGCAGCCAGTCGAGCTCGATCACCGCCGACACCGCGCCGACCGGCACCCGCCGGTCATTGACCGTCCGCACCATCGGCACGGCGATGCGCACCACGTTCCGCTCAACCCCGCCTTGGTCGAAGAATGGCTCGCTCCACACGGGCAGCCCCTTGTCGATCACCTCGCGATACCAGTCGCGATTCCAGTAGGCTTGATCCGGCGCCGCGAGATCGCGGGTCACGAAGCGGTTCGCCACCCGCGAACGGTGCACGTAAAACCCGGAGCGCTCGACCGCCGCATCGAGCAACCGCGGTTCGAACGCGATGCTGAAACCGGCGACGCCGGCCTGATCGAGCATGAGGTTGCTCGCGGTGCGCTGGACCTCGGCGGTGGTGAGCGGGCGGCCCTCCAGGTCGCGCGCGACGGTGCGGGCCAGCCGCTCGGCGGCTCCGAGCACCGCATCGAGCCCGTCCACCACTCCCAGCGTGGATTGCATCGCCTGCACCTCCGCCTGCTCGCGCAGCAGGCGTTCGACCGCCCGACGGTTGACTTCCGTGAGCGCGAGCAGCGTGGCGCCGCTCAAGATCAGAATCCAGCCGGCAAGCCGGACTGGGAGGCTCTGAAAAAAAGCGGAGCGCGTGGACTGGGCGGCCGTCGGCATCGGCGGCAACTGTTGCCGGAACCGCCGCAGCGTTGCAAGAGCGGCGACCCGCGTCGTTGAAGCGCTTGCTACCCACCCCCGCCTCCGCCACGCTCCGCCCGTGGCCGGCCCCATTCTCGAACTCCGCGATGTCCGCACGTATTTTCCCGTCACGCACGGTTTTCTGCTCCGGCGTCACCTCGGCACGGTGAAGGCCGTCGACGGGGTCACGCTCTCCGTCGCCCGCGGCGAAGTGCTGGGGCTCGTGGGCGAGTCCGGCTGCGGCAAATCCACCCTCGCCCGCACCATCATGCAGCTCGTGCCGACGACCGGCGGCACCGTCGTGTTGGAAGGAAAGAATCTCACCACCGGCTCCGCCGCCGGGGTGCGCGAGGTCCGCCGCGACCTGCAGATGGTGTTTCAGGACCCCTACGCGTCGCTCAACCCGCGCATGACCGTCTTCGACACGCTCGCCGAACCGTTGCGCGTGCACGGCGTGTGCCCTCCACCGGAGGTGCCGGCGCGCGTCGCCGCGCTCATGCAACGCGTCGGCCTCGCGCCGCGTTTCCTCCAGAAATACCCGCATGAATTCTCCGGCGGCCAGCGCCAGCGCATCGCCATCGCCCGCGCGCTCGCGCTCGAGCCGAAGGTCATCATCGCCGACGAACCCGTGTCGGCCCTCGACGTTTCCATCCAGGCGCAAATCCTGAACCTGCTCGCCCAGCTCGTGCGGCAGATGAACCTCTCGCTCATCTTCATCGCCCACGACCTCGCCGTGGTGAAACACATCTCGGATCGCGTGGCGGTGATGTATCTCGGGAAAATCGTCGAGCTCGGCCGCGCGGCCGACGTGATCGAGCGTCCGCGCCATCCCTACACCCGCGCCCTCGTGAGCGCGATCCCGATCCCGAATCCCGATCAGGAGCGCTCGCGCCAGCGCATCGTGCTCCCCGGCGATCCGCCCTCGCCGATCGATCCGCCCGCCGGCTGCGCGTTTCACCCCCGCTGCCCGCACGCCCAGGAGATATGCAAGGCCGCCGTGCCGCCGCTCGCCGCGTTCGAGCCCGGCCGCGATGTCGCCTGCGTGAGGGCCGGGGCGCTCTCCGACTGATATTCCTCCGCCTCCGAGGGCGAAGCCGCGCGCGCGGATGCGGCCGCGCCGGCCGCGATTTTTCCGACCGGCTCGCCAACTCGAGGCCGAACCCTGGCGGGGCCCGCACCGGGCCGGCTCCCCGCGTGCAAGTCCGGCCCGGGGCGCATCCCAGTATCTTGCAATCCGGCGAGAGCGCCGGAGCCGCGGTTTTCAACCGCCGGGCTTGGGCGCGGACAAAAGCGCCCCTCCGCATGGCCGAAAAGTGAGATGCGCCCTCCGGCTCGATCGTTTCGGCCTTGGTTTCCGCCGGCGGTTCAACAGTTTCGCTGCTTTGGTTTTCGGACTCATGCGACGGACAAGCCAAGCCTTCTTCATCCGCTTATCCGCTCCATGGCACCTACAACATGAGCATCGCCGGCAGTCAGCAACGCACCGCCCTCAAGCTTCTCCACGAGATCCAGCCGCACTGGCGCCGAGACCGCGCGATGCCCCTGCGCATCGAGTCGATTCTCCGCGCACACCGCTCCATCGGTTCGCGCGACCGCCGGCTCTATCGCGAACTCGCCTACACGACGCTACGCTATCTGCCGTGGATCGAACCACTGCTCGCAGCCGAACCCGAGCGCGCCCTCCGTCTCGTGGCGTGGCTCGCCGCGGAGAACAAAGCGACGGCCAGCTTCCGCGCCGCCCTGCGGGGCGACTGGCCGGAGCGCCCGGCCACGCTGGCCGACCAGGCGGCGTTCCTTGGCGCCGAGCCCGCGGCGTTGCTCCCCGGTTGGTTCCGCGAACACGCCCCGGAACTTTTCGCGCCGGCCGAACTGGAAACCCAGCTCCGGCGCGCTCCCTTGTGGCTGCGCACGAAGCCCGGTTCGCTCGGCGTGATCGAGGCGGAGTTCGCCCGACTGGGCTGGCGCACATCACGCACTGATCTCCTGCCCACCGCCCTGCGCGTGCATGGAGAGGCGGACGTGGCCAAAACCGAGTCATTCGCCCGCGGCCTCATCGAGGTGCAGGATCTCGGTTCGCAACTCGTCCTCGCTCACGCCGCGATCGAGCCGGGCGGCGTCTGGCTCGACGGCTGCGCCGGGGCCGGCGGCAAAACCCTGCAACTCTCGCAGCTCGCCGCGCGCGTCGACGCGCATGACATCCGTCCCGCCGCACTCGAGGAACTCTCGGCGCGCGCCGCCCGCGCCGGTGCGACCAACATCCGCATTCTGCCCACGCCGCCCGCCGATTCCTACGATGGCGTGCTGGTCGACGCTCCGTGCACCGGCTCCGGCACGTGGCGCCGCGCCCCGCACCTCAAGTGGACGACCACGCCCGAGATCGTGGCCGAGCACGCCACCCGCCAGCTGAAAATCCTCACGCGCCTCTCCGCGCGCGTGCGCCCCGGCGGCCGGCTGATCTACGCCACCTGCTCGCTGAGCCGTCACGAAAACGAAGCGGTCGTCGCGGCGTTCGTCGGTGAACACGGTGATTTCTGCCCGGACCCGACGCACCCGCCGCGCACCATCCTGCCTTCGCACCACGACACGGATGGTTTCTTTGTCGCCGCGCTGCGCCGCAGCTGAATTTCCCCTTGCCGCGCCCCCGGCGCCCCCAACGATTCACCGCAACGTGGTTCCCGACGCCGATTATCGCATCAAACTTCAGGTCTTCGAAGGCCCGCTCGACCTGCTCCTCTTTCTCATCCGCAAGAACGAGCTGGATATTTACGACATCCCGATCGAGTCCGTGACCAGGCAGTATCTCGAGGCGCTGCGCGCCATGCAGCAACTCGACCTCGACCTCGCGGGAGAATTTTTCGTGATGGCGGCCACGTTGATGGAAATCAAAAGCCGCATGCTGCTCCCGCGCGGTCTGGCGGCCGTCGACCCCAACGCCGAGGAGGACGGCCTCGATCCGCGCTGGGAGCTCGTTCACCAGCTCCTGCAATACAAGAAATTCAAGGAAGCCGCCGCCAAGCTCAACGAACTGGCGGTCGAGCGGCAGAATCTGATGGAGCGCTACGTGTCCGCGTTGAACGATCACAGCGACCGGCCGTTGAAGGGCGTCAACCGCATCGAGCTGTGGAACGTCTTCAACATCGTATTGCGCCGCCTGGCCGAGAAACTCGTCGTCGGCGAGATCCACGACGAGGTGGTGACGGTCGCCGATCAGATGGAATGGCTGCTCACGCGGGTGCAGACGGAGAAGTCGTTTGTGTTTTCGCACCTCTTCCCCGAAGGGGTCACCCTGCGGCGGCTCGTCGCCACGTTCCTGGCGGTCCTGGAGCTCACCCGGCTCAAGAAACTGCGGCTGCGGCAAAACGAGGCGTTCAGCGACATCCACTGCGACGCCGTCGACGAAAACCCGCTTGAAACCGCCGTCGCCGCCGGCACCGTCACCGCGTGACTCCCAAGAAGCCAACGAAACGCAAACCGCGCCGCCAACCGAAGGCTGCACTGCTCGGTCTCGGGCTGGACAACGACGACGGTCACAAGCGCATCACCACCGGCGATCAGTTCGCGATCCTGGGCGGCTCGGCGGAGACCCACGGCCGGATGACCGAGACCGTTGTGAAGACGTTTGAGGAGCTGAAAACTCGCGGCAAGCACCTCCATCAGGTCGAACCCGACGAACTCGCCGAGATTCTTCACAAATCCACCCCGCGCTGACCGATGATCTCCCCCGATCGCGTCCCGGCTCCGGCGGAAGCCGACCCTTCCATCGCGGAACCGCCCTCGTGGATCGTCGGTGTCTGCGGCGTGGCGGCGGTTGCGTCCGCGCTGTTTGCCGTTCTCTTGTTTTTGAACCGATAAAACTCATGTCCGAAAAAATCAGCAATCTCACCACCGACACTTTCAAGTCCGCCATCACGTCGTCCGCGACGCCCGTGCTGGTCGATTTCTGGGCCCCTTGGTGCGGTCCCTGCAAGGCGATCGCCCCGATTCTCGAGGAGCTGGCGACCGAGCTCGACGGCAAATTGAAGATCGCCAAGGTCAACATCGACGAAAACGACAGCATCTCGGTGGACTACGGCGTCCGGGCGATCCCCACGATGATTCTGTTCAAGAACGGCCAGCCGGCCGAAACCCTCGTCGGCATGATGCCCAAGGCCACGCTCAAGGCCAAGCTCGCCGCACACGTCGCCGCCTGAGCCCGCCGCCGGGCCGCGCTACCAGACCAATCCGGCCGAAAACAGCACCGCGTAGATCGCCAGCAGTTTTCCCGTGTCGCCCAGCAACTCGATGAGTTCGCCGGGCGTTTTGCTGTCCCGCAACCGGCGCCGGTGCCTCCACATCACCGGCGCCAGCAAGCACGGGAGCAGGCAGGCGACACTCCGGTGGCGCGCCGCGACCACGAGCGGCACGGCGGCTGCGACCGCCAGCGAGGCGGCGAACTGCACGCGGGCCGCGCCGCGTCCGAGCCGCACCACCAGCGTGCGCTTGTTGGCCGCGGCGTCGGTGTCCGCGTCGCGATAGTTGTTCACGACGAGAATATTCGCCGCCAGCAGACCGATCGGCACCGCGGCCAGCAGCGCCCCGGTCGTCACCTGCCCGGCCTGCACGAAGTAGGTCGCACCGACTGCGACCAGTCCGAAAAATACGAACACAAACACATCGCCGAGTCCGTGGTAAGCCAGCGGCCACGGACCGCCGGTGTAAGCGATGCCGCACACGATGCTCGTCACGCCCACGATCAACAGCCCCGGCCCACCCCACCGGATCAGCGAAAGTCCGAGCACAAACGCCACGGCAAACACCCCCCACATCGCGGCGCGCATCGTGCCCGGCGCGATCAGACCCGCCGCCACCGCCCGCCGCGGACCGACGCGCGTCGCGTTGTCAGCGCCCCGCACGAAATCGTAATAGTCGTTGGCGAAGTTCGTGCCGATCTGCACGAGCAGCGCGAACCCGAGGCACAGACTCGCCGCGCCGACATCGAATCGCCCGTCCCGCCACGCCAGCGCCGATCCCACCAGCACGGGCGCCACCGCCGCCGGCAGCGTGCGCGGCCGCGTCGCCCCCAGCCAGATGTGCCAACGCGCTTCCGTCACGTCGGCGAGCCCGGTCCGCGCGGCTGCGCCTTGCGCGCCATGATGATGAGCGGACGGTTGGCGAGCAGGCTGAGGAGCACCGGCATGAAACCCAGCAGGCCCGCGAACATCGCGGTCTTGTCGCCCAGCCCGGCGAAATACTGCCCGAACACCGCCATCAACACCGCGTAGACCGCCAGGAAACCCCGGGCGTTGCTGAACAACGGATTGATCGCCCAGATCGCCACGAAAGCAAAAACCGCCGCCGCTGGTTCGCACAACGGCACCGACATCCCCGCCAGAAAGAAGATCGGCGGGTAGAAAGTCAGCCGGCTCCGCTCATACCGAATCGTCTGGACGAGCAGTCCGGCCACCAGAATCGCTCCCTTCACCGCGAGGAGCCCTCTCTCTTGGGCGGCCGCCGCGCCCTCGGCCAGTTGCACACAGGACTCGACTTTCAACCCGCCCACGATGCACACCGCACCGGCCGCCGCCCGGAGCAGATCGACGAAGTTGCGAAACTTGCCGATTTCAGTGCGAAAATTCACCCGCGGATCCCCCGGCTCATGCACGTCCCACGGCTCCACCACCGTCCTGGCGTTCGACGAGTCGCGCCGAGCCCTCCGCTTAAACAGCACGCTGCCGAGTCGCAGCCATTTGCGCGGAAACCACAGCAGCAAAATGGCCAGAACCAACTGGGGGACGTTGACGATCATCGTGGCGGAGGGCCGGGCGCATCAAGCGCCCCCAGCCGGCCAGTGTCAAAGGCAACCGCGACCTTCATCTGCCGGCGGGCCGGTAGGCGCGCAGGGGCTCCACGCCCAGATCGCGTTCGAGTTCGCGGATGCGCGCCAGCACCAAGTCGGCCGCCGCGGCCTCCTCATCGCGCGGCAGCTGCGGATGCAGCTTCACGAGCCACTCCAGCGCCTCGGCCTTTCGTCCGATCCGCTTCAACATCTCGGCGTGCAGGCGCGCCGCATAGTAGGGCCCGCGCAGCTCCCACGCCCGCCGGTAGCTGACCGCCGCGGCCGCCGGATCCCGCAGGCGCGTCAGCTCGATATTGGCCCGCTCGACCCAAAGGTCGGGACTCGCGCCGTGAAACACCGCCGCCTCGTCCAACCGCCGGATCGCCAGCCGCGCCTGCTCGGCATCGATGCGCTGCTGGTCCGCCTCCGGCACCCGGCCGGTTCCTCCCGCGGCCGCGATGCGCCACGCCGGCATGTCGTAGGCGAGGATGCGCGCACTGTTCAGCCAGAAATAAACCGGCCGGGGATCGAGGGTCGTCACCAGATGGGTCAGCGTCTCCACCGCCGGCAGATCATGTTTTTCCCAGATCATGTAGACCCGCACCCAGCTGAAATCCGCCGCGATCGCCCGGAAGCCTCCGAGCACCCCGAGCGTCAGGCCGCGCCCGGCCGCCGCCACGATCGATTCCATGCGGCCCACCCCGGAAACAGCCCGCGCCTCGGCCCACAACCGTGTTTCAAGCGGGCGCAGCACCCCGCCCGTCAGCGCCAGTCCCGCGCCGATCACCCCGAAGAGCGTGACCTTAGATTTCACGTTTGCGGAAACTGAAAATCGCCAGGCCGCTCGCCGCGGCCGCGTAAACCAATCCGTAGAGGGTGGTCAGCGCCACGCCGGACCACGCCACCGGCGCTCCGCGGCCCAGCTGATCGGCGACATCGAACAACTGAAAATTGGGAAACATCAGCCCGATGCCGCCGGCCACCACGCGCATCGCGGCTCCGCCATCGCGCGCATAGGCCTCCTGCGCGAGATACTGCAGATGGCAGATCACCAGCACGAAGAATCCCGCCGCCACCGTGTAGAGCTGCGTCTGCGCAAAACTCGCGACGAGCAGCGTGAACGCCGCCAGCACGGCAAACTTCACCCATTGCAACCACGCCGCCGCCGCCACCGCGCTGAACTCCGTCACCCGCCCCTGCGGAAAAGCCTCGGGAAACTCGCGCAGCAACGCACCCTCGCGCCACCACAGGAGCCCGGCGAGCACCACGGTCAGCACCGCGCAGAACGCCGCCACCACCGCCCCCACCCCGAGCCACTTGCCGAGGAGCAACTCCGCCCGCCAGACCGGTTTCGCGAGCAGCGTCAGCGCCGTGCGTTGCTCGATCTCGCTGAAGAAGAGCTGAGCCGTGGCCACGATGGTGAGCGCCGAGCCGAAGAAAGCCATGGCCCCGAAACCGAAATCGGTGAGAAATTTCAATTCCGGCGCGCCGAAGTTGAAATCACGCAGCCCCTGCACGCCCGCAACCATCGCCAGCGCGAGCAGCAGCAGGAAGTTGAACAATTTCTGCCGCACCGCCTCGAGCAGCGTATTGCGCGCGATCAGCCCCACCCGCAACGGCGAAAAAGGCACCCGGTTCATCCTTCGCCCTCCCGTTTCGGCCCGATCCGTTCCAGAAATATCCGGTCGAGGCGCGTGCGCGGCGTCGCGATGCTTTCGAGCGTCCGGCCGCGGGCCGCCAGCCACGCCCGCAGTTCGGCCTCTTCCCCCGTCGACAGCGACTCCACTACAAACGCGCGCCGGTCCGCCCGGCCGACCAGATCGCCCACCGCCCCCTCGAGTATCATCCGCCCGCGGTCGAGGATCGCCACGCGATCGCAGATGTCCTCGATCTGGCCGAGCAGATGCGAGGTGATGAGCACCGTTTTGCCCCGGCTCTTCAGTTCCAAAATCAACCGCGAGATCGCCGCGGCGCCCACCGGATCGACGCCCGCCGTCGGTTCGTCGAGAATCACCAACCGCGGATCATGCACCAGCGCCTGGGCGAGACCGATGCGTTGCAGCATGCCTTTGGAGTAAGTGCCCACCCGGCGTTCGGCCGCCGCCGTCAGATCGACCCACGCGATCACCTCGTCCACCCGCGCGTCCATGGCCGGACCGCCCAGACCGCAGATGCGCGCGTAAAACTTCACCAGCTCCCGCCCGGTGAGATGCCGGTAAAAATACGGCGATTCCGGCAGGTAGCCCACCTCGCGCCGCGATTCCACCCGTGATCCCGCCACGCCGAACACCCGGCACTCCCCCGCCGTCGGCTCCAGCAGGCCGAGCAGCAGTTTGATGGTCGTGCTCTTGCCCGATCCATTCGGACCGAGCAGTCCGTAAACCTGTCCGGCGCCGATCGTCAGATCGAGGTGATCGACCGCCCGCAGCTTCACCCCGCGCAGCCCGACGGAAAAATCCTTCACCAAGCCGCGCAGTTCGATCGCAGGCGTCGCCGCTGGGTCGCTCATTTGATGCTGAAGCCGCTGAACTGCGGCGCGCGCCGCCCGGGACTGCGCTCGGTTTTCCGGATGTAGCCGTGCATCCGCTCCCCGACCGCGGCGACAAAATCACCCACCTCGGCGGCGCCCCCTTCCGCTTCGAGCTGCACCCGCCCGTCGGGCAGGTTGCGCACATAGCCCGCCACCTCGAACTCCTTGGCCACCTGCAAGGTCGTGTAGCGGAAGCCGACGCCTTGGACGCGGCCGGTGAAGAAAACGGTTTCGTGATGCACTTCTGCCATGCTGGGTCCGGCAAGTTAGCGCCGTCGCCCCGCCCGGTTCAACCCGCAAAAAGTTCCCCGGCCAGCGCGCCGGATTTTCATTTGCGTTCTTCAAAGCCGCCCGCTCAGTGTGCCCGCGCGAAATGAGTAATTCCGAATCCGAGGGCGGCTCCAGCAACGAATGGGAAGACCGGGGCGAACTGGCATGGAACGAATTCGATTGGGAACGCTATCTCCGGGAACAGGACGAGACCATCGACCGCTATCTCCGCTTCTACGAGGCTCATCGCGAAAATCCCGATCGCATCGATGCCGTGGCGGACGACATGGGCTGGAGCCTTGACGACGATGCTGATCCGGCTGCCGGCGACGAGTCCGCCATCGGCGACTACGGCGACCCGGACGACATCTACACGCTCCACAAGAACCCGATTTTCGTTTCGACGAAAGCCATCTATCGCAGCCTGCGCACCTCCTGGGTGATCATCGCCAGCGATCCTGCCCGTGTCCCGCAGACGCAGGCCCTGTCGCTGCTCACCTCGCTGCAGCAGGGCGAGGAGCAGGCGATGCAAGCGATCTATGCCCTCGACTTCGGCGACTATGCGATGGCCGTGAGTCTCTTCAAGCGTGCGCTCAGTGCGCTCAACGGCACGCTGGCCCTGCTCAACCGCGACCCCATCACCCGCCACCGGGCCGCTGTCGCCTGGCGCGATGACGCCCTGCCCCGGCTGTTCGACCTGCGCGAGATCTGGCTGCGCGTGATCGCCGAGTGCCGCGATGAATTGAACCGGCCCGTGGATGGCGAGAATTGAGCGGGCGCGAAGCGCCTCGGCGCAAGGTGACAGCCGCGAGTTCTGCAGGAAATGCGATCAGGCAAACTTTTCCCTTGCCCGCCGGATTCGATCAGCCCATCCAAGAACCCTTCCGCCGCACTTCGCGCCGGAAAGTTCCTTCCGCTCACTCCTTGGGCTTACACCTAATCAGCTGACTGAGGGAATGGTTAGAGAGTTTTCAGGATGTCGGGGCGTAGCTTAGCCTGGTAGAGCGCTACGTTCGGGACGTAGAGGTCGTGAGTTCGAATCTCACCGCCCCGACCATTTTCCCGGGAGGTTGCGACTCCCGTTCGGCCGTTTCACCGGCATCTCCCCACGCGGGACTATCTTGCCCGGGCCTTGGAAGCGCCAGCCCCCGGGCGGGACGCCGGGCCCGATCCCACCCCAACCGGAATCGCCACCGTTTTGGCGCTGCGCAGAAACACCGTGCTCAGGTCCCCGATGCGCTCCGTGTCCTGCTTGATGTCCGGGCTCACGATCGAGTTGAGCGAACGCACCACCATCACGTATCTCCAGTCCCGCGCGTCCGTCGGTGGCAATCCCATCGGCAGATAGTAGAGCCGGCCGCCCAAGTGAGGCTGCCAATAGGAAAGCTTGAGCGTCACCCGCTCCCCCGTCTCCACCCTGGCCTCGGCCGCAAACTTGAACCAAAAAATCTTCATGCCCGACGGAGCTGCCGGCGCATTGGCCGGAGCGGGGGCCACCTCGATCTCGGCGATCGGCTGACCGTCCAGGTGCGCGTAGAATCTGCTGCCCGACAGCACCGACGCTCCCGACGCGCTCCGCGGCCCGAACACCGGAAACAACAGCGAGCGCGCGTCGGTCGTCCCGGCGACGTCGAAGATCGCCTCAATCTGCGAACCGGAATCTTCGATCCGCGCGTAAACGATGGCGCCGTCGAGCGGACTCGCCGGCGCAGCCCGTTCGACGCGAGGCGGCAGCGGGAGATTCACCTCCGTTTGCGCCTCGGCCCCCGCGCTCGCCAAGGCGACCACCGTCAACCATTGAACGAGGCCCGCTTTCACTGGCTGTGGGTCCGATACCGCGAAGCCCTAGTCGCCTGCGGCGCCGCCACAGGCGGATAAACTTGCTTCGCCTTGGTTGGGAGGTGGCACGGGTCTCCTGACCCGTGGCGAAGTGGATCACGGGTCAGGAGACCCGTGCCACAAAACCGGCGATGTTGGGAACGGAACATGGAGGTTTGGTCAAATGCCCCGGAGCTTGCTCCGGGGATGTCTACCTGGCCGGCTCACAGCGAAAAGGGATTGTAGCGAAGCTCGTTTTCCACGGTCGTCAACGGACCATGGCCCGGCGCGATCACCGTCGAAGGCGGGACCGCGTGCAGCACCCGGCGCAGACTTGCCTGCAACTCGTCCGCCGAAAAATACGCCCCTCCCGCCGAGCCCGCGAAGACCAAATCGCCCGAAACAAGCAGGGCGCCTCCGTGCCGCGCCGCCGGCGCCCGCACCCGGTAACAGTTGTGCGCCGCGGCATGACCCGGCGTGCGGAAGGCGGTCACTTCGATCGCGCCGAAGGCGTGGGTCGCGCCTTCACTCACCGGCTGCCCGCACGGCGCACGCGCGCCTTCCGGCACGAACGCCGCCGTCACGCCAAAGCGCGCCACCACGTCGCACAGCCCACCCGCATGTTCGGCCTCCACATGCGTGAGGAAAACCGCGTCGATCCGGCGAATGCTCCGCGGCCACACCGCATCGAGCGCCACGATGCCCGCGCCGGTGTCGAAGAGCACCGCGCTGCCCGCGCCGCACTCGCCCACGAGGTAGGCGTTGACCACCCCGATGCCGTGCGGCATCCGCAGCGGCCACACGCAAAACGGCAGCGGCCCGATCGCCGGCCGGGGGTATTGCCCGGCCCCCAAGGCGCACAGGCCCACCTCGTTCAATCCGAGTTCACCGGCCAGCCGCCGCAGTTCGTCGGCCGTCAGCTCCGACCGATAGTCGATCGCATCGAGGATGCGGCCGGCCCGCACGCCGGTGCGCGCGGCCAGCGACTCGTCCGTCAGTCCGGCGCGCCGCATCGCTTTGTCGAGCACGTCACCCAGCTCGTCTTCGAGGGGAATATCGGTGGTGTTGGTCACGTGCCGCGGAGTTTACGCCAATCGCGGGGCGTGACGCAAAATTGATTTTGTTTTTTCCGCGGGTTGCCGCAGCGTGCCGCCATGGACGCGAGCCAACAGGAAATCCTCGACATCTTCACGCGCACGCGGGCGCTGCTTCAGGGGCACTTCGTCCTGCGCTCCGGGCTGCACAGCGGTCATTATTTCCAATGCGCGCAGGTCTGCCAGCGCATGGACGCCGTGGAGCGGCTCGCGGAGTTGCTCGTGGCCAAGGTGCGCGGCCTCGGCCTGAAGTTCGACACCGTGCTCGCCCCCGCGATGGGCGGTCTCGTGATCGGCCAGGAGGTCGCCCGCCGGGCCAAGGTCCGCTATATCTTCGCGGAAAAGGAAAACAACGCGCT
Source organism: Verrucomicrobiota bacterium (assembly GCA_016235555.1). GTDB lineage: Bacteria > Verrucomicrobiota > Verrucomicrobiia > Opitutales > Opitutaceae > JACRKC01. The sequence continues at coordinate 164,442 of JACRKC010000055.1, forward strand.
CGTGCTGCGCCGCGGGTTCACGCTCGCGAAAGGCGAGCCGGTGCTGATCGTCGAGGATGTCGTCACGCGCGGCGGTCGCGTCATCGAGTCGATCGACATCGTGCGCCAAGCCGGCGGGACGCCTGTCGGCATCGCCATGCTCGTCGACCGCAGCGCGGGTGTGGCCCGCTTCGATATCCCTGCGGTGTCGCTGCTCGAATTGAGTTTTCCCACCTTCCCCGCCGACGCCGTGCCGGAGTGGCTGGCCAAGATTCCCGTCGAAAAGCCGGGCAGCTGAGAGCTTGCCCAAGGCCGATTTCCGCAGCGGAACGGAAGCCGTGAGGCTCACGCCTTCGGACGAAAAGCTCACGCTATTCCGCCTCGAGATCGCGTGACTGCGTTTTTCCGCCGGTTAATACCTGCCTCGTAGCGCTTCGGCACATTGGATTTTGTAGCGGGCTGCCCGGCCACCGGCCGGGCCTACAGTCTCAAAGCGCACCGCAACTGGTATAACTGGCACAAATCGCCGCCACACGTGCTCCGGGGTCAGTTGGCCTCGACGGTCGCCTGCGCCGGACCGGCATAGCCGTTCCAGCACGCTTCGAGCAGCGCCTTGTCCGGGGCACCATCGGCGACGACGAAACGATAGCGCGCGACATACGGTTTGCCCGGCTCGATCGCCCAGTCGCCGAGCTGCGATGGCGTCACGCTCAGATACGGCATGTCGGGATGCACCCGCACCGGCTGCGGCGCGCGGAAATTCGCCGGATGATCGAACACCGCCACGCCGGCGCTGCCGCCGTCGATCGCGCCGCCGAGGTAGCACCAGCGCATGCGCTGCGCGTTGGCCTTCACGCGATCGGTTTCGCCCTCGGACGTGAGGAGGGTCATCGCCGTCTTGCCATTCCACTCGTCGCGGCAGCGCAGCCCGAGCCCGCCGTAGTGATATTGCGGCAGCTTGAGCGGATCGCTCGTCGCACACGTTTGCGTGATCGTAAGATCGACGATGTTCAGCGTCACGCCGCCGCTCCGCACCGCAAACGCCACGACCTCCCACGCTTCATCGATCGCTGCGACCGGCGCGGGGGCCTTCAGATCGATCATACGCTGGCGGGAAATAAAACCGCCATGCACCGGCCCGCTCCATACGCGATCGATGCCCGCGAATTCCACCGTGCCCGTGCCGCCCTGCATGTTCCAAAAGTCCGGCGCGCGCCCCTGAAAACCCGTTTTCGTCCACGGCGACCACACGCCGTGGTGGTGCACGTGGTTCGAGGGATAATCGCCGGTCACGACCTTCCCTCCCGGCGTCAGCAACGGGTGGATGTAGCCCGCGCGTTTGAATTTCGCGTCGATGTCGGCGCGGGGCAGCGCCTCCTTGTCCTTCCGATACTCCAGCAACATTTGTCCACCAGCCGCGATGCGGACCGCGCCCTTTTCGTCGGTCGTCGCGATCGAGTCAGCCCCGGCACCGCCCGGCACGAGTTCATAGGTGCGTTTTTCTCCGGCTCTTTGCCGGCCGACGAGAAATACCGCGGTGCCATCGCGCCACCGCTGGAGCGGCACGATCACGCCGGCCTCATCCCGCAACACGTTCTCCGGCCCCACGCCCGCGGGCAGTTTCACCGCGACTGTCTGGGCCACCCGCTCCTCCGGTGAGGCCGGCAGCGCAATCCGCCACGTCTTCGCCGCAGCCGGGCTTCCGGCAAGGGTTGCTCCGGCGACGAGGATGAGGGGGATGGCGTAGAGGCAGTTCATGGGGCGGCCAAAGCCAAGCATCGTTCAGCCGCTTGTCGATGACTCACCCCAGTCCTTGCGATAAGCGCCACGCGCCTGGCTGAGGCGCGAGGACGCAGCACCGCAGTGACAGCGCCCGCCGCGGCGACGCCGTGCGGGCGGAGCGTGTCCGGCACGCGCGCCGGAACTCATGCGCGCGCGCCGCTCTCGTGCCAAAACCGCACCGTGGCGCGGCCAGCACCGCCCTGCGCACCGGTGCGGCCGGTCATCCGCCATGCCGACCCAGCGACGACTCCATCGGAAGGATTGACGGGTGACACACGAAGGCTGGTTTTTCGTTTGCGACCGCAGCGGTAGCGGCCAGCCTGCCGGTGTTCAGCGCGAACTCGCTCGCGACCGAACACTGCCATGACCACGAAAAACACTCCTTCGGGCCTGATCGCCACGCGACACGCACCGTCCACCGGCCGGCTGCAGTCATTCCTCAGCGAGGAACCTGCGGGGGCCCTTTGAGAAACATCCACGATTTCGCCCGCGCCAAGCGCGAGGCCCGCCCCATCGTCATGCTCGCGGCCTACGACGCGCTCATGGCCCGTCTCCTCGCGCGCGCCGAGGTCGACGCCATTCTCGTCGGCGACAGCGTCGCAATGGTGATGCACGGTTTCCCGACGACGGTTCACGCGACCGTTGAGATGATGGCCACGCACACCGCCGCGGTGCGCCGCGGCGCACCGGAGCAATTCATCGTCGCCGACATGCCGTTCCTCAGCGCGCGCCGCGGCCGCGACTGCGCCGTCGCCGCCGCGGGCCAGCTCATGCAAGCCGGCGCCAACGCCGTCAAAATCGAAGGCGCCGCGGGCCACGCCGACATCGTCGCGTTCCTCGTCGAAAGCGGCATCCCCGTGATGGGCCACCTCGGGCTGACCCCGCAGGCCTTTCATCAACTCGGCGGCTATCGCACCCAAGGCCGCACGCCCGCCGCCGCCGCACAGCTCCGTGACGATGCCGCGGCCCTCGAACGCGCCGGCGTGTTCGCGCTCGTCCTCGAATGCATCCCGCCGCCGCTCGCGAAAGAAATCACTGCGGACCTCGCCGTGCCGACCATCGGCATCGGCGCCGGCGCGGACACCGACGGCCAGGTGCTTGTCCTCTCCGATCTGCTCGGGCTCGATCCGGATTTCCGGCCACGGTTCGCGCACCGTTATCGCGAGGCCCACGCCGATGTGATCGGCGCCGTGCAGGCGTTCGCGCACGACGTGCGCGGGGCGCACCGGCCGATCGAGAGCGAGGTGCCGGCATGAGCCGCGTGTTTTCCGATCTCTCCGCGTGGCGCGCCGCGCGCGGCAACGAGGACTATGCGGGCAAAAGCGTGGGCTTCGTCCCGACGATGGGCGCGCTCCACGCCGGCCATCGCTCGCTGCTCGAACGCGCCCGGCGCGAAAACGAGCGCGTGGTCCTCAGCATTTTCGTCAACCCCACGCAATTCAACGACCCGGGCGACCTCGAAAAATATCCGCGCACCCTGGAGCACGATCTCGCGCTCGCCGACGGCCTCTGCGACGCCGTGCTCGTGCCGCCCGCGGAGCAACTCTACCCCGACAACTACCGCTTCCGCGTGACCGAGTGGGAGCTGAGTCCGCGCTTCGAGGGCGCGCACCGGCCGGGGCATTTCGAGGGCGTGCTCACCGTCGTCCTCAAGCTCCTGCTCGTCGTCGATCCGCACCGCGCCTACTTCGGGGAAAAGGACTGGCAGCAGCTCCAGCTCGTGCGCGATCTCGCGAAGGCGTTTTTGCTGCCGGTGGAGATCGTCCCCTGCCCCACCGTGCGCGAGCCGGACGGTTTCGCACTCAGCTCGCGCAACGCCCGGCTCTCGCCCGACGCCCGCGCGCGCGCCGCCCGGTTTCCGAAAATCCTGCGCGAGTCACCCGACGCGAAAGCCGCCGAACGCGCCCTGGCAGCCGCCGGCTTCAGCGTCGACTACGTGGCCGATCACGGCGGCGTGCGGCTCGGTGCGGTGCAGTGCGACGGCGTGCGGCTCATCGACAATGTCCGGCTCTAACCTCCTCGTCATCGTCTCCGGCTCCATCGCAGCCTGCAAGGCCTGCGAGGTCGTGTCGCAACTCGTGCAGCGCGGTCACACCGTGCGCTGCGTCGCGACAGAATCGGCGCTGCGTTTCGTCGGCGTGAGCACGCTCGAAGGCCTCACCGGCGCGCCCGTCGCCACGGATCTTTTTGCCGCGGGCGCGGCGCTCGATCACATCGAGCTCACCCGGTGGGCCGACGCGGTCGTGCTCTGTCCCGCGACGGCGAACTCCCTCAACCGCCTCGCCGCCGGCCTCGCCGACGATCTGCTCGGCGCACTCTTCCTCGCCCACGATCGCGCGAAGCCGTGGCTCGCCGCGCCCGCGATGAACCCCGCGATGTGGGCGCACCCGGCCACGCAGGCCTCGGTCGCGCGCCTGCGCGAGTGGAGCGTGCAAGTCCTCCCCGTCGCCGCCGGCCGCACCGCGTGCGGCGAGGCCGGCGACGGCCGCCTCCTCGATCCCCCCGCCATCATCACCGCGATCGAGACGGCGCTGGCCCGGCCCGAGCGCCGGCTGCGCGTGCTCCTCACGAGCGGCGCGACCGCCGAACCGATCGACGCCGTGCGGGTGATCACCAACACGAGCACGGGCCGCACCGGCGCGCTCCTCGCGGGACACTTCGCGCGCGCGGGACACGCGGTCACATTCGTGCGCGCGCGCAACGCGGAGCGCAGCGAGGCGGCGTGCGAGGACGTGCCGTTCTCCACTTTCGCCGAGCTCGACTCCGCCCTCGAGCGGCTGCGCACGACAGAATTCGACGCGGTCATCCACGCGGCGGCGGTGAGCGATTTCGCGCTCGAAAGCGTGGTCGACGGCGAAACCGTCGCGCTGCCCGGCGCCGGCAAGCTCGACTCCGACTCCGCGCCCGTGCTCCACCTGCGGCCGAACCCCAAGCTCCTCGATTCGCTCCGCGCACGCAGCCGCAACCCGGACGTGCGCATCGTGGCCTTCAAGCTCACGCATCGCGCCGCCGCGGCGGAGGTGCGCCACGCCGTGAAGCAGCTCTTCGCCCGCGCCGCGCCCGATTTCGTCGTGCACAACGATCTCGCCGCGCGCACCGACGGGGAACGTTTTCCCGCGACCATCTGCGATCGGGAGGGCGCGGCCACGGCGTGCGCCACCCGCACCGAGCTCGCGCTCGCGCTCGAACGCCTGCTCGTGTCAGCGTGCGCGTCGCTCACCATCTGAATCTTCTCCCATGCTCCTCTGCCTCGATGTCGGCAACACTCAGATTCACGGCGGCGTGTTCGATCACGACGCGGTGCGCGCCCAATTCCGCAAGTCCACGCACCCGCTCGGGTCGGGCGACGAGCTCGGTGCGTTCTTCACCGCCGTGCTCCGCGAGAAAGGCATCGACCCGCGCACCATCGCGCGCACCGCGATCTGCTCGGTGGTGCCCGCGGCGCAGCTCGCGCTGCGTCAGGCGTGCTCCACGTATTTCAAGAGCGAGCCGTTTGTCCTGCAGGCGGGCGCAAAGACCGGCCTCAAGGTCCGCTACCGCAACCCGCTCGAAGTCGGCGCCGATCGCATCGCCAACGCCATCGCCGCCACGCAGCGCCATCCGCGCCGCGATTTGCTGATTGTCGATTGCGGCACGGCGACGACGTTCGACGTGGTCAACGCCGCCGGCGAATATCTCGGCGGCGCGATCCTGCCCGGGGTGAACACGTCGCTCGACGCGCTTGCGAGCCACACCGCGAAACTGCCGCGCGTGGAGATTGTCCGCCCCGAGGTCGCGCTCGGCCGCAGCACGGTGGAAAGCATCCAGGCGGGGGTCTTTCACGGACAGGTCGGAGCGATCCGCGAGCTGCGCGTGGCCCTCGCGCGCGAGGCGTTCGGCGAAAACCGCCCGTGGGTGATCGGCACGGGCGGGTTTGCGTGGCTGTTCGAGCGCGAGGCGCTGTTCGACGAAGTCATCCCGGAACTCGTGCTGCTCGGGCTGAAGCACGCGGAGCTGCTCAACCGCGAGTAGCGGCAGGTGCCGGGGAGCGACGGGCCCGGTTGGACAAGACACTCGCTGCCGCTCGCAGTAGGTTGAATATATCGGCGCGCAGCTCGATGCCGCCGGTTTGACGGCATCGCCGGCAGGCGGCACGATTCCCCTCGTGACGGTCGCGGGTTTGCCTGTAGCCGTGGCGCTTTCCGGGGGTTGAGCCGTCAAATCAACGCCCGCCTTGTTTTGGTCGAAAAGCACCTCGTGCTCGCCAAGCCAGCGATGCAGTTGAACCTCGCGAAACGTGGTGGCAGCCGAGGTAACGAGGCTGGTTGACGCGACTCACCGCGCTCCAGCCTCCTCACGTCGGCTGCCACGGCCGACTGCATGGGGCTGGCTGAGGTGCGCGCCCACCCGCGCCGGCTCGGCGTAACGGCGGGTGGCTCTGCCTGCCGACGCTCGGGCGAACGTGCTGCGCCGGCGGGCCGGGACGCCGATGCTGCTACCGCGGTCTTCGAGAACTGACCTCAGTTTGAGTTGCACCTCCCCCGGACCGGCGCGGCATTTCCTGTTCAAGCGGGCGATCATCAGTGCCGAAAAGCAACTCATGCCCCTGTGCTCGCATGCCTCGGTCCGCTGCTGGCGCTCGGTCGTGGCGGTGAGACGCCCGCCGGGCCATCCCACGGTGTTGCCCGTTCGGACCCGCGGCCACCGCGCTCCACTCTAACCTTCGCCCATGAAAACTCTCCGGTTTTCCACCAAGTTGCTGCTGATCGTCGCGCTGCCCATGCTCGGCGTCGCGTATTTCGCCGTCCAGACCATCTGGGAGCGCTACACGACCGATGTGCGCTGCGCCCGGATCCAAGTGAGCGCCGGAGTGGTGCGCCAGATCGGCAACGCCATCCACGAACTCCAGCGCGAGCGCGGCCGCTCCGTGCTCTTCGTCAGCAACAAGGGCGCCAAATACGGCGCCGAACTCACCGCCCAGCGGAAGGCCACCGATGACGCGCTGGCGGCGCTCCACACCACCCTCACGGGTTTCGATCCGACGCTGTTCGGCCAGACCTTCGCCGCCGATTTCGCGCAGGCGCTCACCCAGCTCGGCCGCCTCGGCGCGATCCGCCAATCCATCACCGGACTCCAGCTGGCGAGTTCCGAAACGATCGCCTACTACACCGGCACCATCGCCCGCCTCGTCGCCACCGACGCCACGCTCGCGCTCCAATCCGACGATGTCGCGATCGCCAAGGCCATGGCCTGCTACGTCAACTACCTCCAGGTGAAGGAGCATGCCGGCATCGAGCGCGCCACGCTCTCCGGGGTCTTCTCCTTGGACAAGTTCACCAGCGATGCCTTCAGCCGGTTTGTCCGGACGGTCGCCGCCCAGGACAATTTCTTCCAGGTCTTCGCCGATCAGGCCACGCCGGAGCGCCGTGCGGAGGCGGATGCCTTGGCGCGGGAACCGGTCTTCGTCGCCGTCCAGCACATGCGCCAGCTCGCCCTCGATCGCTCCGCCGGCGGCGGCTTCGGCGTCGTGCCGTCCGAGTGGTTCGACAAGATCACCGTCAAGATCGACCGCATGAAACAGTTCGAGGACCGGCTGGCCGACGACTTCCAGCATCTGGTGCTCGCCAAGAAGGCCGGGGCGCGGCGCGGCGCGATCACGACCTCGGTGTGCGTCATGCTGCTGCTGCTGACCACCGCGGGCTTCAGCTTTGGCTCGATCCGCTCCATCAACGGTTCGCTCCGGCGCGTCATCCGCGATCTGCACCTCGGCTCCAAGGAATCGAGCGAAGCCGCGAACCAGGTGGCCAGCGCCAGTCTCACCCTCGCCGACGGCACCAGCCAGCAGGCCGCCGCCCTGGAGGAAACCAGTTCGTCGCTGGAGGAGATGTCGAGCATGACCAAGCGCAATTCCGACAGCGCGCAAGTCGCCCAGCAAACGGCCAGCGCGGCCCGCCACGCCGCCGACAGCGGCGCGGAGCAGATGCAAGCCATGCAGACCGCGATGCAGGCGATCACGACCGCGAGCGGCGAGATTTCAAAAATCCTCAAGACCATCGACGAGATCGCGTTTCAAACCAACATCCTCGCCCTCAACGCCGCCGTCGAAGCCGCCCGCGCCGGCGAGGCCGGCCTGGGCTTCGCGGTCGTGGCCGAGGAAGTCCGCGCGCTCGCCCAGCGCTCCGCCACCGCGGCCAAGGAGACCGCCACCAAGATCGAGGATTCGGTGGCCAAGAGCCGGCAGGGCGCCGACATCAGCCGCCAGGTCGCCGGCAGTTTCATCGAAATCCAGCAGCAGATCCGCCGCCTCGACGAGGTCGTCAACGAGATCGCCACCGCTTCCTCCGAGCAGAGCCAGGGCGTGAGCGAAATCAACGCGGCGGTATCTCAAATGGACCGAGTCACCCAGGCCAATGCGGGCTACGCGCAGGAAACGGCCGCCGCCGCCGAGCAACTCAACAGCCAATCGATCAAGCTGTTCGCGGCGATCGCCGAGCTTCAGACGACGATCGAAGGCCAGGCGCAGACCGAGGCGGCGCCGGCCGCGCGGCAGCCGGAGCCAGTGAAGCCCGCCGCCAGCGAACCGAACCACTCATCGGTCCCGTTGGCCCCCGCGGTTTCCACCCAACCCGGCGACGCCGCCGGCCGCGCCCATGTCGCCCAGATCGGCAAGGCCATCGCCGCGCACGGCATGTGGAAGACCCGCCTCGCCAAGGCGATTGAGACCGGCACCTGCGACATTCCGGTGGAGAAGGTGGCGGTGGACAACCAGTGCGACTTTGGCAAGTGGCTCTACAGCCTGCCGGCCGGCGAGCAGCAAAGCGCCGAATTCAAAAAGGTGCGGGAACTGCACGCCTGCTTTCACAAGGAAGCGGCCGATGTCCTCCGGCTCGCCCTCGGCGGCCAAAAGGAGCAGGCCATGCGCTGCGTCGCCGTGAAGGGCCCGTTCTGGAGCGCCTCGGTCAACCTCATCGCGGAGATGACGGAGTGGAAGGCAAGCGTGGGCGGCACGGAGCTCTATTTCGACGATGCTCCCGCCCCGTCGGCCCCGGTCCCGATGGACCGCACCTCACCGGCCGCCACTGCCGACGCGCTGCTGCGGCGCCGCTCCAGCCCGCCATCCTTTCAGGTGTAACACCAGTTACGGTTCGCATTGAGACTGCAGGCCCGGCCGGTGGCCGGGCAGCCCGCCCACCGGGCCACTGGCATTGAATTAGGCGGCGGCGGGCAGTGCAGGGTTGTGTTTGGCAACAGGATACGCTGAACTCCTGGCAGGAGGAAAACCATGCAACAGGTGCGTCGGGAGGTCGTGGCGTTGGTGGCCAGGTTGCGCCGGCGGTTGGGCGCGGCCAGTTTTGTCGCGCGCCATCGGGTGCGGTCGCAGGATTTCACCCGGCGGCGCCAGCTCCCGTTCGCGGTCGTCGTGCGGTTCACCCTGCGAAAGAGCCTCAAGTCGCTGCAGCGCCATCTGCACGAGTTTCTGGCCGAGCTGGCCGGAGGCGCCCTGGCGGCGCCGATGACGGCGGGGGCCTACACGCACGCGCGGGCCAAGCTGCGGCACACCGCCTTCATCGAGTTGAACCGGGACTGCGTGCTGCCGGCCATCTACGGGCCGGCGCCGGTCCTGCCGCTGACGCGGTGGAAGGGGCACCGGGCGGGCCTACAACGGAAAGTCTGAAAGCTACGGGACGTTGGTATCAGTTCCTTGCAGTAGAGCCTGTCATGCACTTTTGTTCAAAAAGACGCCCAGGCTCCGAGGTAGGGCAGGTCTGTGACCTGCCCTTTCGCGCGGTGAGTGTTCGCCGAGCTTGGGCGCTTGAAAAAGCGCCCCTCCGCACGGCAAGAAAGTGAGGGACGCCCGATCCCGGCCGGTCCGCACTCCGCACTCGCCTGCCGGCCCACGCTTTCGCCAGAGTCCGCGCCATGCGGCCCTCCTGCCATTTCCGTCTGACGCTTCTGCTCGCCTCGCTGGCCCCGGCAGTGGCGCTGGCCGCGAGCAAGCTGCCGGAAGGCCCCGAAGTGCTCGTCGTCGCCGACCTCTACGATCAGAAGTCCGGCCTCACCCGCCCCACCAAACAGCGCCCGGTCCATTTCTTCGTCTTCGGCGGCACGGAGCTTTCCCTCGGCGACGCGATCGCTGGCGAGCCCATGCCCAGGAAGGAAACCGTCGCCGCCGCCATCGCCGCCGCGCTCGTCTCGCAGGGCTTCACCGCCACTCAGGTCGGCGGGCCGGTCCCCGACATCGCGATCGTGTTCTCCTATGGCACCGCCAATCTCGCGACCGCCGAGATCAACGACACCGACCCGTCCACCGGCGAGACGACCACATCGATCATCGGCTTCAACAGCCGCGAGATCGCGCAACTCGTCGGCGCCGACCGCGCGTCCCGCCGGATGCTGATGTCGAGCGAGGCCGACCGCATCAACGAGGCCGCGCGCGACAACCGCGTCTACATTTTCGTCGCTGCGCTCGACGTCGAGGCGCTGCGCAAGAAACAGCGCAAACTCATCTGGCGAACCCGCATGTCGATCGACGCCCGCCGCCGCACGCTGCCCGAGACGATGAAGGTCATGCTCGCCAGCGCGGCGCCCTACTTCGGCACCAACACCGATCTCCCGCAGTTCATCGAGGACGCCGACCGCCGCAAAGCCGAGGTCATCATCGGCACGCCCAAGGTCGTCGAGGACGAGGTCGCGAAGCCGCCGCCGAAAAAGTGATTCGGCGACGGAGGGGGCGTCGAAAAAGTGTTCACCGGTTTGTCATTGAGCCTCGCATGATCGACTGACGTCGGATGTTTGGAGTAGGGCGGGTCTGTGACCCGCCCTCGAACACTCCACTCGCGAATGGGCGGGTCACAGATCCGCCCTCCTTCAGACCGGCCGCTTGGGATCGTGGCTCCGTCAGTCTATCACGCCAGCCTCAATAGACACCCTCAGAGTCGCACAAACTACGGGACCACGTCCCACGAGTCCCGGCTCTCACGAGCCGGGCTACCCTTCCCTCGTAGCCCGCTTCGTGAGAGACTGTGTGAAAACCCGGCGGCCTTCGTTCAGCCGCGCGAAGCGTAGCGAAAACCGTGAGGTTTTCGTTGGATTGCACCCGCGTTTGGGCGAAAAGCTCACGCTTCCGCTACAACCGCCACGTTTTCACACAGTCTGGTGAGAAGCGGGACCGCCCGAGCCGTGATTGTAACTGTATTTTGCGAGACTCGGTAACCGCCACCGGAACGCCGCAGTCGAACGCAGCAGCCGACGTGAAGAGGCTGGGAGCGCGGGCGCATCTCACTTTCTTGCAGCAGGCCGAAAGGTGGGCCGGCCGCTCCGCGGGCGGCCAGGAGCGAGCGAGAATCACCGCGC
>JACRKC010000056.1 GCA_016235555.1 Verrucomicrobiota bacterium
GCCCGCGTCCCGCGGGCCGTCCTCGGCGTCTCGCCGAGGATTTCGGAGGTGTCGGCGAGACGCCGGCACCAGCACCCGAGACGGGTGCGCTCCCCGAACCACCGAACTCTTTGTCACCCTATTTCGCGAGGCTCAGTAATAGATGATATCCGGTTTCATCCCGATGCGCCGGGGGGGGGGGCGGCAGGGCGGGTTCAAGCGCCGCGCGCGCGGTCAAACGCGGCGCGCGCGGCCAGGTAGCTCCACCGCGCCTCGGCGAGCGAGCTCTCCGCGCGGGCGAGCGCGGTCTGGGTGTCGAGGAGGTCGGTGATGAGCGCGGCGCCGCTCTGGTAGCGCTCGCGCACGACGCGCAGGCTTTCCTCGCTGGCGCGCACGCTCGTCTCGTTGGCGGCGATGGCGGACCACGCGCGTTCCAGTTCGGAGGCCGTCGACCACACCTCGTCGCGGATTTGCAGCCGGCGGTGATCGAACGCGGCCTGTTCGCGGGTGAGCTCGGCCTTGGTGCGCGCGAGACGGCGGGTGCGGCTGCGGCCATCGAAGATCGGGAAATCCACCGAGAGGCCCGCCTGCCACTCGCGCGTGTCGGGCAGCCAGGTGGTGTCGCGCCAGCCGAACATCGCATCGGCGCGCACCTTCGGCGCGCGCGCGGCCTGCGCGGCGGAGACGGCGGCGCGGGCGGCCTCGGTGCGTTTCTCGCCCGAGGCGATTTCCGGGCGCTGCGCGAGCGCGCGGGTGACGGCGGCGTCGAGTTCGGCGCGCGCCGGCGGCGGCGGCGGGGCGGACGCGGCGGGCGCGATGGCGAGCGGCGTGTCGGCGCCGCGGCCCATCGCGGTGTTGAGCCGGCCGGTGGCGATGCGCACGCGGCTCCCGGCGTTGATGAGTTGGAGGCGGGCGCTGGCGACCTCGGCGTCCAGACGCAGCACGTCGGCCTGCGGCACGGCACCCGCCTCGCGGCGAGCGACGGCCAGACGCTGATGCGCCTCGGTGCGCGCGAGGTTTTTCTCGGCGACGGCGTTCAATTCGTGCGCCGCCGCCAGCGTGTAGAACGCGGACTGCACGGCGAAGCGCACCTCGGCCTGCGTGGTGGCGGTCTCGGCCTCCGCGGCGGCGCGGCGGGCGCGCGCGGCGTCGAGTCCGGCGCGCCGCTCACCGGCGTCGAAGAGCGTGATGCGCGAGGCCACGCCGCCGTTCCAGTCGTGGAGCGGGCCGATGAGATCGGGGATGGTGCGTCCCGGAATCGTGAGCCCCGAGGGGAGGAACGCGCGGCGCTGCCACCGGTGGTAGGACGCGTTGAGATCGAGCGACGGGTAGTAAGGCGCCTGGGCCTCGCCCACGGACTCGGTCGCGGCCGACACGCCGGCCTGCGCGGCGGCGAGCGCGGGATGACCGCTGGCGGCGAGCTTGAGGCAGTCCTCGAGCGCGAGCGGCGCGGCGAGCTGCGCCGGCAGCGCAAACGGAAGCGCGGCGGCGAGGGCGAAGGCGAGACGGGTTTTCATGGCGGGGAAAAGCGGTTGGTCATTCTGAGCGCGGCGAAGAACCCAGGTGGATTTCACCACGAAAAACACGAAACACACGAAAGGAGGAAAGTGGGACAAGCACGCGGCTGGCAAAACTCAGCGCTGAACGGTGCGCGCATTTGATCGACCGGCTTGCCGCCGAAGGCCTTCCCTTTCGTGTATTTGAGGTGTTTCGTGGTGGCCTCCTTTTGCATCGCTTCGGCTGAGCGCGGCGAAGCACCCGGTTGGATTTTGGCAGCGGGCAGCGGATGCGCAGCTCCTGCAGGGTTCTTCCCCTTCACTTCGTTCAGGGTCAGAATGACAGGATTGGGAGTGGTGGGGTGGGGTGACACGGCTGAGTTCACGCGAGGGTCTTGTGGAACCGGGTGACGGCGAAGGTCATCACGGCCGCACCGAGCACGAGCAACGCGGCGAATTGCGACCAGAGCACGTCGAAGCCGACGCCCTTCAGGAACACGCCGCGGATGATCACCAGCATGTAGCGCAACGGATCGAGCAGGCTGAGCCACTGGAAGAACGCCGGCATGTTGGCGATCGGGAAGATGAAGCCCGAAAACAGCATCGCGGGGAAAAAGAAGAAGAACGTCGTCATCATCGCCTGCTGCTGCGTGCCGCTGACGGTCGAGATGAACAGCCCCACGCCGAGCGTGCTGACCAGGAACAGCGCGACGCCGAGCAACAGCAGCGCGAAGCTTCCGCGGAACGGGATGTCGAACCACAGCAGGGCGACAGCCGACACCATCGCGGTGTTGATGAAGCCGATGACCGCGAACGGCGCGCACTTGCCGAGGATGAACTCGGCCGGGCGGATCGGCGTGACCATGATCTGTTCGATCGTGCCGACTTCCTTTTCGCGCACGATCGCCATGCTTGTGAGCATGAGGCCGATCAGCATGACGAGCATCGCGATGATGCCCGGGACGTAGAAATTGCGGCTCTCGAGGTCGGCGTTGAACCAGGCGCGCGGCTGGAGGTCGACCTGGCCGACGGGCACGACCTGTCCGGCGCGCCGCACGGCCTGCTCGAGGAGGAAAGCGCCGTTGGCCGCCGCGGCGATCTGCGCCGCGTAGTTCACGACGAAGCGCGCGGTGTTCGAGTCGGAGCCGTCCACGATCAACTGCACGGGCGTCGGACGGCCGCCGCGGAGGTTTTGCTCGAAGCCGGCGTTGATCTGCAGAATGGCGGCGGCCCTGGCCGCATCGATCAGGGCACGGGCTTCGTCCTCGCTTGGGGTGAATGCAATCGCGTCGAAGTAGGACGAGCCCGTGAACCGCGCCACGAGCGCGCGGCTGGCGGGGGTGCCGTCGCGGTCGATCACCGCCAGCTGGACGTGCCGCACATCGAGGGAGACGGCGTAGCCGAAGATCATGGTCTGGATCATCGGCAGCCCGATGATGACGATCCTCATGCGCGGATCGCGGAGGACGGAGCGGAACTCTTTGCGCAGGATGGTGAGGATGCGTTCCCACATGGTCAGAGTGTGGTTGTGGGGCGGGGGTGCCGGACCCCGCCGGTTTGCGCTGGCGTCGAATTCCAGGCGGGGTTCGGCGACCCCGCCCTACAACGAACCGGCGGGCGGTGAATGTGGTGCGGCATGTTTACGCGAGCCGTTTTGGCGTGCGCCGGATGGCGAGCGCGAGCAGGACCACGGCGAAGCCGAGCAGGAAAACGGCCTCCACCCACAGCACACTCACGCCCACGCCGCGCAGGAAGATGCCCTTCACCACCGCCACGAAGTAACGCGCCGGCACGATGCGGGTGACGAGCTGCACCGGCAGCGGCATGTTGGTGATCGCAAAGGCGAAGCCGGACAGCAGGAACGCGGGCAGGAACGTCGAGATCATCGCCAGCTGGCTGGCGAGCAGTTGCTGGCGCGCGAGCGCACTGATGAAGATGCCCTGCGCCAGCGTGGCGACGATGAACAGGCTCCCGAGGCCGAAGAGCAGCGCCACGCTGCCGCGGAGCGGCACCTCGAACACGAAGACGGCCATCACCACCGCGATGACCATGTTGACGAGCCCGGTGGCGACGTAGGGGAGCAGCTTGCCGAGGACGAGTTCGGCCGGGCGCACGGGGGTCGAAGCGAGCTGTTCCATGGTGCCGCGCTCCCACTCGCGCGCGAGCGTGAGCGAGGTGAGCAGCGCGGCGATCAGGCCCATGATCACCGCCATGATGCCGGGCACGATGTAGTTGCGGCTGGCGAGGTCGGGGTTGAACCAGACGCGGGTGCGCAGGTCGAGCGCGGGAGCCGGCGTGCCGCCGGTGAGGCGCTGGATCTGTTCGAGGGCGAGCTGGGCGTTGAAGCCGGAGGCAATGCCCTGGGTGTAGCCGAGGACGATGGAGGCGGTGTTGGAATCCGTGCCGTCGACGATCGCCTGCACGCCGGCGTGGCGCCCCGCCGCCAGCCGCGCGGCGAATTCGGGCGGGATGACCAGGCCGAGCATGGCGCTGCGCGTGTCGATCGCGTGCTCGAGTTCGGCGTAGCGTTCGACGGTGCCGCGGAAGTCGAAATAGCGGGTGGCGGTGAAGCGTGCGACGAATTCGCGGCTCTCCTTCGTATGGCTCTGGTCCCAGACGACGAAGGGCACGCGGTCGACATCGAGGGTGAGCGCCTCGCCGAACATCAGCAGCATCAACATCGGGATGCCGACCGCGAGGATGAGGCTGCGCGGATCGCGGCGGATGTGCAGGGATTCCTTGCGGGCGACGGCCCAGAGGCGGCGGAGGTTCATGGGCGTGCGGAGTAGCGGAACGCGTGAGCGTTTCGTGATTCGGCGAAAGCCTCACGGCTTCCGCTACAGGAAGGGCGCGGGTTCATCGCCGGAACTCCTGTTGCGTGCCGGCGGCGCGGTCGCGGGCCTCGATGAGCGAGACGAACACGTCCTCAAGCGTCGGCGTGATGCGCTCCAGGCGGTCGAGGGGGAAGCCGCCGCTCGCGAGCGCGAGGCGGATCGCCGGCAGGGCCGCGACGGGATCGGCGGCGACGGCGTGCAGGCCTTTGCCGAAGAGCGCGACCTCCTTCAACTCGGGCAGGCGTTCGAGCACGCCCATCGCCTCGTTCGGCCGCGCGCAGTCGATCTCCAGCACGGCTTCGGGCATGTGTTTGGTTTTCAGATCGCGCGGCGTGCCGAGCGCGATGAGCTCGCCGCGGTAGATGATGCCGAGGCGGTCGCAATACTCCGACTCCTCCATGTAGTGCGTCGTGACGAAGACGGTCACGCCCTGCTCGGAGAGGGTGTAGATGAGATCCCAGAATTGCCGGCGGCTGTTCGGGTCGACGCCCGACGTGGGCTCGTCGAGAAACAGGATCGGTGGCTCGTGCAGCACGGCGCAGCCGAGCGCGAGGCGTTGTTTCCAACCGCCGGAGAGTTCGCCCGTGCGCGACGTG
The DNA here is from genome assembly GCA_016235555.1 of Verrucomicrobiota bacterium. Classification (GTDB taxonomy): domain Bacteria; phylum Verrucomicrobiota; class Verrucomicrobiia; order Opitutales; family Opitutaceae; genus JACRKC01. The sequence goes on from JACRKC010000056.1 coordinate 4,906, forward strand.
CGGTGGTCGCGCAGGCCGGCCATTTCGAGCACCCAGGCCTTGCGCGCGGCCTGTTTGGATTTCGGCAGGCGGTAGATGCCGCTGTAGAATTCGATGTTCTCCTCGACGGTGAGCTCGTCGTAGAGGGAGAACTTCTGGCTCATGTAGCCGATGCGCGTCTTGATGCGCTCGGTCTCGCGCACGATGTCGAAGCCCGCCACGCGTCCCGTGCCGCCGCTCGGCGCGAGCAGGCCGCAGAGCATGCGGATCGTCGTGGATTTGCCCGCGCCGTTCGGCCCGAGAAACCCGAAGATCTCGCCGCGGCGCACGCTGAACGAGACGCCGGCGACCGCGCGAAACGCGCCGAACCGTTTCTCGAGGTGCTGCACCTCGACGACGGTTTCCGCGGACTGGATGGGCTCGGGGCGCATGGGCGGTTACGAATCCTGTCCGCGGCCGGACTCGCCGCCGCTGCCGCCGGAGTCGGTCGCGATCAGCACGACCAGCAGAAGGAGCACGATGAGGACGGGAATCATGGAATGAAAAGTGTCACCCTTTGGGTGACACTGGCGTGGAGGCGGCGGGCGCCTGCCCGGTGGCGAGGACGGCGACGAACACGTCCTCGAGCGAGGGCGCGATGGGGCGGATCGAGTGGAGTTCGAAACCGGCGGTGGCGATCAGTTCGCGCGCGCGCGCCTCGACCTGGGTCGGCTCGCGCGTGGCCACATGCACACGATCGCCGAAGAGGCCGATGGCGGCGCCGGCGAGTTGTTCACGGAGGAGCGCGGCGGTGCGGCGCGGGGAGTCGGTGCGGACTTCGAGCAGCGTGCCGGGCATCAGGGCCTTGACCTCGTCGGGCGTGCCGAGACCGAGGAGGCGGCCTTGGTGAAGGAGGGCGAGGCGATTGCAGCGCTCGGCTTCGTCGAGGTAGGCCGTCGACACGAAGATCGTCACGCCGTCGCGCACGAGCTGGTAGAGGATGCGCCAGAAATCGCGGCGGGAGACGGGATCGACGCCGTTGGTGGGCTCGTCGAGGAACAGCACGCGGGGCGTGTGGATGAGCGCGCAGGCGAGACCGAGTTTTTGTTTCATGCCACCCGAGAGGTGGCCGGCGAGGCGCTGCTTGAACGGCGTGAGGTGGCTGAAGCCGAGGAGGCGCTCGGTGCGTTCCGCCCGGCCGCGCGCGGGCACGCCGTAGATGTCGGCGTAGAATTCGAGATTTTCGAGGACGGTGAGATCGGGGTAGAGGCCGAAGCGCTGGCTCATGTAGCCGATGTGGTCCTTGAGGCGTTCGGAGTCGCGCGCGACGTCGAAGCCCGCGACGGTCGCGGTGCCGGCGGTCGGTGACAGGATGCCGGTGAGCAGCCGCATGGTGGTCGTCTTGCCCGCGCCGTCGGGCCCCACGAGCCCGAAGATCTCGCCCTCCGCCACGTCGAGGTCGAGCGCGTCGAGCGCGACCGTGGCGCCGAACGTGCGGCGGAGGGCGGTGGTGCGGAGGGCGGACATGGGGAGAAAAGGCTGAAGCGCTGAAAGACTGAAGGACTGAATTCGCGGTGCGGCTGATTATTGGAGATTCAGCCCTTCAGCTTTTCAGGCCTTCGGTCTTTTCAATAATCACATCCGCGGGCATGCCGGACTTGAGTTCGTCGTGCGGGTTGGCGACGTCGACCTTGACGCGGAAGACGAGCTTCACGCGTTCTTTCGGGGTCTGCACGGTCTTCGGCGTAAACTCGGCTTCCGAGGCGATGAAGCCGACCGTGCCCTCGTAGTTCTTGCCGGGAAACGTGTCGGTGCGGACGGCGACTTTCTGGCCGTGTGTGATGCGGCCGAGATCCGTCTGGTTCACGTAGGCGCGGACCCACACGTGGGCGGTGTCGGCGACGGTGACGATCGGCGTGCCGGCGGCGACGAACTCGCCGGGCTCGATGTGGTGCGAGAGCACGATGCCGGCGAGCGGAGAGGCGAGCCGGGTGTTGGCGACGCGGACTTCAGCGAGTTCGACGGCGGCCCGCGCCTGCGCGAGGCGCGCGCGGGCCTGCTGGATGGTTTCGGCGCGCGGGCCCTCGCGCACGAGCTTGAGCCGTTCGGTGGCCTCGGTGACGCGCGCCTCGGCGACCTTCACCTGCGCCTGCGCGGCTTCGAACTCGCGGGTCGCGATCGCGTCGCGCTTCAGCAACTCCTGCTGGCGGGCGAAATCGAGCCGCGCGCGTTCGCGCTCGGCCTCGACGCTGCGCAGCCCGGCCTCGACCGCGGCAATCTCCTGCGGGCGGGAGCCGGCCTCGAGCTCGGCGAGCACGGCTTCGGCGGCGGCGAGTTCGGCGCGGCGGAGCGCGAGTTCCTGTTTCTGCTCCGCATCGTCGAGCTGGGCGATCGGCTGGCCGGCGGTGACGCGCTGGCCTTCGGCGACGAAGCGTTGGGCGACGCGGCCGGGGATTTTGAAGCCGAGCTGGGCGTCGGTGACCTCGATATTGCCCGAAAGAACGAGTTCGCCGGGGCGCGTGGCGGTGGCGCGTTTGCAGGCCGGCGATAGCGCGACGGCCGCGAAGAGGGTGAGCACCGCGAAGTGCGCCGAAGTCGCCGCCTGCAGCACGGGTCGCCGCGAGCGGATTGACCGCACGGCCCTTCTCGCAAAGTAACCCATTAGGTTACTTTGGTGCTGGGTTGGAGGCGTTGAGCGCGGAGGGGGCGCGGGCGGGGTGTCAGGTGGCGACGTGTTTTTCATAATCTTTGCGGCCGGCGGGCGTGAGCAGTCCGCCGAAGAAGAGGTCGATGGCACGGGTGAACATCTGGTCGGGCGTGAGCTTGAGGCGCTCGAGTGTGTCGGGGTGCATCAGGCTCTGGATCGCCGGACGCCAGAACTCGATCGCGAGCCCGGGGTCGAGATCGGCGCGCACCATGCCCGCGGCCTGGCCCTGGCGGATCATCTGGCCGAAGATGTGCGGGATGTTGTTGTGCCGCAGTTCCTCGATTTTCCGGTAGATCTGCGGGGCCGAGCGTTGGAGATCGCGAAGCACGTGCGGGCCCATCCGGGTGAAGCGCTGGACCATGGTCTCACTGAAGCGGTGGAGCTTGGCGGTGAAGCTGAGCGATTGGTCCGCGAAGATCGTGTCGGCCGAGCTGCGCACGCCGGCGACAAACTGGCCGAGGACCGCCTCGATGAGCGCGTCCTTGCTGGGGAAGTGCACGTAGAGCGTCTTCTTGCTCATGCCGAGTTCGGCCGCGAGCTCGTCCATCGTGAGCGCGCTGTAGCCGTAGGTGAAAAGATGGACGCGGGCGGCCTCGAGAATGCGGTCGGCGGGCGCGGGAACAGGGGGCTGGACGGCAGGGCGGGGCATGGAAGTCGTAGGAAACTTATAGAGTATCTTTAGTTTCCTGTGGCAAGTTCTTTTTCCGCCGCCAAGCCGGACATCAGGCCGGACCCGGGAGCGCACGGCTTTCCGGTTTGGTTTCGCCACGGTAGGTCAGCGCGCTGGCCGACGCCGGAACGATGGGTGCATTCACATCGGAATGCGCTGCCCGGGAGCGGAGCGGCCTGCGTCCCGCACACGCGTCGCCCGCCTTTCCCGCCGCGCCGGGAGTTGGTAACGTATTACGTTGCCAACTTTCTCCGCCAGACGGCGGCCGGCTTGCGAGGAAGCGCGAGGGATGCGGGCGAGCGCGGCCGTCGCGGCGCGAGATTGAAACCAACGGCGCGAAGTGGCTGTCTCGGCGCTCATGCCCGCGCAGTCCAACGTCAAACAGGAGATCGCCGCGCTGATCGACCGCAAGGATCACGCGGCCCTGAAAAAGCTCCTCGAGCCGTGGCTGCCGGCGGACCTCGCGCCCAATATCGCCGAGCTGCCGATCGGGCAGCTGGCGGCGCTGTTTCGCGTGAGTTCGCGCGAACTGGCGGCGGCGACGTTCACCTACATGCCGCTCGATGCGCAGAAGCGCCTGCTCAAGCTGCTGACGCAGGATCAGGCCGCCGCGCTGCTCAACGCCCTGCCGCCCGACGACCGCACGGCGTTTCTCAACGAGCTGCCGCTCGATCTGGCGATGCAACTGCTCGCGATGCTGACCCCGGACGAGCGCCGGGTCGCACAGTCGCTGCTCGCCTACCCGGAGCACAGCGTGGGGCGGATGATGACGCTGGACTTCATCGCGGTGCGGCCGGAGTGGAGCGTGCGCGAGGCGCTCGATTACATCCGCGAACACGGCTGCGACCGCGAGACGTTGAACATCGTGTTCGTGACCGAGGCCGCCGGGCATCTCGTGGACGACATCCGGGTCCGCCGCCTGCTGCTTTCGCCGCTCGACCGGCCGATCCGCGAACTGCTGGACGGCAACTACACCTGGCTGGCCCCCACGGACGACCGGGAGAAGGCGCTCGCGCTGTTCCGGAAATTCGATCGCGTCGCGCTGCCGGTGGTCGACGAGCAGCTGAAGCTCATCGGCATCGTGACGTTCGACGACATGCTCGACGTGGCCGAGGCCGAGGCGACCGAGGACATCCAGAAACTCGGTGGCAGCGAGGCCCTCGACGAGCCCTACACGACGATCGCGCTTTCCCGCATGGTGAAGAAACGCGCGAGCTGGCTCGTGGTGTTGTTCCTCGGCGAGATGCTGACGGCGACGGCCATGAGCTATTTCGAGGACGAGATCGCGAAGGCCGTGGTGCTCGCCTTGTTCGTCCCGCTGGTGATTTCCTCGGGGGGCAATGCCGGTTCGCAGGCGGCGACGCTGGTCATCCGGGCGCTCGCGCTCGGCGAGTTCCGGTTGCGCGACTGGTGGCGGGTCATGCGCCGCGAGTTCGCCGCCGGCACGCTGCTGGGGCTCATCCTCGGCGCCATCGGTTTCCTGCGCATCGTGATCTGGGCGCAATTCTCCACTATCTATGGCGAGCACTGGATGCTGGTGGCGGCCACCGTGGGGGTGTCGCTGGTCGGCATCGTGCTGTGGGGCTCGTTGATGGGATCGATGCTGCCGCTGGGGTTGAAACGCATCGGCTTCGACCCGGCGACCTCGAGCGCGCCGTTCGTGGCGACGCTGGTCGATGTCACCGGGTTGATCATCTATTTCACGGTGGCGTATGCGATCCTGCGCGGCACGCTGCTGTAGCGGCACAATCCGCGTTACTTGACGCCGGGAAGCGCGTCCTGCTAGTTACTCTCCTCCGCCATGTTCGCCCGACCCATGAGCCCGCGCCTGACCATCATGGTTGCCGCCGTCACGTTGAGTGCGGGGCGGGCGGGCGCGCAGCTGGCGGCGCCTTCGCCGTTCCTGCCCGCGCAGAACGCCGCGCCGGCGGGCGCGCCGACTCCGGGGGCCCCGCTCGAATACCGCGGCACGATGGAGACGGCCGAAGGCGTGCTCTACCGCATCGTCGATCCGGCGAAAAAAACGGGCGCGTGGGTGAAATTGAACGAACGCGAATCGACCCTCGATTTTGTGGTCAAACGCCACGAGGGCTCGGGCGACAACGACACGATCGTGGTCGAACAGGGCGGCCGGTCGTTCACCCTGCCGTTGCGCAGCGCGAAGGTCGTTTCGTCCGGTGCGGCGGGCAATCTCGCGCCGCCGCCACCGGCCCTGATGCCGGCCGTGGCCAACGTGCCGCCGGCCGTCACCAACGCCGTCGTCGTCAACCCGACGCCCGCCGACGAACAGCGCCGGCTCGAGGCCGTCGCCGCCGAAGTCGCGCGCCGCCGCGCCCTGCGCGAGCAGGCCACGCAGCAGCTCACGCCGGGTGGACCCGTCGTCCAGCCGGTGCTGCCGGTGGCGCCACCGCCGCAGGCGCCCCAACGCACGCCGCCCACCCAGCAGGGCCGCGGCCAGCCGCCGACGCGCCAGCGTTGAGCGGGCCTGGCCGAATCGTCCTGCGGCTGGCTGGATTGGTTGCAGCGGCGGTCTATTGAGCCCTCGCGGATTGCACGGACGCCGCAGGGATGGAGGCAGCGCGGTGCTTTGGCCCGCGTTGCAGCGGACGAAAGCGCGGGCTGAAGCACCGCACTACTTTTCGGCCTTTGTCAGCCTGATGCGCGAGGCTCGATCAGACCGCCGTTATACCAACGTCACCTTGCTTTTGGACTGGAGGCCCGGCCGGTGGCCGGGCTGCCCGCCCAGCGGGCGGGCCCACAACGGAAAGTCTGAAAGCTACGGGACGTTGGTATTACACCAAGGCATCCGTGTGCTGACCGCACTTTTCAGGGCGCACCCAGTTTGTCACCTATTGGGTGACAAACGGCGGGTCACGCGGGGTCGCGGGCGACGAGGCGGCGGACGCCCTCGATCGGCGAGACGGTGATCGGGTTGAGGGGGAGGGGCGTGCGCGGCGCGAGGGCGCCGACGACCAGCGGGTGCGTGAGCACGGCGCCGCTGAGGCCGGCGGGAATCGTGTCCAGCGGGGTGTCCGGAAACAGCTTCGCGGCGACGCGCGTGGCGAGGTCGAGCAACTCGGAGGCGGACTCGACGACGAGGTTGAGCGCGGTCTGGTCGCCTTCGCTCGCGAGGCGGAAAACGGCGGGCGCGAGCGCGGCGATCACGCGGTTGGGCTCGGCGTGTTGGTAGAAGTAGCGCGTGACCGTGGTGGGATCGGTGGCGTCGCCCAGCTGGGTGTGATCGCGCACGAGCGTCGAGAGGCGGGTGGCGGGCATCCAACCCTGGATCTCGAGCAGCGCGCGGGAGATGGTGCGGCGGCCGAGTTCGTAGCCGCTGCCGGCGTCACCGAAGCGCCAGCCGGTGCCGCCGGCGTAGTGCACGGCGCCGTCGAGTCCGCGCGCGGCGACGAACGAACCGGTGCCGGCGTGCAGCACGAGGCCGGGCGCGCCATCGGTCGCGAGCTCGAGCACGGGGAGCGAGTCGTCGGCCACGGTGATGCGGCCGAAGTCGGTGAGCGCGGCGGCGGTCTCGCGCCAGAAGCCGCGGTTGCCGGACATGTAGAGATGCGCGGCGGCGATGCCGGAGGCGGCGAACTCGCGCTTCGCCTTGTCGCGCAGTTCGCAGAGCGCGTCGGTGAGGATGAGGCGGGCCTGTTCGGGACCGGCGACGTTGGGGTTGCAGCCGGGGCCGAGGTGGCGGGCGACGATGTCGCCGCGGGCATCGACGAGGATGCACTCGGTTTTGGTCCCACCGCCGTCGACGCCGAGTTTGTAGGTCATCGGATTGGGTTAACCACGAAACACACGAACGACACGAAAGGGAAACTCGGGCTTCCGGGGTATGGCGCTTTCGTGTGTTCGGGGTGTTTCGTGGTTTCGAACTTCACGCGAGCTGTTTGCTCAGGCGGTGCTTGTATTTCGCGCCGACCTGGCGGTTGCGTTCGATGGAGCCGGGGACGTTCTGGCTGCGCAGGACGGGCAGGTCGTGGCCGTGGTCGCGGAGCCACTCCATGGTGGAAACCATGAGCCAGTTCATCAGCGAGGCGCCGATGAACGTGCTGGTCGGTCCCGTCATGACCGTGTCGGTGACCGGGATGATCGCGTCGCCGGGCAGGCCGCCGTTGTCGAGGGTGTAGTCGGCGATCGCGTGGAGGTTCTGGCCGCCGGGGTGCACGGTTTTGGCGGTCGTGGACATGTTGAGCGAGCAAAGGGCGACGACGATGCAGCCTTTTTTCTTCGCGTGGAGCGCGACCTCGATGGGCGAGGAGTTTTTGCCGGAGTTGGAAATGACGATGACGACCTCGCCGGGGCGCAGTTCGTATTGGCGGTCGTAGCGCTCGACGAGGGCGGTGCCGTAGCCGACGAGGTTTTCGATAAAGCCGGCGGTCGGGTCGTTGATGCTGCCGATGCAGACGAGGCCGCCGGCGCGGCCGACGATTTCGCGGGCGATGATCTCGGAGTGGCCGGAGCCGAACGTGTGGATCATGTCGCCGCGGGCGACCACGCCGCCGAGGATCGGCGTGAGGGCCGCGATGGTGGCGGCGTTCTTTTCGCGCGCGGCGGCGAGCATCACGAGCGAGCGATCGTAGTAGGCGGAGGCGAGCGGAGACAGGGACATGGGAAAGGAAATGAGGGACCGAGGGAATGAGGGGAAGAGGGAAAACGCGGCGCAGGGTGCGGGGGGATTCAAACAGAGGTCAGCGATTTTGTAGCGGCGGTCTGTGACCGCCGAACGAATCCCCTTGGCGCAACGCCGGCGGTCATAGACCGCCGCTACAGCCGAGGCATTCGGAAACTGACCTCAGTTTGAATTACGCCCGCGCGTGGCGGCTGGCACACGCCCGGGAGAAGGACGGCGCTTGAAAAGCGCCGCGCCGTTTTTCACGGTGCCGTCATGATCCGCGCCATCGATCACGTGAATCTCGTCGTCGCCGACCTTGCCCGGTCGGTGAAATTCTACACGGAGGTGCTGGGCTTTGTGAAGACGGCGGACGTCCACATGAAGGGCGACTGGATCGAGAAGATCATCGGGTTGCGCGGGGTGGAGGGGCTGGTGGCATTTGTCGAATTGCCCGGCGGGGGCGGGCCGCGCATCGAGCTGTTGCACTACGTGACGCCGGCCGGCGTGGCGCTGCCGGAGAACTCGCGCGCGAACACGCCCGGCGTGCGGCATATCGCGTTTCGCGTCGACGACATCGCGGGGATGGCGGCGCGGCTGCGCGCGGCGGGCGTGACGCTGTTCAGCGAGCCGGTGACGGTGCCGCAGGGGATCGTGAAATTCGCCGCGGGCGACAAGTCGCTGCTCTATTTCCTCGATCCGGACGGCGTGATTCTGGAGCTGGCGGAGTATCGGTGAGGCTGGGGCGGGTCGAAACGCTCACGCGTTCCGCGACGAACCGACGGGCTCGCCGGCCTCCTTACGTTGGCCGCTACGTGTCGGGCGAGAGAAGCTCCCGGCGATCTCACCGCCGCAGCTCCAGCGGGCGGGAGTAGGTGAGGCTCACGGAACCGAAGACCTGGCGGCGGCGCTGGCTGTAGAATTCCTTGGTCCGGGCGGCCTGCGAGTAGGCGAATTTGAAGCGGTGGTAGTTCAGCACGAGGCCGGCCTGCCAGTCGGCGACAAGCGGGCGCTTCGCCACGTGCGGGCCGGAGCGAAACGTGTTGCCGTCGAGGAAGAGGTCGCGCGCGACGAGGCGGGCGTCGATGCTCGCGAAGAGGTGCGCGCCGAGGGCGTTGAGCTCGCGTTCGATCGCGGTGTCGGCGCTCGGGCGGATGACGGGCGTGCCGAAATCGCGCGGGAGACGGTAGCCGGCGCGCACCTCGGCGCCGAGGTTGGCGTAGGTGCTCACGTTGCCGAGGCTGAGGCCGTAGTGCGGGATGAAATCGGCGGCGAAGGTGCGGCGCGCGGGGCCGTGGGAGCGGCGGGTGTCGTCGGTGCTGTAGCGGAGCTTGCGCTCCCAGACGAGGTTGAGGCCGGGTTCGTTGCGGAGCTGGTGCGCCCAGCCCTCGGCGTGCGGGACGTGGATGATGTCGTGCCAGCCGTTCTGCGCCCATTCGCCGAGGGCGCCGGGGCCGACGAGGCCGGTGGTGATTTCGAAGACGCTCGTGCGCGCGGGGTGCGTGGCGTCGCCGTCGCGCAGCACGTGGAACGCCCAGCCGAGGTAGAGCCAGGCGGCGTAGGGGCGGTCGTCGGGCTGGTAGGCGGCGGTGCGGGTGTCGACGGGCGTGTAGAGGTTCTGGCCGAAGGAGACGCCGCGGCGCAGCACGGAGACGCCGGGGAAATGTTCGTCGATGAACGGCCGCACGCGCTGCGCAATGAAGGTCGCGATGGGCTCGTGCACGGGGTCGTTGAAATCGCTGAGATCGTTCGAGAGCCAGGTGGCGCGGAGGCCTTGGGTGTAGTGCTGGTCGGTGCCGGCGAAAAATTTGTCGTTCTCGAGGTAAAACGTGAACGAGCCGAAGATCGGCGGCGAGTTGGGCGGCGGAGCGGGGGAATCGGAGGCGGCGAGCGACGCGCGGGAGAGGAGCGGGAGGAAGACGAGCGCGAGCAGGGCGGCGAAGATGCCCGGGTTGATCCGATTCGGAGGGCGCCGCTCTGTCGGCGCCGGGATCGGGTTGAACGGCTGCGACGGAGCGCAGCCCTCCGGGAAATGGCCGTGCGCGACGAACGACGATGTGGCGCAAGTGCCGGCCGAAAGCGTGGCCCGACGAGGCGGGACGCCTCGTCCACGACTCCCAACCGCGCTCATGCGCCGGCTTCCCACCGACCGTAGATGCCGCAGGGGAGGATTTTTCCGTCGCGCTGGATGGGGAGGCCGACTTCGCCGGCGGTGATGGTGCCGGGTCGGTCGCCGAGGAGAGCGGCGAGGAGGTTGGCGACGACGGTGGGCGAGAGCCGGGCGGTGTAGGCGTTGATGAGGAAAAAAAACGGGGCGTCGCTGAGCAGTGCGCGGCATTCGGTGAGCAGCGGCCAGAGATTGTCCTCGAGGCGCCACATCTCGCCCGTGGCGCCGCGGCCGTAGGTGGGCGGGTCCATGATGACGGCGTCGTAGCGGCGGCCGCGCTTGAGTTCGCGGCGGGCGAATTTCAGGCAGTCGTCGACGATGTAGCGGATGGGAGCGTCGGCGAGGCCGGAGAGCGCGGCATTTTCGCGGCACCACTTCACCATGCCCTCGGCGGCGTCGACGTGGCAGACGGTGGCGCCGGCCTTGGCGGCGGCGACGGTGGCGGCGCCGGTGTAGCCGAAGAGATTGAGCACGGAGACCTCGCGGCCGGATTTCCTGGCGGCGGCGATCTTGGCGGAAAACCAGTCCCAGTTGACCGCCTGCTCGGGGAAGAGGCCGGTGTGTTTGAAGGAGGTCGGACGAATCTTGAAGGTGAGGCCGAGCGGTGCGTAGGCGATCGACCAGGAGTCGGGGAGCGGGCGGCGGTGCTCCCACTTGCCGCCACCGGTTTCGCTGCGGTGGTAGAAGGCGTCCCAGTTTTCCCAGTGCGCGTTGCCCGATGTGGCACGGGTCTCCTGACCCGTGGCCTGCGCGCCATCACGGGTCGGGAGCCCCATGCCACTCGAACCGCTGCGCGGCCAGATGATCTGCGGGTCGGGGCGGACGAGCGTGTGGCCGCCCCAGCGCTCCTGTTTCAGGCCATCGCCGCAGTCGAGCAGCGCGTAGTCCTGCCAGCGATCGGCGACGAGGAGGGCGGGACGTGAAACGGGCGCGGACATAGGCGGCGGCGAGGTGGGCGAGCGAATGCGGGGCGGCCCGGCGTGTCGAGCAGGGGTTTGGCATTGGTAGAAACCGCAGCGCGCCGGGCGGCCGGGTGGTTGACTCATTGGGGGCGGCTGCTATCCCGCTGACCCTTCACGCTCCTAACATGAACCACAAATCCCTCCTCAAGCTCATCCTCGTCGCGCTCACAATGTCGCTGGGCGCCCTCCGCGCCGACGTGGTGGAAACCAAGAACGGCTCCCGGATCGTCGGCAAAGTCACCAAGATCGACGGTGGCAGCGTTTCCGTCGCCACCGACTACGCCGGCACCGTCACGATCAAACAGGCGGAAGTCACCGCGATCAACACCGACGCGTCCGTGGCCGTCCGCCTCGCGAGCGGCACGCGTATCGACGGCAAGGTCTCCGGCTCGGCCGGCGCGGTGGTTGTCACCAGTTCCGACGGCACCGTGAACACCACGGTCGACAAGGTCGCGGCGTCCTGGGCGGCGGGCGGCAAGGATCCGCAGCTCGTCGCGCTGGAGCGCGGCTGGGCCTATGAGGCGAGCGTCGACGTGTCGGGCAAGAGCGGCAACAAGAGCCAGCTCGGCACCGCCGCCGGCGTGCGCGCGACGCTCGCGGGCGTGAGCGACACGCTGGTGTTCTACACCAACTACGACCGCCAGGTGACCGATGGCCGCAAGTCCGCCGATCAGTTCAAGGCCGGCGCCGACTACCAGAGCAATTTCGCGGGCAAGAACTCGTGGTATCTCCGCAACGAAGGCGGCTTCGACCGCATCAAGGACATCCAGTTCTACGATGTGGCGGCGTTCGGTCTCGGCTACGACTTCATCAAGAAACCGAAGCAGACCGCCACGGGCCGCCTCGGTCTCTCGTTCCGCAATGAGAACTACAAGAACCCCGGGACCGCCGACGTGAATGCGGCCGGTCTCGACTTCGGCTTCAACCACAGCCTGACCTTCGACAGCGCCTCGCTGGTCAACCGCCTGTCGTTTGTGCCGTCGTTCAACGATTTCTCCAACTTCCGCCTCACGCACGAGAGCTTCCTCGAGGTGCCGACGGCCAACCCGAACTGGAAGATGCGTTTCGGGGTGAACAACGACTACAACAGCAAACCCGGCAAGGGGGTCGACAAGATGGACACCGGCTACTTCACGCGGCTCGTCCTGAACTGGAAGTGAGGCAGCAGGTGGAGCGCGTTGACCGCAACGCGCTGAGCCGGTTGCGGTCAACCGGCTCCACCCACGAGCATACCCCGCTGGAATAATTCCCCGCCGCACGGCCTCATGTGAACATGAGGCCGTTTTTGTTTTTCGCTGCGGCGGGTGCGTGGGCGTTGTCGGCCGCGCGTGCCGCCGAGCCACGACGCTTCGAAAGCGGCCCGGCGCGGGTCGCGCTCATCGAACTCTACACGAGCGAGGGCTGCAGCTCGTGTCCGCCCGCGGAAAAATGGCTCGGCACGCTGCGCGACGACGCGGGCCTCTGGAAGACGTTCGTGCCGATCGCCTGGCACGTGAACTACTGGGACAACCTCGGCTGGCCCGACCGCTTCGCGTCGCGCGAAGGCACGCAGCGCGAATACGCCTATGCCGAGGCGTGGGGCAGCGGCCATGTCTACACGCCCTGCTTCGTGCGCGACGGCGCCGAGTGGCGCGGCCCTTCGGCGCAGCTCAGGGCGGGCGGTGGAAAAAACGCGGCGAGCGCCCCGTTCGACGAGCTCAGGGCAGGCGGTGCGCCGGGAAACCTGATCGTGAGTTACGATGGCGCGGTGCTGCGCGCGGAGTTCGCGCCCGCGGAAGCGAAACCCGGCGGCAAGTTCGAGATCCACGCTGCGCTGCTCGGCGGCGGAATCGTCTCGAAAGTCACGGCCGGTGAAAACCGTGGCGAGACGTTGGCGCACGAATTCGTGGCGCTCGCACTCGTGCACGGCGCGCCGGGTGCGGCGATCGCGTTGCCGAAAAAGACGATTGCCGGCGTGACGCGTCACGCGCTCGCCGTGTGGGTGACGAAGCGCGGCGAACTCACGCCGCTGCAGGCGACGGGCGGTTGGGTGAATTGAGGTAGGGGCGCCTCTCCGAGGCGCCCTGAGTTGGCCGCCACGCTGCGAGTCCATTTCGCGAACAACGCTGGAACCCAGGCCGGCTCGGAGAGCCGGCCCTACCCACGGAGCCGTCGCGCCAGTCGCGGCTTGCGGAGCGTGGCTGGCCCGCGCATTTCGTCGAGCGCCCCATGCGCGCCGTCCTCCTCGCGATCGTCACCGTGCTGGCGTCGTCTGCCTTTGGCGCGGCGGCGGAGTTTTCCTTGCGCGCGAGCGTCGAGGTCGACGGGAAACGGCATGCGTTTGAGCCGGGGCGCGCGGCGCAGGCGGCGTTTTCGGCCGATGGCGTGGCGATCGATTGGCGCAGCGACGCGGGCGTGATCTCGGCCACACTGCGCAACACCTCGGCCGCGCCGAAAAAACTCGGCCGCCTCGTGCTGGCGCAGGCCGCCGGCGTGCCGGGCGATCGCGCGCTCGTGATGAGCGGCTGGCAGTTGACCAACCTCGTGCAGCCGACCGCCGGGAAGAAACTCGTCTCGAAAACCCTGCTCCAGCTCTGGGACCCCACGGGCGCGCCGCCGGCCGCCGTGCAGTTCGGTTTCGTGACCTTCGACCGCATCAACACCGAGATCGAAATCGAAGACGGCGTGGTCTCGGCCGTGTGCGACTTCGAGGGCTTCGTGCTGGCGCCCGGCGCGATGATCGCGAGCGAGCGGCTGCGGATCGCACGCGACGTGGATCCGATCGGGGCGCTGCACGCGTGGGGCGATGCGGCGGCGGCGCATTACCGGCCGCGGATCTGGCCGACGACGCCCGCCGGCTGGGTCGGCTGGTCGTGGGTCGATCCGTTCAACAGCGAGAAATACGAGGACGTCGTGCGCCGCAACGTCCGCGCCATCCGCGAAAAACTCCCCGGTGCCGACATCGGCTACATCTGGGTGAGCATCGGCAACCTCCGCGACCGCGAGCCCGGCGCGTGGCTCGAGTGGAATCGCGCGCTCTTCCCGAGCGGCCCGCAGACGCTCGTGCGCGACCTCGACGCACAAGGCTTCAAGCTCGGGCTCTGGGCCGGCGCGTATTGGGTGAGCTCGCGGCTCGAGTCGCGCGTGGCGCAGCTCCGCGATGCGTTTTTGCTAAAGGACGGCCAGCCGATGACCGTGCCGCACCGCGACCTCGGCCCGCAATTCATCCTCGATCCCACGCACCCGAAAACGCACGCGTGGTTCGAGGAAGTCTTCCGCACGTGGCGCGAGTGGGGCGTGCGCTACTACATGATCGATTTTCTCTACTCGGCGTCGGGTTCCACACCCGGCCGCTTCCGGCCCGACGGCTATTTCAACAAAACGCTCGTCCCGAGCGTCGAGGCGATGCGCGACTCGCTGAAGGTTATCCGCGCCGCGGCGGGTGACGACACCTACCTGCTCGTGAGCACCGGCCCGACGTTCCAAACGGTGGGTCTACTCGACGCGGTGCGCGCCGGCACCGACTACGGCGAAGGCCGCCCGCTCGACGGGCCGGGCAAGGGTTTTTTCCCGGCGACTTTCGTCGTCAACAAAGCCGACTACTGGACCTCGCATCTGCGCGCCGTGCAGGCGTGGGCCACGCACTTTTTCGCGCACCGCAAGCTCTTCATCGCCGACTCCGGCAACGTCCTCACCATCGACAAACCCGTGCCGCTGATCGACGCACAGATCAGCGCGACGATCTTCGGGCTCAATGGCAGCCCGCTGATGATCGGCGACGACGTCGATCGCATGGCGCCGGAGCGGCTGGCGCTGCTGCGCCAGCAATTCCCCCGCCTGCCCGAAGCCGGCGAGCCGCTCGACCTATTTGACGCCATCGAGCCGGACCACGTGAAGACGTTTCGTCTGCGCGTGAAGACGGCGTGGGATGCGTGGGAGTTGTTCGCGATTTTCAACTTCAGCCCTGAGCCGCTGCGCAAAACGCTGCCGGCCGCCGGCGCTGTGTGGGATTTCTGGGACGAACGCTACACGGGAGTCGCGACTGGTGCACTCGACGTGATCGTGCCGCCGCGCAGCGTGAAGTTGCTCCGCGTCGCGCCCGCGCGGGCGCACCCGTGGATTCTTTCGACCGACATCCACATCCGCCAAGGTCAGGCCGAGCTCAGTGGCGTGGCCTGGGACGAGAGGGCCCTCGAGTTACGCTTTTCGACGGCGCGAGCGGGGAATGTCTATCTGCGCGTGCCGAAGGAGTTTCGCGTGGCAGAACCGGCGGGCTTGTGGATCGCGAAGGACGGGAACGATGCCTCGCTGCTGGTGCGCGTGGCGGCGGGTGCGGGGGAGCGGCGGGTGAAGTTTGTGCGGATGTAAAGGTAGGGCCGGCTCTCCGAGCCGGCCTGAGTTCCAGCGTGATTTCGCGTCTGGCGTCTGCAATGCGGCCTCAAACCCAGGCCCGCTCGGAGAGCGGGCCCTACCTTCAAACAAGCGCGTTGGGGGCAACGCGCTCCACCCTCAATTCACCTGTGCTGTCGTGCGCAGATACGCGATCAGGTCGCGGACTTCGTCGGGGGTGAGCGTTTTGAGCAGGCCTTCGGGCATCATCGAGACGGGGGACTTTTCGCGCGACAGGATCTCGGATTTTGGGACGACGGTTTCCTGGCCGATGAGGCGCAGGGTGAGCTGCTGATCGGTTTCGCGGGCAACGTTGCCGGCGAGGGTGCGGCCGTCGCGGGTGGTGACGGTCACGAGTTCGTAGCCGACCTGGATGACTTCGCTGGGGTTGATGATCTCGCTGAGAATGTAGTCGAGATTGGCGCGGTTGGAGCCGGTGAGGTCGGGGCCGATTTTGCCGCCTTGATCGTAGAGCGTGTGGCAGGCGGCGCAGGTGCGCTCGAAGATCGCGCGGCCGTGCTTCGGGCTGGCGCGGGCGATCACCTCGTCGGTGAGTTCGCGTTTCAGGCGGGCGATCTCGAGGCGTTTGGCTTCGTCGGGCTCGTTGAGCGGGCCCCAGAAATCGACGAACGATGGACCGGCGACGCGCTGGAGCTGGCGCGCGGCGTAGGCGGAGATGTCGGCGCGCGGGATTTTGTTGCTCTTCAGCTGGGCGACGAGGGCATCGGCCGTGGCTTTGCGCGACGTGAGCGTGAGGACGGCCTCGGCTTTGTCGGCGGCGGGCCACATGGGGTAACGCTTGAGGATTTCGTTCGCGATGTTGGCGCCGCTGAACGACGCGAGGGCGCGAATCGCATCGCGGCGCAACGCGGCATCGTCGAGCAACGCGACCGCGAGGTCGCGCGCGGGGGCGTAGGCGTCGCGGGCGAAGGCGGCGAGGATCTCGCGGCGCTTGTCGGCGGGAGTCGCGGCGTCGCGCAGCGCGGCGAGCTGGGCGGCGGTGGCCTTGGCGTCGCCGAAGAACTGGCTGATCTGCGTGAGCAGACTGGCGAGCGCGGGCGGGGCGTTGCGGGCGAGCGTGGCCTCGACGGTGCTCCAGTTGGCCGGGGCCTCGACGGCGCGGCGGCCGAGCGCGGTGAGACCGTCGCGCAGGCCTTCGAGCAGCCACTGGCGCGCGGCCGGTTGCGTCGCCGCGCCGAGGGCGGTGACGACGGCCTCTAGCTTTTTCTCCGCGACGGCACGGCGAGCGATGAACTGGCTGACGAGCGGGATTCGACTCTGGTGGGCGAGCACGAGCGCGCGCGCGGGATCGGCCGGGACGAGCGGCTCGACGCCGAACCAGATCAGCTTCGGGAGATTGTGGTCGGTGGCGTCCTCTGCGTGGGCGAGCAGGCCCTCGGCGATGGGCCTGCGCTGCGCGGGCGCGACGCGCTGGAGCGCGGACGCGAGATAGAGGCGCACGACCGGCGACGGATCGGATTTCGCAAGGGCGGCGAATTTGGCGAGCGCGGCGTCGCTGGGGGCGCGGTCTTCGCACAGGAGTTGGATGGCCCAGGCGCGGATGTGGACGCTTTGGTGATCGAGCAGCGCGAGGAGGCGGTCGGCGGGGAGATTGTTCGTGGCGTGGAGGGCCCAGAGTGCGCGGAGTTGGAGCGGCTCGGTTTTGGCGGAGGCGAAAATTTCCGAGAGGCGCGGGGCGACTTTGGCGTCGAGTTTGCCGGCGGCGGCGCGCTGCTGGAGGAGCAGGCGGGCGCGGCGGACATACCAGTCGTTGCGGTTTGTCTGCTGCTCGACGAGTTCGAGATCGGGGAGCGCGGCGAGGTTGAGGCCGGTTTTGCCGGGGAGGCCTTTCGGGGCGAAGCGATAGATGCGGCCGGTGCCGCCGTCGTTGACGGCGGTGCCGCAGATGTCGGCGTCGTGCCAGTCGAGCATGTAGACGGCGCCGTCGGGGCCGGTCTCGATGCTGAAGCCGATCCACTTCGGGTCGTTGGCGAGGAGAGCGTCGTTGCCGTGGTGGCCGACGAAGCCGGAGCCGCGCGGCTCCAGGATGTCGGTGAGCAGCGCGTGCTCGTGGATGTTGGCCATGAAAATCCGGCCGCGATATTCGGCGGGAACTTCGTCGGCGAGGTAGATGCGCGCGCCGCCGTGCGCGGAGCGGTGACGGTGGTCGGCGATAGTTTTGATGTCGTCGTAGACGTGTGGGTTGAGGTGTTGCCCGCCCTGCCGGTGATAGATGCCGCCGGGGATGACGTGCCAGAGGTGCGGGATCACGCACGCGGTGATGAAGGCCTGGCCGTGGTCGTCGAAGTCGAGGCCCCACGGATTCGAGAAACCGTGTGCGACGACCTCGAAGCGATCCTTCGTCGGGTGGTAGCGCCACACGCCGCCGTCGATGGGTTGCGGGTCCTTGACGGCGATGTTGGCGGGAAACGGTTCGCCGGCGCGGTAGAGTTTGCCGCCGTCGGCGGGTTTGCCGACGGACGACGGTGTGAAGAGTCCCTGGCAACCGTAGAGCCAGCCGTCGGGACCCCACGTGAGCGAGTTGACGACCTCGTGACGGTCGCGGATGCCCCAGCCGGTGAGCCGGACCTCGATCGCTTCGGCGTCGGCGCGGTCGTCGTGATCGCGGTCGGGGACGAAGAGGAGATTCGGCGGCGCGCCGAGCCAGAGGCCATCGAAGCCGACCGCCATCGCGGAGGGGAACGTGATGCCTTCGAGAAACACTTTGCTGGTGTCCATGCGACCGTCACCGTCGGTGTCCTCGAGGATGAGGATTCGGCTCTTGCCTGCGCCATTCGAGAAGCCGCGGTTGCGGGCCTCATAGTCGCGGTTCTCGGCGACCCAGAGGCGACCGCGGTCGTCCCAGCAAAACGCGATGGGCTGCTGGATCATCGGTTCGCTGGCGGTGAGCTTCGCCTCGAAGCCGGGCACAGTGGTCATTTTTGCGAGTGCCTGCTCGGGCGTGAGGGTCGGGGCTTTCTTGCCCTCGTCGCGCGCGAGGTTCCAGAGCACGGTGTCGTTCTGGGCGCCGGAGTAGTTTTTCCACGCGGCGGTGATTTCGTCTTCGCTGAGCGTGCCGCCGTAGACGAGGAAGCCGTGGCGAAATGTCGCCGACTTGCCCTTCGCGATCTTCCATTCGCCGAGCGTCGCGCGCGTGGGGCCGACGCCGAATTGCTGGTCGACGCGCCACGGGAGCGGGTAGCCGTTGTTCGACGGGTGATCAAAAATCGTGACGTGGGCGAGGTCGGAGCGGCCGTCGACCTTCACGCCGACATCGAGCCAGATGGCGCGCTGTTTGTCGGCGCGGGCATCGCGCTGGCGGTTGCTGTTGATGACGTGGGCGTCGAGGCCGGTGCGCCACGGCATGCGCAGGAAGAGCCCGCCGTAGTCGTATTCGCCGACGGTGAGGTCGGTCAGGGCCTCGGCCGTCCAGGTGAGTTCGAGCAGGTAACGCCCGCCGGTCTCGCGCATCGACCACGTCTGCGTTTCGCGCAGGACGGCCGTGCCGTCGGCGCCGAGGAGTTCGTAAGTCGTGGCCCAGTTGACCTCGTCGCCGGCCGGCGTGATCGGGCGGAGGGCGACGCGCCGCCAGTAGTCGGCGCCGCGATTATGGAAGTAGTCGCGGCCGTTGAGGCGCGTGATGCCCCAGTAGAGCCCGGTCTGGTGCGGGTGATGCGACGGGGAAAGTTCGGTGAGCACGCCCCTGCCGTCGGGCGCGGCGATGGGGTGGAGAAACGGGCGGGTGCCCGGCGCGGCGTTTTGCGTGAGGATGGGTTTCGTTTCGCCGGCGCGAAAAACGGCGAGCGTTTGCGCGGCGGGGTCTTCGCGAAGGGCGAGAGGCGCGGCGGGGAGCGACGGAAGGATGGCCACAAAAAGCACAAGAGGCGCAAAAAAAGACCGGTTCGTTTTTGAGTTTTTTGTGCTTCTTGTGGCCATGATGTTGGGGGGGGCGTCGCACGAACTTCGTCAGAATAGTGGAGCGTTGTTCTTCGGGTCCTTGAGGAGCGCTTCGAAGCGCGGGTCGCCTTGGAGGGGGAAAAAGTAGGGGTGACGACGCATCACATGCACGTTGAGGAATGCGTTGGTTCCCGCATCGCCGGCGAGCGGCGCGAAAGAGGGCGCTTTCAACAGTCTTTCGAGAATCTGTAGAGCGGAATCTCTATCGCCGGTCCAAGCATGAACGAACGCGAGGTCGGAAAGCGAAATTTGCGCGGTCCACGGGTCGACTGTCTCCGGTCGTAGATCAATCGCTTTCCGGGCGGAACGAACCGCTTCGTCGCGATGGCCGCCGATTGCTTCCGCCATCGCGCGCCGGGACCACAGCTTAGTGTTTTCAGGTTCACGGGTGAGCCGTTGGCGAATCGCGGGCAGGGCGGCTTCTGCCGAGGCGCGCGCTTCAGCGGACTTACCCTGCGCAAACAGCGAGGTCTCCCGCAGAAAACTGTCGCGGACTACTCCGTTGACCTCAACCGCTGCTTCAAGCCGCACGAAATTGGGGTAGTCACCCTGAGCCAGCGTCAATTCGCTTTCCAATATCCACCTTCGCCTGGAGTCGGCGGGATATTTCTCCACGCCACGTTTCAAGGACTCGGTCGAACCTGTCACCCAGAAGTCCAACCGCGCCGCCTCGCGCAGTTCCATAGCTTCCGGGAATCCCCGCAAGCGGGCGCGGCGTAGGACAAGCGGGGTTGCTTGCTCCCATCGCCTGGCAGCCAAGTTAGCCAAGGCGGCCATCCCGACGGAATCGGAGTTCAGCGGATCGAGCGCTGAGGCGACTTGGAAAGCCTCTGCGGCCTCACGCATCCGGCATTGCCGGCGGAAAAGCACACCACGAGCGTGATGGGGTTCCGATGAACTGGGCTGCAAACGAGAGACGGCGGCGAAAATCTTGTCGGCACCGTCGTAATCAAGGTGGCAGAAATAACGATAGTAGCCGGTGAGAAGGAGGATCTCCGGGTCGTTGGGACTGAGCCGGTGCGCGGTGTCGATGGCCTGTTGGGCCTTTGCGAGTCTATCGGCCGTATGATCGACGTTGAAGATGTAGGCGAAGCCGTGGGCGTAGGACAGTTCACCCCACGCTAGTGCAAAATTCGGGTCCAATTTGATCGCTGCGCCCAGCAAGGACTCGACTTTGGGAATCTCGGCGAAGTTGAGCGAACGATGCCGGAGCTGTCGGGCTTGCAGCAGCAGATCGTAGGCGGCTGCATTTTCGGTCGGGCGGCGGCCGATGAATTTTTTCTCATCGGATGAGAGCGTGGCCTTCAGCTCGGCAGCGATGGACTGCGCCAGTTCCGACTGGATGGCGAAGATCTCCGTGACGACCCGGTCGTAGGGTTTGTTCCAGAGCGTCTCGTCGGTGCGAGGGTTGAACAGGGTGGCGGTGAACTTCACTTTCTCGCCTGCGCGCCGGACAGTGCCGGTGAGGAGGTGGGCGACGCCGAGTTCATCGGCAATTTCGCGGGGTGTTTTCTTCGTCCCGCGGTAGGTGGTCATGGTCGCGCGCGGAATCGGGCGGAGTTCGCGAATGAGGAGAAGGTTGTTGATGACGTCGTCGTGCATGCCGTCCGCGAAGAAGGCGTTGTCGTCCTTCGCTTCACTGAGGTTTTCGAAAGGGAGGACGGCGATGGATTTGGGGCCGAGGCGCGGGGTCGTGAGGGCGGGCGGTGGCGTGGATTTCGGCGCGCTGGCGCTCGCCGCTGCGGGGGTTGGGGGCGGCGCGGTTTTGGCGCTGCGTTGCCAGATGAAAATTATGGCGCCGAGGACGGCGAGGGCGGCGACGGGCCAGAGGAGGGCTGGGAGTGGGCTGCGTTGTAGGAGGGAGGGGGCGCCGGACCCCGGCGTTTGCGCGAGGGCGCCCGGAGGCGGCGGGGTCGGGCGACCCCGCCCTACATCAAGCGGGATGCCGTCGATCAATGCCCTCACCCGCGCGCAAAACGCGTCGGACGTTTCGCCGGCGGGCAGGCGCGTCCACTGGACGGACTTGAATTCGCCCGGCACGTGCGCCTCGGCGTCGCGCGTGGCGTCGATAACGACGGGGAGGAGAAATGGCTTCGCCTCGGCCATCGCGTGCGTGCGCTGGGCGGCGAGTTTCCATTCGATGCGGAAATAGCCTTCGAGGCGCGATTGGGTGTTGGCGGAGATGATCGGGACGAACAACGCGCACGATGCGATCTGGCCGCGGATTTTTGCGTCCCACGCATCGCCGCCGACGAGTTCGCTTTGATCGAACCAGACCTCGATGCCGGCGGTGCGGAGGGCTTCGCAGATGCGCCTGGCCACCTCAGCGTCCTGGGAGGCGTAGCTGAGGAAGACCGCGCCGCGGGGCGCGGAACGCTCAACGTTCAACGCTGAACCCTCAACGCTCAACGGGGCCTCCGGGGTTTGGAGCTGGTTCGATCATGGGAGCGAGGCGTCGAGCGTTGGATGTGGGAAGTTCCGCGGCAAGGCGGTCATTTTGCTCCCTTCAAGAATCGCCGCACGTCGTCGTGGTTGCCCATGAACTCGAACGAGAGGCAGTCATCGCATTCGCGAAAAACGATACGGCGGTCCAGCCCTGCCCGGACCTCATACCAGCGGCCTTTTAGCTTTCGCACACCGGCGCCGAGATGGGCGTGGGGCGAACCGAAGGCGCCCTGCGCTGCCGCGATGGCTTCACCCAGCTCGCGGCGCTCGGGGGCGGCGAGCTTGCGGATGGCGGCCAGCAGCCCGTGGTCGAGACGGACGTCCTTCACGCGAGTGACTTCGGGTCGAACTTGCCCTTGAAGCGCGTGTAGGCGCCGCGCTTCTCCTTGCGGCTGACCTCGGCGTCGGCGCGGGCGACAAACGCCTCCGCTTCCTCGGTGGTGAGGCCGTATTCCTTGGCGACATAGGTGTCGTCCCACGCCACGACCTGCACGGGTTTCAACTGGAAAATCTGATGGCCGCTGATGATGCCGACCATCTCGCCGCGCCCCGCCTTCAGGCAGAGCTGGCCGAGGTTCTTCCGCGCTTGGGTTACAGTGAGAGTCTTCATACGCAGCGATAAGAGACGCGATAGGCACCGAAGCAAACGGAAAGATCCCGGCAGGGCGCATCTCAGTTTTCTGACTGAGGCGGGACGCCTCAGCCACGTGGACGAGGCGTCCCGCCTCGTTGATTGCAGAACAGTGAGCTGCGCCCGGCGAGGCACCGGCACCGGGCTTTCCACAAAACCGGCCTTGCGCGGCGAGAGGTTTGGGATCACAGCGGCTAGTGCAGCGCCCCGGAAGAAACGAGACAGCGCAACGCCGGGTAGCTGCGTGAGCGAGTGGCTCGCCCGGAAACCACTCGCTCACGCTCGCGGCCACACTCCACGAAATCTCGGTGTCGCTGCACTAGGTCACCGGTTACCCTGCTTTGCCCCATGAAAACTTCCGCCCGCTCCCTGTGCATTGCGATCGTCGCGGCGTTTCTCTGCCTCGCCGGTCTCGTGTGCGCTGCCGCGCCCAATGTCATCATCGTCCTCACCGACGATCAGGGCTACGGCGATTTTTCGTGTCACGGGAATCCCATCGTGCGCACGCCCCACATCGACCGGCTGCATGCGGAGAGCGTGCGGTTAACTGATTTTCACGTGATGCCGATGTGCACGCCGACGCGCGGACAACTGCTCACGGGCCGCGACTGCCTCGCCAACGGCGCGATGAATGTGAGCAGCGGCCGCACCTTTCTGCGGCGCGAGCTGCCGACGATCGCGGACATTTTCGGCGCGGCCGGCTACCGCTGCGGGCAGTTCGGCAAGTGGCACCTCGGTGACAACTACCCGTTCCGGCCGCAGGACCGCGGGTTCCACGAGGCGCTGTTCTATCCCTCGTCGCACATCGGTAGCGCGCCCGACTTCTGGAACAACCACTACCTCGCCGACACCTACCAGCACAACGGCCGGCGCGAGAAATTCACCGGCTACACGACCGATGTGTTCTTCGACGAAGCGATGAAATGGATGAAGCGCGAGGCGGCGGCGAAGAAGCCGTTCCTTTGCTACATCCCGCTGGCGGCGGCGCACGGTCCGCTGTTCGTGCCGGAAAAATATCGCGCGATGTATGAGAACGCCGCGTGGCCAGCGAACATGCCCGCGGCGCAGCGTGCGAACATCGCGAAGTTCTTCGGCATGATCGCGAACATCGACGACAACATGGGGCGGCTGGAAGCGTTTCTCCGCGAGACGGGGCTGCGCGAGAACACCATCCTCGTGTTCATGACCGACAATGGCGGCACGGCGGGCGTGCCCGTGTTCAACGCCGGCATGCGTGGCCGGAAGATCGATCTCTACGAAGGCGGGCATCGCGTGCCGTGTTTCGTGCGCTGGCCGGCGGGCGGGTTGCGCGCGGCGGGTGATGTCGCGGAGCTCACGACGGTGCAGGACATCCTGCCGACGCTGGCCGAATTTGCGGGTGTGGCGCTGCCCCGGGGCGCGAAGCTGGACGGACTCAGTCTGGCGTCGTTGCTGCGCGGCAAAACCGAGCGACTGCCGGAGCGCTCGCTCGTGATCCAGTTCAGCCGGATGCAGGACCCAGTGCCAAAGCGCGGCGACGCCGCGGTGCTGCGCGGCCGCTGGCGACTCGTGGCGGACAAGGAACTCTACGACCTCGCCAGCGATCCGGCACAAGCGACGAACGTGATCGAGCAGAACGCCGAGGTGGCGGCGCGATTGCGCGCGGACTACGCGAAGTGGTGGGACGGCGTGGCACCGCGGTTGAACGAGTTTTCCGCCGTTATCGTCGGCTCCGACGCCGAAAATCCGGTGCAGCTTTCGCCGGCGGACTGGGAGGATGCGTTTCTCGACCAAGGCTCGCAGATCCGCGCGGGCTTGCGGCGCAACGGTCCGTGGAACGTCGAGGTCGCGCGTGCCGGTGAGTATCGGATCGAGCTGCGCCGCTGGGCGCGCGAGGCGGCGACGCCGATCGCGGCGGGACTGGAACGGCGCCCGCACGCGTATGGGGTGTTTGTCGCGGGTGTGGCGCTGCCGGTGGCGGAAGCACGGTTGCGCGTGGGCGGATTCGACGAGCGCCAGAAAGTGAGCGCGAACGATCAGGCCGTAGTGTTCACCGCGAAGCTGCCGGCGGGCCGCACGAAATTGCAGACGTGGTTCCTCGACGCCGAGGGCAAGGAGATCGCGGGGGCGTATTACGTTTACGTGGAGCGGCGGTGAACCGCAGATGCACGCGCTCCTTGACGCCACGAGGGATTGAGAAATCGTAGATCGTATGCCGACACTGTCGTCCACTCCTCCGAAGGCTTTGCTGCGCAAGAGCCGGGTAGTCACCAAGCGAAAATCTGCCACGAAAGGGCCTTCGTTTGGCGCTGCGGTTCGGCGATACGCGGGAATCGTCCGATCTGGGATTGGCAATCTTTCCACGCGTGAAGGTTTCGGCGATTAGCTATTTGTTGGATGCGGGTCCGCTCATCGGGTTTCTTGACGCCGATGATCAGTGGCACGAATGGAGCACCCAAACGCTGGCCGTGCTGGATGAGCCGCTTGCGACGACGGAGACAGCTGTGGCCGAGGCGTGTCACCGCCTGAAGAAACTCCGGCCGGCGCTGGCGATTATTCCGCGACTGATTGCCGAAGGACGATTGTTGCTTGTTCCGGTCCTCGCGGAACAGCCGCAGCGGGTGGAGGAGTTGCTGACCAAATACCCGCAAATGGATGCGGGCGATGCCACACTCGTCGTGCTCTCGGAGGTGTGTCCACGCGCGCGACTCATTACCGTCGATGGCGATTTCCGACGCTACCGACGCTTTCGCAACCAGACAATGCCGCTGGTGATTCCGGAAAGATTGTAGCGCTCAATCGCCCGGCGGGGCCTTCTTCTTCCCGGGGGGCGGGGTGTATTCGGGCTTGGCGGGGTTGTGGTTCGGATTCGGCGTGGGCATTTGGGCGCCGACTTCGGTGCGCCACGCGTGGAGTTTTTTGCGGAGTTCCTCGGCCTTCGCGGGGTTGCTCGCGGCAAGGTCGGTTTTTTCGGAGAGGTCCGCGGTGATGTTGTAGAGCTCGACGTGCAGGTCGTTGAAGAACTCGACGAGTTTGAAATCGCCGGAGCGGATCGCGCCGTAGGGCATCGCGCCGCCGAGTTGGTAGTGCTGGTGGTGCGGGTAGTGCCAGAACAGCGTGTCGCGCGTGCGCGCCGTGCCGCCACGGAGCACCGACGCGAAGCTCACGCCGTCGATCGCGGTGCGGGCGGCGCTCGCGGGGAGGCCGGCCATTTCCACGATCGTCGGGAAGAGGTCCATCGTGATGACGGGGTTGTCGCTGACGCTGCCGGGTTTCGTGACGCCGGGCCACGAGACGATCAGCGGCACGCGCACGCCGCCTTCGTAGGCGGAGGCCTTGCCGAGGCGGAGCGGGACGTTGGACGTGGTGGGCACGCGGCCGCCGTTGTCGGAGGTGAAGATGACGATGGTTTTTTCGGTGAGGCCGAGCTCGGCGAGCTTGGCGCGGACGCGGCCGATGGCGGTGTCCATGCTCTCGGTCATCGCGGCATAGGCGGCGTTTTTGTGGTTGAGGGTGTCGGCGCCTTTGGCGGCGATTTTGCGCCGGTATTTCTCGGTGAGATCGGCGCGGCCTTGGAGCGGGAGATGGACGGCGAAATGCGGGAGATAGAGGAAGAATGGCCGGTCCTTCACCGACTCGATCCACTTCACGGTTTCGTCGGCGAGGCGGTCGGTGAGATATTCGCCGGGCGGGCCCTCGGGCTGGAGCGTGGGGATTTTGTAGGGCGCGTGGTAGGTGGGCGGCTGGGGCTTGTCGGTGCCGGCGATGTTGACGTCGAAGCCGTGGGCTTCGGGGTAGGATTCGTTGGTGCCGACCTTGGCGAGGTGCCATTTGCCGATGGTGGCGGTGGTGTAGCCGGCGGCGTGGAAGACCTTGGCGAGCGTGGTTTCGGAGGTGGGCAGGAACTTGGTCCAGTCGGGCACGAGCAACTTCGGGTTGTCGGGCATGGAGCCGGGAATCCAGTCGGTGACGTGGAGACGCGCGGGGTATTTGCCGGTCATGAGCGCGGCGCGCGTGGGCGAGCAGACGGTGCAGGCGGAATAGTTTTGCGTGAACTTCATGCCGTCGCGGGCGAGCTGATCGAGCGCGGGCGTCTCGTGGAGATCGCTGCCGAAGGGCGCGAGGTCGGTCCAGCCGAGATCGTCGGCGAGGATGAGGACGATGTTGGGCCGCTCCGAGGCGGGCAGGAGACTGGAGACGGGGGACAGGAGACAGAAAAGCAGGGCGAAGAGGCGGCGCATGGGAAGAATGGGACCGATGGGATGAATGGGCGGACGCGCGGGCAGGAATATGCCCGGCGGTTGGAAAACCGCCGCTCCGAAATGATGTCCAGGCTGATGCCGCGCTACTCGCTCACAGCGGCTGCTTCACCGAGAGGCGGAAGTCGCGGAGGCGGGGGTTGCCGCGGGAGCTGTAGTTGTATTGCGAGTAGTAATCGTAGGGCGGGACCTTCTTCAGCACGTTGTCGATGCCGAATTGGAATTCCGCGCCGGGGAGCGCGCGTTCGAGCCAGGAGCGCGCGGAGCCGCGGCCGCGCTCGGGCAGGCGGTAACCGAAGAGGACGTCGGAGTAGATTTGCGCGGCGACGAATTCGCCGCCCTGCGGGATGACGTTGACGCTGAGCGCCGAGATCGGCGGGCCGGGCACGCGGTAGCGGCAGTAGTAGCGCGTGGTCCAGCGGGCGGTGAAGCGCTGGTAGTCCCACGTGAGGCTCGCGTTGCCCAGGAACTTGAGCGGGAAGCCGGAGACGTTGCCGTATTCGATCATCGGCTGGGTGAGCGAGGTCTTGCGCTTGTAGTGATTGCCAAACGTGGTCCGCGACGAGAGCGAAAGCGTGCCGGCGCGCGGCAGCGTGCGGCGCCACGACACGGTGGCATCGAAGGTCTCGACATAGGATTTCAGGAGATTGAGCGGGCTGATGTTGACGGTCTCGATGAGACCGACGTTGAACGGATCGCCGGCGACGGGCGCGGCGCGCGTGATGCGCTCGGGGTATTGCGTCTCGAAGTCCACGATCTGCTGCGTGGTGAGCGAGCCGATGTTGTCCCTCGTGCGCGTGAAATTGTAGTCGAGCGAGAAGCGCAGGCCCTTGAGCAGGCCGGTGTCGGGCGTGAGGACGAGGCCGGCGTTCATCGTCTTCGACGACTCGGGCTCGAGCTCGGGGTTGCCGCCGGCGATCGTGAAGACGGGCGTGCGCGCGCCGCCGCGCTTGGGGTCGACGATGTTGACGGCGGTGGCGGAGGGCGTGGGGTCGAGCACGAGCTGCGTGTAGCGCGGCGGCGTGAAGCCGCGGCCGACGCTCGCGCGGAGCAGCACCCAGTTGTGCGGTTTCCAGGAAAAACCGGCCGTGGGCTTCGTCGTGAGGTAGTTGGCGATGTTGGCGCGGACGACGGGCTTCACGGCGGGCACAGGCAAAATGGTGATGCTCGCGGTGCCGGTGTGGACCTCGTAGTCGTCGCGGCGCAAGGCGGTTTGCAGGCTGAGCTGGCGCACGAGCGGGAGCTTGTTGCTTTCGCCGATGACGGGAATCTGCAACTCGGCGAACTGGCTCACGGTGATCTGGCTTTTGCCGAGGCCCTGGACCTGCGTGTTGCGGTTGGGGTAGTTCGGGAAGGTCTCGTAGCGCACGGAATCTTTCTGGCCCTGCTGGTAGCGCTCGAGCCCGAGGCTCAGGCGCGGCGTGCCGCCGGGCAGGCGCCACACGGGACCGGCGGCGCGCAGCGCGACGTTGTTGGAGCCGCCCTTGCCGGTGTAGCTGTAGACGCCTTGGTAGCGCGAGAGGTCGAACGGGTAGAGCGTGGTGTCGACGAACGGATTGAGCCGGCCGGCGTTGAGATCGGCGGTGATGTCGGCGGTGGCGAGGGTGGAGCCGGCGCGCTGCGAGTAGAAGGCGTTGCTCGTGCTGTTCCACGTGTAGTCACCCTGCGCGCGCCAGCCGCGGGGGAGTTTTTGCACGAAGCCGGCGGTGAGGCTGCGCGCCATGTTGGCGCCCCACGTGGGCCACGCGCCCGGCAGCGGCGGGTAGATGTTGATCGCGGTGGTGAACGGGTTGCTCGGCGCGGCGGCGGAGACGGCCTGCGCTTGAAAACCGTTGCCGTTGCGGGCGTGGCCGGTGCTGGAGAGCGAGAAATCGACGCTGAACTCGAGGTTCGGGTTCATCTCGCGGCGGATCGCGGTGGAGACGCTCTTCGAGCGCTGGCCCTGCCCCATGTCCTGCAACGAGCCGCCGAGAAACTGGCGGCTGTAGGTGCCGCGGTCCTGGTTGTAGGTTTCGGCGTTGGCCCGCAGACCGGCCGCGAGCGCGGCGAAAGGCGTGTTGGGTGTGGTCCCGTAAGGAATCCACGTGAAGGCCGAACCGATCGACCCGCCGCCGTTTTTCAGGATGAGCGGAACGGTGACGTTGCTGTTGCGGATGTTCGGCGTGGCGCCGACCGGCAGCACGCCGGCGCCCGCGAGGCCGGTGTTGCGAAAGATCCGTTTCTCGTAGCGCGTCATGAACGGCCGGTCCTGCTGCACGAGAAGTTTTTGATCCGAGTAGCTCGTCGAGAGCGTGATGCGGGTGCGGCCGCCCTCGACGGCGAAGCCGTAGCTCGCATCGTAGCGGCGCACGGGCGCATCGGTGTCGTCGGGGTTCTGCCACGACGCGCGCACGTGGCCGCCCTGGAAGTCGCGCTTGAGGACGATGTTGATCACGCCACCGACCGCGCCGCCGCCGTAAATCGCGCCGGCGCTGCTCGGGAGCACCTCGATGCGATCGACGGCGCTCATGGGGATGCCGTTGAGGTTGGCCTGCGAGCCGCCGCCGTTGAGGGCGAGATTGCCGGCGGGGGCGCGCCGGCCGTTGATGAGGATGAGCGTCTGGCCGTCGCCGAGGCCGCGCAGGTTGACGGAGCTGGGGTTGCCGCCGATGAAGAGGTTCTGGCTCTCGGCCGCGGCGGAGGTGTCCATCGTCATGTTGGTGCGCAGGAAATCCTCGAGGTTGGTGGAACCGGAGAACTCGATCTCGCGCGCGTCGTAGAAATAGTAGGGCTGCACGTCGTCGACGCTGCGCGGGAGGTCGACGTTGGCGGAGGTGAACGGCGCGAGCTTGTCGTCGGTGACGAAGAACCTGTCGAGCGCGGTGGGGTTCTTGTCGGTGACGGCAGCCGTGCCCGGCGTTGTCGCGGTGGAAGCAGGCCGACTGGCGGTGGCAGCCGCTTGGGCGAGCGCGGTGCTGTGGGCGAAGAGCGAAAACGCGAGGCCGGAAAGCAATGCGGCGACGCGGGCGCGCGTCTGCGCGCGGGCAGCAGGAGGCAGGTGCATGGGCGGGAGTGGGCACGAGCGATGCCGCAGCAGGAGGCGGCGTCGCGCGAGAGTTGTGGTGGGGCGACCGGGAGCGTCGACGAATCGCCCGGGGGCGTCACGCCCGAAAGCGCCGGGGCGTAGTCGTGGACGGGGCGTCTCGCCCCGGGTTTGGCTGGGTCTCGCGGGATTTTCCCGATCACGAGGCGGGACCCGCCTCCGCGCAAGGCTACGGCGGGCAAGCTGCCTCGTCCACGACTACCGGGCGGGCGAACGCAGGTATTCGAGGAGGTCGAAGAACTCTTTCTCGGAGAGCACGGTCTCGAAGGCGGCGGGCATCGCGGAGACGGGGGACACGGTGGTGGCGGCGATGTCGGCTTTCGCGAGGGCGATGACTTCCTGTGTGGCGGGATCGGTGAGGAGCGTGCGGTCGCCCTCGTCGCGGAGGTTGAGGCCGGATTTGGTGTCGCCGTTTTTCAACGTGACGGTGACGAGGCGGAAAACCGGGTCGACGTTGCGGCTGGGGTCGAGGATGTCCTCGACGAGGCGCGGCAGGCTGCGCGAGCCGATGCCGTCGAGGCTGGGGCCGAGGTTGCCGCCTTGGTCGCGGAAACGGTGGCACGTCGCGCAGTGCGTGGCGAAGAGCGGGGCGCCGCGGGTGGCGTCGGGCTTGTGGTTGGCGGCGGCGCCGAGGCGCGCGGCGATCACGGCGTCGAGACGGGCGTCTTCGGGCGGATGCGACTGGGTGAGCGCGGCGACGCGGTCGCGGAGGGCGGCGGAGCGCTTCTCGAAGGCTTGTGCGACGTAGCGGTGCTTGAGCAACGCCGGGCGGACCTTGCCGGCGGCGGCGAGGTCGAGGAGGTCGGCGGCGCCGGCGTCGGATTTGGCGAGGGAGATGGCGAGGGTGAGTGCGAGGTCGGCGGGGGCGGTGGTGAACGCGGCGCCGAGCGCGGCGCGGGCGGCGGGCGAAGGACCAGACGGTGCCCCTGCGACCCGATCGCTGCGACCCGA
Organism: Verrucomicrobiota bacterium; assembly: GCA_016235555.1. GTDB lineage: Bacteria > Verrucomicrobiota > Verrucomicrobiia > Opitutales > Opitutaceae > JACRKC01. Next base: position 35,660 of record JACRKC010000056.1, read on the forward strand.
CTCAGGGATGGCGGGGCCGGCGAGGAGTTCGGCGGCGACGCGGCGGACGGAAGGAGCAGCGGTGGAGTTGAGCACGACGAGCAACACCTCCTCGGTGTCGGGTGTGCCCGGGGCGAGGGCGCGGAGGGCGGCGGAGCGGGCGCTGTCGGCGGCGCGGCCGAGGGCGATGCGGCGGAGCGGGGCGGCTTTTTCGGGAAGTGCGAGCGGGCGCAGGGCATTGGAGGCGCGGACGGATTCGGCGGCGCGGCCGTCGAGTTGCGCGAAGAGTTCTTGCTGCATCCACGCGGCGATTTCGGCGGGGAGCGTGCGGCCGGGCTTCGCGGCCCGTTCGACAGGCTCAGGGCGGGCGAGGGTGGCCCGGTCGACGGGCACAGGGCGAGCCAGGCTCGCGAGGCCTTCGGCGGCGGCGAGACGCTGGAGCGCGGGGGCGGTGCTGAGCGGCTTGAGCAGCGCGGCGAAGGATTCGAACTCCTCGGCGGGAAGGTGCTGCGCGATGTGCTTGGCGAAATCGCCGATGCGCGGGTCGGGATTTTTTTGGGCGCGCACGTGGCCGATGAGGAAACGCGCCGCGGCGGGCGTGGGCAGCGCGAGACAGAGATCAGCGACGCGGGCTGCGTTGGGGCCGGGGGTGGGGACGGGCGCCGGAATTTGAGATTTTGAATTTGAGATTTGAGAAACGGAATCGCCGGCGGCCCAGGCGGCGAGGGTCTCGGCGGTGGCGTCGCGGGCGTGGGCCTTCAGCGCAAGGCGCAGGGCGTAGACGAGCTCGGTGTCGGCGTCGGGCGCGCGGGCGAGCATGTGGAGGAGGTGTGGCGCGCCCCACGGTTGCGGGTGGCGGCGGAGGGCGTCGGCGATGATGCGCCAAGCGAGGCCGGGGGCGGCGTGGTAGGGTCCGCTCTCCGAGCGGACCTGGGTTGGTGGTGGAGACGTGGGCTGTAACTCAGGACGCCTCGGAGAGGCGTCCCTACCGACGATGGCGGAAAAGAGTTCCTCGGCGTCGGCGGGGAGTTGGTCGCGAGCGGTGAGGACGCGGAGGGCGGCGATGGCGACGTTGCTGTCGGGGCGGGTGAGGGCGCGGCGGAGGAGGGGTTCGTCGGTGCGGCTGAGACGATCAAGCGCGAAGAAGAGCGGGAGTGCCGCGGTCTCGTCTACGGTGGGTTTGTTGCCCGCGAGGAAGGGCGCGGCGACGGCGGCGATGTCGGATGCGGCAACATCGGTGAATGCGGCGAGATCGCGGGCAAAGAGTTCATTGAACGCGAGCGAGCGGACAACCAAGTTCGAGTCGGTGATGCGCGTCACAACGTCGGCCGGGATGAGTTGCGCTAGGTTCGGGAGCGACGGGAGCGGCACGTTGCCATCCAACCCGCGCCACACGATCCGCCAGATGCGGCCGTGGGCGTGGTCGCGGGCGGGGTGCGTGAGCGGGGCTTCATAGTGGCCGATGATCGGGTTGTAGAAATCGGCGATCCAGAGGGCGCCGTCGGGGCCGAGTTTCACTTGCACGGGGCGGAACGCGGGATCGTCGCTCGTGAGGAAGTCGGGCTGGCGCGCGGCGTTGGGCGTGGAGCCGCGCCACTCGAGGCGGGTGCGGTTGATGCGGCGCGTGACGGGGTTGCCGTTGAAGAGGTTATCGCGGAACTCGGGCGGGAAGTGCGCGGCGCTGTAGTGCGCGATGCCGGCGATGGCGGACGAGCCGTGGTCGTCGAGCGTGATCGGCGGGGCGAAGCCGAGGCCGTCGTGCTCCTTGTTGATGCCCTCGTAGTAGCCGCCGGGGATGAGCAGGTAGACGGGCTTCGAATGCGAGTCGGCGGTGTAGAGGTCGCCGCGCGCATCGAAGGCGAGGCCGTAGGGGTTGGTCTGGCCGTTGACGAAGACTTCGAAGCGCGAGCCGTCGGGGCGGAAGCGGTAGGTGTTGCCGCTGGTGAGTTTCACGACGCGGCCCTGGCGATCGACGACCTCGCTGGCGTTGGCGAAGCCGTGCGTGCCGTAGACCCAGCCGTCGAACCACAGCCAGTAACTCGACGACATGCCGTGGGTGTCCTTGAAGCCGAAGCCGTCGTAGAGTTTCTCGCGCACGTCGGCGCGGCCGTCGCCGTCGGTGTCGGTGAGGCGCCAGATGGCGGGAATGGAGAACACGAGCGCGGTGTCGCCTTTCGCGTCCTGCCCGCGGGGAAGGGGCAAGATGCCGACGGGGATGTTGAGGCCGTCGGCGAAGACGGTGGATTTCCGCGCGCGGCCGGTGGCGGGATCGAAGTCGGAGAGGATGCGCACGGTGTCGTCGCCGCGCTCGGGCGGATCGGGCACGGTCACGGCGGCGCGGAAGGCGATGCCAGTGTCGCCGAATTGTTTCTCAAACGACGCGATGGGTTCGCCGAGGGCGTCGCGCTTCGCGGGCCACGGGTAGATTTTCGAACCGGTCACCCAGACGCGGCCGAAGGAATCGAAGGCGAGGTTGAACGGCTTCTCGAGGTCGGGCTCGGCGGCGACGAGCTGGATCTCGAAACCGGGCGGCAGATGAAAGTGCGCGCGTGACTCGGCGGCGGGGAGGAGTTTCGCGTGGGGGTTGTCGCCGCGGGGATCGGCGGCATGGGCAGGTGGGAGGTGACAGGCGAGAGGTAGCAGGAGAAGCAGGGACGCGCGGAGGCGCGGGGCGGGGGAAACGCGGGGCGGCATCGGGTGCGAGGCAAGCAAGGGGGCGGGCGCGTTGGCCATCCAAATACGCGGAGCGGATCGGGGTGGGCCGTGGACTCCGTGCACGGCCGGTCGCGAAATGCGTGCGGTAGTTCATTCTCGTTGGGTTTGATACCCCGGAGTTTGCTCCGGCTTGGCTGGGTGGCGACAAGCGCCAGCGAGTCGACGAGCGTGGGCTCGCTGGCGCTCGCCGCTACGATGAGTGGTCGGAGGTTGCATGGTGGGCTTGGTCAAATGCCCCGGAGCTTGCTCCGGGGATGTTTACTCGTTTGGCCGGGCGCGGAGCGCCCGGCCCACCCAAGCGAGGCGACTCGAAAACGAGATGGCGGCGTGCGGAGGATTGTTGCACGCTGCCGTCATGAAACAGGGACCCCGTGGTTTCGATCGGCGTGGTTTTTTGAAGTTGGGTGCGGGCGCGCTGGTGGGTGCGGCATTGCGGCCGGCGCGCGCGGCCGAGGTGGCGCTGCCGGGTCCGCGCACGGCGAAGGTCTCGATCGTGCCGTGCCGTGATTATGCGCCGGCAAACGTGCGCGCGGTGTTCGACCAGAGCTTCGATCAACTCGGCGGCATCGGGCCGCTCGTGAAGGACAAGACCGTGACGGTGAAGATCAACCTCACCGGTTCCAAGTTTGCTCCGATCCTGGGGCGGCCGGTCGGCGAGAGTTTCCTCACGCACCCGACGACGGTGATGGCGATGACGGCGGCGTTTTTCGCGGTCGGGGCGCGACGCGTGCGGTTGGTGGAATCGACGCAACTGCGCGAGACGCTGGATCGCTCGCTGGCCGCGGCGGGTTTCGACGTAAATGCGTTGAACGCGCTCGGGCGCGTCGAGGTCGAAAACACGCGCAACCTCGGCTTCGGGAAAAGCTACGCGAATTTCAAGGTGCCGAGCGGCGGCAATCTGTTCAGCGAGTTCGAGCTGAACCACTCGTATGCCGACACGGATGTGTTCGTCTCGCTCTGCAAGCTGAAGACCCACGCGACGACGGGCATCACGCTGACGATGAAAAACCTCTTCGGCATCACGCCCAACGCGCTCTACGGCGACGACGCGCCCGACGAGAACTGCACGAAGGGCCGCGGTCGCATCCACGACCCGGAGAAGCCGTGGGACACACGCACGGTGCAGGCGCCGTTTGATCCGCCGGGCACGAAGCGGGAATTTTTCGAGCGCCGCGACAGCGGTTACCGCATCCCGCGCGTGATCGCCGATGTGTGCGAAGCGCGGCCGATCCACCTCGGCATCATCGACGGCATCACGACGCTGAACTACGCCGAAGGCCCGTGGGTGAAGGGCAAGGAGCAAAAAATCGCGACGCCGCGCGTGCTCATCTGCGGTTTCAATCCGGTGGCAACCGATACCGTGGGGACGGCGGTGATGGGGTTTTCCAACGTGCGCGGCACGCGCGGCACGCCGCCCTTCGGCCCCGGCGACAACCACCTCGTGCTCGCCGAACGCGTGGGCCTCGGCCCGTGCGACCTGTCGCGCATCGACGTCACCGGCCCGTCGATCGAAAAAGTGCGGAGTAGGGAAATTCTTTCGACGTAGATTCGGGGTGGGCCGGGCGCTCCGCGCGCGGCCAGAACGACGGCCCCTCACACGTCGGCGAGGCTGCGTTGGGTGTGTTCAAGCACGGCGACGACCTGCACCCGGCTCACGCCGGGAAACCATTCGATAAATTCATCCACCGTGGCGCCGCCTTCGAGATTCTCGAAGAGCGCCTTGACCGGCACGCGTGTGCCGATAAACAGCCACGCCCCGCTGACTTTTCCGGGAAAGCGTTCCACGACGGGACACTGCGACCAATCGAGCACGGTGAACAGATAGCGTGGAAGACCGTTGGGGCAATCTCTAGTTAGGGTGATAACTTACCTGACTCAGTCGTCGGACCCTTCGATCTTGTCTCAAACCGCCGCCTAGATCACTTTTTGGCAGGTGCCTCTGCCGAAAGGGTGAGGCGGTGCACGGACAATGACATGACGTGCGCACCCCTCGGGCGTAAAACCCCGAGGGGACCTATCGGATAGCATCCGTATGGGTCAAAGGTTCGCTCACTGAGCTGCCCAAAGCCTCAAAGCAGAAAGGCGAAAAAAGGTGGTTAGCTGTTAGCGGAAAGTTTCCCCAACTCAGTTTTTGTCTCTCGGAAATATTCTTTCAGCAGTTTTGATCGGTCGCGAAATCGGGCGCGCACCGAGTCTGTTTGAGAAAAATAATGGCCCAAATGCCCATCGAGTTCATCCAACTTCATTCTCAAACGATCAAAATCGGACTCCAATTGTTTTACGTTTAACACCGTGAGGGTTCTATGGAGGGGCATAATGCGAAAGCTATTTTCACATACGCTACTGAGCCAAGTATGTTTTCACCCCAGTTAGGGACGTCGGGACACCGCGGGGTTCAGCGCGGCTGGGTTGTAAGAAAATTCAGCAGCTCGACGGCTTCGCGTTCGGGGAGGGATTCGAGGAGGCCGGGGGGCATCATCGATTGCGGGGTCACTTCGCGGCTCTTGATGTCGGATTTCGGGACGCTGATGGTTTCCGTGATCGTGCGGATCACGACGGCGGTGTCGGTCTCCTTGTCGAACATGCCGGACACCACCGAGCCGTCTTTCTTCGTGACGAGGTGGAGCTGGAAATCGGTGCCGACCACCGCGTTGGGGTCGACGATGTTCTCGAGGTAGTAGTCGAGGCCGTTGCGCCAGGTGCCGGTGAGGTCGGGGCCGAGTTTGCCGCCGGCGCCGTCCATGACGTGGCACGTCGCGCACACGCGTTCGAAGACGGCGCGGCCGGCCTTGACGTCGTAGGCCCAGGTGGGGGCGTCGCGGAAGGTCTGCCGGAAGCGCGCGACGGTGGCCTTCATCTCGGCGGAGGACTCCGTGGTCTTGCCCCACACGCGGTCGAGAGCGGCGGTGACCTCGGGGTTCTTGAGGTTGCGGAGCGCGCGGGCGTGGAGCGCGGTGAGGCTCTTCTTCTCGAAGGCACCAGTCTCGACGGCGCGGAGCAACGCGAGGGCGAGTGCGGGGCGGCCGGTGAGCACGCCGAGGGCGGCGTTGCGATCGGCGGCGTTGAGCGAGGTGAAGTGCTTGATCAGGCCGGCGGCGACCGCGCCGGAGTCGGAGGCGTTGGCGAGAAGCGGGATGACGGCGGAGCGGAGGTTGCGATCGCCGAGGAGCTGAACGAAGAGCGTCGTGGAGGCGGAGTCGCCGGCGCGCTTCAGGAGATCGAGCGCGCGGCGGCGGTCGGGGAGCGGCGCGGCGGTATCGGCGACGATAGCGCGGGTTTTCGCGAGCACGGCTTGGTCGCCGAAAAGCGCGGCGAGTTGCTCGAAGGCGCCGCGGACGGCGGCATCGGCGGCCGAGGAGAAGCGGGCGACGATTTTGTCCCAGCCGGCGGGGGCTTTGAGGCCGGCTTCGGTTTCGAGGGCGAAGGCCAGCAAGCGCAGCGTGCGCGCGGCAGCTGTTTCGGGCAGGGACGCGATGCGCGCCGCGACGAGGTCACGGCCGGCGGCGGTGCGCGACACGCTCCAGATGATCGAATCGGCGAGCGTGGGCATGGGGGTATTCTCGGCGAGGTCGAGGGCGCGCGGAACATCGGCGGCGACGCCGGGGGCGAGGGCGAACCAGGTCATCTTCGGGAGGTAGCGGTCGGCGGCGTCTTCGCCGTGGGAGGCGAGGGCGGCGGCGATGGGCCAGCGGGCAGCGAGCGGGAGTGAGGGCGTGACACTCGCGATGGCGAGGCGGACGGCGGGGGAGGGATCGGATCTGGCGAGACGTTCGAGGTCGGTTGGAGTCAAACCCGGAGGCGGGACGCCTCCGCCACGACTTTGCTCGGTGCCGAGTTGGATGGCCCAGGCGCGGATGTATTCGGAGGAGTGCGCGAGTGAGGACTTGGTCAGCGCGGCGTCGAGGTGGCCGGTGACGTGGAGCGTCCAGAGGGCGCGGAGTTGGGAGACGACGGGGTCCAAGCCCAGAGGCGGGACGCCTCTGCCACTACTGCTGTCGTCAGCGGCTTGTTTGCGCAGCGCAGTGAGTGCGCCGGTATCGATCGCGCGCGAGGCGGCGCGTTCTTGGAGCACGCGGCGGGCGGTGCGGACAAACCACTCGCTCTTGTGCGTGTGGAGCGCGGCGAGTTGGGCGTCGCTCATCGACGCGAGGTTGACCTTGGTGGGTTTGTAGGTGGCGGCCCACGAGAGGCGGTAGAGACGGCCGTTGGTGCGGTCCCAGATTTCCTCGCGCGGGTTATGGCAGTGCTGGTTGTCGGACCAGTCGATCATGTAGACCGCGCCGTCGGGTCCGTATTGGAGATCGATGGCCATGTAGGTGGAGTCGGGCGCGAAGAGCATGTCCTTGCCGGCGTGGAAGGTCTCGTAGGCGGAGCCGACGCGGTCGTTGCGCTGGTGGTTGATCTGGTGGCCGTGGAGGTTGTGCGTGAAGACGTGGTCGCGGTAGGCGTCGGGCCAGTTGTCGCCGAGGTAAATCATGGTGCCGACGTGCGAGTGGCCGCCGTAGATGGCGGTGGTGCCGGGGGCGCCGGCGCCGCCTTCGCCGCTGTCGTAGCGCGCGGAGGCGAGGAGATAGTTGCGCAGCTCGGGCGCGAAGTCGGGTCCGCGGTTCGAGATGAACGGCGCGTAGTCGTTGTTGGCCTGGTTCCAATAGTGGCCGTTGCGCAGGACGTAGGTGGTGCCGCCGCCGCCCCAGTAGCTGCGGCAGTGCGTCATGAAGAGGTGACCGACGCTGTTGAAGTCGAGGCCCCACTGGTTGCTGCCGCCGTGGGCGAAGACCTCGAACTCGTGACGCACGGGGTGATAGCGCCAGATGCCAGCGCGGATTTTTGTGCGCTGCTCCTGCGGGGTGCCGGGCTTGCCGACGAACGAGTGGGTGAACACGCCGTGGCAACCGTAGAGCCAGCCGTCGGGTCCCCACGTGAAGCTGTTGAGGGTCTCGTGCGTGTCTTGAAACCCCCAGCCGTCGAGGAGCACGACGGGCGGGCCGTCGGGGATGTCGTCGTGATTCTTGTCGGGGATGAAGAGCAGGTGCGGCGCGGCGCCGACCCACACGCCGCCGAAGCCGACCTCGAGGCCGCTGACGAGATTCAGTTTTTCGGCGAAGATTTTTTTCGTTTCGAAGATCCCGTCGCCGTCCTTGTCCTCGAAAATCATGATGCGGTCCTTGCCCTGGCCCTCGGGCGCGCGCTGCGGGTAGTTGAACGCTTCCGCCACCCAGATGCGGCCGCGCTCGTCGATGGCCATCGCGACGGGCTGCGCGAGGTCGGGCTCGGCGACGAGCAGCTCGGCTTGGAAGCCCTCGGTGACCTTGATGCCGGCGACGAGTTTCTGCGCGGCGGGGTTGGTGACCGCGGTGGGCTTGGCGGGGTTGTCGCGCAGGTGCTGGAGGACGGGACTGGTCTTGAGGCGGGCGAGGTCGTCGACGCCGGCGGCGCGCTTGAGGGGCGGGTCGCCGTTGCGGCGGAAGACGCCGGTCGAGGTCTGGGTTTGCGCGAGCGCGAGCGGCGCGGCGAGCAAGGCGGACAAAGTCAGGGTGCAACGCGAAAACCGGGCGAGGGAGTGCATCGGGGGAGGGGAGTTTGGGGTCGCGGAGAGCTGACAGGCGCGCCCGGGCGAGGCAAGTCCGCGCCGAGGTGCGTGCGCCGTCGTTCGTGGACGAGGCGTCCCGCCTCGTGCTTGAGCCCTGCGCCCCACGAAACGAGGCGGGACGCCTCGTCCACGACTTGGTTTGCCGTTGAATCTTTCGCGGCGGAAGTCCGTCATGCACGGCGTGAATCCCCGCACCTTCACCCCTGTTGCGTTCCTCACTCTCGCCGCGTTCGTGGCGCCGCTCCGCGCCGCCGACGCCGCCAAGGTCACCAAGCTCGACGACCGCGTGCGCGTCGAACTCGGCGGCTCGCTCTTCACCGAATACATCTTCAAGGGCGCGCCGCGGCCTTATTTCTATCCGGTGCTCGCCTCGGACGGCACCGAGCTGATGCGACACTACCCGATGAAGAAGGACGCGCCCGGCGAAGTGCGCGACCACCCGCACCACCGCTCGCTGTGGTTCACGCACGGCGACGTGAACGGCCTCGATTTCTGGGCGGAATCCAACAGCGCGAAGCAGGGCCGCATCGTCACCGAGTCCGTCGACGCCTCCATGCAGGGCGGCGCCGCGGTCATCCGTTCGCGAAGCAAGTGGGTGAACAAGGACGACGCCGTGCAACTCACCGACGAGACCACCGTGCGCATGCGGGCGAATGCGGAAGGCCGTTTCCTCGACTACGAGGTCACGCTCAAGGCGCCGGCCGACAACCCGGTGATCCTCGGCGACACCAAGGAGGGATCGATGGCCATCCGCGTGCCGCTCTGGATGACTCCGCCGCACAGCTACTCGGACGAGACCAAGAAGCGCGTGAAGCACGAGGGCAAAGGCACCATCATCAATGCCGAGGGCATCACCAACGACGCGACCTGGGGCAAGCGCTCGACGTGGGTCGATTATCACGCGCCGAAGGACGGCAAGGTTTACGGCATCGCGATGTTCGATCATCCGAAAAATCCCCGCCACCCGACGTGGTGGCACGTGCGCTCCTATGCGCTGTTCGCGGCGAATCCGTTCGGCAAACACGACTTCGAGAATCTCAAGAGCGAGCCCACCGCCGGCAACCTCACCATCCCCGCGGGCGGCAGCGTGACGTTCCGCTGGCGCATGTTCTTCCACCTCGGCGACGAAAAGGCGGCCAAGATCGCCGAACGCTTCGCCGACTACGCCGCCGGAAAATGAAAAGTAGGGCGGGTCTGTGACCCGCCCAGCGAGCGCTCATCCGCGTTCGTGGGCAGGTCAAAGACCTGCCCTACCCCAGAGCCCCAGATTGCAGTCTTCCCTTTCAACCCCGCCTCCCCGCCATGAATCACCTCACCCGCCGCACCTTCCTCAAGTCCTCCGCGTTCGCCGGCGCCGCCGTTGCGTTTTCCGCCCGCTCGTGGGCGCAGGTGGCCGGCGCCAATGGCGACGTGCGCGTCGCCGTCATCGGCCTCAATGGCCGCGGCAAGAACCACCTCGGCAGCCTCGCCAAGGTGAAAGGCGTGCGCGTGGTCGCCCTGTGCGATCCGGATTCGGCCGTGCTGGAACGCACCAAGAAAAACGTCGGCGGCGACGTCAAAGGCTACACCGACATCCGCGAGCTGCTCGCCGCGAAGGACATCGACGCGGTCACGATCGCGACGCCCAACCACTGGCACTCGCTCGCCGCGATCTGGGCGTGTCAGAACGGCAAGGACGTCTACGTCGAGAAGCCCGTCTCGCACAATGTCTGGGAGGGCCGCCAGCTCGTGGCCGCCGCGGCGAAGCACAACCGGATCGTGCAGGCCGGCACGCAGATCCGCTCCGGCGAAGGGCTGCGCGAGGCGGTCGCGTGGGTCCGCGCCGGCAACCTCGGCAAGATCACCGCGGCGCGCGGCTTCTGCTACAAGTTCCGCGGCAGCATCGGCAAGGTCGACGCCCCGCCGGCCCCGCCGGCCTCGGTCAACCTCGACCTCTGGTGCGGCCCCGCGCCGAAGGTCGTGCCGCATCGCAGGAAATTCCACTACGACTGGCATTGGGACTACGTCACCGGCAACGGCGACGTCGGCAACCAAGGCATCCACCAGATGGATGTCGCGCGCTGGTTCCTCGGCGCGAGCGGTCTGCCGCGCCACACGGTGAGCGTTGGCGGCCGGCTCGGCTACGTGGACGACGGCAACACGCCCAACACGCAGGTCGTGCTGCACGACTACGCGACGGCGCCGTTGATTTTCGAGGTGCGCGGCCTGCCGGCGGGCAAACCGGCCGCGACGCCGACAGTGGTGGCCAACGCGGGCGACGGTGAGGAAGGCGGCGGCCGGGCCGCGATGGACAAATACAAAGGCGTCTCCGTCGGCAACGTGATCGACTGCGAAGGCGGCTACGTCGTCACCGCGAGTTATTTCTCCGCGACGGCCTACGACAAGGCCGGCAAGGTCGTGAAGGAATTCAAAGGCAGCGACCGCCACATGCAGAACTTCATCGACTGCGTGCGCAGCCGCAAAGCCGCCGAACTCTACGGCCCGATCGAGGAAGGCCACGTGTCGAGCGCGTTGTGTCACCTCGGCAACATCTCGCACGTGCTCGGCCGCGGGCTCGATCCCGACGAACTGAAGCAAGCCGTGAAGGGCAACGCGCCACTCGGCGAAGCCTACGGCCGCATGGTCGAGCACCTCACCGGCAACCGCGTCGACCTCGCGAAGACGCGCCTCGCGTTCGGCGCGGCGCTCACGCTCGAAGCCGGCAAGGAACGCTTCGTGTCCGAGTTTGCCGACGCGGCCAACCGGCTGCTCTCGCGGTCCTACCGCGCGCCGTTCGTCGTGCCGCAGCTCGCATGAGGGTGGAGCGCGCGTCGAAAAAATCGCTACCACGACGGAGCGGAAGCCGTGAGGTTTTCGCGAGTGTGAGCGAAACGCGCACGCGTTCCGTTACGAGCCGAGGCGCTCGCAGGTTTCGTTCGACGCCCTCCGAGCCAACGTTCCGGCTCGGTTGTAGCGGCGGTCTATGACCGCCGAAAAAAAGCGCCGCGATGCCGACGGCGGTCATAGACCGCCGCTACAGCCGGGCCGTTGGTTCCTCATCCTGTTCGCGTGGCTCTTCGCGCTTGAGTCGGCCCGCGCCGCCGACACTTCCTCCGCCGACCGCGTGGTTTCGCTTCCGCCTTTTCTCGTCGAGGAGACCGATCGCGGTCCGCCGTGGCGCTACGCCGAGGTGCCCGGCTTCGAGGTGCTCGCGCGCTGCGGCGACTCCGCGACGCGCACCGTGGTGCTGGCCTACATCCGCCTGCACCATCTGCTCGGCGTCGTCCTGCCGGAGGATCTGCGCCTCGGTTTCTCCGAGCCGCGCCGTCTGATTCTTTACGCCGACGATCTCCAGCCCGCGGCTTCGAAGGAGGTGTTCTCGCAACTGCTCAGCCGCGAGGACCGCAACGCCCCGCCGGCCGACGAGGGCGGCGGCTTCGGCGGCCGCGGGGGAATCCGCGTGCCCTCGCCGGTGCGCCGCGTGAGCTTCATGCCGAATCTCCGCCTGAGCGACGCCGATGCCACATATGTCTTCACCATCGTGCGCGAGCAGGATCTCAACACCGACACGCTCTACCTCACGAGCGACTACCTCACCTTCCTCCTGAAGAACCGCGTGCCGGCGCTCCCGTGGTGGTTCGTCACGGGCTTCCTCGCGACCTACCGCGACATGACCTTCCGCGACGGCACCATCACGCTCAAGCCGCTCCAGTGGATCTCCGAGGTGCAGACTGCCGCGCTGAAAAAAGATCCCAAAACGGCCACGCCGCCCGTCCCGCTCGACGAATTTTTCCGCGGCGATCTCGTGAAACGCGATCAGTCCGACCGCGCCGCCGCGCTCACGTGGACCTCACAGGGCTCCCTGCTCCTGCGCTGGGCGCTCGACGAACAGCACCCGGAGCGGCGCGAGGCGCTCTGGAAATTCGTCGCCCGCGCGGGCTACAGCTACTCGTCGGAGAAGTTGTTCGCCGAATGCTTCGGCTTGGACTTCGCCGCGGTGCATCGGCAACTGACCGGGTTTTTGCCGACGGCGGTGCGGCAGACGGTGCACTTCGAACTGCCCCGCACCTTCCGGCTTCCCGAGATGAAACTCCGCGATGCCTCGCCCGCCGAGATCGGTCGCATCAAGGGCGATTGGGAACGGCTCGAGGTCGGTTACGTGAAGGAGCACTTTCCCGATGTCGCCGGGAAATACCTCGAGCAAGCGCGCCGCACGCTCGTGCGCGCCTACGAGCTCGATCAGCGCGATCCCCGCCTGCTCGCCGCGCTCGGTCTCTACGCGTGCGAAGCCGGCGACGAGGCGCTCGCGCGCGACTACCTCGAGGCCGCGGCGCGCAGCGGCGAGCTGCGCGCCCGCGCGTGGGTGGAACTCGCCCGCCTGCGTCACGCCGCCGCCGTGGCCGCCTTGCCCCCCGGCGGCAAGCTCGGCGTCACCCAGGCGTCGTCGCTGCTCACGCCGCTCTTCGCCGCCCGCCGCCTCAACCCGCCGCTGGTCGCCGCCTACGAATTGATCGCCGACGTGTGGAGCCGCTGCGAATTGCCGCCGACGCGGGGGCACCTCGCCGTGCTCGACGAGGGCGTGGCGCTTTTTCCCCGGCAGGCGGAACTCGTCTACCGCACCGCCTCGCTTTACCTGGAGCGCGGTTGGCCCGCCGAGGCGCGCAACTACCTCGACCTCGGTTTGCAGATCGCGCCGGACGAGAAAACCCGCGCGCGATTCGTCGAGTTGCAGTCGCGTCTCGATCCGGCCAAGTAGCCGCAAATTCCTCCGCCAAACCGGCCCGGGGGCTCCCGCCGTTTGTAACGTATTACGTTACAAACCGGCTGCGCCCGGCCGAGGGTTTTCCCGGCGGGGCGGCGGACTGTCTGGCGCGAATTGGAGCCGCGTCCGCCCGGGCGATCCGCTGCAATCGCCGCTCACGATGCACTCACCCCGGCTCGTTTCACTCTGCGCCCTCGCTCTCGCCCTCGCCCTTCCGGTTGCGCTCCACAGCGCCGAGGCCACCGCGACCGATGCCGACAAAGCCGCCCAAGCCCGTCTCGTCCAACTCGGCAGCCGCGGTGTGCGGGCGCACGATCCCTCGACGATCGTGCAGTGCGGCGACGAGTATTGGACGTTTTACACCGGGCGCGGCGTGCCTTCGTGGCGCTCGAAAGACATGAAGACTTGGACGGCTGGTCCGCCCGTTTTCAAGGAGGCGCCCGCCTGGGTCGCGACCGCAGTGCCGGAAAACCGCAACGCCATGTTCTGGGCCCCGGACGTCATGCGCGTGGGCGACCGCTACCTGCTCTACTACTCGGTCTCGTCGTTCGGGAAAAACACCTCCGCCATTGCGCTCGCGACCAACAAGACGCTCGACCCCGCGTCGCCCGATTTCCGCTGGAAGGACGAGGGCATCGTCGTGCGCTGCGCGCCGCCGGATAAATTCAACACCATCGATCCCGCGATCTTCCGCGAAGCCGATGGCCGGCTGTGGATGGTGTTCGGTTCCTATTGGAGCGGCATCAAGCTCATCGAACTCGACCCCGCCACCGGCCAACGCCTCGCGCCTGCCCTGAGCGGGTCGAACGGGCCCGACTCGCCGATGCATGCCCTCGCGCACAAGCAGCAGATCGAGGCGGCGTTCATCTGGCGCCACGGCGCGCACTACTACCTCTTCGTCAACTGGGGCCACTGCTGCCGCGGACTCGAAAGCACCTACAACATTCGCGTCGGTCGCGCCGACCAGATCACCGGCCCCTACCTCGATCGTGACGGGAAGAACCTCCTCGACGGCGGCGGCACGCCCGTGCTGGCGACCGACGGCGCGTTCATCGGGCCGGGGCACGCCGGCATCCATGTGGCCGAGGGTCGCGAATGGTTCAGTTGCCATTTCTACAACGGCACCACGCCGCGGGGCACGCCGATGCTCGCGCTCCGCCCGCTCGCGTGGGACCGCGACGGCTGGCCGGTGGTGGGTGCGCTCGAATAGCTTCTCCTCCGCCATGCCCGCCATCCTCCGCCTCCTCTTTCCCTCGGTCCTGCTCGTCGCATTCGTCGCGACCTTGCGCGCCGCGGAGACCACCCTGCCCAATCCCCTCGTCCTCCAGCGCGCCGATCCGCATGTCACGCTGCACACCGACGGCTGGTATTACTTCACCGCGACGGTCCCGGAATACGACCGGCTCGAACTCCGCCGCGCGAAAACCATCGCCGCGCTCGCCGGCGCCGAGCCGAAGACGATCTGGCGCAAGCACGCCACCGGTGCGATGGGCTCGCACATCTGGGCGCCCGAGCTGCACCACATCGCGGGCAAATGGTATGTCTACTTCGCCGCCGGCGGCGCGGAGAAAGTCTGGGACATCCGCATCTACGTCCTCGAAAACTCCGCCGCCAACCCGCTCGACGGCGAGTGGATCGAGCGCGGCCAGTTGAAAACCGGCTGGGAGTCGTTTGCCCTCGACGCCACGACGTTCGAGCACCGTGGCACGCGCTACCTCTGCTGGGCGCAGAAGGATCCGAAGATCAAGGGCAACACCAACCTCTACCTCGCGAAGATGGACACGCCGCTTACGCTCGCCGGCCAGGCCGTGATGCTCTCGAAACCCGACCTGCCGTGGGAGCAAATCCGCTACTGGGTGAACGAAGGCCCGGCGTTCATCGCGAGAAACGGCCGCGTGTTCATCGCCTATTCCGCCGCGGGCACCGGCCCCGAATACTGCCTCGGCCTCCTCACCGCGAGCGCCGACGCCGATCTGCTCGATCCCAAATCGTGGACCAAATCGCCCGCGCCGATTTTCACCACGAATGAAAAGAACGGCATCTTCGGCCCCGGCCACAACAGCTTCACCACCACGCCCGACCGCAAGACCGATTTGCTCGTCTTCCACGCCCGCAACTACGCCGAGATCAAAGGCGACCCGCTGCACGATCCCAACCGCCACACGCGCGTGCAGCCGATCGCCTGGCGCGCCGACGGCACGCCCGACCTCGGCATGCCGCGGCCGGAGACCGCGCGCTGACGCGCGCGGAACGCTCAACTTTTAACGTTTAACGCTGAACGCTCAATGAACCGGCCCAAGCCTGCGGAATCGAGACGCCTGAACTTAAACGTTAAACGTTCAGCGTTAAACGTTGAGCGTTCCGCGAGTCGTGGCTTTTTCCGCTTCACGGCGCGCCTCGTGTTCGCCGCGCTCGCGGTTTCGTCGCTCCGCGCCCTCGATCGCCCCGAAGTCACGTTCAAGGTCTTCCAGTTTCCTCACGACAAGATCCCGCGCATCGACGGCGATCCGTCGGACTGGGACCTCGTGCCCGCCAGTTACGCCATCGGCCTGGACCAATTCGTCGACGACGGGAAACCGAACCGCGCGCGCGATCCGCAGAACCTCGACGTGAAACTCCGCGTCGGCTGGATCAAGAGCCTCAACCGCCTCTACGTCCTCTACGAAGCCTACGACAACTACTGGGACTTCGGCCGGCCCGACCTGCACAACGACACCCTCGAAATCATGGTCGACGGCGACGCGTCCGGCGGCGCCTTCGTGCCCGGCTCGCGCGTCTGGACCGAGGAAAAAGTCGGCAAGCCCACCGCCGCGCCCGACTCGCGGATCAGCGCCGACGCCGCGCGGTGGGCGATCCACGGCGTGCACGCGCAGAACTACCACATCTTCACGCCCGCCGCGTCGAAGGACTGGTGCATGGCATGGAACGCCGCCACGTGGACGAAAGAGTTTCCCCACGCCAACGCGAAATGCCGCTACGACTTCAAGCCCGGCCAGCCCGGCAAACTCACGCTCGAATTCTGGATCACGCCCTACGACTACGCCGGCCCCGAGGGCCCCGCGCGCGCCGTCGAATCGGTGCTCCGCGAAAACAAAATCATCGGCCTCAGCTTCATCGTGATCGACTACGACGACGAAAAGAAGAACGCGAACAACGGCTTCTGGACCCTCTCCCGCGTGCGCACGTCGCACAGCCACGCGAGCGAACTCTGCGCCTTCAAACTCATGCCGCTCGAGCCGGCCCTGCTGCCCGCCCTCGAAGCGCGCTGGAGCTTCTCCGTCGTCGACCACGACCGCCGCGTCGTCGCGTTTACCGATGAGACGATCGGAACCGCGAAACCCGCTGCATGGAAATGGGACTTCGGCGACGGCGAAACCTCCACCGAACAGCACCCGATCCACACGTTCAAGAAACCGGGCAACTACGTGACGATCCTCGACGTCACCGCCGCCGCCGGCACAACCTCCCGTCGCTCAAAAGTGTGGGACGTGCAGTTGCGGTGAACGGCTCGTTGCGGTCTGCTCCACGCTTGCCTCGGCGGAGCGCCTGCGGCCTCGTTGGGCAAGCGCATGGAAAAGGAGACGGTCATCAAAGCTCTCACGCTTCTCGGTCAGAAGGCCGCGGCCGCCGGCCTTGCTCCCGAAATCGCGATCTACGGCGGCACGGTGATGATGCTGGCTTACAACCAGCGTGAGGGCACGAAGGATGTGGATGCCACCTTTCAACCGCGGGAAGCGTTGCAACCCCTGATCACCGAGGTCGCGGCAGAGCTGGCGCTCGCACCCGACAGGTTGAACGATCAAGTTGGCAAATTTGCACCGAATGCCGGTCCCACCGCGAATATGGCTTTCGACGAGCTGGCGGCGGTGCCGGGTATCCGATTCTCACGGCCGACCGCTCGCAAAATGCTCGCGATGAAGGCGCGCGCCGCCCGCCTGCCTCGACCGGGGCATGGCGGGGACTTGCATGATCTCGCCTTTCTGATAACGCATACCGGCACAAAGTCCCTCGCGCAGATCGACGAGACCTTTGAGCGATTCTACGGTGAACCGCTCGATGACCGACAACGTCTCGTCGCCGAGCGCGCGCTTGAAATCGCCAATGAACGCCGTCATCCGCCGCCCTGAAAGCCTGCGCGAGGTCGCCGAGCGCGCGGATTCCATCGAAGCGTGGGGCTTGGCGCTGGGCGATTTCCTCGACGAGATTCGCTACCGCCGCCAGCACGACCTGCCGATCGCCGACTGCTGGCGGATCGCGCCGTCCCTGCTCCGCGAGAAGTTTCCGCAGGGAGACGTGGCCGACGCGTTTGCCGCGGCACTGGCCGAGCGGCTCGCCGTGGAAAATTCGAATGATGCCCCTCCCGCTTGGACGCAGGCGCAGGACCGCTTCCTGACGACTCCGTGGTTTGCCGACGACTCGCCCAAGGTGCGCGAGTATCTGCACAGCGCCACGCCGGGCGAATTTCGGAAGCACGGGGTCTTCATCGACACGATTTCGTTGAGTCGCGCCTGAAGATTCCACGCTGCTGCACCCCTTCACGAATTCTGGCCTGGACGTGACGATCCTCGACGTGACCGCCGTCGTCGGCGCGACCTCGGGCCGCTCGAAGGTGTGGGACGTGCAGTTGCGGTGAACGGCTTGAATCTGCGCCGTTGGAAGAACTACGAAACCCCCAGCGCGGCATCGCCGCAAGCAATGCGCGGACCAAGGCATTTTTGACCACGGATGACGCAGATTTCGCAGATAAAGGCAGGAAGGCCCCGGACCATCCGCGCGATCTGCGTGATCCGCGGTGAGTTGATTGGAAAAGATCGTCGCGGGAGGCGTGCAAGTTGAGGGATAGTGAACGAAGGACACGAAACCGAACCCAGCTTTAACCGCTGATCTTCGCTTATCGTCGCTGATTTCGGATTAGCGAAAATCAGCGTGGATCAGCGGTTCCTCGGTGTTGCGTTCCTTGCCCGCTCACCTTCCGGGGCCGGTTCGTGCCGCCTATTGAAAAACTGCCAGAGCCGGACGAGGGCAAACGTATCAAGCCGGCAATAGGCAAGGAGCTGGCGCTCGATCTCGCTTTTGCGCTCTTCGGCGGTGCCTGGTTGAATCGCTTCACAAAAGGCGGCCATGGCTGCTTCCCCGTCCTTCACGCCGGCGAGCACGTCATAGGTCAATTCCGGGACTGCCGCGGGCAGCACGGCCTTGATGCTCCAGCTTCCCCTTTGGATCGGGTGATAGTAGCGGCGGCGGACGATGGGAAGGAGATCGACCACCCTCGCATTGAGGGCCAACAGCGGCCGGGCCAAATCGGGGTAGCGGTTGGCCAGCTCGTCAATCCGGGCGGTCTCAAACCCCGCATTGTAGACGAAGATCGGCCCGCTCACACCGCAGGCAGCGATCAATGTCCTGGCAAGAGATTCGGACGGGTCATGGCCCGAGAGATCGAGGAAGGCGCTTTCCGACAGTTGGCCGGACTTCGAGAGTGCATGCAGGCTGAACTGGAAAGGAATCTGCTGGTAAGGGCGCGTTCCTTTCCAGATGGGCACGGCAAACTGGATCGTCTCGAAGTCGAGGAAATAGGCCGGGAAATCATGCACCACGAGATCGGCGGCTGCGCCGGCAGCGTCAAAAAACACGGTTTTGTTGAGTGTGTGTTTTTTGACCAGGCGTTGCTTGCCGTTGAGCAGCTCATCCGGCACCGCGCGCAGGTCATTGACGCCCAATTCGGCCAGCCGCCGGCGTTGCGTAGTAGACAAGTGCGGCAGCCAGTCGATCGGGTGCTCCGTCGGTGGCGTGGCCCGGTTGCAGTGAACGCAGAACCCACAATCAAACGGGATGTGGCAGTGAGGACCGACGCCGATTGCGGGCTCGGTGGGCTGGCTCACGACATTCTGCGCCCCGGCCATCCAGTCTTTGACTTCATCGTTTCGAGCGAAGGTCTCCTCCGAGAGTTCGGTTTCCTTCAGCAGGCCCCGGTAGTCTTCTCCTCCCGGATAAACCCAGGAACTGTCGATGCACGCCACAGCCACGGATTTCAATTTGACTCCCGCCGCCCGGGCGATGAACGCCTGCACCGCCACGTCATCTCGATGATAGTCCTTCACGCTGGTCGACGACTTCACCTCCACCATCCGCCACGCCCGCCCGCCAGCATCGTCCTCGGGCAGCATCACATCGGCAAAGGCCAGTCCGCCCGCGGCCCGGAATCCGGCCTCAAAAATCGGCTGCCGCGAATGGGCCAGCAACTTCTCGGTGCGGGCGATGGCTCCGTCATAGCCTTCCGCCTTCACATCGATGACGGTTCCCTTTCCCTTCGGATCGTAGATGCGCCGGGCGATGTCGCCGACTTGGTGGCCGACGTGGAAGCTGGCCAGCGTGGCGATCGAGTCTTCGCGCAAATCGGGACGATGGACCTCCAGCCACAGGCGCTTCGGACACTGGCGAAAGGCAATGAGTCTCGATTTGGAAAGGAGGCGCATGGAGATGGACGGGTATTCGGTGAGAAAACTCTGCCTCAACCTCGAGTCCCAGTATCGGACGACTCACGGGCCATCCGAAGGCGCGGTGGGTTCGGGACGCGGTCTTAACAAAGCGGCAACGCTCGCCAGTTGTTTTAGGCGCTCAATAATTCCTCTCACGACCGCGTCTTTCTCCTCGCCGACTTTGAGGTCCAGCGCCACGGCGATGTCGGCGCCTTTGTCCATCGCGATGGCAACGCGAGTCTTGGCTGCCCAAGGTTCGAGTAGCGGACGCATCTCACTCGACCGCCCAAATTCGGACGGAAATACCACCCAGAGCGGGGTGCCGCCGTGGCTTTTCCACAATGCAAAGTGAATCCCGACCCACACACCTACTTGTCGCTCCTGTCCAAAGTAAGCGTAGCGGCCCATCCGGCTGAAGTCCGCTTGTGGATTCAGCCGCTTGATATCGAGGATCCCACCTTTGACTGCCAACGCCACGACCTCTTGCACCAGTGAAGTGAGCTGGAGAACAAACGCCGGACTGCGCTGGTCGGAAACCTGTTCTGCGGAGAACGGTGCGAACGCCTCGTCGTCGACGGCGTCACAGAGCGCGCGCAACTGTTGCAGGTCGTTTCTCGCCGTCGGGTCGTCAGCCAGTTCCAGTTCAAGGAACGAGAACAGTTTCTCCCACGAGGTTAATGCCAGACTCGGTCGAATGCTCGTAGTGAACGAGCAAACCAGCCCCGCCGGCGCCGCCTGCTCGGTCGCAACAATCCCGGCTTCGCCCAGTTTTCGTTCGAGCTCCCGCGCCAGAGTTTGCATCCGAGCTTTGGGTGCGATCACCAAGAGGATGGTGGGGTGGTCCTGTTTCTCGAGAATTCGGAGATAGGAGGCCGGCTGATTTTCCGTGAGGCCCGCCCAAAATTTGTTTTCGACGAAGACGTGAGGCCGGCTCGCTTCATCGCGATCCCACATGTCGGGACGGTTATTATCTTCGCTGTCTTGGGTGCTGAACCACAGATTGGGCAATTGCGGGACGATACCGCGGAGCAATTTCATCATGCCTTTCCGGGTGGCCTCGCGAGAAAGCAGGAATGCGAGTGCCTCGGTTGCGACGTTTTCGCCTTCGTGGGAAAGCCGCTTTTGCACGATGTGGCTGAAGACGGTTTGCATGCCTCATCCTGTTCGAAGTGCCACAGCGTGAACAAGCCTTTGCGATGGCGGCTGAGTCAGTTCGCTCGCGAAGCCGGAAGGTTACGTGCCCCGCCGTTGCTCATACTTCGCAAGTCACCCGTAGCCGCGAGCGTAAGCGAGTGGACGAGCCACCACTCGCTTACGCTCGCGGCTACCGCAAACCAGCCGAAGCAAGCTTCGGAGTATCGGACCTAACCCGAATCAAGCCGGCGGGTTCAGAAACGCGTGCAACTCCGCCGCCATTTTGCCGCCGAAGCCTGCGACGGCGCTGATCTCGGTGGCGCTCGCCGCGCGGAGTTTTTCGATGCTGCCGAAATGCTCGAGCAGAGCGGCGCGGCGCACCGGGCCGAGGCCGGGGAAATCGTCGAGCACGCTCTCGCGGATTTTTTTCGAGCGCAGGTCGGCGTTGTAGGTGTTGGCGAAGCGATGGGCCTCGTCGCGCAGGCGCTGGAGCAGTTGCAGGCCGGGGTGGGTGAGCGGAAGTTTCAGCGGCGCGCGCTCGTCGGGGAAGATGATCGTCTCGTGCTCCTTCGCGAGTCCGATCATCGCGGGCGGCATGGCGTCGAGGCCGACGAAGGCCTTCAGCGCCGCGCCGATCTGGCCGCGGCCGCCGTCGATCACGACGAGGTCGGGAAACGGTTTCTGCTCTTCGGTGAGCCGGCGGTAGCGGCGGCCGACAACTTCCTCCATCGCACGGAAATCGTCGTTGCCGATGAAGCTTTTGATCTGGAAGCGGCGGTAATTGTCCTTGTCGGGCCGGCCGTCGGCGAAGCGCACCATCGAGGCGACGACGAACGTCCCTGAGATGTGCGAGATGTCGAAGCACTCCATCGTGCGCGGCGGGTGGGCGAGGTGCAGCGCTTCCTGGAGCTGGCGCAACGCCTCCTCGTCGCCGGCGGGACGCGTGGGGTCGAGTCGCTCGAAGCGGCGCGTCTTGCGTAGCGTCTCCTCCAGCGCGAAGACCACGTCGCGCAGTTCGGCGGCCTTCTCGAATTCCTGCTTCTGTGCGGCGGCGAGCATCTCGGCGCGGAGGGTTTCGAGCCACTCGCGCGATTTGCCCTCGAGGAATTCGCACGCGGCGTCGACGCGCGCGCGGTAGGCTTCGGCGGTGACGATGTTCTCCTGCGCGTAGAGTTCCTCGCGCACGTCGTCATAGAGCTGCCAGCGGCCGTCGGGGAGTTGTTTCGGCAGCGTGTCGCCGAGCAGAATGCCGAATTGCCGGCGCATCTGCGCGAGCGTGCGGCGGAGCAGCCCGCTGTGCGCGAACGGCCCGAAGTAGCGCGAGCGGTCGTCCTTCTTGAGGCGCGTGAGGCGGAAGCGTGGCATCGCTTCGCCGTGATCAAGGCGCACGAGCAGGAAGCGTTTGTCGTCGGTGAAGTCGGTGTTGTAGCGCGGGCGCCACTGCTTGATGAGTTTGCCTTCGAGCAGCAGCGCCTCGGGCTCGGACTTGACCTCGATCGTATCGAAGTCGGCGATCATTTCGATAAGCGCGCGGATCTTCGGCTGCGAGATGGTGCGGGCGCGGCCGCGTTGGAAATACGACGAGACGCGTTTCTTCAAGCTCTTGGCTTTACCGACGTAAATGATGCGCCCGAGCCGGTCTTTCATGAGGTAAACCCCCGGCCGGTCGGGCAGGTGCCGCACCTTCTCCTTGAGATTAACCGGTTCCGTCGCTGGCATTCCGGCAGAATCCGTCTAATCTCCCGTCCCGCAAGAATGGTTTCCGACCACAACACCAACGGCAACGGTGCCTCGCCCATCGCCCGCAAACCAGTCGCGCAGGTCCGCTACGAACTCCTCACGCTCGGCGACGAGTTGCTCCTCGGCCTCACGGCCAACGGCCACCTCACTTTCATCGGCCAGCAGCTCGGCCGCCACGGCGCGCTACTCCAGCGCAATGTCACCATCACCGACGAAGCCGACGCGATTGCGGCGCAGTTCCGCGAAAGCTGGGCGCGCGCCGACGTGATCATCACCACGGGCGGACTTGGTCCGACCTGTGACGATCGCACGCGCGAGGCCGTCGCCGAGGTGCTCGGGCAGAAACTCGTGCGCGATCCGGCGATCGTGCAGGCGATCTCGGATCGGTTCCAATGCTTCGGCCGCAAGATGACCGACAACAATCTCAAGCAGGCCGATCGGTTCGAGCGGGGCGAAGTGATTCCCAACGGCAACGGCACCGCGCCCGGCCTGTGGGTCGACCAGGATGGCAAGGTGCTCGTGATGTTGCCGGGCCCGCCGAACGAGCTGCAGCCGATGTTCAAGAACCAGATCATCCCGCTCCTCGCCGCGCGCGGACTGCTGAGCGAAGGCGAGTCCTACGTGCAGATTCGCACCGCGGGCGTCGGCGAGTCGCTGCTCGAGACGCGCCTTCAGCCGATTTTCGACCAATACGGCGACGCGCTCAGCGTGGCGTATTGCGCCCACACCGGCGCGGTCGACTGTCGCGTCAGTTCGCCGAGCGGCCGGCTCTCACACGAGCAACTGCAGGGCATCGCCGATGAGTGTGCCACGCTGCTCGGCGAGGACTTCGTGACGTTCGGCCACGACTCGCTCGCGCGCGTGTGCGCCAACCTCATCCGCGCGCAGGAAAAGCGCGTGGCTGTCGCCGAGACCGCCACGGGCGGCCAGCTCGCGCAGGCGTTCACCGAGGTGTGTGGGGCGTGCAAGTTTTTCGCGGGCGGCGTGGTGTGCTGCACCAACGATACCAAGACCCAGCTCCTCGACGTGCCCGAGTGTCTGCTCCTCCAGCACAGCGCGGTGAGCGATGAGGCGGCGGTCGCGATGGCGACCGGCGCGGCCGAGACGCTGGGCGCCGAGTATGCGGTGGCGGTGACGGGTTTCGCGGGCGAGGCCACCGGCCACGGCAACAATCCCGTCGGCACGATCTACATCGGGCTCTTCTCGCCGGCCGGCGTATGGTCGAAAAAACTCAGCTACCCCGGCCCACGCTCGACCGTGAAGGTGCGCGCGGTGAACGCCGCGCTCGACTGGCTGCGCCGCGAGCTGCTGCGCATCGCGAATGGCGCCTCGATCACGAACCGGCGGTCCAATGTGATGCGGTGAGCCGCGCGGTGTCTTTTGTCGGAGCCTGCTTGCAGGCGATTCGTGGCACGGGTCTCCTGACCCGTGTTCGGCCTCACGGGTCGGGAGACCCGTGCCACTTCAAACCATCGCCAACCTCCTCACGTCGGCTGCGACGCTGGGCGGCAAGCGCGGCCATCGTCGCGTTGGCGTTTTCGACGGCGATCGCCGCGGAGTCCACGCCCACCAAGGTCGGCCCGCCGCAGGGCAAGCTCCTCGTGGTCGGCGGCGGTCAGATGGGCGCGTTGTGGGACACGTTGCTCGAGCTTGCCGGCGGCAAGGACGCGCCGGTCGTCGTCATCCCGACGGCCAACGAAAAAATCTCCGACATCGATCCCGCCGTTACGGCGCTCCAAGCCCGCGGCGCCTCGCACGTCACGCAACTCCACACGCGCGATCCGAAAGTCGCCGACACGGAGGCGTTCGTCGCGCCGTTGCGCACGGCGCGCGGCGTGTGGATCACCGGCGGACGCCAGTGGCGGCTCGCCGACGCGTATCTCGGCACCCGCACGCTCAAGGAGCTGTTCGCGGTGCTGGCCCGGGGCGGTGTGATCGGCGGCAGCTCCGCCGGTGCGACGATCCAGGGGAGTTACCTCGTGCGCGGCGCGCCTTCGGGCAACACGATCATGATGTCGCCGGGGCATGAGGAGGGCTTCGCGTTCTTGCGCGGCACTGCGATCGATCAACACGTGAACACGCGTGGGCGCACGGACGACATCCGCGTGGTGTTGAAGGCGCATCCCGAGTTGCTCGGCATCGGTCTCGATGAATCGACGGCGATCATCGTGACCGGTGATCGGTGCGAAGTAGCGGGGACAGGCGTCGCGCGGTTTTTCGCGACGGCTGCGGGAAAGCCCGACGAATTGAATGAGGGGGCGCGCTACGATCTCGCGGCGCGGCAGCCGCTGCCGGCGAAGTAGCGCGGGGCTTCAGCCTGCTTCGGCTACCGGCCGAGCAGGTTCTTCAGCGCGGCGAGGTATTTCTCCTGCGTGCGCGTGATGACCTCGGCGGGCAGGCGGGGCGCGGGCGGCTTTTGGTCCCACTTGATGGCGACGAGGTGGTCGCGCACGAACTGTTTGTCGTAGCTCGGCGGCGACTGGTTGGGCGCATAGCTGTCGGCCGGCCAGTAGCGCGACGAGTCGGGGGTGAGCACCTCGTCGATGAGCCAGAGGTTGCCGGCGGCGTCGGTGCCGAATTCGAACTTGGTGTCGGCGAGGATCATCCCGGCCTGCTTCGCGCGGTCGTGGCCGAAGCTGTAGAGTTGGAGACTGAGCGCCTTCACCTTCTCGTAGAGGGCGGCGCCGATGATCGCGGCGCCCTGGGCGTCGTTGATCGGTTCGTCGTGCTGGCCCTTGGGGGCTTTGGTGGTCGGCGTAAAGATGGGGGCGGCGAGGCGGTCGGCCTGACGCAGGCCGGGCGGGAGCTTGATGCCGCAGACCTCGCCGGTCTTCTGGTAGGAACTCCAGCCGCTGCCGATCAGGTAGCCGCGGGCGACGCACTCGATGGTGAGCGGTTTCAGTTTCCGCACGATCATGCTGCGGAGCTGGAGATCGCGGCTGGTGATGCCGCGGCGGGCGAACTCGCCGGCTTGATCGGGCAGGAGATGGTTTTGGATGAGCCCGCTCGTCTGCGCGAACCACCAGTTGCTCATTTGCGTGAGGATGGCGCCCTTGCCGGGGATGCCGTCGGGCAGAATGACGTCGAAGGCGGAGAGGCGGTCGGTGGCGGTGAGGAGGAGCGCGTCACCGAGGTCGAAGATCTCGCGGACCTTGCCCGAGGCGATGCGGGGGAAAGGGAGGCCGTCGATGCTGGTGACGGCGGACTGGGGAAGGGCGGCGGCGATTTCGGCGAACGTCATGGTGCGGGAAACCAACCGCGACCAAAGTATCTGGGCGTCGTTGCGACGCCGGTGTCGCGAGCCGCGGTCAGTCGGAGCCGGATTCGAGAGTGGCCCGACGCGGTTGTCGAATACCAAGAAAAGGCAGTGGCGGGCCTACAAAGTCCAAAGTGCCGAAGCGCCACGTAATACCAACGTCCCGTAGCTTTCAGACTTTCCGTTGTAGGCCCGCCCGCTGGGCGGGCTGCCTGGCCACCGGCCGGGCCTCCAGTCCGAAAGCAAGGTGGCGTTGGTATAACTGGGATCAGTGGCAAAGATGAAGTTGGGGGGGCGGCGAGGGCGGCCGTGCCGAGGACCCGGCGGGCCGGGCTGGGTGCGGCGAATTGTTAACGGTTCAGGCGGGACAGGGCGTCTCGTGCAGGGGCGAAGGTCGGGTCGAATTGGAGGGAAGACTCGTAGGCCGCCTTGGCGGCGGCGGAGTTCTTCTGGTGTTCGAGAATCTGGCCGAGACGCCATTGGGCATTGGCGTGGCTGGGCAAGTTGGGCGAGGGCGGCGTGGTCGCGACGCATTTGCGCAGCGAGTCGGCGCCGCGGTCGAGGTGCTGGCCACTCACGGCGGCGAGTTTGCCGACCTGGTAGAGCGCGGCGTAGTCGTCGGGCGTGGTCGCGAGGACTTCGTCGAATTGGGCGAGGGCCTGATCGTATTTCTTGTCGGCGGTGTAGAGCGTGGCGAAGCAGATGCGGCCGCGCATGGCGTCGAGTTTCTTGATCTCGGCGGCCTGGGCGTAGGCCTTGTCCATGCCGCCGCCGACGAGCGACGGGGCCTGGCGGTAGAACTCGAACAGGCTCTGGCGGAAATCGGCGTTGGTGGGCGCGAGGGCGACGGCGCGCTCGTAGGCGGCGACGCATTTTTTCGCGAGGCCCATCTGGCTGAAGATGGAGGCTTTTTGGGCCTGGCGGCCGAAGGCGTCGCCGAGGCCGTGGTGATGGCGGGCGTCGTCGGGCGCGACGGCGACGGCGGTCTCGAAATATTTCTGGGCCTGGGCGGGATCGTCGCGGCGGTTGGCGAGCTGGCCGAGGTAGAAATTCACGTCGGGGTTTTTCGGATCGGTGGCGGCGAGCTGTTCGAAGGCGGCTTGGGCGTCCTTCGATTTGCCGCGGGTGGTGAAGAGGGCGCGCGCGGCGTCGAGCCGTTCGACAAGCTCAGGCCGGGGCTGGGCCGCGTCGAGGGCGGCCGCGCGCAGCGCGGGACCAGAGAGGAGGGGCCAGGGACCAAGGACCAGGGACCAGAGACCAAGGACCAGGGCAAATGGGCGGGGGAGGTGCATCGGTGTTGTGAACCGAAAGAGGGTGGAAAGGTTTCCGGGGGAAGAAAGATAAAGAGAAAGAGGAATCCGCCTTCGCCAAGGCTTCGGCGGACAAGAGAGAAAGATCTATTCGGAGCGCAGCGCCACGAGGGGATCGACACGGGCGGCGCGGCGGGCCGGGAGGAGGGCGGCGGCGAGACAGGCGAGGGTCATCGCGAGCGCGGCGGCGAGGTAGACGAGCGGGTCGAGGGCCGGGACGGCGTAGAGCAACGTCGCGAGGCTGCGGCTGGCGGCGAAGGCGAGCACGGCGCCGGCGGCGAGACCGGCGAGCGTGAGGCGCAGGCTGTCGCCGAGCACGAGCCGGCGGAGATTCCGGGTGCTGGCGCCGAGGGCGGCGCGGATGCCGAACTCGGCGAGGCGCCGCTCGACGAAGAAGGCGTTGACGGCGTAGATGCCGGCGAGTGCCAGCGCGACGGCGAGGAGCGCGAAGGCGACGACGAGCCGGGTGACGAAGAGCGACTGCCACGCGGCGCGGGCATAGATCTCGGCGGGGGCGAGATGGGCGAAGAGCTGCATGTTCGGGTCGAGTTTACCGAGGGCGGCCTGGAGGGTGCGCTCGTCGGGCGGGACCCCGCGGTGCCGCACGATGAAGCCCATGCCGAGGCCGGGCGGCTGGCCCTGCGCGAGCGTGATGTAAACGGTGTCGACCACGCGCGGCTGGTGGCCGGTGCCGAGCACGTCGGCCACCACGCCGACGATTTCGATCCAGTCGGCGCGCACGGTGTCGAGGCGCAGGCGTTGGCCGAGGGGCGATCGGCCGGGCCAGTATTTGGCGGCGAGGCTGGCGCTGATGACGCCGGCGACCGGGCGGCCGGGCAGATCGGTGTCGGCGAGCAGCCGGCCCTCGACGGGTCTGAGGCCGAGCGCGGCGAAAGTGCTCGGGAGCACGTAGCACGGCAGGGCGCGTTTGGGGGAATCGGCGAGTTGCAGGCCGTCGCCCTCCTGCACGAAGCCCTGGTAGCCGACCGGCGGCTGCGAGAAGAGGAAGCTGGCGACGCCCACGTCGCGCACGCCGGGAAGGGTGAGGAGATTTTCGCGGAGGCGCTCGAAGAACCGGGTGCGGAGCTCGGGGTTGGTGAGATATTTTTCGCCGCGGAGGCCGACGCGGAACTGATCGAGTTCGGCGATCGGGAGGCCGACCTCGGCCCGCTGGAGCGCGTGCTGGCTGCGCACCAGCAGCGCGGCGCAGATGAGGAGCGCGAGCGCGACGGCGATCTGGCCGGCGGCGAGCAGGCGGGCGGCGCGGGTGCCGCCTGCGCCGCCGACGGTGCGGCCGCCCTGGCGGAGTTCGGCTTCGAGGTTGAGGCGGCGCGTCTGGAGCAGCGGCACGGCGCTGAAGGCGAGCGCGATGCCGACGGCGGCGCCGATCACGGTGAGGGCGCTGACGGCGTCGAGTTGCGGAGCGGGCAGCGCGCGGAGCGTCGCCTGGGCGTCGACTGGCAGGAGGCGGGCGCCGAAGGGCAGCGCCCACGCGGCGAGACTGAGCGCAAGCGCGGCGGCGGGGAGCGAGAGCCAGAGCGATTCGGCGAAGAGTTGCGCGAGCAGGTGGCGGCGCGCGGCGCCGAGGGCGAGGCGCACGGCGAATTCGCGGCGGCGCTGGATCGCCCGCGCGATGAGGAGGCAGAGGCAGTTGAAGCAGGCGACCGCGAGCACGAGCAGGACGGCGCCCTGCAACAGCACGAGCGAGCGGCCGAAGCCGCCGAGGAGGTTGTCGCGGAGCGTGACGGGGAAGAGGGCGCGGTCGGTGTTGTCCTGGGGAAACTCGGCGCGGAGCGCGGCGGCGATCGCGGCGAGTTCGGCCTCGGCGGCGGCGAACGAGCGGCCGGGGGCCAGCTCGGCCCACACGTGGTGGCGGCGCTGCGTGCGCTCGTCGCGCCGGATGTCGGCGGGCAGGAGGGCGGCCCACGCCTGGGGGTTGTCGTCGCCGTTGGGCACGACGAAATCGGCGGGCATCACGCCCACGACGTGAAACGGCGTGGCGTCGAGCCGGATGGTGCGGCCGACGATGGCGGGATCGGCGCCGTAGCGACGACGCCAGAGGGCGTCGGAGAGCACGATGGTGCGCACGCCGGCGAGCTCGACGTTGGCGGGCGTGATGACGGTGCCGAGCGCGGCGCGCGCACCCATCAGCGGAAATATCTCCGCGGTCACGCGCTGGAGGAACGCGGTCTCGGTGGCATCGCCGCCGTGGAACGTGGCGGACTCGTTGCGGAAGAGCCCGAGGCGCGAGAACGACTGCGCGCGCTCGGCGATGGCGACGTAGTTGCCGTAGGTGACGCGCGTGAAGTTGTCGCGGCCGCCCTTGAGCGACTGCTCGTAGATCACGAGCAGGCGGGAGGCGTCGCCGTAGGGCAGCGGGCGGAGGAGGAAGGTGTGGAGGAAAGAGAAGACGACCACGGCCGCGGCGAGGGCGAGGCCCAGCGTGGCGATGATCGTGAGGGCGAGTGTGGGCGAACGGCGCAGCGACGCGAAGCCGTGGCGGAGGAGGGTCATGGGGGGATAGGGTCTGGGCTCTTGGGTCTCGGGTCTGGGGGCTCGGGAAAATCTTTCTCTTGGATCTTTATCTTTCTCTTTCGTCAGGTGTGCCGGCGAGCGGGTGCGGGCGCGGAGGGGAGAAAGATTAAGAGAAAGAGGAATCCGCCTTCGCCAAGGCTTCGGCGGACAAGAGAGGAAGATTCACTCGACGCGCAGTGCTTCGATCGGGTCCACGCGGGTGGCGCGGCGGGCGGGGATGAGGCAGGCGAGCGTCGCGATCACGGCGAAGAACACGGCGACGATGGCAAACACGGCGGGGTCGAACGGTTTCACCTCGTAGAGGGCCTGCGTAAGCAGGCGGCTGGCGGCGAGCGCACCGGCGAGGCCGAGCAGGAGACCGAGGCCGATCTGCACGGCGCCGCTGCGCAGGATGAGTTGGAGGATGTCGCGGCGGCTGGCGCCGAGGGCGAGACGCACGCCGATCTCGCCGGTGCGCTGGGTGACGGCGTAAGCCATGACCGAGTAGACGCCGACAGTGGCGAGGAGCGCGGCGATGGCGGCGAAGGCGAGGAGCAGGGCGAGGGTGAGACGCTGGACGCCGATGGATTGGGTGAGGAGATCGTCCAGCGTCTGCGGCGTGGCGAGCGCCAGCGCGGGGTCGAGTTCGGCGAGGGCGCGACGCAGCAGGGGAATCACGGCGGGGGCGGCGAGGCCGGGTTTGGCGAGACCGACGAGGTTGCAGAAGCCCGGACCGCGCTGCGTGAGCGGGTAGTAGATCTCGTCGGGGGGCGGGACGTTGAGGCCGTTGGTCTTTACGTCCTGCACGATGCCGACGATGCGCGTGATGATGTCGGAGTTGGGGCCGATGACGAAGGAGTGGTCGAGGGCGTCGCCGGCGGGGAAGAGTTTGCGGGCGAGGGTGGTGTTGATGATAGCGACCTGCTGAGAGGAGGCGCGATCGGTGTCGGCGAAAAAGCGCCCGGACTTGAGCGTGATGCCGATGGTGGCGAAGTAGTCGGCGCTGACGTTGCTGATGGTGGCGAGGGGGCGTTCGCTGAACGGCACGACCGGGCGGCCCTGGACAAGGTAGGGAGAGAGAAAACCGCCGCCGGCGAGCGGGAGGTTGGCGGTGAGAGCGGCGCGTTCGAGGCCGGGGACGGTGCGCAGACGCTCCTGGGCGCGGGCGTAGAACTCGCGGATGAGTTCGGGCGTGCCGTATCGGGCGGCGGGCAGGTTGATGACGCCGAAGGCGCGGCCGGTGGTGGCAAAGCCCGGCTCGGCATGGCGCAGGCGATAGAAGCTGCGCACGAGCAGGCCGGCGCAGATGAGCAAGGTGAGCGAGAGCGCGATCTGGGCGATCACGAGCAAGTGGCGGAAGGAACGGGCGGCGGAGCCGCCGCCGGCGCCGCGGGTGTTATCCTTCAGGACGGACCCGACGTCGGTGCGCGCGGCCTGGATCGCGGGATAGACGCCGATCAACAACCCGCCGAACAGCGCCACGCCCACGGCAAAGGCGAGCACGCCGCCATCGAGGACGATTTCGTTGCCGCGGGGCAGTTGCTGGCCGGCGAGAAACTGGATGCCCTGCAGGCTCCACCACGCGAGCAGGACGCCGAGCACCGAGGCGACGGCGGTGAAGACCAGGCTCTCGGTGAGAAACTGGCGCACGACCTCGGCGGGGCGGGCGCCGAGCGACATGCGCACGGCGATTTCCTTTTGGCGCGCGCTGACGCGGGCGAGGAAAAGGTTGGCGATGTTGGCGCAGGCGATGAGGAGGACGGCGGCGACGGCGCCGGCGAGGGTCCAGAACGTCTGCCCGAGATTGCCGAGGACCTGCGTGGTGAGGGTGCGGGCCTCGTTTTCGTTGGCGGCGTCGAGCTTGCCGGCGTTGGCCGTGGCGAACTGGCGCGCCATCTCCCGCAGGCGCGCGCTCGCCTGCTCGAGGGTGACGCCTGGGGCGAGACGGCCGATGGCTTGGTGGAACACGGCGTAGTCGCGCTGCTGCGGCTGAAGGTAGGGGAGCTCGCGGGCCTGCGTGACGACGACATCGGTGTTGTTGAACGGCACGGGCATCGTGGGCGGGAGCAGGGCGATGACCTCGCGCGCGACGCCGTCGATCTGAATCACGCGGCCGATGATGGCGGGGTCGGAGCCGAAGCGGGTCTGCCACAGACGCTGGCTGATCATGGCGACCGGGGCACCGCCGGCGCGGTCTTCGTCCTCGTGAAAGTTGCGACCGCGCGCGGGCGTCAGGCCGAGGACCGGGAGGAAATTGGCCGAGACCTGCTGGCCGAACACCTGCTCCGGTTCGCCCTTGCCCTCGGTGAGCGTGAAGGCGTTGCCGGCGCTGAGGCTGAGTTCGCGGAACACGTCCTTGCGCTCGCGAAACGCGAGAAACTTGTCCCATGAGATGGCCGGGGCCTGGAGGTTGCGCTCGCGGTTCACGGCCCAAACCGAGACGAGGTTGTCGGGGTCCGGGTAGGGGAGCGGGCGCAACACGACGGCCTGCAGCACGCTGAAGAGCGCGGTGCAGGCGCCGATGGCGACCGCCATGGTGAGCACGGCGACGGCGGTGAAGCCGGGGGTCTTGGTGAGGGAGCGGAGGGCGAAGCGGAAGTCGGAGAGCATCGGCGCGGCAGGAAAGGGTTAGGGTCAAAGGCCGAATACGGAAGGCCGGATGACGGACGGCGGTCGGGTTGACAGTGGTGCGCGTGGGTGCATCGTAAACCGCATGTCGCTCGCGGAAATAAAATCGGCCATCGATCGCCTGACGCGCGAGGAACTCGACGCGGTGTCGGCACATTTGCGAGAGCGGCGGTGGCTGGAAGACAGTCCTGCGCGCCGCGCGGAGCTGGCAGAGATTCGTGACGAGATGGAGCAGGGACGCCGGCATACGCTGGCGGAATTGAAACAGCGGCACGACGAGCTCTTGGCGGAGGGCAAGTGAGTCCGCGCTGGGAGCTGATGCTGAGCCGGAGGGTGCTGGATTTTCACGACGGGCTCTCTCGCCACGAGCGAGAGGAGCTCATCGCGGCGCTCGATCGGCTGGCGGCGCACCCGGTCCTGGAACCCGCTGACCGCATGCTGACGGATGCCAAAGGGCGGACACATCACCTCCGGTTCGCCGAGGGATTGGTCGTTGAATTTTGGTTCGATCACGCGGAGAGGGTGGTAAACGTGATGGAAGTTGGGCGGCAGTGACTCACTCGGCTCGCAGTGCGATCATCGGATCGACGCGGGTGGCGCGTTGGGCTGGGATGAGCGTGGCGACGAGGGCGACGAACGAGAGCACGCCGAGCACGGCGGCGTAGACCGTGGGGTCGAGCGGGCTGACGTTGAAGAGGACGTTGCGGATGCCGCTGCCGCCGACGGTGGCGATCGCGAGGGCAGCGCCGACGCCGAGGGCGAGGCCGACCACGAGTTGCACGGCGCCCTGGCGGAGCACCATGGCGAGGATCGCGCGGGCGTTGGCGCCGAGGGCCATGCGGATGCCGAACTCCTGCGTGCGCTGGTTGACGGAGAAGCTCATCACGCCGTAGAGGCCGACGGCGGCGAGCACGAGGGCGACGGCGCCGAAGAGGGTGAACATGACGGCTATGATGCGGTTCTGGCCGAGGAAGCTGTCGAGGTTCTCCTTCGCGGTGCCGACGAAGTAGATCGGGAGGTTGGGGTCGACGCGCTTCACGGCGGCGCGGAGGCTGTTGGCGAAGAGCGCGGCCTGGCCGTTGCGCGGTTTCACGACGATGGTGGCGAACTGCGTGGCGACGGGCGCGAGCGTGGCGGGGCCGAATTGGGTGGAGTAATAAGGCAGGTAGAAACCAAAGGACTCGACGTTCGGGTTGTTGAAGGGGCCGGTCATGCGCACGTCGCTCACGACGCCGACGATGGTGCGCCACGGGCCGAAGAGCGTGCCGTTGTTGCCGACGGTGCGGAAGCGGCGGCCGAGCGCGCTCTGGCCGGGCCAGTATTTGGCGGCGAAGCCGGCGTTGACGATCGCGACGGGCTGCTTCGCATCGGTGTCGTCGAGGTGGAAGTCGCGGCCTTCGCGGAGCTTGGCGCCGATGGTCGAGAAGTAGCCGTCGGTGATGTTCTCGGCGTTGACGTTGGGGCGGTCCTTGTTGTCGGCGTAGGTGCGGCCCTCGATCTCGATGCGCGCGGGGCCGGTGATCGTGAAGGCCATGCGGAGGCGGTTGGTGAGCGCGGCGGACTCGATGTCGGGCGAAGCGCGCAACTCGCGGAGGAGGCGATCGTAGAACAGGCGGCGGGCGTCGGAGGTCGGATAATCGCCGTCCATGAGACCCATGCGGGCGGTGGCGACGGAGGCAGTGTCGTAGCCGTAGTCGACCGTCTGCTGCTGGATGATGGATTTGATCTGGAGGAGCGACGCGATGAGGATGACGCAGGTGAGGAGAATCTGGACGACGACGAGGCCGCGGGTGATGAGCGTGATGCCGCGCGAGGTGTTGCCGCGGCCGGATTCCTTGAGGACTTCGACGGGGTGCGCCTGCGAGGCCATCCACGCGGGGAGCACGCCGGAGACGACGGCAGAGAGCACGGCGGCGAGCACGATGAAGCCGAGCACGACCCCATCGATGTCGAAGGTGATGTAGGCGGGGATGGGGTTGGGGAGGTTGCGGACGGAGGCGAGGAGGTAGGCGGTGGCTTGGTAGGCGAGCGCGGTGCCGAGGGTGGCGCCGATGCCGGCGAGGAGCAGGCTTTCGGTGAGCATCTGGCGGATGAGCCGGCCGCGCGTGGCGCCGAGCGAGGAGCGGATGGCGAGCTCCTTGGCGCGGAGCGTGGCGCGGGCGAACTGCATGTTCATGACGTTGGCGCAGGCGAGCAGCAGCACGGCCACGCATACGGCGAGCATCGAGTAGAGGATGCCCTGGAGCGGGCGGGGCGTGAACGTCTTGATGAGCGGCTGCACGAAGCCGGTGGCGAAATTCTTGTTGGTGTCGGGAAACTCCTTCGCGAAGCGCGCCGCGTAGGTGCCGACCTCGAGCGTGGCCTGTTCGAGCGTGATGTCGTGGCGCAGGAGGCCGATGACGGCCGGGGTGTTGGAGCCGGCGTTGTTGCGATCGCTGCGGGGGCGCGGGGGGAATTCGCTGAAGAGCGGGATCCAGAGCTCCTCGTTCTGCGGAAACGCGAAACCGGGCGGCATCACGCCGATGATGGTGGCGGATTTGCCGTTGAGGCGCACGGCCTGGCCGACGATGTCGCGGCGCGAACCGAAGTCGCGGGACCAGAGCTGGTGGCTGATGAGCGCGACCTTCTCGGCGCCGGGGGTGTTGTCGGCGGCGGTGAAATCGCGGCCCATGATCGGAGTGACGCCGAGGATCTTCATGAACGCGTCGGTCACGTAGCCGCCGGTGTAGCGCTGCGGGTTGCCCTGGTAGGTGAGGTTGACGGTGGCGCCGTTGATGAAGGCCGCGAGGTGCTCGAAGGATTTCTGTTCCTTCTGCATGTCCTGAAAATCGAGGGCGAAGATCTGGTTGGCGGTGCCGAAGAAATTTGTCTGCGCGGGATCGATGAACTGCACGCTCATCAGGCGGTCGGCGGTGGGGAACGAAAAGCCGCGGAGCAGCACGCCGTTGACGACGGAGAACATCGTGGTGACGCCGCAGATGCCGAGGGCTATGACGGCGACGGCGAGGGCGCAGAAGCCCTTTTCCTTGATGAGCACGCGGAGGCCGATGCGGACGTCTTGGAGGAAGTTTTCGAGGAGCATGGGAAAGGAAGTGGGAGGTCGGAGGTGGGAGGTGAGAAGCCGCCGGGACGGAGCGCTCGCGCGCGCGGTGGGTTGCAGGGCGGATGCCAGAGCGGCACGGCGGGCGCTAGGCGCTGGCCGCAAGCGAGATAAAAAATTCCGGCGCGGAGGCGCACGCCGCGTGTGCCACGGAATCGAAACGCGACCGTCCCGCGAATGGGACGGCGGCGGGGCGGAACCGGTTTGATACCGGTTCCGTGGTGCTTCGGCACTTTGGATTTTGTAGGCCCGCCCGGTGGGCGGGCTGCCCAGCCATCGGCCGGGCCTACAATGCCAAACCGCAACGCAAGTGGTATGAGTGCGACGAAACGCTGCCGGCGCGTCACTCCGCGCGGAGTGCGGTCATGGGGTCGACCCGGGCGGCGCGGCGGGCTGGGAGCCAGCAGGCGAGCGCGGCCACGAGGAGGAGCAGGGTGGGCACGGCGGTCTGGAGGGCGAGGCTCGGGCCCTTGCCGGCGGGGAGGTGCATCAGCACCAGCGCCACGAGCGCCCAACCGATGGCGAGGCCGGCCAGCACCGGCCGCAGGCCCGCGCGCACAAACAACCCCACGATCTGGCGGGGTGCGGCGCCGAGCGCGAGCCGCAGGCCGATCTCGGCGGTGCGTTGCGCGACGCCGTGGGCGACGACCGCGTAGATGCCAATCGCCGCAAGCAGCAAGGCGAACGGTCCGAGCACGGCGAAGAGCCGCGCGGGCACGCGGCGCATGAAGAGATTGCGATCAACGTGCTGGTCGAAGGTGCGGAGGTCGTAGAGCCGGAGCCGCGGATCAATCTCTTTGAGGGTGGCGCGCAAGGCGGCGGCCACGGCGGTCTCGGTCGTGCGCGTGCGCACGTGAAGCTGGCCGGCGCCGGCGGGCCGGTCGCGGTAGGAAAAGAACATCGCTGGCTGCGGCGGTTCGGTGAGCGATTCGTAACGGCTCGTGCGCACCACGCCGGCGATTTCGTAGTCGGCGCCACCAGTGGTGATCGTTTCGCCGATGATGTTGGTGCGCTCGGCGAGGTAGCGGCGGACGAAGGCTTCGTTGACGATGATCTGCGGCCGGCGGGTGGTGTCGGCGAGGTCCACGAAATCGCCACCGGCGACAAAGGGCACGTCGAGCGTGGCGAAGTAGCCGGGCGAGACGTTGGCGGTGAGCGCGGTGTCGGCGCGCGGGGCCGGGCGGGGCCGGCCGGGAATCGTGAACGACCGCACGGGCAGCCCGTGGAGATCGAGCAGGGCGAGCGAGGAGAGCGCCGCGCCCTCGACGCCGGGCAGCGCGCGCACGCGTTCGAGCAGGTCGCGGGCGAAACGGCGCGCGGCCGCGGCATCGTAGCCGCGCCCGGCGAGATCGTAGGCGGCGAGCGTGATGTCGCGTGTGCGAAAGCCGGGTTCGCCGCCGCGCTGATCCACCAGGTTTTTCATGAACCACGCCGCGACGGTCAGCACGAGCACCGCGAGCGCGGTCTCGAGGCCGACGAGCCAGCGACCGAGTCGCGCGCGGGCCGGCGTGGCGCCGGAGCCCACCGTGCCGGCGTGGAGCGCGGTGCGGACATCGGTGCGGGCGAGTTGCAGCGCCGGGGCGAGGCCGAACAGGAGCGTGCAGCCGCTCGCGAGGGCGACGGCGAAGGCCAGGCCGCCGAGATCGAGGTGCGGCGCCAGCTTGAGCGGGAGGCCACCGGGCATGGGGAGCGCGCGGAAAGCGTCGATGCCCCACAGGGCGAGCACGGCGCCGAGGGCGACGGCGGCGCCGGCGAGGAGGAGGCCTTCGGCGAGCAGCTGCCGCACAATGCGCCACGGGCTGGCTCCGATCGCGAGGCGCACGCCCATCTCCTGGCGGCGGGCGGCGGCGCGGGCGAGCAGGAGGTTGGCGGTGTTGGCGCAAACGAGCAGCAGCACGAGCAGCATCACCACCTGCAGCGAAGCGAGGGCGGGGCCGAACATCGTCTGCGCGCCGCGCTTCGACCGCCAGAAGGTGGAAACCTCCGCGGTGAAAGCGCCGTGAGTGGCGGGAAACTCGGCGGCGAGCCGGCCGAACACACCCATGGTTTGGGTGCGGGCGGTCGCCAGCGTGGCGCCGGGTGCAAGGCGGGCGAGCGTGTAGTAGCCGCGCAGCTCGCGCGACTCGAGCTCGCGCGAGCCGCTGAGCAGCACCGGCGCGAGCGTGGCGGGCACAAAGAGGTCGTAGCCGAGACCGACGCTGGTGCCTTGGAATTCGGGCGGTGCGACGCCGACGATGGTGAGGGCGGCGCCGTTGCACTGCAGCGTCCGTCCGACCGCGGCGGGCGAACGGGCAAAATGTGCGGACCAGTAATCGTGCGAGAGCACGACGACGGTGGGGCCGCCGGGTTGGTCCGTCTCGTCGTCGCGCAGGAACCGCCCGACGGCCGGGCGCAGGCCGAGCGCGGTGAAGTAGTTGCCGGAAACGAGCATCGCACTCGCGCGCTCGTCGCGGCCCGATTCGCCGACGTAGAGCGGCGTGGCGCGATAGGCGATGAGGCCGTCCAGCGCGGGCACACCCGCGCGCAAATCGAGGTAGTCACGCCAGGAGTGACCGGGATAGCCGCCGGTGGCCGTGCGCGCCTCGACGGCGATCAGTTGCCCGGAAGCCGCCACGCCCGGCACAGGTTGCAGCACGAGGGTCTGGAGCCAACTGAACACGATCGTGTTGGCCGCGATGCCGACGGCGAGCGAGAGCATGACGACCAGGGAAAGGCCGGGGGACTTGGTCAAGGTGCGGAAGGCGTAGCGGAGGTCGGACATGGAGAGGCGGTGGGGTCTGGGGTCTCGGGTCTGGGGACGGAGTGGGAAATCTTTCTCTTAAAGCTTTATCTTTCTCTTTCGTCAGGGCGGAGGGGATGGTGGCGCGAGGCAGAAGAGAAAGATTACTGAGGCTCGCATAATTGAGTGACACGCGGTGGTTCGGGGAGCGCCCGCGTCCCGCGGGCCGTCCTCGGCGTCCCGCCGAGGACTTCGGAGGTGTCGGCGAGACGCCGACACGAGCACCCGAGACGGGTGCGCTCCCC
>JACRKC010000058.1 GCA_016235555.1 Verrucomicrobiota bacterium
GCCCGCGTCCCGCGGGCCGTCCTCGGCGTCTCGCCGAGGATTTCGGAGGTGTCGGCGAGACGCCGGCACCAGCACCCGAGACGGGTGCGCTCCCCGAACCACCGAACTCTTTGTCACCCTATTTCGCGAGGCTCAGTAAATGACACTTTCAGGCCGGGCGCGGCGGCGAGCGTCTGGCTTGATTCCCGCATTGCGCTCGGCGCCATCCGCGCGATCCTCGCGGCACCTCACCCCGAGCCCCATGAAATCGCGCGTCCTTCCCGTCGTCCTGCTCCTGTCCGCCCTCTTCGTCGCCCTCCGCGCCGCCGAGCCGAAACCACCCGAGGGCTTCCGCGCCCTCTTCAACGGCCGCGACCTCACCGGCTGGCACGGCCTCAACCCGCACGACGTCGCCAAGCTCACCGGCGAGAAGCGCGACGCGAAGCTCGCCTCGATGCGCGCGGATTTATCCAATCACTGGCGCGTCGAAAACGGCGAACTCGTCAACGCCGGCACCGGCCCCTACGCGACCACCGACGAGGAGTTCGGCGACTACGAGCTGCTCATCGAATACAAGACCGTCGCGAAAGCCGACAGCGGCATCTACCTCCGCGGCCAGCCGCAGGTGCAGATCTGGGACAAGAACCAGGTCTTCGATCCCAAGCGCCCCGATCGCCGCCCGCACCTCGGCTCCGGCGGCCTCTTCAACAACACGCCGAAAACGCTCGGCCGCGACCCCATCATGGTCGTCGATAAACCGTTCGGCCAGTGGAACACCCTGCGCATCCGCCAGATTGGCGCGCGCGTGTGGGTCACGTTCAACACGCGCCTCGTCGTCGAGGGCGCGCCGATGGAAAACTACTTCGACAAGGGCAAGCCGTTCCCCGCGCGCGGGCCGTTCATGCTCCAGACGCACGGCGGCGAAATCCGCTGGCGCGCCATCTACGTGCGCGACATCCCGGCCGACGAAGCGAAACGCGAACTCGCCACGCCGCCGCTGCCCAACCCCACGCACTACGACGTCGCCTACGGCCCGCACCCGAAACAGCTCATCCATTTCTGGAAAGCCGACTCCGCCGCGCCCGCGCCGCTCCTGCTGTTCATCCACGGCGGCGGCTGGCAAAACGGCGGCCGCCTCAGCGGCCTCGGCGCTATGCTCCCGGAAATGTTGAAGCGCGGCATCTCCGTCGCGTCGGTCGAGTATCGCTTCATCGCCGAAGCCACCGCCGACAACGTCTCGCCGCCCGTGAAAGGCCCGCTCCATGACGCCGCGCGCGCGCTCCAGTTCATCCGCAGCAAGGCCGCCGAGTGGAACCTCGACAAGAGCCGCATCGCCGCCAGCGGTGGCTCCGCCGGCGCGTGCACCTCGCTCTGGCTCGCGTTTCACCCCGATCTCGCCGATCCCGCCAGCGCCGATCCCGTCGCGCGCGAGTCCACGCGACTGCTCTGCGCCGCCGTCAACGGCGCTCAGACCACGCTCGATCCGCAGCAGATGAAGGACTGGACACCTAACAGCACCTACGGCGGCCACGCGTTCGCCCTCGGCAAGTTCGACAATTTCCTCGCCCAGCGCGGCACCATCCTCCCGTGGATCGCCGAGTATTCGCCCTACGCGCTCGTCACGCGCGACGACCCGCCCGTGTATCTCTTCTACACAGTCGCGCCCGCGCTCGGCCAGCCGGCCAAGGACCCGACGCACACCTCGAACTTCGGCGTGAAACTCCAGGAGCATTGCCGCGCCAACGGCGTCACGTGCGATCTCGTCTACCCCGGCGCGCCGGATGTGAAGCACGCCACGACGCAGGATTACCTGATCGCGAAACTCACCGCGCCGAAGCGCTGAGTCAGGAGCGATTCTCTTCCGTGTAGCGGCCGACGTGAGGAGGCCGGCTTTGACGGCGTCAGCCCTTCCCGCCTCGTTACCTCGACGGCTACGACATCTCGCAAATCTTCCCTGCAAAGCATCGGCTGCGAGGCTCTTCTTGTCGGAAGGGGAGTCCGGGTCGTTGGATGACCCGCCCCCGCCTTTCTCCTCGTCAGCGCCGGTCGCGGTCATAAATCTCGACCCCGCTTCTCCACTTCGCCGTGTCCGTCCCGGTTCCCCAGTCGCCCGCCCGCGGCGCCGTTTTTCTCTCGTATGCCTCGCAGGATGCCGAGGCCGCGCGGCGCATTTGCGACGCCCTTCGCGCCGCCAGCGTGGAAGTGTGGTTCGACCAGAACGAACTCGTCGGCGGCGACGCCTGGGACGCGAAGATCCGCAAGCAGATCGCCGAGTGTGCGCTCTTCGTCCCGATCATCTCCGCCAGCACGCAAGCGCGGCTCGAAGGCTATTTCCGGATCGAGTGGAAACTCGCCGCCCGCCGCACGCACGCAATGGCGACCGCCAAGGCCTTCCTGCTCCCCATCGTGATCGACGCCACCCGCGACGCCGAGGCCCACGTGCCGGACGAATTCCGCGACGTGCAATGGACCCGCCTGCCCGGCGCCGACGCCCCGGAAAAATTCTGCGCCCGCGTGCAAACGCTGCTCGGCGGCGAAGGTAGGGACGCCTCTCCGAGGCGTCCGTCGTCCGATACGAACGCAAGCCGCGGACGTCTCGGAGAGACGTCCCTACCGCCGAATCCCGCCCGCCGCACCCCAGTGATTTGGCTCGCTGCCGCGTTGCTGGTTTTCGGCACCGTGGGCGCCAGTCTGTGGCTGAGGCGTCCCGCCTCAGTTCAGTCCTTAACTCTGAAGCAGGGGACCACAACCACGACCGGGACTTCCGCCGCGCCGCAAACCGAGGCGCAGAAACTCGTCGCACAGGCCCGCGCGCTGTTCGAGGACGGAGACACCGCCAACCGCGAGAATTTCGTGCTCGCCGAGGAATTGCTGAAACGCGCGCATAATGTCGATCCCGCCGACGGCGAAGTCTGGGCAGCGCACGCGCAGCTCTCATCGGATTTGGTCACCTACGGATTCGATCGTTCGACTCCGCGAATGGAGGCGCTGAAGATGCAGGCGGAGCGAGCCATCAAGCTCGCACCGGCCTCGGTCGAGGCCCAGGTGGGCTACGCCGGATATCTTCGGCAATCGGGCCGGCAAGGGGCGACCGCACCAGTCGAGGAGGCGGTGACCCAACTCCAAAAGATTCTCGCGCAGGCGCCCCAGCATCGGCGTGCCCTCCGGCTGCTTGGCATGAGCCTCGCTCGGCTACAAAGGTCGGATGATGCCTGCGCGGCCTTGGATCGCGCCAACGCTGTGCCGGGCGGCGATTCCGAGGCGCTCGTGATCAAGGCCGCGATCCATTTTACCCTGACCGGACGCTACTCCGAGGCCGAGGAGGCGGTGGCACGATCGCTGGCGATCCGCGTTAACGGCCGGGCGCAGTCGGTCGATGCGCTGCTCAAGCTCACCTGGCACGGCGACCTCGACGGCGCGGCCCAGGCGGTGGCACGCTGGCCGGCGTGGTTGTTGCTGGAAGATCGAGGGGCTGCGATCGCGGCCGAGGTGGCTCTCTGGCGAGGCGACTGGGAACGGGCGCTCACCGTGCTCCGCTCGGTGCCTCGCGACTATCTCAACGACCACTATTTCAGCGGGCCAAAGGCGGCACTCATGGCCATCGCACGCGAGATCGCCCACCAGCCTGAACCGGCACGGCGCGAGTGGGAAAACGTAAAGGCGGTGACGACCCGCCTGGCCGCCGCCGATCCCTCGGCATCGGAGTTCGTGCTCTGGAAGGCCTGCGCACTCGCGAAGCTCGGCGAGACCGAAGAGGCACGGCGCCTCTACCGGGACTTGGAACAGACCCGCGACCTCCGATCGATGTTTTGGTCCTGCGCTTCTCCTGCCGTATTGCTGGCGACGACGCTCGGCATCCCGGGACCGATCGCCACCAAGGCGGGGCTGGACTGGCGCGGCACCAAGCTGTCGGCCGTGGGCGATGCGCCGCGGGCCGCGCTGCAACTGAACCCCGTGTTCGAGCCAGTCCGCACCACACCGGAGTTCCAGCGATTGATCGCAAGTGCGCCGGCACCGGTGGCGAAGCCGACCGCCACCATTACGCCGGCCCCGAATGCGGCCGAAAAATCCATCGCCGTCCTCCCCTTCGCCAACGTCGGCGGCGACAAGGATAACGAGGCGTTTGCCGACGGCATCACCGACGAGTTGATCAGCGTGCTCGGGCGCGTGCCGGGGCTCACGGTGAAGGCGCGCACGTCGTCGTTCTTCTTCAAGGGCAGCAGCACGCCCGCGCGCGAAAAGGGCCAGAAGCTCGGCGCCGCGTATCTCGTCGACGGCAGCGTGCGGCGCATCGGCGACAAGGTGCGCATCACGGCGCAGCTCATCCGCGCCGCGACGGAGGAGAACGAGTGGACCCTCGACCCGATCACGGACGACACCAAGGATGTGTTCGCCGTGCAGGAGAAACTCGCCGGCCTGATCGCGCAGGCGCTGTCGCTGAAACTCGGCGCGGGCTCCGCCGCCTCGAAAGCGCCGGTGAATCCCGAGGCCTTCGATCTCTATGTGCAGGCGCGGCAGGCGTGGAACCTTCGCACGCTGGCCGCCTACGACCGCGCCGAGGAGCTGCTGAACCGCGCGCTTGCGTTGGAGCCGAAATTCGCCCGGGCCCATGCCGCCCTTGCGGATGTCTGGTTGATGCGGTCCAACGAGGCAGGCATGATCGGTCGCTTCGGCCAGCGCAACTCACCCGAGATTCCGCGCCTCCGCGCCCAAGTGGACCGTGCGCTCGCGCTCGACCCCAATCTCGCCGAGGCGCACGCCGCGCTGGGAAATCTGTTCCTAAATGGCGCTCAAATTGAGGAGGCGGCCCGTGCGTTGCGCCACGCCATCACGCTCAATCCCAACTATGCCACCGCCCACCAGTGGCTGGGCCGAGTGCTACAGAGTGACGGTCGGTTCGAAGAAGCGCGGGACTCGCTGGCGCGCGCCGCCGCGCTCGACCCGTTTGCTCCGCGGATCCTGGACAATTACGCCAGCATCCTGGACCAAGAGGGCCGAGCGGCCGAGGCGCTCCCGATCATCGAACGGGCGCTCACGCTCCAGCCCGATTCCGAGCAGGCGACGCTGTTCAAGGCGTTGATCCTGTCTTCGCTCGGCCGACACGAAGAGGCAGTAGCACTGATCAAGCGCGAGCCTTATCGGGGTACCGGGCATGCTTCCGAGGCGGTGCGGGTGTTGTTTCGGGCCGGACGCAACAGGGAGGCGGAGCAGATGCTGGCGGCCAATCCCGGCGGAGAAAATTTCCGGGGCTTGGCGGCCCTGGGCCGGCCGGCGGACGCGCTGGCGGCGATGGACCCGGCAACGATTCGCATTGGGACTTTCTCCCTTATGTTCATCGACCCGGCTTTCGATCCGGTTCGCCAGGATCCGCGCTACGTGGCGCTCATCACGGAGCTCGGCCTGACCGAAGCCCACGCCCGCGCACAGGCGTGGCGCGCGGCGCACCCGGCGGAAAAGCCGGCACCCAAGAAATAGCCCGACCAGACGGGCCGCGCTCA
The DNA here is from genome assembly GCA_016235555.1 of Verrucomicrobiota bacterium. GTDB lineage: Bacteria > Verrucomicrobiota > Verrucomicrobiia > Opitutales > Opitutaceae > JACRKC01. Next base: position 5,478 of record JACRKC010000058.1, read on the forward strand.
TCCGCACGACCATTCGCGTCGGGGGGCGCCGCTCCGGCGATGCCGGATTGCCATGGCCCACCGGAGGGCCTTGGCTCGGTGCCGTTCCCCACCCCATGAAGACCCTCTCACGCCTGCTGGCGTTGGCCGGCGGCGCTTTGTTCGCCGCGACCCTCGCCGCGCAGTCCACCCCACCCGCGAAGTCGCCGGACTCCGGGGCGGTCCAGCTCACCCCTTTCCTCGTGTCGACCGACGGCGACGAGGGCTACCGCGCCGCCAACACCCTCTCCGGCACGCGCATGAACGCCTCGCTCTTCCATACGCCCGCGGCGATCTCCGTGCTCACGAGTGAATTTCTCTCCGACATCGGTGCGGAAAACGTCGCCGACATGCTTAAGTTCGCCACGAGCTCCGACAACGAGCGCACCGACTCCGGCGGCGGCCTCGCGCAGGCATGGGATGTGCGCGCCACCGTGCGCGGCTTCACCGAGTCCGTCATCACGCGCGACTACCTGCCCAACATGGTCCAGAGTCGCGGCATCCTCGCCAACGACCGCTTCAACGTCGATCGCGCCGACGTGAGCCGCGGGCCCAACTCCATCCTCTACGGCGCGAGCCGGCCCGGCGGCGCGTTCAACCTCAATTCCAAGCGCGCCGTGCTCAACGGCCGCCAGAAGTCCGCCCAGTTCACCGTCGGCCGCTTCGCGAAAAAGCGCAGCGAGGTCGATTTCGCCTTCCCGCTCATCAAGGACAAGCTCGCCCTCCGCACCAACGCCATGTGGGAGGACCGCCGCGGCTGGTTCGAGTTCGAGATGTTGCGCGCCAAGGGCGCCGCGGTCGCGACGACGTGGCAGCCGTTCAAGCACACGCAGGTGCGCACCGGGGTGGAGCGCATGGTGCGCGCGCAGGTTTCGCCCGGAAATTTTCCGCAGGCCGACTTCGGCTATTCGCGCTGGGTGCTCAACGGCGCGCCCAAGGCACCCAACCCGCTCCAGCCCGCCACCAACCCCGCGCCCTCGCTCCTGCGCGTGATCAACACCCTGCAGGCCGTCTACGCTCCGCAGGTGCGCGCGCAGCCGTTCCGCCTTTCCACGACCGGGGCCGACATGCGTCCCGATCTCGCGGGCACGCAGGGTCCCGGATTTTTCGAGACGATCAGCGCCGCCGCCGCGCCGTCCGGCGGCACGATGGACGATCCGTTCTACGGGCAGGTCATTCCCGCCAACGCCTACCTCGCCGGTCCCGGGCGCAGCACCAACAACGACTACACGCTCGCCTCCGTGTTCATCGACCAGCGCGTCGGCCCCGTCAGCTTCGAGCTCGGCTACGCGCGCACGACCTACTTCCGCGGCTTCACCCAGCCCAACGTCAACGCCATCGGCGATGCCAACCCCGTGCTGCCCGGCGCCTACTTCGCCGACGGCGACTCGGTCATCGCCGCCGGCCGGCTGCCCGGCACGCTGCTGCCCGACATCGCGCGCGCCAATCCCTTCGTCGGCCGGCCCTACGTGCAATCGCAGGCGATCCGCCAGCTCTTCGACCAACGCACCGAGACGTGGCGCGCCACCGTCGGCTACGAACTCAACCTCGCCCGCCGCCGCGCGTGGCTCGGCCGCCACAGCCTCGCCGCCTCGTGGCAGAAGGAGCGCAGCTACTTCGGCAACGGCAACATCGCGGAGTTCAACCTCGCCCCCGGCAACACGCAGCCCATCGACTCCGCGACCAACACCATTCTCCGCCGCACGTATCTGGATTTTTCCACGCCCGGCGGCGCGCGCGGCGCCCTCGACGCGTGGGCCAACCCGATCCCGGAGTCGCCCGGCATGAAGGCCGGCTTCGTCTACAACGGCCTCTACCCGTGGGTCGCGCAGCGCAACACCAGCGGCATGCTCGCGCTCCAGAGCGGCTGGGCCGGCGACCGCATCGTGTTCACCGGCGGCTACCGCCGCGATCGCGCCGAGGTCATGGACGCCGACGCCGGCGGCATCCGCCTGCCGAATTCCACCAACGCCTGGCTCCTGCGCCCCTACCGTTTCGAAAACGCCACGCGCACCACCAACCTCGGCACGACCAAGACGCTCGGCACCGTCGTCACCGCGTTGCCGTGGCTCGGCCTGTCCTACAACCGCTCGCAGAGCGTGTTTCCGCAGGGTGCGTTCAAGGACATCTTCGCCCGCGTGCTCCCGCCCATCGAGGGCGACGGCCAGGATTACGGCGTGCGCCTCATGCTGCTCGGCGGCCGCCTCTCGGCCAACTTCAACCTCTACCGCGCCGAGGGCGTAAACCAGTTCCAGCCCTCGCTCAACGCGCCCAAGAACAACATCTCCACCGCCGCCAACGCCGCGCTCACCACGCTCCGCGCGCGCGGCCAGGCGCTCCCCGCCTCCGTCGCCGCCGCCGGTATCACACTGCTCAACACCGAGTCGCAGGCGCGCGACGCCTCCGACCTCGAGGGCCGCGGCACGGAGTTCGAAATCACCGGCCGCCTCGCGCCGGGTTGGAGCCTCTCGCTCAACGTCGCCCGCAACCAGCTCAAGCAGGCCAACATCCTTTCCGACTCGATGGCCTTCCTCCGCAGTGTGAAAGCCGACTGGGAACGCAGCGCCACGCGCCTCGACGACACACCCGCCGTGGTCGCGACGTTCGTGCGCACGCGCGACGGCACGCCGCAACGCGACTTCGTCACCAACCCCGCGACCTTCGCCGACGTCTACGCCTACGGTCTCTCCGTCGCCGATCCATTTCTGCGCGGCACGGGCAAGGCGCCCTTCGCCCACGTGGAGAAAACGTTCAACGCGTTCACGAGCTACCGGTTCGCCGCCGATGCCCCGCGCTTCGCCCGCGGCGTGCGCGCCGGCCTCGGCGCCAACTACCGCGGCCCCGCCGTCATCGGCTACGACGCCGCCAACCACGACGCCGTCATCCCCGGCCGCAGCGCGATCACCTGGAACGGCATGCTCGGCCAACGCTTCGCCCTGCGCCGCGGCCAGTCGTTCGACCTCCAGCTCAACGTCGAGAACATCTTCGGCCAGGAGGCCCGCCTCCCGTATTCCGCCACCGCCCCCGGCGTCATCGTGCGCTTTTTGCTCCCGCACGTGCGCCACTCGTGGACGATGCGGGCGACGTATGGATTTTGAAAGGGCGCGGGCCATCCAGCCCGCATTTCTCCTACCGCGGCAGCCGCAACCAAAAGTGAAGGAGTCAGAATCACCGCGGATTACGCGGATCGCGCGGATCAAGGCAGAGACTGCGCGGAATCATCGGCGCCATCGGCGTAATCCGCGGTCAAAAAATTCCAGGCTCTGGAAATCGTCGCAGCAGGCGACGATACGAACCGATGGTAATGCACGTTTTCTCGGTTCGGTTTCAGCCGCAGAGTGCACAGAACTCAGACACAAAGAGCACGGAGCAAGACAGCGCGTTTGGCTCTGTGGGCTCTGTGTCAGCGCTCCGTCTCCTCGGTGGCTCATGTTTGGTCGATTCGCCGTGAACTTTCCGGGATAGTGCGCCCTTCTTTGTCGAGCGCGCCATGCCGGAAGCCGGGAACGGGCGGATCTCAGTTTCCTGCAGTCCGGAGAGAGCGACGGAGCGGCGGTTTTCAACCGCCGAGCTTGGGCGCTTGGAAAAGCGCCCCTCCGCCGGGCAAGAAAGTGCGCCCCACCCGACGCGCCCGCCCCGCAACTTGAGCGTTGAGCGTTCGGCGTTCGGCGTTGAACGTTCTGTCTCCCTCCACTGCTTCCCACCGCATGTCCAGCCCCGCGCCCACGCCCGCCCCGGCCGGCCCCGCCGTCTTCCTGAGCTACGCCTCCCAGGACGCCGCGGCCGCGAAGCGCATGTGCGACACGCTGCGCTCCGCCGGCGTGGAAGTATGGTTCGACCAAAACGAACTCGTCGGCGGCGACGCCTGGGACGCGAAAATCCGCAAGCAGATCGCCGAGTGCGCCCTCTTCGTCCCGATCATCTCCGCGAGCACGCAAGCGCGCACCGAAGGCTACTTCCGGCTGGAGTGGAAACTCGCTGCCCAGCGCACGCACATGATCGCCGACGACGCAGCGTTTCTGCTGCCCGTCGTGATCGATGACACGCGCGACGCCGACGCCCGCGTGCCCGCCGAGTTCAAGTCCGTGCAATGGACGCGCCTCCCCGCCGGCGAATCCGCAGAGAAGTTCCGCGCGCGCGTGAAAACCCTGCTCGGCGGCGAAGGTAGGGACGCCTCTCCGAGGCGTCCGTCGTCCGATACGACCGCAAGCCCCGGACGTCTCGGAGAGACGTCCCTACCGGAAAAACCAACGCGCCGCCGCGTCCCCGTGGCGGCATGGATCGCAGGCGCGCTGCTCGTCGCGCTCATCGTCGCCTCCAGTCTATGGCTGAAACATCCCGCCTCGGAAAAATCACCGCCACCGAACCTGAGGCAAGGTGCGTCCGCCACGACTCCTACCGCTCCCGCCGCCGCCGCGCAAAAATCCGTCGCCGTCCTCGCCTTCAAGAACCTCAGCGGCGATCCGACGCGGGAGTTTTTCTCCGACGGCCTGAGCGAGGCGGTGTCGGACGTGCTCGGGCGCGTGCCGGGCTTGAAGGTCGTCGGCAGCGCCTCGGCGTTTTCCTTCAAGGGCAAAGCCGTCCCCATCCCGGAAATCGCCCGGCAGCTCGGCGTGACCCATCTCGTCGAGGGCACCGTGCTCCAAGACGGCTCGACCGTGCGCATCACCGCGAAGCTCACCCAAGCCGACGGCTTTCAAGTCTGGGTCTCCGACAAACTCGACCGCGAGCTGAAGAACATCTTCGCCCTGCACGACGAAGTCGCCGGGCTCATCGCCAAAAATCTCTCGCTGAAGCTCGGCGTCGCGACCGGACGGTCGCAGCGGGAGATAAATCCGGAGGCCTATCAACTCTACATGCAGGCCCGGCAGGCTTGGAATCTGCGCAATACGGAAGGGCTCGCCCGGGCCGAGGGCCTGCTGGATCGCGCGCTCAAGCTCGAGCCTGACTACGCCCAAGCTCACGCGGCGTTGGCCGATGTCTGGATCTCTCGCAGTGGGCAGGCCGGTGCCTTTGGCACCTTCGAACATCGTCGATCGCCGGAGAAAGCGCGCGTCATGGCGAAGATCGAGCACGCGCTGCGGCTCGATCCCGATTCAGCCGAGGCGCGGGCCTCATTGGGAGCTGTCGCTTGGTATGATTGGGATTTCACCACCGCCGAACGCGAACTGCGGCGTGCCATCGCGCTCAACCCCAACTACGCCCCGGCCCACTCCTGGCTGGGCCGCGTCATGCAGTCACAGGGGCGGACGGATGAGGCCTTGGCCGAGTTGCGCCTCGCCACGGAAATCGACCCCCTGTCTCCGGTCGTGCTCGCGAACTACTGCGGCCGCCTCGTCGAGGTCGGCCGCGAGACCGAGGCGCTCGCCGTGGCCGAACGGGCGCTCGCCCTCCAGCCGGACTCCCGCCCGGTGCTCACGCACAAGGGGCACGCGCTGCTCAACCGCGGCCTCCTGCCAGAGGCGGCGGCGGTGGCGCGCCAGTTGGTGGCGACCGGACCGACCGATCCCAACAACCTGTTTCCCGCCGTATTCATTCTCGCCGGCGCCGGAGCGACGGCCGAAGCGACGACCATGATGGCGCAGCTTCCGGCCAGGGGCAGGCTCCCTCGCAGCGCCTTGCTCCTGGCCTTTGGCAGGCGCGACGAGGCGATCGCCGCCTTGGATGCACCAGGGCAGAACGTGAATTTCCTTGGCTATGTGCTCTACGACCGGCGCTACGACCCGATTCGCAGCGACCCACGCTTCGCAAAATATCTCGCCGATCTCGGCCTGACCGAAGCCCACGCCCGCGCGCAGGCGTGGCGCCAGGCCCATCCGCCGGAGAAACCCGCCAAGTAGACCTCACGCGCATCCCCTTCATGAAACCCCCACTCCTCGCCACCCTGCTCGCGACCGCCCTCGCCGCGAGCGCCGCGCCCGCCCCCGACAACGCCACGCTCGCCGGCGCCCTCACGTTTCACGCCTCGTTCGACACCAGCCTCGAGGCCGATTTCTCCCGCAGCGACAAGACCTGCTACATTCGCACCAAGACCGGCCTCGCCCCGCTCGCGCTCAACGACGACGTGAAACTCGCGCCCGGCGCCGGCCGTTTCGGCGGCGCCCTGCATTTCCCGAAGAAGGGCAGCATCCGCCCGCTCTTCAAAGACGGCGGCGCGCTCGGCTACAACGACCCCTCCTGGTCCGCCACCGTCTCCGTCTGGCTGCGCCTCGATCCCGACAAGGACCTCGAGCCCGGCTACTGCGACCCCGTGCAGATCGTCGGAGACGACGGCAAGAAGGGGTTTATCTTCCTGGAATGGTCGAAGAACGAGACGCCGCGCTTCTTCCGCTTCGCCATCCGCCCGCTCTTCGAAATCTGGAATCCCACCAACGTGCAGTGGGACGACATCGCGTTCGAAAAACGCCCCATGGTGCAGATCGCCCGCGCGCCGTTCTCGCGCGACACGTGGACGCATGCCGTGTTCACGCTCGAAAATCTTAACGACAAATCGAAAAAGCCCTCCGGCCGCCTCTGGCTCAACGGCCAGCTCCAGGGCGCGATCGAGAATTGGGATCTCCGCTTCGGCTGGAAAGCCGACGCCGCCCAGCTCGTGCTCGGCTCTGCCTATGTCGGCTACCAGGACGACCTCGCCGTCTTCAACCGCGCCCTCACCGACGCCGAGGTCAAGCAGCTCATGGCCCTGAAAAACGGCGTGCGCGACCTGCACCCGTAGCTGCACGATGCGACGCACTGCCGCCCGACTCCGGCCGGCAGTCTGGCGATGGGTGCATTCGCACGCTCGCCACCGCCGGTCCGGCCAAACTAGCTTGCCTCACCTCCGCCGGCAACGCGTGGACGGTTGCCGCTCACACCGACTCCCGCCCAACGACCTGCCGGGACGCCCCGCATCACCATCATGAAACTGATACCCCGCTCCTGTCTGATTCCGTTGCTCGCTGTCACGCTGGCGCAGGCCTTCGCCGCGACGCCCACGCCGGCCCTGAGCTCACCGAATGGGCGCCCCAACGTCGTCCTCGTCATGGCCGACGACCAAGGCTGGGGCGACACCGGCTACAACGGGCACCCGGCGCTCAAGACACCCCAGCTCGACGCCTTGGCCGCGACGGGCCTGCGTTTCGACCACTTCTACACGGCGCATTTCAACTGCTCGCCCACCCGCGCGAGCATCATGACGGGGCGGCATCCGCATCGCATGGGCACCTTCAGTCCGGGTTCCCCGATCCGCGCGCAGGAGGTCACGCTGGCCCGGGTGCTGCAGTCCGCCGGCTACGCGACGGGCCACTTCGGCAAATGGCACCTCAACGGCAAGAATGGCGACCGCGACACCAAGACCCCGCCGGGCCGCGCGATCCTCGCCGACGATCCGCTGTCGCCCGGCAAGCTCGGTTTCGACGAGTGGCTCTCCGCCGACAATTTCTTCGACCTCGACCCGGTGCTCGGTCGCAACGGCGTGCCGGAAAAATTCCGCGGCGACGGGTCCGACATCGTCACCGACGAGGCGCTGAAGTTCATCCGCAAGCAGGCCGCCGCCGCCAAACCGTTTCTCACTGTCGTATGGTTCGGCAACCCGCATGTGCCGCACGAGGCGTTGCCCGCCGACAAGGCGCTCTACGCCAGATTCTCCGAGGCGGATCAGAATTACTACGGGGAACTCGCCGCCATCGATCGCAACGTCGGCAAGCTGCGCGCGGCGCTGCGCGAGCTGAACGTCGCCGCCAACACGATCCTCTGGTATTGCAGCGACAACGGCGGCGCCGCCGGCCCGAACTCGACCGGCCACCTGCGCGGCAGCAAGGGCACGTTGTGGGACGGCGGCCTGCGCGTGCCCGGCATCGTCGAATGGCCCGCGCGCATCCCGCGGCCCTTCGTGAGCGATGTGCCGTGTTCCACCTTGGACATCTATCCGACGATCCTCGCCGCCACCGGCGCGAAGGCGGAAAAGCAGATCCAACCCCTCGACGGGATCAACCTGCTGCCGTTGTTCGACGGCCAGATGACGGCGCGCGGCAAGGCGATTCCCTTTGTGTCTCGGCTTGGACAGGAAAATCCCCACGGGGCCCTGATCGACTGGCCCTACAAGCTGCATCTCGACGCCGACCGGAACCAAACCAAGAAAGGCGGCGGTCTACCCACCGCTCCCGTCATGCTCTTCGATCTCTCGAAGGATCCGAAGGAAACCACCAACCTCGCCGCGAGCCAACCTGATCGCGTCGCGAAGATGACGGCAGAGTTCGCCGCCTGGAAAGCCTCCGCATTGAAGAGCCTCGCTGGCGCCGACTACGACGGAAGCACGCCCCTCCAACCGCCTCCCGCTGCCGACGGAACCAACAAGCGCGGGAAAAAGAAACGATAGGCCCGCCGAACGCCTTTGCCGCGCCGCCCCCTGCTCCCGCGGCACGCGACCGGTGCCACTCCCGAAAATCCATGAAAGCAATCCACCGCTTCCTCGTCCCAGCCCTGCTCCTGCTCATGTCCGCTGGAGGCTTTGCCGCCGCGCCCGTGCCAGCCCTGAGTTCGCCGATTGCGCGCCCCAACCTCCTCGTCATCCAGACCGACGAGCATAATTTCCGCACGCTCGGCGCCTACCGCGCGCTCCTCCCGCGCGCGCAGGCGGAAATCTGGGGCGAGGGCATCAAGGTCGAGACCCCCAACATCGACTGGATCGCGGCCCACGGAGCGCTCGCGGATCGGTTCTACGCCACGTCGCCGGTGTGCACGCCGTCGCGCGCCGCGCTCATGACTGGGCGCTATCCGCAGAACACCGGCGCCATCCGCAACGACCTCCCGATGCGCGACGATATGGTCACCTTCGCCGAAGTGCTGCGCCGCGCCGGCTACGCGACCGGCTATGCGGGCAAATGGCACCTCGACGGCGAGGCACGGCCCGGCTGGACGCCCGCCCGCAAGTTCGGCTGGGAGGAAAACCGCTACATGTTCAACCGCGGCCACTGGAAAAAACTCCTCGAGGACGAGCGCGGCCCGCGCGTCGGCCCGGTCAATGCGCAGGGCGTGCCCACCTACGCCGTCGACGGCGCTGACGCGAAATCGTTCACCACCGACTTCCTCGCCGATCGCACGATCGACTTCATCCGGCGGCATCGGGACCGGCCGTTCTGCTGGCATGTGAGCCTCCCCGATCCGCACGGGCCCAACACCGTGCGCGCGCCCTACGACACGATGTTCCTCGGCCTCGACTTCCAGCGCCCCGCGAGCGCGCAGTCACCGGGGAAAAATCTTCCGCCCTACGCCGCCACGCTCGCCGGCGTCTTCAACCGCGCACAGATGGCGCTCTACTTCGGCATGGTGAAGTGCATCGACGACAACGTCGGCCGCATCCTCGCTGCGCTGCGCGAGACCGGCGTGCTCGAGCGCACCTTCATCGTCTTCACCTCGGACCACGGCGATCTCTGCGGCGAGCACGGTCGCGATAACAAGGGCGTGCCGATGGAAGCCTCGTCGCGGATTCCGTTCTTGCTGCACGCGCCCGGGGTCGTGCCGCCCGGCACCGTTGTCCGTCAGGCGCTCGGCAACGTGGACTTCAAGCCCACCATCCTCGCCCTCATGGGCATCGCCAACCCGGCGCCCGACGAAGGCCGCGACGCCTCCGCGCTCTTCCGTGGCGCGCCGCCACTCGCCGGCTGGGCCGATCAGGCGTTCATCCGCATCGGCGGCGGCCCCGTCCGCGCCGCCGCCGCGAAAGGTGAAGACGGCGAGATGGCCGAGGGCGCAGGCTGGATGGGCGTCTTCAGCCGCCGCCACAAATTCATCGTCGCGCCCAACGCCGCGCCGAGCCTCTTCGACCTCGAAAGCGACCCCAACGAATTGCACAACCTCGTCGGCGACATGTCCGCCGAAGGCTCGGCGAAGGTGGATCCCGCGCACCGCGTCGCCATCCGCCTCCTCGGCGCCGCGCTGCTCGATTACGCGCAACGCCACCACGATCCCCTGCTCGCCACCGCGCGCGTGAAAGCCGACCTCGCGTGGGCCGCAGGCGATCGGGCCGACTACCCCGGCCCCCTCCAGCCCGCACCCGAAGAACCCGCCGCGAAGAAAAAGGGCAAAGGGAAAGCCGCGAAAAAATCCTGAACCCTGATTTTTGACCACGGATTACACAGATAACACGGATAAATCCGCGCCACAGCTCATCTATCCGTGTTATCCGTGTAATCCGTGGTTACCTTCATGAAGCCCTTTTCCCACCTGTTACTCGCCCTGTTGCTCCCGATCGGTGCCCTCGCCGCCGCACCGGAAAAAAAGCTCCCGCTTCCTGGCGAACTCTTCCTCGTCGCCGATCAGCCGGCGTTCCTGATTTCCGCGCCGGCCGCCCCGGCCGGGAAGCCGAAGCCGTGGGTCTGGTATGCGCCCACGCTCCCGCCGTATCCCAGCGACGCGGAGAAGTGGATGTTCGAAAAATGGATCGCCGCCGGCATCGCGATCGCGGGCATCGACGCCGGCGAATCCTACGGCAGCCCGGCGGGTCGGAAACTCTTCACCCGGCTCTACCTCGAACTCGTGCAATCGCGCGGCTATTCGTCGCGCCCCGTGCTGCTCGGCCGCAGCCGCGGCGGCCTGCAACTGCTCAATTGGGCCGCCGACAACCCCGACAAGGTCGCCGCGTTCGCCGGCATCTATCCCGTCTGCAATCTCGCGAGCTACCCTAGCCTCGCCAAAGCCGCGCCCGCCTACGGCCTTACCGTCGAGCAGCTCACTGCTACCCTCACGCAACACAACCCGATCGACCGCCTCGCCCCGCTCGCCGCTGCCCGCGTGCCGCTCTTCGTCCTCCACGGCGACGCCGACAAAATCGTGCCCCTCGCGCTCAACTCCCAAATCGTCCGCGATCGCTATCTCGCCCTCGGCGGCGACGTGACACTCATCATCCCATCCGGCCAGGGGCACAACATGTGGCCCGGATTTTTCGAATCCACAGAACTCGTCGAGTTCGTTCTCGCCCACGCCCGGCGCTGAACTTCCTCCGCTCGTAGTTCCGCCTTCAGGCGGAAGGATTGAGTCGGACGATTCCGGCTGAAGCCGGGACTACGAACTCGAGCCGCCCGCCCGGCACAATGAACTCGCCACCCGGCGCCGGCGGTTTTCAAGTCTGCGGCGTCCCAGCACTCCCCTGATCCACGATGTCCGCTCCTGACAGCCAAGCGGTTTTTCTCAGCTATGCGTCCGAGGACGCGGCGGCCGCGCGGCGCATCTGCGAATCGCTGCGCACGGCCGGCGTCGAAGTCTGGTTCGATCAAAACGAGCTCGTCGGCGGCGATGCGTGGGACGCGAAGATCCGCAAGCAGATCGGCACGTGCGCGCTGTTCGTGCCCATCCTCTCCGCCAGCACGCAGGCCCGGCTCGAAGGCTACTTCCGTCTCGAATGGAAACTCGCCGCCCAGCGCACGCACACGATGGCGGAGGAAAAGACGTTCCTCCTGCCCGTCGTCATCGACGCCACACGCGACGCCGATGCGAAAGTGCCCGCCGAGTTCAAGGCCGTGCAATGGACCCGCCTGCCCGACGGCGAAACAACGCCCGCCTTCGTCGCCCGCGTGCAGCAGTTGCTCGGACTGGCAGTGGCACGGGTCTCCCGACCCGTGGGTCCGGAAATCACGGGTCAGGAGACCCGTGCCACTCCGCAGAAGGTGGGCCGCCGCGTCCCTGCGGCGGCATGGCTCGCCGCCGCCACGCTGCTGCTGGTCGCGATCGCCGGCGCCAGTCTGTGGCTGAGGCGTCCCGCCTCAGGAACACCGCCGTCTCCGGACCTGAGGCGGGACGCCTCAGCCACGACTCCTCCCGCCGTCTCCGACAAATCCATCGCCGTCCTGCCGTTCGCCAACTTGAGCGACGACAAGGACAACAACGCGTTCTTCGCGGATGGCATTCACGACGACATTCTCACCGGTCTGGCGGTCATCCGCGAACTGCGCGTGGTCTCGCGCACCTCGGTCATGGAGTATCGGGGCACGACCAAGAAAGTTCGGCAGATCGCGCAGGAACTCGGCGTGGCGTATATCCTGGAGGGTAGCGTGCGCCGTTCGGGCAGCACGGTGCGTGTCACCGGCCAGCTCATCCGCGCCGCGACGGACGAGCATGTGTGGGCGGAAAATTATACGAAGAGCTACACCGCGACCGACGTGTTCGCGATTCAGTCCGAGCTGGCCCAGAAGATCGCCGCCGCGCTTTCGGCCGCGTTGTCTCCGCAGGAAAAGACGCTCCTCGCGCGCAAGCCGACGGAAAACTCCGCCGCCTACGAACTCTATCTCAAGGGCCGGGATGTGCGGCGCGAGAGCCGGGGGCTGGCGGCATTCCGCAAAAGGGAAACGCTTTTCCAGGCGGCGGTGGAACTCGATCCGCAGTTTGCGGAAGCGTGGGGTGAACTGGCGGTGACGCATACGGCCTTCCTCTTCGACAACCTCGACAAGAGCCCGACCCGGCTGGCCAAAGCCCAGGCGGCGATCGACCGCGCGGTCGAACTCGCCCCCGATTCGCTCGATGTGATCCGCAGCCTGGCGGATTTTTATCTCAACGGCACGCGCGACGTGATCAAGGCGACCGAACAGTTGGAGCGGCTCGTCCGTCTCTCGCCCAACGATCCCAGCGCGCACGATCGCCTTTCGGTGGTGCAATATCGGCGGGGCCTTTGGTCCGAGGCTTTGGCCACGCGGCGCAAATCGATCCAATTGGATCGCGGCAATCTCCAGTCGGCGGGCGGCTTGGTTTCTTTGTGCGAAACCGCTCGCCGCTACGATGAAGCGATGACCGAGCTGCGCCGGATGATGACCCTGCGGCCGGGCCGGATCGGCGACGCCATCGAGTTCGGGCAACTGGCGTTCTATGCCCGCGGCTCGACCCGCGAAACCAACGACGTCCTCGCTCGTTTGTCGCCGCAGGAACTCAATGCGCCCGAGCTGATCGGCATTCGCAAGGACTGGGCCGTCATGCGCGGCGACCTCGCCGAGGCCAGCCGGCTCGACCGCCTGCAACCCTATTTCGACGATGCTTACTCGGCCCGTGAGAGCCAAGCGGTGGCCGCCGCCATGGTCTTGCTGGCCCAAAACAATCGGGCCGGCGCGCGGGCGCGCCTCGAAAGTCTGCCCGCACAACTCCGCTCGCGGATCGAAACCGAACCGACCAACGAGGGCGTGTGGCGTAACCTGGCGTTGATGGAAGCGATCCTGGAGAATCCATCCGACGCACTGCGCTATGCCCGGAAAGCCGTGGAGGTCGGTGAAGCGATGGGCCCCATCCGCGGCGCACGATCCGGCGTCCATCAGGCCATCGTCTATGCTTGGACGGGCGACAAGGACCGTGCCATCGCCGAACTGGCCCGGCTGCTCAAGGTGCCGGCCGGCCCGAACGTCCACGTGATGCGATCCAGTCCCAATTATGCGCCCCTCCGCGGCGACCCGCGCTTCGAGGCGCTGCTCAACGACCCGAAGAACAACGCGCCGCTCTTCTGAGCCGGCGCAAATCGGTCGAGACGTGCGAGGGGGGACGCCGTGAAGGAAACGAGGCCGCTGCACGCGAATTCGCTGATGCCGGCCTCCTCACGTCGGCCGCTACCGCGTTGAAGCATACCAACGAAGCATCAAAATTGGACTGTGCGGCCGTCGGGGTAGGTCGGGGTTTATCCCCGACGTGTCAGGCGTAAAGCCTGACCTACGAACATCAAGAAATCACCAGACGTTGGTAGTCCTACGGCCGAGCACCCCGGCCCGGCGCCGCTCAATACGCCACCTTCGCCGTGAGGTTGTAGCTGCGGGGGACTTGATACCAGAAGTCGCGCGGGGTCGCGATGCGGGCGGGGTTGGTCACGTCGCCGTTCGGCGGGCGTTGCAGCGTGTTGATGTAGTGCGGGCGGTCTTCGTTGAGCAGGTTGTCGACGCGGAGGTTCAGCGTGACCGGATATTTCTTCATCACGCGCCACGAGTAACCGAGCGTCGCCGTGGCGACCGTGTAACCGGGGGCCCAGACCGGCGTGAAGGCATCCACCGCCGGATTGTCGATGGCCGTGGTGGCGCTGGTCGGGCTCACCATGGTGTCGGCGCCGCGGTTGCCGATCACGATGCGGCCGCGGTAGCGCGCACCGGCGCCGAGGCGCACGCCTTTCAGCCGGCCTTCGCTGAACGTGTAGTCGGCGAAAATATTCCCGGAGCTGGTGCGCTGCACGATCTGGGTGCCGGCCACGAGGCCGGCGCGGGCGGTGATCATCGAGTTCCAGCTGTTCACCGCGGTGTTCACATCGGGCGAGCGCTGGTTCACGGGGATGGTGGTGTCGACGGTGGCCTGGTTGGCCGCGTTGATGGCGCCGCCGGCGTCGATCACGATCTGGTGCAGGGTCGCGAGGTTCCGGTCGATGTAGGCGGCGGTGAGTTCGCCGGAGTTGGCGGCATCGACGTTGGCATACGAGTAGTTGGCGGAGACGCGCAGGGATTTCGTGACGTTGGCCACGAGTTCGAGTTCGTAGCCGTTGGCGCGCGCCTGGCGGCGGTCCTGGATGAACGCGGGCGGCGTCTCGGTGAGGCCGCGGATGTTCATGCCGCCGCCGGCGAAATCGCCGACGGCGTTGGCGTCGATGATGCCGTTGAACACCGTGCCGGACAGCGGGCCGCTCACGGGCTGGTTGTTCTGCTTGGTGAAGTAGCGGTTGAGGCTCACGCGCACGCGCTGGTCGAGCAGGTTGAAGCGGAGGCCGGCATCGATGCCCTCGGAGACGGTCGCGGCGAGCACGTGGTTGAAGATGGTCGTGTTGGCCGGGGGGATGGTGAAGGTCTGCGCGTAGTTGCCGTAGAGGCTCACCCAGGGGCGCACGTGCATGACGGTGCCGGCCGAGTAGGTGATCTGGTGATCGCGGATCGAGGGGAAGTTGAAGTCGTCCTGAAAACGGTCGCCGGCGTATTGGGGCTGGCGGAGGCTGCTGGCGTCGCGCGGCCGCGCGGTCGCGGGTGCGGCCGGCCCGATGGGGCGGCCCTGCGCATCCTTCGGGACGTAGGTGAGCGTGGCGTAGTCCGGCGGCGCGGCGGGCTTGTAGCGGATGGTGGCGCCGTCCCAGTTCGTCGGGTAGTCGCCGAATGCGGAGTTGTATTTGAAATCGTTCGTGTAGCCGTCGAACCGCACGGCTCCGAGCAGGACCAAGCGCTTCTGGAGGAAACGCGCATTGGCGGCGGCCAGCGCGTAGCGGTAGCTGACGTCGGTGACGGAGTTGAGCGCGGCCTGCGCGGGCAACGGCTGGAAGGCGGTCGGCACCTCGCGGTTGAGGCCGAGCACGGGATCGACGAGTTGCACGGAGTGCAGCAGCGGTAGCGGACGCGAGGGCTGGTTCCAATAGTAGCGGTAACGGATCTGGTTCGCGAGCGGCCAGCGGCGCGGATCGGAGTCGATGAGCGCGTTGAGCTGCATGAAACGCGCGAGCGTCTGCTGGTTGTTGATGCCGCCAAGCACGTTGAACTTGAAGTCGGCCCAGCGCGTGTCCTTCAGCCACGCGGCGGCGAAACGCGCGTTGTAGAACGTGTAGTCGCGCACCTGCTTCGCACGGACCGCCTCGCTGTAGGGCTGGAGGAAATTCGGATTCGGCGAGCCGTTGGGCAGGTTGCGGTTGATGTCGATGAGCGTGTTGGCGAGGCCGTTCGTGGTCGTATATTCCGCGTAGCGCATGCTCTCGTTGGCGTCGCCCGCCAGCTCGAAGAAAAACGACTGCCCCACCGAATGCGTGAAGCAGGCGGTCACGTCCTTGAAGCGCTGCCAGAAACTCGGCGCATCGAGCGATTGCGTGAAGCGGCGGTCGGGCAGGCGAAACGCGGAGCCGGCGAGCGCCTTGCCAAAGCGATCCGTCGGGAGGCCGAGCGCATACATGATGTTGGTGCCGGACGAATTTGGCGTGGCGCCCACGTAGAGTCGGCCGCCGATGGGCACCTGCTGGTTGGCGGCGGCGCCGAGCGTGATGGCGGAGTTCTGGTAATTCATCACGCCGCCGAAACCGGACGACGGCGCGAACACGTAGTAACCGGTCGTCGTCACGCGGCTGATGCCGGTGGCGTTGGCCGTGCCGGGCGTGGTCGTGAGCGGTGCGCTGAACGTCGTCACGCCGTCCCAACCGGCGAAGCTGTCGTTGATGTTGGTGAAGCCCGCCATGCGGCGGCTCTCGCCGTATTCGCCCTCGAGCCGGATCTCGGTGGCCGGGCCGAGCCGGAGCGTGCCGGTGAGCGACACCGCCTTGATTTTGTTGAAATCGCGATCGCGCCAGCCGCGCGCATCCTGCCACACGGCGTTGGCTCGCAGCGCGGCGCGGCGGCTGAGCGGCTGGTTGACGTCGAGCGTCGTGCGGTAGTTCGACCATGAACCGACCGCCGTGGTGAACTCACGCGTCGCGCGATCGAGCCGCGCCTGCTTGGTCACGACATTGGCCGAGCCGCCGAGTGCGCCGTTGCCAAAGAGGATCGAGTTGGGGCCGCGCGAGAAGTCGAAGCGATCGAGGTTGTAGCTGTCGAAGTTGACGCCGAACGGGAAGAAGTTCCGCTGCGGCGTGCCCGCGGTCACGCCGCGGCTGATGGTGACGAGGTTGTTGACCTGGCTGTTCTGGAGTGCGCCGTTGTCGTTGTTCGCGTTGGTGTTCACGGTCCACTCGATCGCGGTGGCGAGGTTGGTGATGTCGAGCGCGTCGATGAATTCGCGCGTAAGCACCGAGTAGGCCGCCGGCGTGTCGGCGAGATCGGTGGCGAGGCGGCCGCCGGCAAGCGAACTCGTGGCAACGAAGCCGGCGTCACGGTCGGTGTTGACGGTAAAGGGCGAGAGCACGACCGGCACTTCCGGCGTGCCCGCCGCCGCCGGAGCGGGCGCGGTCTGGGCGACGGTCGTCGACGCGAACGAAAGCGTAACGAGTAACGAGGCGCAGCGAAGAGCTTTCATGGGCAGTGGGTCCGATACCCCGGAGCTTGCTCCGGCTTGGTTGGGAAGTGGCACGGGTCTCCTGACCCGTGGAGAACGGGATCACGGGTCAGGAGACCCGTGCCACGAAACGAGCGATGTTGGGTGCGAATCATGGCGGTTTGATCAAATGCCCCGGAGCTTGCTCCGGGGATTCTTTACGGGCCGGGGGATTTGGCGGATGCGCCGCGGCCAGCGCGCCAGTTGCCGATCGCTTCGGTGACGAGGAGCCGGCGGTTGTAGAGGCGCACGCCGGCGAGTTCGCCGCGAAGCGATGGAGCGAGGCGGAGCGTCTTGGTGGTGGGGATGAGGCGCAGGTCTCGCGGGTAGCGCGCCCAGCCATAGGGCCGGGCCTTGCCCCCGTCGCAGAGCTGGCCGTCGACCACGAAACTCACGATCTTGGCGGGGCCATCGACGATCGCGACGACGTGGTGCCACGCGCCAGCGCGCAGGACACCGGGATCGCAGTCCCAACTCGTTTCCGTCACCACGGCGTTGTCGCGATTTGGTCCACCGAATCGTCCGCGCAAGGTGAGCTGCACGGTGCCCCACTCCGTCGTGGTCAGCGCGAAACCGCCGCCAGCCGCGTCGCGCGAGTCGAGCAGCGTCTGCCCGCCGCAGAGATCATCGAGCCGCAGCCACGCCTCCGCGGCGAATCCGCCGTCCGCGGGCGAGGATTCGAGATCGAAGGCCGCGGGGAGTTTCGCAGTCTTGCCCGCCGCGCACGCTGCTCCGACGAGGTTGACCACGGCGCCACGCGTCGTGACGCGGCGAATTTCCGGCTGCGACCAGAGCGTCTCGAAAAACGCCGCCGGCACCTCGTGCACACGCGCGACGGTTTTCTGCGTTTCCGTGATGAAGTAGCGGCCATCCTCCTCCACGAGGTCCGGATAACTCATGCGCGTCCCGGTCTCGGCGGCGTAGAAGAGAATCTCCGGTTGCGACCATTCGAGCACCTTGCCGGCGGGCGAGTCGACTTCGCGGCCGCCCGCGACCCACGCGGGATTGCGCTGGCCGGTAAAGTTCGGGATCTCGTGGTTGTGGAACCAATAGAGGTAGCGGCCGTTCGCGGTGCGCCAGACGAAGTTCGCCGCACGCGTGTGCGTCACCTCGCGGCCACCGGACGCATAAGTCATGAACGCCGGCGGCGTCCACGTGCGGCCGTCGTCCCGCGAGTAGGCGTGGGCGGAGCGGCCCGCCGCGGTGCGATACGTGCAGTAAAGCGAGCCGTCGGAAAGTGCGACGAGGCTTGGCTCCTCGGCGATGATCCCGCTCGGGGCGCGCAGCCCGGCGTCGCCGTCGGGGAGCGTGGACCAGCGGATCCTGGCCGGATCGCGCTCGGTGAGGAGGTTGTCGCTGCGCAGGAACCAGCACTCGGAACGCGAGAGATTCGAGATGCCGACCATCTTCGAGAACGGCACGAACACCGCGCCGCGATGCACGAGCGGCCGGCCGACGTGCCAGAAGATGCGCACCCTGCCACCGGTGACGTTGTCGCGGTCGATCGAGCTTTCGCGCATGGGCATCTCGTAGCGCTGCACCGACCACGATTTGCCGCCGTCGTCGGTGAACTTGAACACGAAGTGCCCGAGGCAATCGACGCGCTTCACCGGTGCGCCGCCGCGAACCTCGTTGGGGATTTCCCGGATGTTGTCGGTATTGTGATTGTAGAACGCGTAGATGCGCCCGGCGGGCGTCTTCACCATCGTCGCGTAGGCCGACTCGGGCGGCGTCTGCGGTTCGAGCGCCAGGAGCGGCGACCAAGTCTTGCCGCGGTCGGTGCTGCGCGTGGAGAGCACGTGCGAACTCGCCGCACCCTCGCCGGCCGCCGACGTCGTGAGCAGGCAGAGCCACGCGCCGTCGTCCGTGCGCATGAGGTAGGGCTGGTCGACGTATTCCTCGTCGGGGATGACCGCGCCAAACTGGATGTCGCGCCAATCGGGGGGAGGCGGGGCCTTGGTTGCAGGAGTCGGTGGCGGCGCGACGATCTGGGCGGACGATGCGCCAACCCACGCGAGGAAGGCGACGGGGGTAAACCAACGCGGAATCCGGGGCATGCGCCGACACTGCGGCCAACCAAGGATGAAACAACCCGAATGTCGCCAACGGGTGTAACTCAAAGTGAAATCACTGTTCGAACGCCCCGGCTGTAGCGGCGGACTATGACCGCCGGCGTTGCGCCAAGAGCATTCGTTCGGCGGTCATAGACCGCCGCTACAAATCGCTGACCGCAGTTTGAGTCATACCTGTCGCCACCACCGGCAGCACGGGCAAAATTGAGCGTTGAGCGGCCGGCCTTCCCCGTTGAGCGTTTCCTCGGTTCACGCCTTTCCCCATGAAAATCAAACTCACGCTCATCTCCCTCTTCGCATTCGCGACCGCGACGCTGTGCGCCGCGCCCAAGGCCCATCCCGACACCAAGGGCTGGACCGAATTGTTCGCGGCCGATCTTTCGAACGCCGTCACCAAGCCCGGCGACTGGGTCGTCGAAGGCGGCGTGCTCGTCGCCAAGAACCACGAGACCATCTGGACGAAGAAGTCCTACGCCAACTTCGTCCTCGACCTCGAATTCAAGGTCGCGAAGGAATCCAACAGCGGCGTGTTCCTGCGCTCCGGCGACATCAAGAACGTCCTCGCCGCCCTCGAAATCCAGGTGCACGAGAACCAGGACGGCGCGCATTGCGGGATGGTCGGCGCCATCTATAACGCGCAGCCGTCTGCCAAGTCCATGGCCAAGCCGGTCGGCGAGTGGAACCGCTTCACGATCACCTGCAATGACAGCAAGGTGTCGCTCATCTTCAACGGTGAGGAAGTCTGGAACGTCGACCTCAACAACTGGAAGGAGCCGAAGAAAAATCCCGACGGCACCGCGAACAAGTTCGCCAAGGCGCTCAAGGATTTCAGCCGCAACGGCCCGATCGGTCTCCAAGGTCTCCACGGCAAGGCGCAGGCCCCCGTGTGGTATCGCAACATCCGCATCAAGGAGCTGAAGTAGTCTCCACTCCATGCGCGCTGCCCGCGTCCTCGCCTTGCTGGCCGTCGGCGTGTGCTTCGCGCCGCTCCCCGGCGCCGACGCTCCGGCCATTTCCCCGGAGCGTTTACAGGAATACCTCAAGCAATACCCCGACGCCGACACCAACAAGGACGGCGTCCTCACGATCGAGGAAGCGCGCGCGTATCTGCGCCAGATGCGCGCGGGCAAGGCCGGCAAAGCGAAGAAAGCCGAATCGGCGACGACGAGCGCCGCGTTTCCGCCCACCTTCGCCAACGTTGCCTACGGCCCCCACGAACGGAACGTGCTCGATTTCTGGCGGGCGAAGTCCGACCAACCCACGCCCCTCGTCGTCTTCATCCACGGCGGCGGGTTCACCGCCGGCGACAAGTCCAAGGCCGGCGGCGCGGCGAAGATCAAACCGTTCCTCGACGCCGGGGTCTCGTTCGCCGCGATCAACTATCGCTACCGCACCACCGCGCCGATCCAGGACGTGCTCCGCGACTGCGCGCGAGCGATCCAGTTCATCCGCAGCAAGTCCGCCGAGTGGAACATCGACCAAACGCGCGTCGCGTCCTACGGCGGCTCCGCCGGCGCCGGCACGTCGCTCTGGCTCGCGTTTCACGACGACCTGGCGGACCCCACGAACGCCGATCCCGTGCTGCACGAATCGACGCGGCTCGTCTGCGCCGCCGCCAACTCCACGCAGTTCTCCTACGACATTCTGCGCTGGCCCGAGGTGCTCGGCGAAGAGGCCGCGCAGCGCTTCGGCGAAGGCACGGATGCGCCGCGTTTCTACGGCTTCAAGACGGACGACGAGTTGCGCTCCCCGGCCGGCCGGAAAATCCGCGCCGATTGCGACATGCTCGGCCTCATCACGCGCGACGATCCGCCCGTCTATCTCAACACCCCCCGCGCGTCCGGCCCGATCACCGACCGCGGCGAATTTCTCCACCACCCGCAACACGCCCGCACGGTCTACGATCGCTGTCGCGAGATCGGCGTCGTGGCTGTCGCGGATCTCCCAGGCTACGACCTCCGCCCGCCCGCGGGCGCGCCGCAAACCGAGCGCGAGTTTTTGCTCAAATATCTCCTCGCGCCGGCGTCGACCGCGAAGCAGTAGCGCTCGAGTCGTAGGTCGGGCTTTACGCCCGACATCTGTCCGACCCGGGCCGACGTGTCGGGGATAAACCCCGACCTACACAACAGCTTCACCGCCCCGCCAGCTTCTTCTCCCACTTGAGCACCGCAGCCATCGTGCGGAAATCGAACGTCTTCGTCGTTTCGATCGTCCGCCGGATTGCACGGTAGACCTCGGGGTTCGCTTCGGCCAATTCCAGCCACCCGCCCAGTGCGCCAAAGTATTCGGGATGCGGCCCACCGGTGCCGTCGACGCGCACGTTGATGCCGTCGCGCGGCGGCGTGAGCACGTTTTGCAGCAGCGTTTGCGCGAAACGCCGCAGGTCACGCTCGTCGAACACCACACCGGCCCGTTGCGCCTGCGTGACCAGCGCGATGTCGAGCACGCCGTGCGAGGTGTCCTCGACGCGCGCGGTTTTCGGAAACTCCGGGATGTTGAACGACGGGCTGTTCGCGCGCGTCCAGCCCGTGGTCGTCACGGGTTCATACCAGTAGTTCCACACGTAGAGGTCGCGCGCGGCGTCGAGCGTGAGGCGATTCTTGAACAGCCGCGCCATCTTCTCGGCGCGCACCCGATACTCCGCCTTGCCGGTGAGCCGGTGGAGCGCGAGCTGCGCCGCCGTGTGCCGGCCGAGGTAGTTGAACGGCTCGCCGATATTGTCGTAGGGAAACGACTCGCCGCGCTCGCAGCACAGGTAATACCCCTCGCCTTCTCCGGGGCCATCGCGCCAGAGGCGACGCGACGCATCGGCATACGTCTCCTCCGCGGCCTGCACGAACCGCGCCGCCGCCGGCGCGAGCGCGGCCAACTGCGGCCGCGCTTTCACCTGCTCGGCAAACCGCAGCATCGGATGATAAATCACCCCGGCGTAGCCCATGTAGGCGAGCGTGATGGGCCGCAGCGTGAGCTGCTGCGCCTGCGGCACGCCGGCTGCCAGGACGGTCACGCGCAGCAGGTCTGAGTGCGTCGTGAAATGCCCGCGCCGCGGCGAAACCGTAAACTTCGGCGCGTTGACCGCCTTTTCCACGAAGCGCGCGTCACCCGGCTCCAGACTCAGATCGTCAAACTGCTCGGTGCGTCCGTAGTGCGCGTTGCTGATCTTCAGGGAAAACCGCCCGCCGGTGCCCGGCACCACTTCGATCCCCGTCTCGTCGTTGTAGGCCGCCGGACACGAGCGCAACGCCACGAGCACGCGGCCCGCCGCATCGATCACGCGGCCGTCCGCCACGACGTATTTCAAACCCATGCTCCACGCGGGGCGACTGTGACCCGAGCCATCCTTCACGCCGCTGCGGTCGTCGCGGTGCGTGAGCAGCCGGTCACCGCGCCGCGCGACCTCTTCGAGATATTTCACCTCCTCCGTCGCCTCGAACATATCCACAAGCGCGTGCAGCGTGTGCGACTCGCCCCACGCGAGCACGCTGCCGTCGGGTCGGTCATTCCACGGGTCCGCCTTGGGCAGCTTGGCATACAAGGCCTCGGCGCGAGCCAACGTAAGATCGCCGCCAGGTTGCGCGGCGAACGTCACCGTCGAAACCATCGCGAAGCCCAACCCCAGTAAACATCCCTGGGGCAAGCCCCGGGGCATTAGACCCATCCCACCATGCAACCTTCGACCACTCATTGTAGCGGCGAGCGCCAGCGAGCCGACGCGCTTCGACTCGCTGGCGCTCGTCGCTACCCAACCAAGGCGACGCATGCTTCGCGGTATCGGACCCAACGAGAATGAAATGATTTTCCTCATCTACTCGGGCAGCGGGTAGCTAACAACATGTGAACCACCGGCGAAATAGATCCGCCCGCCCAGCACGTCGCCTCCGGAGGAGATCGGCACGGGCGACTTCGCCACCCAGCTCACGGCGAAACTCGCATCGTCGATCCGCGCGATCCCTTTGGTGAACAGCACAAACGTGCGCCCGCGCTCGTCGCGCACCAGGGCCCGCGGACCTTGGCCCGTCACGACCGGCCCGAACGAATCCTTCAACTCCGCCGAGTGCACGACCGCGCGCTCCACCGGGTCGAACACAAAGAAACGCGAACGATCCACGAAACCGTAAACCAGCCCGCGCGGGCCGGGACCGAGGTCCACGTAAACCTGCGCCCCGGGAAAAACCGCCGCGTGCCACTCGATCTTTTTCGCCGTCACATCGAACACATACAGCTCGGCCTCCTTCGCCTTTTTCTCGCCGCCCGTGCCCGCGCCCGTCGTCGCACCGCCGAGAAACTTCGTCTCGGACAATGCGACCAAACTCATCGTCGACTGCTGCGGCAGCAGTTGCTCGTGGGTGAGCAGCGTGCGGGTCTGCGCCGCCCGGTCCCAGATCAACAGCCCGCCGCCGGTCAGTCCGTAGCCGGGCGTGCCCGCCAGCACGATCGTGTGGCCGTCGGGCAGCGGGAGCAGATCGTGCGGGCGGTTGATGACGGCATCGCACTCGGTGAGAAAGCGTGGGTTGCCGCTCTTGCCGTTCTTGGCCGTATGCACCCACCGCTGCGCCGGATTCCACTCGAGCAGAAAGCCGTGCGTGTAGCCGCCGACGAAGAAGCGGTCGCCCTGCCGTGTCACCGTGTTGAACTGCCCGTGCGCGGGCCAGTTGTCCCACGCATCGCGCGCCGCATCGAAGCGGAACATCCGCATCGGAAACGCCGTGCCGCCCGTGATCGTGCCGTCCGGCGCCGCCGCCAGCGCGATCACGTGCGCGCCGTCGCTCGTGTAGTCGAACGTCACGCGTTTCGTTTCACCCGTCTTCGGATCGCGCACGGTCAGCGTGCGTTCGACGGTGTCGCACACCTGCGCGACCCTGCCACTCGGAAACCGCGCGTGAAACAAACCCTGGTCGCCGGCGATGATCGGCCTCAGCTGCGCCGCCGGTTTCCCCGCGAGGGGCAGCGCTTTTCCCCCCGCCAGCTCAAACCACTTTGGGCCACCGGCGAGCGGCACCTCGGCAAACACCTTGCCGCCGACATGACCGCGCACGGTGGCATAACCCGGCGCTCGCTCGCCCGTCGCAAACAACGCCTGCGTCCCGCCGGTGCGCGGATCGTGCGCGACGATCTGCGCCGCCGCCGAGCCGATGCCGGCATAGACCCATCCGTCCGCTCCCGTCGCGATGCTGCGCGGATACTGAAACCAGTTCTCCGTGTTGGCCGAGCGCACCTCGGCGAACTTCCGCGTCGCGGGGTTGAAGGAGACCAGACCCGTGTTCGGGTAAGTCGCCGCCCAGATCGTGCCGTCGTCCGTCTCCGTCAGGCTCATCGCCATCTGCGGGGCGTTTTTCTGGAAGAAGGCGAACGCACGCTTCACCGGATCGAACTCGCTGAAATGATTCCCGAACACCGTGTAGTATTTGCCCCGACTCGAGAGCAGGGACGCGAACGGTCCATCGCCGCCCCACGGGTAAGGCGTGGCGAACTGCTCCGTCTTGCCCGTCTCCGCATCGATCATCAGCAGGGCGTAGCCACCGCGGTGATCGTAGAGCCAGACGAGCATCACGTCGCGGCCGGCGCCATCGCTGGTCGCCACCATGCCGCGGTGCTGACTGAGCGGCGTGGCGACGCCGTGGTCGACGAACCCGCCGCCAAGATCGCGGGAGGCGGCCGCGAGTCCCGCCGTCAGGCCGCACGCGAGGAGCAAAATGCCGAGCCATCCGCAACGTAGCGGAAGCCGTGAGGCTTTCGCAGTTCGAGCGAAACGCTCACGCGTTCCGCTACAGGACGCGGTGGCCGAGGCCGTTTCACGGTGCTTGGGAAGGCCGCGCACGGAGTGCCCGGCCCACCCGTCCAACGCGCCCATCCAACGGTATCGATTCATTGCTTCTCCTCCAATCCGAGAAACCTCACCGCATTGCGCCACGCGACGCGTTCGCGATCGGCCGGCGAAAGGAAATCGAGGTTCTCCAATTTGATGAGCGACCCCGCGACGTAGTCGAACGGCAGGTGCGAGCCGAATGCGAGCGCCTCGACGCCGAGCGCGGCGATCAGCTTCGGCACCTCCTCGCGATACACCACCTGCAGCCGGGCAAAATCGATCAGCACGCGTCCGCGCAGACCGGCATCAGCGAGTTTCGCCCCGTCGAGGCCCGCCCAGTTGCTCAGGATGAAACGCAGCGTGGGAAACGCTTTCGCCGCGGCGAACAGCGACGCCACCGTGAGATCCTCCGCGCGATCCCATGCGTGGCGCTGCCGGCGATCCTCCAAGCGCTGCGTGAGCAGCAACGGCACGCCAGCCGCCTCGATTTTCGTGAGCGCGGCGCGACCGGACTCGTCGTCGAGCGTGTAGCCGTGGTGCTCCGGCACGAGCGTGACGGCGCGGGCCTTCCACTCGCCGGTGATGGTGGCGAAGTCGCGCTCCCAGCCGGCGTATTTCGGATTCACCGTCGCCACCGGCACGAGGCGCTTCGGCCACGGTTGCACCTCGGCCCACAGCTCCTCGTTGCCGCGGTGCGCGTCGCGGTAGAAGACCGCGTGCAGCGACGAAACCAATGCGCGATCGATGCCGTGGCGGTCCAAGAGCGCGACGACCTCCGCGGCCGTCCGCGCGCGCAGGCTGCGAAACGGATAGTGGCCGACGTGGGCGTTGACGTCGAAGATCACGCCGTCCTCCGATCGAGCAGGCGCTGGTAGTTGCGCCAGAAGATGTCCTCGCGCTGCTCGGGCGAGAGATCCGCCGCGAGCACTTTACCGACGCAGCCTTCCATCGTGGAGTCCGTAGCGAAGAGCACGCGGCGGTGGCCGAGTTCGCGCACGCAGCGGCCGATGGCGTCGTCCTCGAGCACGCTGCCGCTCGTATCGAGGTAGACGTTGGGGAAATCGCGCAGCGCGCGGATCGCCCACTCCCAATCGCCGCCGCCGTTGATGTGGCCGAGCACGAGCATCAGCTCGGGATAGCGGCGCGAGAGCGCGCCGAAATCGAGGGCGTTCGAGGTTTTCGGCTGGAGCGCGAGCGTGCGCGGGTCGGTGAGATACGCGGAGTGGCCGAGGAACACGATGCGGCGCGCGATGCATTTCTCCGCGATCGGAAACACGGCGGGATCGGAATACTTGAACTGGTTGTAAAGCTTCACCCCGACCATGCCGGCGTCGACGCAGCGATCGATTTCGTCGAGGGCCGCGGCACCGTTGCCGGGTTGCACGAAACAGTAGCCGCCGATGCGCTGCGGGTAGCGCTTCATGGCGGCGAGCACAGCGTCGTTCGACTCGCGCACGAGCTCGATATTGGCCATGACGCCCGCCGTCACCGGACGCGAGCAGTAGAGTTTGTCGATGCCGAGTTTCCCGGCGGCGGCCACGAGGCGCTCGACCTCGGCCCAATCGGCGTTGGGCCGATGCGCGAGGCCGAAAACGTGGTTGTGGGCGTCGAGCTTGCGCAGCGTGCGCCAGTTGGCGGGAAGACCGCGCGGTGGCGCCGCCGTCGGCGTGTTGCTCTCCGCCGCCGCCGGCCGGGCACGCCCGGCCAGCGCGAGCGCGCCGAGCGCACCGGTGGTCTTGAGGAAGCTGCGGCGCGCGGGGTTCATGAAGCGGAGCGATTTTTCGCAGGCGCCGCCCGTTCCGCCAAGCCCAGAAGGGGCCCAAAAAGGCCGGTGGCGGAGCGCCCGGCCTGCGATGGGCCGCGGCCTCGCCAGCGGACCGGCGGCGAACTCACCCGTCAGAGGGCTCCCGCGCCAGCCGCCCCTTTTTCGACGCTCTCTCAGCTCGAAGCGTGCAGTCGAACTCCCGCTCCCTCGCAACGGCGCCGTCCAGCGGTGGAGCGCGTTGGACCCAACGCGCTGGTTTGGAGAGCGTGCGAAAATCCTGAAAGCGCGTTGAGGGCAACGCGCTCCACCTCAACTACAACCTTCCGGCTCAGAACTGCCCGCGCATGCCGGCCGCAAAGCTCACCCCTTGGTTCGTCTTGAAGAACTTCAGGCCGTTCTGCGTCACGTCGGTGCGCGCCGGCTCGTCGGTGATGTTCACGATGTCGAGGAAGACGCTGTAGCGGCGGTTGATCGTGTATTGCAGCTTCACGTCCATGGAGCGGCGCGCCTCCGCGTAGATCTCGATCGGAGCCAGCGTGCTCTTGTATTTGTCGTCCGTCCAGTTGACAAGCCAGCGGGCGTCGAAGCCCCGGTAGCGGAAATTGATTCCGGCGTTGCCGCTGCGCGGCGCCAGGTTGCCGAGTCTGGTCGTGGTGGCGGTCGTGCCGAAATTGCCTTCGGTCTCGAGGTAGGTGAAGTTGGCAAACGCGCCCAACCCCTTCCACACGCCGGGCAGAAAGCTGAACTGCTGCTGGTAGCTCACTTCGATGCCGCGCACCTTCGCGTGGCCGATATTGCGGGCGATCGACAGGGTGTAGCCCGCGTAGAGGCCCTGGCCGTCGATCCCCTCGGGGCCGACCGTCGACGAGAACGTGCGGAAGTAGTCGGAGATGTTTTTCTGGAAGGCGCCGACGCTGAAGAGCCCCACCGGCTCGAAGTATTTTTCCACGCTCACCTCGAAATTATCCGTGAGATAGGGCTTCAGGTCGGGGTTGCCCATCGAGACGGTGCGCGTGTCGGCGTTTTCCGTGAGCGTCGGAATGAGGCTGGCCACCGGCGGCCGGGAGATCGCGCGGTTGAAGCTGGCGCGGAAGAGGAACGACTGGCCGGCGTCGTAGACGAAGTGGAGTCCCGGGAATGCGTTGCGGTATTTGCCCGTCGACGTAATCGACCGCACGAACGAGCGTTGGGCGCGCCCGAGGTTGGCGGCGACCGTCGCGCCGTCGAGGCTGGTGCCGCCGACGCTGTTGCCGCCCCAGGTGGCGGTGGTGTTGCGGATCCACGACCGGCCTTCCGTCTCGGTTTCCTCGATGCGCACCCCGCCGAGCACGCGGAGGCGGCCGAATTTCACCGCGGCCTGCGCGTAGGCCGCGGAGATCTCTTCGCGGAATTTGGTGCGGCCGGCGAGCGACGTGGCGTAGCTGTTATAGATGTCGGCCGCCGTCTGTTTCCAATAACCGGCCGGGGCTTCCTGCGGCTTCGACATGAACGGAAACGGCCCGTAGCGCCCGTCGCCTTGTTTGTAGAGCACGTCGGCGTAGGGCTTCATCGAATCGTCCGCGGTGCCCGCGACGCCATCGGCGCCGACAAAGGTGTAGATGCCGAGGTCGGTCCACGGGGTGCGCGTGTCGTCCGCCCACTTGAGGCCGGCCTTGAAGTTGACCGGGAACCGGGTGTCGAAGCGTTTCGTGAAGTCGGCGCGGAGTCCGTAGAGGTCGTTGCCGGCCCTGTAGGACTGTTTCTGCATCGAGGTCATCACATAGCTCGCGGGGTCGAACACCGATGGGCCGGCCGTCTGGCGGAAGAGCGGATACCACGGATCCTGCCCGCGCCGGTCGATCTCGAAGCCGATGCCGGCGGCCGCCGTCGCCGGCGTGCGGGCCTGCGCGCGGATCCAGCCCGGGTAGGAAATGTCGGCGTTGGAGTAGCTGCCGCGCAACGCGAGCGTCGCGGTGCGGTGGAGGAGCTTGAACTCCGTGCCGCCGCTCACGGCGTAGTTGCGCGAGTCTTTGGTAAATGCCGGCGTCGCCTCGCTGATCGCGATCGAGGCGGCGTGGGGGAGCACCGTGGAGAGTTCATAGGTGCTGCCCGGGGCGAAATTGGCCGCCGTGGCGGCGGGGTTGCCGATGCCGGGGCGGTAATACTGCTGATATTGGTCGTTGGTGTTGAACGAAAGCCGCAGGTAGGCGTAGGCGTCGGGCGACAGCTTGTAGTCGAAGTTGAGCCCGGCGTTGCGCGCGACGGCCCTGTAGCCGAAATCGCCGGTGCCAAAGAGCCGCGTGAGCGGGTTGGCCGACGTGGGGTTCAGATAGGTCTGAGAGAAATTATAGAGCACGCCGCCCGGCCCCATCTCGTCCTGCGTGGTGGCGGAGGTGCGGTGGTTGAAGTTGAACGCGACCCCGAGGTTGCGCCGGCCGCCGAGGACGTCGAACACGTCGGAGTAGGCGAGGCTGAAGAGGTCGAGGCCGTCGGGCCGGTCCTTGAACGGCGTGTCGTTGAACCCGCGTTTGCGCCACATCGTGCCGGCGGTGACGCTCACGCGGCGGCCGGGCGCATCGAACCCGCGGCGCGTGACGAGATTCACGAAACCGGCCACGGCGTTGGCGTCCTGCTCGGGCTGCGGTGCCTTGATGAGTTCGACCGTCTCGAGATTGCCCGTGCCCATCTGCTCGATCTGGT
This sequence comes from Verrucomicrobiota bacterium, assembly GCA_016235555.1. GTDB lineage: Bacteria > Verrucomicrobiota > Verrucomicrobiia > Opitutales > Opitutaceae > JACRKC01. Next base: position 34,741 of record JACRKC010000058.1, read on the forward strand.
AATCGCGGCTGCCCGAGGTGCCGGTGGACGTCGCCACGCGGTCGCCATCGACCATCAACGCGGAAAACCCGGGACCCATCCCGCGCACATAAAGGCTGCGCACCTCGCTGCCGACGATGTCGGTGGTGACGCCGGGCAGGCGCTGGATGAGCTCGCCGGGATTGGCGGCGGGGTTGCCGAACGTATCGGTCGCGGCGACCCACTTGGGGTTGTCCGAGTTGCGCTGCGTCTGGATCGCCAGCGCACTGCCCTCGCGCACGCTCGAGACCGAGAATTTTTCCATGCGGTAGACCGACGAGGTCAGCTGCACCTCGCGCGTCGCGGTCTGCCCGGCGGTGACGGTCACCGGGAGTTTCACCGTATCGAGACCGGCGTAGCTCACGACGAGCGTGTGCGTGCCCGCGGGCACCGAAAGCGAAAACGCCCCGTCGCGCTCGCTGGTGCCGCTGATGCCGGTGCCCTCGATCGTCAGCGCCGCGCCGGGCAGGAGATCGCCGGTGGCCTGATTGCTGACGGTGCCGGTGACGTGGCCGTTCTGGGCCAGCAAGCTCGTCGCGGTGAAAAGCAGCACCAAGGCGGACGCCCGGCGCCAAAGGCGACGCAACGCAGCGCCGCCCGATCGCAGATCGGTGGGTTGATTCATGGGTCAGGTAAGAGTGGTCGGGGCGGCCGCCGTCCAGGGAAACGGTTCAGGTCGAAAAGTGCTTCGCCACCTTGCGGACGGCCGTGCCGATCTCGCGCACATAGGCTTCGTCCATCGATTCGTTGAGCGGGCATTGCACGCCGGTCGCGAGGATCGCCTCCGCCTCGGGGCACTGCACGCGGGAGTAATCCATCTTCGTCAAACCCGTCTCCCGGAGCGGCCAGCGGCCGGCGAAGAACGCGTGCTCCCTGAACACCTTGGTGCGGTAAACCGGCACGGGGATGTAGCCCGCCGACGCCACCGCCCCCTCGGCCTTGAGCGCATCGACGAACTCGGCGCGCGTGCACTTCAGTTTATCGAGCCGCAGCCGGAAGTAGAAAAACCAGAACGTCCCGCGATCCGCCGCCGGCAACTCGGGCGGCACCACCGCGGGCAGACCGGAAATCTCCTCGATGAAGGCCCGACCGAGCGCCGCGCGTTTCGCTGCGATCGCCTCCAACCGTTCGAGCTGCGCCGCGCCGAAGGCCGCCTGCAGTTCGCTCATGCGGTAGTTGGTCGCGAGCACGCCGGTCTGATCCCACGTGAAGCCGGTCGCGGTGCGGTCGAAGCCCTTGTCGCCGAATTTCAACAGCGCCGGCCCGATGCGCGGATCGCTCGACGCCACCACGCCACCGTCGCCGGTGCCGATGTGCTTCGAGTTCATCAGCGAAAAACACGCCACGTGCCCGATCGTGCCGATGGGCTGGCCGCGGTATTTCGCGCCCCACGCCTGCGCGCAGTCCTCGATGAGGATGAGTTTGTGTTTGTCGGCGATGGCCTTCAGCGCCGCGAGATCGCACGGCGTGCCCGCCAGGTGCACCGCGATGATCGCCTTCGTTTTCGGCGTGATCGCACGTTCCACCGCGGCGGGATCGAGGTTGTAGGTCGCCGCGCCGAGGTCCGCGAACACCGGCACGCCCTGCTGAAAGAGGATGCCCGTCACCGTGCCGAAATCCGTGACCGGCGAGGTGATCACTTCGTCGCCGGGTCCGATACCCGCCGCCGCCACAGCGATGTGCACCGCCGCCGTGCCCGAGGAGCAGGTCATGACCTGCTCCCGCGGGCAGTGCTGCTTGAAGCGCTCGACGAACAGCGCGGTCTGCTTGCTGACGCCGCGCCCCGCCCAATAGAAAAGCGACGCCTGCTCGATCGCCGCCTTCACCTGCGCCTGCTCCCGCGCATCCCAGCGCACCCACGCGCCCGGCTTGCCGCGCACGGTTTTGGGTCCGCCGTTTTTCGCGAGTGGCTGGCGGTCCGCAGCCGCATCGGCCGCGATCAAATTCGACGGGAGCTGCGCGGCGACCAACGCCGCGGCGTTGGTTGCCACAAATTTCCGGCGAGACATGGGGGCACTCGCAGCCGGCTGGGTCATCGCAGCAACCGACGACAAAACTCCACTGGTTGTAAAGCGCAGAGTTCCGCGCCCGCCTGCGCGATCGCATCGGACGCGAATCCGGATTGCACCTTCATGGGGTTCGGCGCTTCGCTCTCTCTCGCATGAACTCCACCCCGTTCCGGCTCGCCGCGCTCGCCTGCGCCCTCTGCTCCGGCTCGCTCCTCGCCGCCACCGCCGCGAAGCCCAACATCCTCTTCCTCTTTGCCGACGACCAGCGTGCCGACACCATCGGCGCCCACGGCAACCCGCACATCGCGACGCCCAACATCGACCGCCTCGCGCGCGAGGGCGTGAGCTTCCGCCGCAACTATGTCTTCGGTGGCAACAGCGGCGCCGTGTGCGTGCCGAGCCGCGCGATGCTGCACTCGGGCAAGCACTGGTTCGCGATCAACACCCAGACGCTCGCCGGCGAGAAACTCATGGGCGAGCTCTTCGGCGAGCAGGGCTACACCACCTTCGGCACCGGCAAGTGGCACAACGGCCAGCCGTCGTGGCTGCGCGCTTTCCAGCAGGGCGAGAGCGTGATGTTCGGCGGCATGTCCAACCACGAGAAGGTCCCGCTCCACGATCGCTCGCCCGACGGCAAGATGGTCGGCCCGCGCACCGGCGAGAAATTCTCCACCGAGCTCTTCGCCGACGCCGCGATCAAGTTCCTCAACGGCCACGACACCGCCGGCGGCGCCAAGCCGTTCTTCTGCTACATCGCGTTCACCGCGCCGCACGATCCGCGCCAGCCGCCGCCCGGCTTTCCCGCCGATTACGCCAACCGCCCGCCGCTGCCGAAAAATTTCCTCCCCCAACTCCCGTTCGACAACGGCGCGATGAACGGCGGCCGCGACGAGAATCTCGGCGCCTGGCCCCGCACCGAGTCGATGATCCGCGACCAGCTCGCCGAGTATTACTCGATGGTCCGCCACCTCGACGCGCAGATCGGCCGCATCCTCGCCACGCTCAAGACGCGCGGCTTCGCCGACAACACGATCGTCGTCTACGCCGCCGACAACGGCCTCGCGCTCGGCAGCCACGGCCTGCTCGGCAAGCAAAGCGTGTTCGAGCACTCGATGCGCACGCCGTTCATCATCGGCGGCCCCGGCATCCCGCGCGGTCGCGAGCACACCGCGTTCACCTACCTGTTCGATATTTTCCCGACGCTCTGCGACCTCACCGGCATCGCGCCGCCCGCCGGCGTTTTCGGCGAGAGCGTCCGCCCGCTGTGGGAGGGAAAGAAAGAAAAGCTCCGCGACACCGTCTTCCTGCCCTACATCCAGGTGCAACGCGCCGTGCGCGACGAACGCTGGAAGCTCATCTGCTACCCCAAGCTCGGCTACAGCCAGCTCTTCGATCTGGAAACCGATCCCAACGAAACTCGCTCCGTTTACGACGATCCCGCCAACGCCGCGCACATCACGCGACTGCGCGCCGCCTTGGTCGCCTGGCAGGCCCGGGTGGGCGACAAACTCGCCCTCAACGACTCGAGCCAGCCCCCGCCGAAGGTCGACCTCACCGGCAAGAAGCGCGCCCCCGACCAGTGGCAGCCCCAGTGGATCATCGAGAAGTATTTCAAGAATTGAAGTAGTGGACGAGCCGTCCCGGCTCGTTTCTCAGCCCTGAGGCGAGACGCCTCAGCCACAACCCGGCATTCCGCCCGCATCTGCCCCATGTCTCCCCGTCTCTCCTTTTCCCCCTCTCTCCGCATCTCGGCCCGAGTCCTTGGTCTCTTGTCCCTGGTCGCTGGTCCTCTTTCCCTCGCCGCCGCGCCCGGCCTCAAAAAAATCCGCGACGTCGTCATCTACGCCGACCCCCAATACCACTGCGCCTTCCCCTCCGTCGTGCAGCGCCCCGATGGCGAACTCCTCCTCGCCTTCCGCCGCGCGCCCAACCGCCTCCTCTTCAGCGAAGCGAAAAACTCCCACGTCGATCCCAACAGCTTCCTCGTCTCCGTCCGCTCGCGCGACGGCGGCGCGACATGGACCGCCGCCCCGCAACTCCTCTACGCTGATGCGTGGGGCGGCTCGCAGGACCCGTGTCTGCTCCAATTGCGCGACGGCGAACTGCTTTGTTTCAGCTACGGCTGGTCGTTCGTGCGGCCCGACGGACTCGCCAAACTCAAGCAGCCCGTCTTCGGAAATCTCTTCGGCTCCGTCTTCAACGGCGGCTTCTACCTGCGCTCGACCGACGGCGGACGAGCCTGGTCGGGGCCGTTCACGCCGCCACATATCGCCGCCGAAGTTCACCTCGATCCGCGCGGCCGCCCCATCCCCGCCTACAATCGCGGCGCGCCCGTCGAAGGCCGCGACGGCCGCCTCTTCTGGGCCGTCGCCGTCGACGAAACGACCAAACCCCGTCGCACCGCGGTCCACCTCCTCGTCTCCACCGATCGCGGCGCGACGTGGACCTACGCGTGCCCCGTCGCCACCGATCCCGCCGTCATGTTCAACGAAACGTCCCTCGTCGAGACCGTGAAGGGCGACCTCGTCGCTTTCCTCCGCACCGACAAACTCAACGGCGACGCCGCGCTCGCGCGCTCCACCGATGGCGGGAAAAGTTTCGGCGCCTGGCAGCACCTGAAATTCAAGGCCCAGCCGCTCCACGGCCTGCGCCTGCGCGACGGCCGCGTGCTCCTCACCTACGGCTACCGCGTGAAACCCCTCGGCATCCGCGCCCGATTGCTCGATGCCGAGTGCACCAACGCCGAATCCGCCCCCGAGTTCGTCGTCCGCGACGACGGCGCGACCACCGACCTCGGCTACTCGTGGTCCGTGCAACTCGACGCGAAGCGCGTGCTCGTCGCCTACTACATGAACCTCCCCGGCGGCGCCCCACCCCACATCGCCGGCTCGATTCTCGAGATCGAGTGACACGATACCGACTCCCGCCCACCGCGTCTCCAATCAACTTATCCCATGCCGCGTCAACTCTCCATCTCTCGTCGTCTCCCGCTCCCCGTCGTTGTCCTTGGTCTCTTGTCCTTGGTCCTTGGTCCCCTCGTCGCCGCCCCCGAGCCTACGCTCGGCAAGAAAGGAAAGCTCCTCGTCGAGGAGAACTTCGACGCCGCGAAACTCCCGCCCAACTGGACCCGCAACACCGGCACGCTCTCCGTCGCCGACGGCGTGCTCCACGCCGCTGAGCTGAAAGCCGACAATCACATCGGCGCCTTTCGCCGCCCTGTGCCCATCCAGGACTGCGCCGTCCAGCTCGATTTCCGTCTCGAAGGCGCGCGCGTCTTCCACGTCGGCTTCGATCCCGCGCCAGGCGAACTCAAGAAGCAGGGCCACCTCTTCGCGCTCATCATCACGCCCACCGGCTGGTCGATCAACGAGCAGAACAACAAGGCCGATCCCGCCTCCAAGCCCATCGTCCGCGCCAAGGCCACCACCGCCTTCGCCCGCGGCCAGTGGCACACGTTGCTGCTCGAGATGAAGGGCGAGACCGTCATCGCCCACGTCGACGGCCGCCCGCCGCTCAAGGCCAGCGCGCCGGATTTCCGCGTGAAAAAACCCGGCCTCGTCTTCCGCGTCGGCGGCCCCGCCCCCACCGACGAAGTCCTCATCGACAACGTGAAAGTCTGGACGCTCGAGTAGTCGTGGACGAGGCGTCCCGCCTCGTTTCCCTAAAGCCCTGAGGCGGGACGCCTCAGCCACGACTCAAGCCACGCCCCGCACCGCTCTCACCAAATTTCATGTCTCCCCATCCCCCCTTCTCTCCGTCCCTCCGTCTCTTTCTCGCGGTCCTTGGTCTCTGGCGTGTCCTGCGAAGCCTTGGCGTAGCAGGATCCCTGGCCGCGGGTCTCTTCGCCGCCGCCGCCAAGCGCCCCGACATCTTCGTCTTCCTCACCGACGATCAGGGCAAACTCGACTGCACGCCCTACGGTGGCGGCGGCATCCGCACTCCGAATATGCAGCGGCTCGCCGACACCGGCATGACGTTCGACCGCGCCTACGTCACCTCGCCAAGCTGCGCCCCGAGCCGCGCCTCGCTGCTCACGGGCATGTTCCCCGCGCGCAATGGCGCCGAATCCAATCACGCCAAACCGCGCGCCGAACTCAAATCCTGGCCCGCCTACTTTCACGAGCTCGGCTACGAGGTCGTGGCCTTCGGCAAAGTCTCGCACTACCGCTACACCGCCGACTACGGCTTCGATTATTTCGCCCACGACACCTTCCACGATCACGCCGCCATTCCCGCCGCGGTTGAGTTTCTGAAAAAACGCCCGCGCAATTCCGCCAAGCCGCTCTGCTTCATGGTCGGCAGCAACTGGCCGCACGTTCCCTGGCCCGACACCGCCGACGCCTCCTACGATCCCGCGAAACTCCCGCTCCCTGTCGGCGGGATCGACACGCCGGCGACGCGTCAGTGGCGCGCCCGCTACGCCTCCGCCGTCTCCCGCGCCGACGACGACCTCGGCACCGTGCTCGCCGCCGTGCGCGAACACCTCCCCGCCGACACGATCATCCTTTTCAGCTCCGACCACGGCGCCCAGTGGCCCTTCGGCAAATGGAACCTCTACGAATACGGCACCGCCGTTCCGCTCATGGTCGTCTGGCCCGGCCACATCAAACCCGGTTCGCGCAGCGCGGCGATGGTGCAGTGGACCGACTTCCTGCCCACCCTGCTCGAGGCCGCCGGCGGCCACCCGCCCGCCGCCATCGACGGTCGCTCCTTCGTGCCCGTGCTCCGCGGCGACACGCCGCGCCACCGCGATCACATCTTCACCACACACAGCAACGACGCCCGCATGAACGTCTATCCCGCGCGCGCCATCCGCGACGAACGCTGGAAATACATCCGCAACCTCCACCCCGAATACGCGTTCACCACCCACCTCGATCTCGTTTCGGGCCGCCTCGGCCAGCGTGCCTTCTATCGCGAATGGGAGGCCGCCGCCAAAACCGACGCCACCGCCGCCGCCATCGTGCAGCGCTACCACCAGCGCCCCGCCGAGGAACTCTACGACCTCTACGCCGACCCGTTCGAGCAACGCAACCTTGCCAAGGACCCCGCGCAATCCGCCACGCTCGCCAAGCTCCGCGCCGCGCTCGACGCCGACCTCAAAGCGCAATCCGACCCGCTCAAGACCTACGCCGAACCCCGCCTTCTCAGCGACCCAACCGCCTGGGGCCCCAAAGCCGAAATCAACGGCGACGCGCCGGCCGCAAAGAAAGGGAAGAAGGCAAAAAATTAGCACCGACTCAGCGCTGCAGCCAAACTTCCTCGCTCGGTAGCGGCAGCCGCAAACGTGGGCTCATCTGACTGAGGTCGACCAAAACCAGTGTCCGCCGCGGCAGATTGTCCACAAAAGCACGTAGCTCGCGCCAATCCTCCGACGGCACGAACACGCGATAGGAATCGGCAGACTCCTTTCGCGACGAGGGATGATAGATCCCGGGCCACTGCGCCGGCCATGGGATCACACGTGTATTTGCCGCCTCAAGCCCAAGGAATCTGACTTCGATCTTCTCCGGCCACCAAGGTTTCAAAGCGCTCGCTCGCAGCTCATCAATCTTCTGCAATCTGGTCAGCATGGCGGGTGGAAATTTCGCCCTCAATTCGGCAAAGCGCTGGAAATATGCCCGGTCCGATTCAGTCTCGACGTCAGGACTATTCGACCGCGGTAGTGGCTCCCGCCACTGCCCGTAGACTTTCACCTCCCGTCCACTAATCCAGAAGCAGGTGGAGTCCTGATCGGTAGCGTCGGACAATATCAGCGGCGATGCCATCGTGGCGAAGCCCTCCGGGCTGAGGCTCCCAATGAGTTCGTTCACGTCAGTCACTTCGAGCGACCTCAGCGGAATCTCGTGATTCTCGGGAAGTGCCCGACATATGACCAAACCGTCCGAATAGGCTACCAGCGTTGGGCCGGTGTCGCGACGAAACCCGTATTCGCTAACGGCCAGAAGTGGAATCCTCGTCGCCTCCTGGCGACGGCTCAGTGGCACCGTCGCCGGTGGCCGCTGCCGAAGTGCGGCACCGGGGCGCTCATTCAGTCCCTGTTCCGCCATCCTGAGCGCAATCTGCTTCTCGTAGGGTCCCCGTCTCTGTTCCAGCCGGTAAACGGCCTCGCCGTTCTGCTCGGCCCTCATCTTCTCGCGCCATATTTCCCAGGGATCGAGCACGCGTGCAAAGCTTTCCACGTGCTCACCATGATCGCGCATCACCATGGCTGTGCGACTGAATCTCACCACTCGGTCAAACTCTCCCTTGTAGTCGTAAAGGTAGTGCTCGTTGCCTCGGCCCTGCACCAATTCCCATTCCTCCCGAAACCTGCCATCTCGATAAGACCCGGTGGCGAGCCGGCCATTTTGAAAACGAAAATACTCCCAATGGAGCGCGTGGCGACGGGAGTCGTAGGTCTCATAATAGCGATACACACCGTGCGCAGGCGGAATGAGCAAGTAAGTCACCGCCAGCGGACCCCATCGTCCGGCGGTCGCACCAGCCGCCATGAGGACCAAGATGACCAGACCGCGTTTCATTTCGAACCGGGATGATTGAGGTTACGTGCTCAGTCGCAATGTCCGAGATAGATCGGACTGCTCGGCGACGCCGAATCACTGGTCACTACGCGCCGACATCTCGATTCTTAGCTGAATACGATCGAAGTCTTCGTGTCTTTTGCGCTTTCCGCATTCGATCCCGTGGGTTCACCGTCGTGTTCATGCCCCACCGTAGAGTATTTCTTCTGCTCTGCCTCGCACTCAGCACAGTGCTGTCAGCCGCAACTCCCCAACGCCCCAACATCCTCATCGTCCTCGTCGACGACGCTGGTTACGGCGATTTCGGTTTCGCCGGTCATCCGTTTCTCAAAACGCCCCACATCGACCGCCTCCATGCCGAGAGCGTGCGGTTCACGGATTTTCACGTGGCACCGATGTGCTCGCCCACGCGCGGCCAGCTCCTCACCGGCTGCCACGGCCTGCGCACCGGTGTCACGTCCGTCACCGCCGGGCGCACCTATCTGCGGCCCGAGTTCCCCACGGCGCCGCAGATATTCGCCGCGGCCGGTTATCGCACCGGCCTCTTCGGCAAGTGGCACCTCGGCGACAGCTACCCGCACCGCCCGATGGACAAGGGCTTCGACACCGCCGTGTGGGCGCGCGGCTGGGGCTTCACGAGCGCGCCGGAATTTTCCAACACTCTCATCGACGGCACGCTCATCCGCGGCACCAAGTCGGAGAAATTCCCCGGCTACGTCACCGATTTCTGTTTCGACGAGGCAATGTCGTGGATGCGCGCCCGCGGCGCCGCGCGCGAACCGTTCTTCTGCTACGTGCCGCTGCACGCCGCCCACGCCCCGCACACCGTGCCGGACCAATACGCCGCGCCTTACCGCGGCAAAGGCCCGGCGCCGTTCTTCGGCATGCTCGCCAACATCGATGAAAACATGGGCCGGCTCGACGCCTTCCTCCGCGACACCGGCCTGCGCGACAACACCGTCGTGATCTTCATGACCGACAACGGCGGCACCGCCGGCGTGCCCGTCTACAACGCCGGCCTGCGCGGTCGCAAAGTCCAGTATTACGACGGTGGCCACCGCGTGCCGTGCCTCGTCCGCTGGCCCGCTGGCGGCCTGCGCCCGCCCGGCGATGTCGGTGCGCTCACGCAGGTGCAGGACGTGTTGCCCACGCTGCTCGAACTCACCGGCACGAAAAAACTCCCCGGCCCCGACTTCGACGGCGTAAGTCTCGCCCGCCTCCTCCGCGGTCAGGCCGACACACTCCCGGCCCGCACGCTCGTCGTCCAATACGGCCCCGGCGCCGGCCAGACCGACACCAATGGCCCGAAAAAATTCGACTGCGCCGTCATGCGCGACGGCTGGCGTCTCGTGCACGGCACCGAGCTCTACGAGACCGCCGCCGATCGCGCGCAGGCGAAGGACCTCGCCACCGAGCGCCCCGAGATCGTCGCCGAACTGCGCGCGAGCTACGAAAAATGGTGGGCCGGCGTGGAGCCGCGCCTGCGCGAGTTCGTGCCGCTCTCCCTCGGCGCGCCGCAGGAAAACCCCGTCGTCCTCACGAGCTCCGACTGGCAGGACACCTACGCCGACAACTCCAACCACATCCGCAACGCCGTCGGCGGTCCGCGCGGCGGCCCGTGGAACGTCACCGTCGAACGCGCCGGCACCTACGAAATTGCCCTGCGCCGCTGGCCCTTCGACACGGGCGCCCCGCTCGACGGCAACGTGACGCCGCCCGGCAAAGCCCTGCCCATCGCCGGCGCCAAGCTCACCGTCGCCGGCCTGGAGCGCACCGCGAAAAGCGCCCCCGGCGCCCTCGAAGCCACCGTCCAGCTCCCGCTCCCCGTCGGCCGCACGCAGTTGCAGGCCTGGTTCCAAGACGCCGCCGGCCAGGACGTTTGCGGCGTCTACTACGCCAAGATCACGCGCCTCGGCGACTGATGCTTTCTGTAGCGGCGGTCTATGACCGCCGTCTCTTCCCCTCAAAGTCACGTCCGCCCCCCACCATGCACCGCCGCGATTTCCTCCACCGCACGTCGGCCCTCGCCGCTGTCGCCGCGCTACCCGCTCCGCTCGTCGCCGCCCCCACCGCCATGCCCGCCCGCAAGTTCACCCTCGCCCTCACCCCCGGCTCCATCGGCGTCAACGTGAAGAGTCAGCGTGAGTCCATCGACCTCGCCCACCGCCACGGCTTCGAATCCGTCGAACCACGCGCCGAGGAACTCGCCGGCCTCGCCCCCGCGCAGCTCGCCGAGCTCACCGCCGAACTCACCGCGAAAAAACTCACGTGGTGCGCCACCGGTCTCCCGGTGGATTTCCGCGCCGACGACGCCAGGTTCCGCGACGGCCTCGCCCGCCTCCCACGGCTCGCCGCCGCCCTGCGCGCCGCCGGCGCCACGCGCATCGGCACGTGGCTCGCGCCGAGTCACGATTCCCTCATCTACCGCGCCAACTTCACGCAGCACGTCGCCCGTCTCCGCGAGATCGCGCGCCTCCTCGCCGACCACGGCCTGCGCCTCGGCCTCGAATACGTCGGCACGCAGCTCCTCCTCGTCGGCAAGCGCTACCCGTTCGTCCACACGCTCGCCGAGGCGCACGAACTCATCGCCGAAATCGGCGCGCCCAACGTCGGCCTCGTGCTCGACACCTGGCATTGGTGGACCGCCGGTGACACCGCCGCCGATCTGCTCGCGTTGAAAAACACCGACATCGTCAGCGTCGATCTCAACGACGCCCCGCGCGACATCCCCAAGGCCCAGCAGCGCGACAACGCCCGCGAGCTCCCCGCCGCCACGGGCATCATCGACACCGCCGCGTTCGTCACCGCGCTCGCGCGTGTCGGCTACGATGGCCCCGCGCGCCCCGAGCCGTTCAACGCCGCCCTCAACGCCCTCGACAACGACCCCGCCTGCGCCGCCGCCTCCGCCGCCCTCCACAAGGCCGCGGCGATGATCACGCCCTGATGCGGGCGTGCCCGCGCTGCTTTCCGATTCGCCCTCGTTGATCTCCTCCGACAACCCAACGTCTCACATGCGTTTCCGCCGGCCTTGGCGGGAATACCAGGAACGAGTGCTGGCGGAGCTCGACGTGCATCTCGTCGATCGGCGGATTCACCTCGTCGCCGCTCCGGGCGCAGGCAAGACCACGCTTGGTCTGGAAGTCTTTCGCCGCTTGGGGCAACCGGCACTCGTCCTCGCCCCATCGCGGACGATCCGCGACCAGTGGATCAGCCGGCTGCGTGACTTCCTGCCCGATGGCGACACATCAGCCGCATGGGCCGGGACCAACCTCGAGCAGGAAACGTTTCTCACCGCGATCACCTATCAGGCACTGCACACGAAGCTGCGCCGCTCTGAACCCATCGACGAGATCGAAGAGGATGACACCACCGCGACTGCGCCGGAAGCGCCGGCCGAGTCGGAGCTCGAAGTGGTGATCGCACGCTGCCGCAAGGTCGGCGTGGCCACCGTGATCCTCGATGAGGCGCACCATCTGCGGCAGGAGTGGTGGCGGGCACTCTCCCAGTTCCGCAAGGCGCTCGGTGATCCCGTGCTCGTGTGCCTCACGGCTACTCCGCCCTACGATGTCATTTCCGCCGAGTGGCGCCGGTATGAGGAGCTCTGCGGGCCGATTGACGAGGAAATCAGCATTCCCGAACTGGTGCACGCCGGCACCTTGTGTCCGCATCAGGATTTCATCCACACTTGTCCGCCGAGCGAGAAAGATATCGTTACGGCGCGGCAGCACGACGAAGCCGTGGCGCGATTCCTCACCGACATCGCGGCGGACTCCATCTTGGTCGACGCGATCAAAGTCCACCCGTGGATCAGTTCCGCGCAGACGGATGCCGAACAAGTGCTCGACGACCCGGAGTTCGCCGTCGCGATGATGGCGCTCCTGCAACGCAACGGTCTCGCCCCGCCCGAGCGGCTGCTCCGCCTGCTCGGTTGCGAAGCCCGCGAATTACCCGGCATGGATCGACGGTGGTGGTCGACTCTGCTCAAACGCTATTTGTTCGGCGACGAATGGAGCGCCGCCTTTGCCGACCATCGCACCGCGCTGGCGCGCCGGATGCGGCAGTCGGGGCTCCTGTTCCGACGCGAGCTGCGGCTGCTGCGTCACAGCGGGCTGCTGTCTGCGCTCAGCCAGAGCAGCGCGAAGATCGAATCCTGTGTCGCCATCCATCGCTTGGAGCGCGCCACGCGTGGAGCCTCGCTGCGACAGGTCATCTTGACTGACTTCATCCGCGACCGTGAACTCGATCGGCTCGGAGCGTGGCCGGTCTTCGTCCGGCTGGTGCGGTCGTTGCCGGCATCCGATGCACCCGGCATCGCGTTATTGACCGGACGGTTTGCGATCGTCCATCAGTCGAATCTCCGGAATTTGGGCGTCACAGGTTCGTCGCAAGCACCGACGGCCGAGGCCGACCTGCCAGATTTCCTTCGGTGTCCCGGCGGCGGGGCGTTGGTGGACGCGCTGACGCGCTGCCTGCAGGAAGGACAGCTCCACACCTTGGTTGGCACACGCTCGCTCTTGGGTGAGGGCTGGGACTGCCCGGCCGTGAACTCCCTTGTCCTCGCCAGCTATGTCGGCGCGTTTGTAGCGACGAACCAAATGCGTGGTCGCGCGATCCGCATCGATCCTCGTGCACCGGAGAAAGTGGCGTCAATCTGGCATCTGGTCGCCTTCGACACCTCGACCCCGAGCGGCCTGGCCGACCTCGCGCAACTGGAGGAGAAGTTCGAGACCTTTGCCGGCCTGCACGCCTGCCGGCCGGCCATCGAAGCGGGACTGCCGCGCCTGCTCGGGCCCTCCGCCCGCCATGGCCCGCCTCCGCGGGAGTGGAATGCAGAGTTCAGCCGCCGACTGGCGGATCTGGCGTCACTGCGCAGCCGGTGGGCTAAAGCCATCGACTGCGGCACCGAGCACCGGGTGATCGCCGCCGTCGAAGCGCCGACGACGCCGAAATTGCGCCGCTTCGTTTTCAGCAACACGCTGCGTTACCTGCTCTACTCGTCATTCTGGGCATTCGTAGGGGGCACCACCGCCGTGTTGCGCAATCTGCGGCCGGAGCATTTCGCCAACCGGACCAAGCTCTATGTGATGCTCGGTGTCGCCGCGGTGGTCGGGCTGGCTTTCAGCCTGCCGCAATTGTTGAAATCCGCCTGGATTTCACTCCGCCATTTGCCCGCCGACGGCAGCCTCCGCCAAATTGGCTGGGCCATGCTCGATACCCTCATCGCCACCGGCACGATCAAGTCACCGCCTCCGCGCCTCGATGTCCGAACCACGGAGCTGGAACCTGGCCGCTTCAGCCTCGCCCTGATCGGCGGCACGTTTTTTGAGTCATCGGTGTTTGCCGACTGTCTGGAGATCGTGCTCGGGCCGATCGACAATCCACGCTACGTGATCCGGCGTTCGGACTCCTTCTTCCCGTTGATGAAGCGCCACGACTACCATGCCGTGCCGCCAACTCTCTGTGCGAAGAAGGAGCACGCAGAGGCCTTCCTGCGAAACTGGCACCGCCGGGTCGGCGCGGCGGAACTGGTGTTCACGCGCTCGCCCGAAGGCCGACAAGCCCTCCTCCACGCGCGGGTGCGCGCACTTTCGACCGTCTTTGCCGACAAAGCGCACCGTCGTGACCGCTGGTGCTGAAACCGCGTTCACCGGCACCTTGCAGTTCGCGACAGTTCGCGTTGCGCTGGCCCGCCCTTTGTTCCCATGCAAAAAGTCCCCGATCCCTTTCATAACGCCCGCCAGAAAGACGGCGTGCTCCGCTGCCCGTTCCAAGGCGAGAACCTCCCGATGCTCCTCCGCCACGCCGACGTGCGCGAGGCCGCGCGCGACTGGCAGACATTCAGCTCCGACGCGCCGTTCCGCGTGCCCATCCCGTCCGAGGAGGAAGTGCGCACCATGCGCCAGCTTCCCATCGAGACGAATCCGCCCGAGCACACCGATTACCGCGCGATCGTCGAACCGTTCTTCGCCCGGCCGAAGCAGCCCGAGTTCATCGCCAAGGTTGAGACACTGATCGCCGGAAAAATCACCGCCGCCCTCGCTCGCGACTCGGTTGACGTCGTCGGGGACTTCGCGCTCCCCATCCAGTCGCACGCGCTCACCTATCTGCTCAACGTGCCGGAAAGCGAGGCGCAGACCTATATCGCGTGGGGCGTCCACGTCTTCAAAGTCAGCGGCGGCCCGTTCAAGAAAGGCCACACACTCGAGGAGTATATCCACGCGCAGTTTGACCGCGCCGAGGCCAGTCCCGGCGACGATTTCTTCAGCGCGCTCGCGCGCGCGACCTTCCGCGGCCGCCGCCTCACGCGCGACGAGATGATGGGCTTCGGCAACCTCACCTTCGCCGGCGGGCGCGACACCATCATCCACAGCATCGCCAACATCGTCGCCTACTTCGGCCGCAACCCCGACGCCCTCGCCTGGCTCCGCGACGACCCGCGCCGCATCGTCCACGCCGGCGAGGAGTTCTTCCGCGTGTTCATGCCGCTCACGCACATCGGCCGCGTGTGCCCCGTCGAGACCAACGTCCACGGCGTCAACGTGCCCGCCCACGGCCGCGTGTCGCTCGGCTGGGCCGCCGCCAACTTTGATCCTGCCGTCTTCGAGTCGCCCGAGGAAATCCGCCTCGACCGCAAGCCGAACCCCCACCTCTCGTTCGGCTTCGGCCCCCACCTCTGCCTCGGCGCCGCCCACGCCCGCCTCATCGTGCGCACGCTGCTGCAAACGCTCATCGACCGCGTGGAAAAAATCGACGTCCTCGCCGCCACGCCGCACGTCGAGCGCGAGGCCACTTACGAACGCTCCAACGGCTTCGACTCGCTCACCGCGCGCTTCGCGCCTCGCGCACAGTAGGGTCGGGTCTGTGACCCGCCCTCGGTGCGAACACTCAACGCGCGGAAGGGCGGACAAATGCCTCCGCCGGCAAAGGCTTTTTTTCCGCGGTATCGGTTCACTATCCCTGAACGTGCATGCGTCCTGCGACGAAGATTTTCAATCCATTGACCGCAGATTCCGCCGATGGCGCGGATGGTCCCGGGCCTTCCTGCCTTTATCCGCGATATCCGCGTCATCCGCGGTCAAAAATGCCTTGGTTCATGCTTTGTTTGCGGCTTCGCCGCGCAGGGTAATTAGCGGCCGAGAATTGGACAGCGCCGCGCAAAGGGCGGGTCACAGACCTCGCTTTCCTATTCGGCTGCGCGTCACCCGCGCCTTGACTCGCCCGCGCGTTTTCCAAGAAGTCCGCCATGCTCCCGCGTCTCCTCTTCGCCCTCGCCGCGCTGGCTCTCGCTGGTTGCGGCAAATCCGACAACAAGGCGGCCGCCACCGCGGCTGACTCCACCGGCAAGCCGTGGACCGCCGTGCTCCAGTTGGAGCAAGGCACCATCGAGTTCGAGTTGCTCGCGGCCGATGCGCCGAAGGCCGCGGAGAATTTCCGTCTGCTCGCGGAGCGCGGCTTCTACAACGGCCTCACGTTTCACCGCATCGTCAAAGATTTCATGATCCAGGGCGGCGATCCGCTCGGCGACGGCCGCGGCGGCGAGAGCGCGTGGGGCGGCAC
Source organism: Verrucomicrobiota bacterium (assembly GCA_016235555.1). Classification (GTDB taxonomy): domain Bacteria; phylum Verrucomicrobiota; class Verrucomicrobiia; order Opitutales; family Opitutaceae; genus JACRKC01. Next base: position 50,849 of record JACRKC010000058.1, read on the forward strand.
GTTCGACGACGAGTGCCAGCCGCGCTCGCCGCTTTACCAGGGCGGACTCGGCTACAAGCGCGGCATCGTCGCCATGGCCAACCGCGGCCCCAACACCAACAGCTCGCAGTTCTTCATCATCCACCAGGATCACCCGCTCCCGCCGAGCTACACCATCTTCGGCCGCGTGACGAAGGGCATCGAGGTCGTCGACGCGATCTGCGCCCTGCCCATGGACCGCGGCGGCGACGGCGCCATGAGCAAGCCCCGCAAACCGGTCGTCATCCAGAAGGCCTTGATCCGTCGCTGAGCCCATGCGCCTCGCGCCGCTGTTGCTCGCGCTGGCGCTTGGTTCGCTGCGCGCGCAGGGCGACGCCCCGACCATCACCGGCCCCGCGCTCCCCGGGCTCGAGGGCGCCGACGCCGTCATCGTCGGCCTCATGCAGAAACACGCCGTGCCCGGCGCGCAACTCGCCGTCGCCCGCCAAGGCCGCCTCGTGCTCAACCACGGCTACGGCTTCGCCGACCGCGCGTCGCGCACGCCCGTGCAACCCGAGTCGCGTTTCCGCATCGCGAGCCTCTCGAAGTTCATCACCGCCGTCGCGATCCTGACACTCGTCGAGGAAGGCAAACTCACGCTCGATGCGCCGGCGTTTGCGCTGCTGCCGCACCTGCCCGCCCTGCCCGACGCCAAGCCCGACCCACGCCTCGCGTCGATCACCGTGCGCCAACTGCTCCAGCACATCGGCGGCTGGAATCGCGACGCGAGCGGCGACCCGATGTTCCGCCCCGCAGCGACCGCCGCCGCCACGCACACCCCCGCCCCCGCCAGCGCCGAGGCCATCATCCGCTACATGCGCGGCCGCCCCCTCGATTTCGACCCGGGCGCGAAATACGCCTACTCCAATTTCGGCTACGATGTGCTCGGTCGCATCATCGAAAAGATCTCCGGCCATGCCTACGGCGAATTCGTGCAGGGGCGCGTCCTCGGCCCCGCGGGCATCACGCGCCTCGCCCTCGGCCGCACGCTCCTCGCCGACCGCGCGGCCGATGAAGTCACCCACCACGTGCGCGACGGCGCCAAGCCGGTGAAGCCGGTCATCCCCGTATTGACGGACAACGTGCCCACTCCCTACGGCGGTTTCTATCTTGAGGCGATGGACGCCCACGGCGGTTGGATCGCGAGCGCCGCCGACTACGTGCGCTTCGTCTGCTCGCTCGACGGCTCGCGCCCACCCGCACAACTCCAACCTTCCTCGATCGCATCGATGACCGCGCGTCCCGCGCCACCGATGCCGGCCGACACCGCGGCCTACTATGGCTTCGGCATCAACGTCCGCCCGCGCAACGGCACCGGCCTCGGCGCCAACTGGTGGCACGGCGGCTCACTCGACGGCACGGTCACGTATTTCGTCCGGCTGAGCAGCGGCTGGACGTGGGCGGCCTGCTTCAACCTCCGCCCCCAAGACAACCGCGGCCTCACCGCCGAGCTCGACCGCGCCCTCAACGCCGCCCTCGCCGCCAGCACCCCGCCGGCCGACGGCGATCTGTTTACCCGATTCACCACCCGCTAAAGCGGTTTCAAAAATTCTGTCGCGGTTGCGTAGTTGCGTAGGTCGGGGTTTATCCCCGACACGTCGGGCGTAAAGCCCGACCTACGTGTCGGTCGCGGCTACACTTCAACTTAATCCGCGCTAGCCGCGTCCCGCCTCTCCTCGTCACGATTGTCATCCATTAGATGACAATCGATTTTTTATCTCCCAGAGGTGATGTGCCCCGGTTTGTCATCTAATGGATGACAAACCCGGATGGCGCGGTGCGGATCGGGAGCGCGCTCACACCAGCGACACGCGTCTCGGCGGGCGCACGACGGTCGTGCCGGCGATCTTGTCGTGCCAGGATTGCTTCTCGTCGTCGAACGCCACCCACACGAAGCCGAGGCCGACCACTGCGAGCGACAGGAAGCACGCGAGCGCCCGCACCACTGCCGTCGGCCAATCGACCGGCCGGTCGTCGAGACGCACGACTTGCAGGCCGCACACGATGCCGCCGACGGTCGTGCCGCGGAATTTCCACATGAGCGCGCCATAGAGTGCGAGAATCGGGAGGACGGCCGGTCCGGCCCATGGGCCGAAACACACGGCGATGATCAACCCGTCGATGAAGAGCGCGCCCGCGCGAATCCAGAACCCGGCGCGCGGCATCGCCGCGGCGGCCACAGGCACTGACGCGCCCGCCGGTGCTCCTGATGGAGCGAAGGACGGGGCCGGCGCCGCGCCCGCGCTCTCCACGGCCGGCAGAGCCGTCATCGGTCCCGGCCCAAAGGTCGGCGGCGCACCGGCGGGCGAGCCCGCGGATGCAGCGAAGGCCATCGGCGGCGCGGTGACATCCGCGGCCATCGGCGCCGGCATCGGCGGCGTGGGCGGAGTCACGGGTGCCACCGGCGGCGGTGCGGGCGGAGTCGGTTTCTTGTCCGAGGTGAGCAACGCCATGATCGCGCAGCCGAAACCGAGGAAACTCGTCAGCAGCGAGAGCAGGAAGCCCGCGACCGGCACGATGTAGAGGACGACGAACAGCAGGCCGCCCACGAGCACGGCGAGCGCGGGGTGGAATTTGTCCGCGGTGAGGCCGCGGCCCACGAGACCATAGAGCGCGGCTTTGCCAAAGAGCACGGCGAGCAGGATGCCGATCGGCAGCACCAGCAGCGCCACCGGGATGCCCACCACCGTCACCAGCAGCAGAATGAACAGCACCGGCAACGCGATGATCGAGAGAATGCCCGCCATGATCACCGCGATCGGCCGGCGCACGAGCATGTCGCCCGTGCGGCGCATCCCACCGGGGAACACGAGCGCCAGCACGACGTAGAACGCCAGCAGGAACAGCGTGAGCAGCCACATCCAGTTGAATCCCGGCGAAAAACCGAGGAGGCGCGCCGGCTTCACCGATTCGCTCCACCAGCGCTCGAAGCTCGGCCCGAACTTCTTGTTTCCGCCGACCGTCTTTTTGATGATCTTGCCGCCGACCTCGGCACCGGGCTCGCGATGCACCGTGCCGGTCACGCACACGATGTCGCCGCCGACCTTTGATTTCGGGCCGAGGTAGATATCGCCCAGGACGGCGACGGCGTTGCCGCCGACCGTGCCGTTGATGCGGTTGTCGCCCATGACGGCGACGGCGTCCCCCGTCACTTCGCCATCGACGGTCACATCGGCCATCACGCCGACCGCGGCACCTTCGATCAGTTCGCCGGCCTCGACGTGCGTATCCCCCATGATGCTGACGCGATCATTGTCGCCGCGATGACTGCGGCGGCGCTTCGGCGCCGGCTCCGCGCTCGATCCGCTTTTCCCGGCCGCAGGCGCGGCGGTGAGATCGCGCAACTCAGGCTGCACCGGCTCCGCGTTCGGGGCGACCGGCGCAGCCGGTGCAGGTTCAGACGGGACCGCGGCTGGGGGCGTCGCCGCCGGCGCGGGTGCCGGCGCGGCGGCGGGAGGTTCAACCGCGGGCACGGCGGGCTTCTCAGGCGCGGCTGGCGCGGCGGGTTGCGCCAATGCTGTGAAGGTCAGCGCAAAAAAGAACGCGACGGCGGCGCCGAGGAAAAGTTGGCGGGAGCGTGAGTGCATGGCGGGGAAAATCAGCGGGCGGAGTGAAAAGTGCGGTAAGCGGCGGCGCCGACGCCGATGAGCGTGGCGTAGCAGGCGGCGATGAGGGCGAGCCCGCCGTAGAGCCAGAGCGGCGGGATCGCGCGCCAGAGAGCAGCGCCGGTGTCGATCCCGGTGCGGCCGAGGTCACGCGCGAGAGTGAACCACGCGAAGGTGTCGGCAAACTGCGGCGAGCCGGCCACGCGCACCATGGAGAAGAGGCCGACCACGAGCAGCGCGGCGAGCGCCGCGGTGCCGACGAAGAACCCGGCGCGCACGGCCACCGGCCAGTGCGAGTAACTCTGCCGCCACCACGGGAGCGCGGCGCGGCGCTCGATCTCGGCCACCACGCGCAGTTCCAGCGAGCGCGGCGCCCGGCGCGGCGGGAGGTCGCGCAGCGTGCGGTCGATGAGGCGCTCGAGTTGCTCGTGGTTGTCGGGAGAGGGAGTCATGGCGGTTTTCGTAGGTCGGGGTTCATCCCCGATGCGTCGGGCGTAAAGCCCGACCTACTTTTCGAGTTTAGGTGGTGATTCGTTCGTGCGCGGTGCCCGAGCGTTGGAGGATTTTGGCGAGCGCGGCGCGGGCGCGGAGGATGTCGGTCTTCACCTTGGCGAGCGAGATGCCGAGTTTCCTGGCGATCTCGTCGTAGGGGAGGTCTTCGAAATGATAGAGCACCAGGGGCACGCGCTGGTGTTCGGGGAGTTGATCAAGGGCGCGCTCCACCAAGGCCCGGCGCTCATCGGCATCGACGCCCGCGAAAAACGTGTCGGGCGCGGCGAACTCGATCCCGGGCTCGTCGTCGCCGCCGGCGTCGTCGGCGCGCCGGAACTCGGAGAAGAATTTCCAACGGTTGCGGTAGCGCGAGAGGTGGTTGAGGGAGAGGTTGGTGGCGACGGTTTTGAGCCAGCCGCCGGCGGTCGGGCTGGTGCGCAATTGCTCGAAGTGTTCGTGGGCCTTGATGAACACTTCCTGCGAGATGTCTTCGGCCTGGGCGTCGTTGCCGGTGAGGCGGGCGGCGGTGGAGAAGACCATGTCCTGGTAGGCGCGCATGAACGTCGGGAAGTCGGCCGGGGGAATCAGCCCCGAGGGTGGTGTGTGCACTGGAGGTTCATCGTTCATGCCCAGAACCCGGCCCGGCCCGGAAAGTCGCAAAAAAATACGGCGCCCAGGCCCCGGCGCGCGAGTGCGAAGCGCATCCCCGTCAGGTTGCGGGCGCAGCTCAGATTCTTGCAGTCCGGTTAGAGCGACGGAGCGGCGGTTTTCAACCGCCGGGCTTGGGCGCTTGGAAAAGCGCCCCTCCGCAGTGCACGAAAGTGAGATGCGCCCGCGGGTTGCGCCACGGCCCCGGGCCACCGCGACCGGCGGAAAAATTCCGCGCCGGAGAATTTTGCCTTGGCAGCGGCGGGCCCGGTCGGTGTCGTGAGAGCGGGGTCGCTCGCCCTTCTCCGACCCGTGTTTCGTTTCGGTGCACCCGACAGGGAATCGCGAGCGGCGTCATCTGCCTCGGACTCTCCGGGCACCGCGGTCACGGCCGCGTCAACGCAACCCGCCGGCGCCTGCGACTCAGCGCACGCCGGCACAACCCACCGCAAAAATGCCAGTCCACCTCCCTGAGTCTGCGCTGCCGCGTCTCGGCTTGGTTTCCCCGCGCGGGCTCACCGCCCGCCAGGCAAGTAAACCGGCCGGCCCAACCTCCCTCCGCCCAGGATCGCGCGACCCGCAGTGCGGCTCAACCCACGCCAGCCAACGGCGCGGCTCCCGCCATGCGAATTGAAATCCCCCGCGAATTCGAGCGCCTCGGCGCCGTCCGGATCTACGGCCTGCAGAAAGTCTACGAACTCGACGCCGGCGGCTCGCCGGACGTGATCGCCCGCGACGACGGCGTCGTCCGCAGCCTCCCGGCCGAGGCGATCCACGAGGTGCAGCGCCAGATGGCCATCGTCGTGCCCGTGCGCAGCGAGCGGTTGAAGCTGATCGAAAGCGTGCTCGTCGGCATCCCCAACCCCTGCCTCGTCATCGTGGTGTCGAACAGCCCGCGCGAACCGATCGACCGCCATTTCCTCGAGCAGGAGTCCATCGCCAACTTCTGCCAGTTCACGCGCAAACAAGTCGTGATCGCGCACCAGCGGGATCCCGCGGTCGCGGCGGCCTTCGCGGCCGGTGATTACCCGGAAATCCTCGACGAGGCCGGGCTGGTCCGCCACGGCAAGGCCGAGGGCATGATCATCGGCACGCTGCTCGCGCGCCTCCTCGGGCGCCGCTACGTGGGCTTCGTCGACAGCGACAACTATTTCCCCGGCGCCGTGAACGAATACGTGCGCGACTACGCCGCCGGCTTCCTCATGCACGGCAGCGATCACACCCTCGTGCGCATCGCGTGGCACTCCAAACCGAAGATCGTGGAGCAGGCCCTCTACTTTGCGAAATGGGGCCGCAGCTCGCGCCGCTGCAACCGCGCGCTCAACCAGCTCCTCTCCGCCTACACCGGATTCGAGACCGACATCGTCAAGACCGGCAACGCCGGCGAGCACGCCCTCACCCTCGATCTCGCGATGGCCATGCGCTATGCCACCGGCTACGCCGTCGAGCCCCATCACTACATCGATCTGCTCGAGCGGCACGGCGGCATCCTGCCCACCGAGCGGGGCGACATGCGCCAGCTCGTGCGCATCTGCCAGATCGAGTCGCGCAATCCCCACCTGCACGCCGACAAGGGCGACGCCCACGTGGCCGACATGATCGTGGGTTCGCTGGCCACGATTTATCACTCGCGGCTCTGCCCCCCGGCGCTGCGGTCGCGCCTCGAGGCCGAGCTCCGTCAGGCCGGCTACCTCGGCGAGGGCGAACCGGTGCGCGCGATCCGCGTTTATCCGAGTCTCACGCAACTCGCCCTCGATCGCTTCGCCGCCGGGATGCAGGAAATCCTCGACCGGCGGATCGGTGCGACCGCCCCCGCGAATGGCGCGCCCGTCCATGCCGGCCACCCCGCCTGACCCCGCCCCGCCGCTCGTCGTCTTCACCGACCTCGATGGCACGCTGCTCGACGCCCGCACTTACGAGGCCGGCGTGGCGCGCGACGCGCTCGCGGCGCTCGCGCAGCGCGGCGTGCCGGTGGTGTTTTGCTCGTCGAAAACCGCCGCCGAACAGCGACCGCTGCGCGCCGCGCTCGGGCTCCCGCCGGCACCCTTCATCGTCGAAAATGGCTCCGCCTGTTTCGTGCCGGACGCGACGGGCACGGAACACGTGCACGTGCTGGGCCGGCCCGCGGCCGACGTGCGCGCCGGGCTGCATCGCGCCGCCGCCACCGCCGGACTGCGGGTCACCGGTTACGCCGACCTCTCCGTCGCCGCCGTGGCCGCGCGCACCGGGCTCGACGTCGCCGCCGCGGAACGCGCCGGCCGGCGCGACTTCAGCGAAACGCTCGTCGACGAATTCCCGCCCGCGGCCTGGGCGCGGCTCGAGGTCGCGCTCGCGGCCGAAGGCTTGTGCGCGCGCCACGGCGGCCGCTTCCGCACCGTGACGGGCGCGGGGGCCGACAAAGGCCGCGCCGTCCGGCTCGTCGCCGAACGCTTTCGCGCCGCCGCCGGCCGCACCGTGCCGACCGCCGGCCTCGGCGATAGCGCCAACGACGAAAGCCTGCTCGCCGCCGTCGACCGGGCTTTTCTCCTTGGCGCAGGCCCCAACCCGTGGTCGCCCGACCTCCCCGGCTTGCGGCGAATCGCCACCGGCGGACCGGCCGGCTGGTGCGAAGCGATCGCCGAATTGCTGGCGGGCCTCCCCGTCCGCCATGACTGACCCGCGCCCTCCCGAAAAAACCGGCGTGGTCCAACGCCTGGTCGCCGCGCCGCGGGAGGTGTGGGCGAATGTGCGTCCGCTCGTTGCACCGAGAATCCAATGGAAGTCGGCCTTTCAGCCCCAGCGGCAGGATCCCGACCTGCGCCCGGTGCCGCTCGGGTTTCTCGGGCTCATCGCACTCGGCACGCTCGCGCTCATGCTGCCCGCGGCGCACGCGCCCGGCCGCACCCTCGCGTGGATCGATGCGCTTTTCGTCGCGACCTCGGCGGTGTGCGTGACCGGGCTTTCGACCGTCAACATCGCCGAACTGCTGAGTCCGCTGGGCCACGGCATCGTCCTCGCGCTGGTCCAGGTTGGCGGCCTCGGCATCGTCACCGCCACCCTGGCGCTGGTGATGCTCGGCGGGGAGCGGTTGTCGCTGGCGCAGGAAGGCGCCGTCGCGGCCACGGTCGGGCGGTTGCAACGCGCGCGGCCGGCGGAGTTGTTTCGTTTCAGTTGCCTCGTCGTCGCGCTCGTCGAGACGGCCGGCGCCACCGCGCTGTTCTGGCGGCTGTTCACCACGCAACCCGACGCCGAGCCGCTCGCGTTGATCTGGCTCGCCGTGTTTCATGCGGTCAGCGCGTTCTGCAACGCCGGCTTTTCGCTCTTTCCGGCGGGACTGCTGCTCTGGCGCGGCGATCCGGTGCTGCTGGGCATCATCGACGGCCTGGTGATCATGGGCGGCATCGGCCTGCTCTCGCTCGTGAATCTCCGCTACTTCGCGTTCTGGCGCCGCGATCCCCGGCGGCGCGGCGGGCTCACGCTCCAGACGCGGCTCGCGGTCGCGACCTCGCTCGCCCTGATCGCCGTCGGCACCCTCGCCGTGCTGCTCTTCGAGTGGAACCGCACGCTCGCCGGCCTGCCCGCGGGCCAGAAGCTCTCGCTCGCCGCGTTTCACTCGGTCATGACCCGCACGGCGGGGTTCAACGCGGTCGACCCCGCCGAGTTTCACCCGGCCACGCTGTTCGTCAGCCTCGGGCTGATGTTCGTCGGCGGCTCGCCGGGATCGATGGCCGGCGGCATCAAGACCGTGACCCTGGCGGTGTTGCTCTGCACCTGCGGCGCCGCGCTCCGGCGGGAGGAGACGGTGCAGGTCTTCCGCCGCCGCATCGGCCCGCGCACGATCAACCTCGCCCTGTTGGTGACGATGCTCGCCACGTTCATCGTGATGCTCGGCTTCGGCGCGCTGATGCTGACCGAGCTGGGCCGGCCGGCTTCGCAAACGGCCGAGCACTGGCTCGGGCTCGCGTTTGAAACGGTCTCGGCCTTCGCGACCGTCGGGCTGAGCACCGGCCTGACGCCGTTGCTCACGCCGCCGGGCAAGGGCGTGGTGATGGCGCTGATGTTCGTGGGTCGCGTGGCGCCGCTCATGCTCGCGGTTTATCTCGCGCGCCCGGTGAAACCGTGGCACATCCGGCACCCCGAGGAAGAGGTGGCGCTCGGCTGAATTCCCCATGGCAAAACGCATCTTCATCATCGGCGGCGGCCGCTTCGGCGTGCATCTGGCCCTGCGCCTCTCCGAACTCGGTTGCGAGGTCCAGCTGGGCGACAACCGCCCGCAGCGCGTCAAGGAACTGGCCGAGGATGGTTTTCACGCGGTCGAGATGGATGCGACCGACGACGACGCGCTCAAGGAAAGCGGCGCCCTCGACGCCGACGCCGTGGTCGTGGCCATCGGCGACAACATGCAGGCGAGCATCCTCGCGAGCCTGCTGCTCAAACAAGGCGGCGCGCGCACGGTCATCGGCCGGGCGCTCGACGTGAAGCACGCGCAGGTGCTCGAGCGGCTCGGGGTGGACGAGGTGGTGCTGCCGTCGCGCGACGTCGCCTACCAGCTCGCCGAAAAACTCCGCGACGGCGCCAGCGGCGACCGTCACCTGCTCGCGGAGGACTACGTGCTGGCCGATGTGCGGCTGGGCCCGGCGCTGGCCGGCCAGACCCTCGCCACCGCGCAACTCCCGCGACGCTTCGGTGTGACGGCGGTGCTGTTCCGCCGCCCCGCCGGCGACCGTTGGGAAATCTCGCCGGCGGGCCCGGCGCTGGAGCTGGCCGCGGGCGGTGTGCTCGCGGTCGTGGGCCGCCGGGAAAAGGTCAACCGCTTCGAACGGGACTGCGGCGCGACATGACGGGGCAGATGGCAGTCGTCCTCGCCGTGCTGGCGGCCACGTTCTGGCTCATCATCACGGAGCGGTTGCGGGCGGAGCTCGCCTCGGTGGGCGCGTGCGGCGTGCTGCTGCTGGCGCGCGTGCTGCGCCCGGAGGAGGTTTTTCCGCTGTTCGCGAGCGAAGCCGTCGTGACCGTGGGCGCGATGTTCGTGCTCAGCGCGGCGCTGGAGCGAACGGGCGTGATCGACAGCCTATCGCGCACGCTGCAGATGCTGCCGCTGCGCAACGAACGAATGGTGCTGTGCGTGGTGCTGCCGCCGGTGCTCGCCGTGTCGGCCTTCGCCAACAACACCCCCGTCGTAGCCGTGTTTCTGCCGATCATGATGGCCGTGGCGCGGGAACGCGGCTTCGCGCCGTCACGGCTGCTCCTGCCGCTGTCGTTCGCCTCCATCCTGGGCGGTTCGTGCACGCTCATCGGCACTTCGACGAACCTCGTGGCCAGCGCCGTCGGCGAGCGCCTCGGCCTCGCCCCCATCGGCATGTTTGAGCTCGCGCCGGCCGGGCTCGTGCTCGCCGCCGTGGGGCTGGCGTTGCTGCTGCTGTTCGCCCCGGCCCTGCTGCCCGCCCGTGAATCGGTGACCACCATCCTCGGGGCCACGGGTGCCCGGCAGTTTCTCACCGAGGCCTTCGTGCCGGCCGGTTCCGCGCTGCTCGGGCGTCCCGCCCGCGAAGGCCTGGCGGCGCTGCTCCCCCGCGCCCGCCTCGTCGAGCTCATCCGGCAGGACGAGGCCCGGCCCGATGACCCGGGCTCGGCTGCAATCGAAGTGGGCGACCGGCTGCGCCTCCACCTCGAGGCGGCGGCCGTCACGGACTTGAAGTCGCGGCGGAGCCTTCGTCTCCACGCCGGCGACGGCGACGCCGACCTCGCCTTGGGCGACACCGAGGAGACCCGGATCGTCGAGTGCGTGGTTGCGCCGCAATCGGCATTCCGCGGCCGTTCGATCGCCGAGGCGGAGGTGCGGCGCCGCTACGGCATCGCGGTGCTCGCGCTGCACCGCGCCGGCGCTCATCTCCGCGATTACTTCGACACCATCCCGCTGCAAACCGGCGACGTGCTGCTGATCGAGGCGGGCGCGGCCGAACTCACGACCCTGCAGGCCGAGGGCGAATTGCTGCCGCTGGCCGGGGCGCTGCGCCAGCCGCGGCGCAGCAAACGCTGGCTCGCCGGCGGGCTGATGGCGGGCGTCGTCACGCTCTCGGCCCTGCAATGGCTGCCGGTCTCCGTCGCCGCCCTGGTGGCGGCCGTGCTGGTGATCGCGTTCGGCGCGCTCGCGGCGGACGAAGCCTACCACGCGATCGACTGGTCCTGCCTGTTTCTCATCGGCGGGATGCTGGTGATCGGCCGGGCGCTGGAACAGACGCACACGGTCGAATTCGCCGCCCGCTTCGTGACCGCCCATGCGGCGGCGATCGGTCCGGCGGCGATGCTGAGCCTCGTGATCCTCGCCGCCTCGGTGCTGACGAATTTTCTCTCGAACAACGCCGTGGCCGCGCTGCTCGTGCCGCTCGCGATCGAGACGGCGCGGCTGCTGGGCGCCGACCCGCGGCCGTTTGTGATCGGCGTGGCGTTCGGCGCCTCCGCCTGTTTCGCCACGCCCATCGGCTACCAGACCAACACCCTCGTGTTCAGCGCCGGCGGCTACCGGTTTGCGGATTTCCTGCGCGTGGGCCTGCCGCTGAACCTGCTCCACTGGGGGCTCGCGAGCCTGCTGGTGCCGCTCTTCTGGCCGCTCCGTTGAGCGACCGCGCCGGCGCCCGCCCGCCGGAGGCTGTCCCGCATCTTACTGAGTCTCGCGAAATAGAGTGACAAAAGTTCAGCGGTTCGGGGAGCGCACCCGTCTCGGGTGCTCGTGTCGGCGTCTCGCCAACACCTCCGAAGTCCTCGGCGGGACGCCGAGGACGGCCCGCGGGACGCGGGCGCTCCCCGAACCACCGCGTGTCACTCAATTATGCGAGCCTCGGTAGACCGGTTACGGCGCGCTTGAGACTCCTGATCTTGCAGGCCCGCCCGGTGGCCGGACAATCCGCGGCCGGATTCCCTCCACTTTTCCTTTGGCTGCGGCTGCCGCGGCAGGATGACTGCGGGCTATAAAAACACCCACCCGCTCAACGCCAGGATCGGCAGCAGGATCGGCACGGCGTATTTGAACAGGTAGCCGAAGAAGCTCGGGCAGTGCACGCCGGCGTCGTGCGCGATGGACTTCACCATGAAGTTCGGACCGTTGCCGATGTAGGTCATCGCGCCGAAGAACACCGCGCCGAGGCTGATCGCGACCACGAGTTGCGGCCGGGCGGCGAGCAGTTCCGCGACCGTCAGCGGCGCGGCCCCGGGTGCGGCGCTCGCCGCTTGGGCGAGTTGCAGGAAGCTCACGTAGGTCGGGGCGTTGTCGAGCATCGCGGAGAGCCCGCCCGTCGCGAAATAGTAGGCCAGCGGACGCGTGAGACCGAACTCCTGTCCGTGCTGCGCGAGGTAGCCCAGCGCGGGCATCATGGTGAGAAAAATCCCGATGAAGAGCCACGCGACCTCCTTGACGGGAGCAAACGTGAACTTGTTCTCCTCGTGCACCTGCTTCGGCGTGAGCCGCCAGCTCGCCACCGCCGCCGCCAGCATCACGGCCTCGCGGATGAAGAACTTCTCCGGCAGAAAGACGGCGCCGATCACCACGAGGAGGAAGAGCACGTTGATGCCGCCGTCAAAACGCCAGGTGTCGGGCTCCTCGGCATGGCGCCGCAGCCGGCTGGGCATCAGCACGAAGCTCCGCGAATCAAACACCCAGAACACCGCCAGCACGGCCGCCAGTGTGACCAACCACTCGAGCACCACGTGTTCGAGCAGCCAGAAAAACGGCACGCCGCGCAGGTAGCCGAGGAAGAGCGGTGGATCGCCGATCGGCGTGAGCGCGCCGCCGAGGTTCGACACCACGAAGATGAAGAACACCACGTGGTAGCCGCTCACCCGGATCTTGTTCATCCGGATCCACGGGCGGATGAGCACCATCGAGGCGCCGGTTGTGCCGACGATGTTCGCGAGCACCGCGCCCACGGCGAGGAACACCACGTTGCCCATCGGCGTGCCCTCGCCCTTCACCTTCAGATGGATCCCGCCCGCGATCACGAACAGCGAGCCGATCAACGCGATGAACGAGAAATACTCGTGCAACGTGTGCCGCAGGATCGCGCCGCCGCCGGCGATGCGCACGAGATAGTAGACCGCCACCGCGCCGCCGAACCCGAGCGAAACGAAGGGATAATTGTGCTCCCACCAGTGATGCGCGCGCTTCCCCGTCAGCGGCATCACCGCGATCAGCAGCAGCAGCGCGACAAACGGCACGATGAGCGGCCACGAGATATCGCCGCCGGCAGTGACACTCGCGATGGGTGGGAGGAACAACATGCGCGCGGCGAAGTGGCCACAGTGCCATGCCGGCGGCAAGCCCTACCGGCGGATCCGCGAACGATTGTTTTCCCGCGCGCCCTTCGGCGAGGACGCCGCCGTGCCGGCAAACGCGCCGCGCCGCCCCGCGTCGTCGCCCAACGCCCAGCGCACCGCCGCCAGCGCGTGGATCTCGGTGCTGTCGAACAACGGCAGCGCAAAGTCATCCGCCCGCAGCAACAGCGCGAGCTCCGACGAGCCCAGCACGATCGCCTGCGCGCCCCGGCTGCGCAGATCCTTCGCGAGGCGGAGCAGCACCTCGCGCGACTCCTCGCGCACGATGCCGCGGCACAGTTCGCTGTAGATGATGCGGTCGAGTTCATCGAAGGCCGTCGGAGCCGGCACCAGCGTCTCCATCGGCAGCCGGCGGTGTCCCGCCTGCGCCGCCGGGCGCTCGAGCAGGAAATCGTGTTCCAGCGTGAACCGCGTGCCGATGAGCCCGAGGCGGTTGACCCGCGCCGCCCGCGCCTCGGCCAGCACGGCGTCGCCGATGTGCAACACCGGAATCTGCACCGCCGCCGCGATCGGCTCGACGACGTAGTGCATGAGATTCGAACACAGCACCACGGCATCGGCGCCCGCGCGCTCCAGCATGCGCGCCGCCTCGGCGAGGGCGAGACCGGCGTCGTTCCAGCGATTGCCCTTCACCAGCGAGTCGATGGCCTGGAACTCGAGGCTGTTCACCACGAGCCGCGCCGAGTGCAGCGACCCGAAGCGATTGCGCACCTCCTCGTTGATGAGACGGTAGTAGAGGGCGGTGGATTCCCAGCCGATGCCGCCGATTAGCCCGAGACATTTCATGCGCGCCGGTGAAGCAGGATTCTCCGCAAGCGGCAACCTCGCGCTGCCATCGTGTAGCAATCCGCGCTATTCCGCGCATAAGTTCCCGTGCACCCCGGCCACGCGCTCCCCTCGCCCGTTGCGGCCCCGGCGTCCGCGGCCGCCAATGTCCTTATGAGCCAAATCCCCACGCCCCAGACCACCTTCCTCCCCGTCGACCCCACGCTCGAAACCCGCATCCGCACCATCGGCGAAAAACTCTTCGCCGCGATGGATGCCCATCCCGCGCCCGGCATCTTCTCCAAGAAAGGCGCCTACGCCCGCGTGATGGACTGGGCGATGAAGGATCCGGCGTTCAAGGCCCAGCTCTTCCGCTTCGTCGACGTGCTGCCCACGCTGAAATCGTCCGCCGAGATCGTCCGCCATCTCCAGGAATACCTCGGCGACAAGGCCGTGGAACTGAACCCCGCGATGAAGGCCGGCCTCGCCGCCTCGTCGTTCGCCCCCGCGCTCGTCGCCGGCCCGGTCAAGGCCAACGTCGTCTCGATGGCCGCGCAGTTCGTCGCGGGCGAGACGCCGGACGACTTGGTGAAACAGCTCCGCAAAAACACGAAGCTCGGCCTCGCCACCACCATCGATCTCCTCGGCGAGACCGTCGTGAGCGAAGCCGAGGCGGACGTCTTTCTGCAGCGCAACCTCGACGTGCTCGACACGATCGCCGCCGCGCTCGCGCAGGAGCCCCAGCCCGGCTTCAGCGACCTCGGCCCCGCCGGCCAGCTGCCGCGCCTCAACCTCTCCGTCAAAATCTCCGCGCTCACCCCCGACGTCCACCCCGCCGATCCGGAAAACTCCATCGCCGCGCTCAAGCAACGCCTCCGCCCGATTCTGCGCCGCGCGGCGGAAGTCGGTGCGTTCGTGAACTTCGACATGGAGAGCTACAAGCTGAAGGATCTCACCCTCGCGCTCTTCAAATCGATCCTCGAGGAGCCCGAGTTTGCGTCCGGTTCTCAACTTTCAGCTCTCAACTCCCAACTCCGAGCGCCGCAGGTGACGATCGGCATCGCGCTCCAAGCTTACCTGCGCGATTGCGAGCGCGACCTCCGCGATCTGCTCGCGTGGGCGCGTGCGCACCAGCGCCCGCTCGGCATCCGCCTCGTCAAGGGCGCCTATTGGGACTCCGAAACCATCCTCGCCCAGCAGCGCGAGTGGCCGAGCCCCGTGTGGTCCAAAAAACCGGAGAGCGACGCCAACTTCGAAAAACTCTCGCTGCTCCTGCTCCAGAACATCGACCTCGTCACGCCCGCATTCGCCTCGCACAACGTCCGCTCCTGCGCGCATGTCATCGCGCAGGCCGACCGCCTGAAGATCGATCCGCGCGCCTACGAATTCCAGGCGCTCTACGGCATGGCCGACGAACTCAAGGCCGCGCTCCTCGCGAGCGGCCACCGCGTGCGCGAGTATTGCGCGATCGGCGAGTTGCTCCCCGGCATGGCCTACCTCGTCCGCCGTCTGCTGGAAAACACGAGCAACGAAGGCTTCCTGCGGCAGAAGAACCTCGGTGAGGCGTCGAAGGACCAGTTGTTGAAAAGTCCGGTCGCATTGCTTGAGGTGGGGACGGCTGTCCCCAGCCGTCCTGAGCTCCAAGCCGCGAATCGGCCTGCAACCGAAGCCGGCTCGGAGAGCCGGCCCGACCCATTCCGCAACGCCCCCAACACCGATTACACCCTCGCCGCCAACCGCGAACGCCAGCGCGCCGCCCTCGAGAAATTCGCCGCCACCCAGCTCGGCAAGAAGTGGCCGTGTATCATCAATGGCAAAAAGATCACCGACCGCCCCTTCCTGCCATCCGTAAATCCTGCGCGTCCGGCGCAGGTCGTCGGTTACTGGGCGAAGGGCACGGTGCAGGATGCCGACGAAGCCGTCGCCGCCTCCGTCGCGTTTTTTCCGAAGTGGCGCGCCACGCCCGTCGACGATCGCGCCAAGATGCTCGAACGAGCCGCCGACCTCATGGAGTCGCGCCGCATGGAGATCAATTCGCTCCTCATCCTCGAGGCCGCGAAGCCGTGGGTCGAGGCCGACGGCGACACCTCCGAGGCGATCGATTTCCTCCGGTTCTACGCCCACGAGATGCGCCGCCTGGCGCAGCCCGTCGTCACGCAGCGTGTGCCGGGCGAGAATTGCGTGCAGGTGTGGACGCCCCGCGGCGTGGGCGTCGCGGTCGCGCCGTGGAATTTCCCGCTCGCGATCCTCACCGGCCTCACGGTCGCCCCGCTCGTCGCCGGCAATTGCGTGATCATCAAGCCCGCGCGCCAGACCTCGATCATCGGCGCGTTCCTGATGGACATCCTCGTCGCGGCCGGCGTGCCCGCGGGCGCGCTGCACTATCTGCCGTGCTCGGGCGCCGACGCGGGCGCGCACCTCGTCGCTCATCCGCAGGTGGACTTCATCGCGTTCACCGGCTCGCGCGACGTGGGCTGCGGCATCTGGGCGGAAGCCGGCCAGACCCGCTCTGGTCAGCGCAACCTGAAAAAAGTCGTGTGCGAGATGGGCGGCAAGAACGCCATGATCATCGACAACGACGCCGACCTCGATGAAGCGATCCCGGCCGCGCTCTACAGCGCGTTCGGCTTCGCCGGCCAGAAATGCTCGGCGCTCTCGCGTCTCATCGTGCTCGAGGACGTTTACGACGATTTCGTGAAGCGCTTCCTCTCGGCGTGCCCGAGCATTCCGGTCGGCGATCCGACGCAGCCCGGCACCGTCGTGAATCCCGTCATCGACGAGGCCGCGCAGCAATCGATCCTCGGCTACATCGAGGCCGGCAAAAAAGAGGCGAAGCTCGCCTGGCAGGCCACGCTTTCGCCCGGGACGATCGCGAGCGGCGGCTACTTCGTGCCACCGGCCGTGTTCACCGGCTGCAAGGTCGACCACAAGATCGTGCGCGAGGAGATCTTCGGCCCCGTGCTGGCGATCCTGAAGGCCCGCGATCTCGACGAGGCCTTCGCCTTCGCCAACGACTGCGACTACGCGCTCACCGGCGGCTTCTTCTCCCGCAGCCCGCGCGCGATCGAGCGGGCGCGCGAGGAGTTCCTCGTCGGCAACCTCTACATCAATCGCGGCTGCACCGGCGCGATCGTGCAGCGGCATCCGTTCGGCGGCTTCAAGATGAGCGGTGGCGGCACGAAGGCCGGCGGCCGCGAGTATCTCGAAAACTTTCTGTTCCCACGACTCATCGCAGAAAACGTCCTGCGCCGCGGCTTCACGCCGCCGGAGGAATAATTTGTTGTGTTGTGGTTACAGGCGCCGGTTGGAGAAGGACTCTGCCTTTTCTGACCGGCGGCCTTCAGTCGTTTTGGGTCAGATATCGCGAAGCTTGCTTCGCCCCGGATGGGTAGCGACGAGCGCCAGCGAGTCGAAGCGCGTCGGCTCGCTGGCGCTCGCCGCTACGATACACGGTCGAAGATGGCATGGCGGGATTGGTCAAAGGCCCCGGAGCGTGCTCGGGGTCCTTTGCTCGTTTTCGATCGCCGCCGCATCGCCCGTCTCGTGACAGGCTGCGTGAAAACGTGGCGGCCTTCGTTCCGCCGCGCGAAGCGTAGCGGAAACCGTGAGGTTTTCTGGGATTTGGCCCGCGTTCGGGCGAAAAGCTCACGCTTTCCGCTACAACCGTCCCGTTCCCACCCAGTCTGTCACGAGCAACGCTGCCCCAAAAACGGAGCCCTCGTCTCGTGCCGCAGGCCCGCCCCTAAAAATCGATCGCCTTGAGCGGGCCGATCTTCACCTCGAAACGGTCGCCAAAGGGCTTCACCCGCTTGAAGTCCTCGCGCTTCACCTCGTAGTGCCGGCCGATCGGCACGAAGAAAATCGAACCGGACCCGCCGCCGCGGATCGCGGTCATCTGCGGCGCGTATTTCGCATCGACCGGCGTGAAATCGATGCTGCCTTCGCCGGACTTGATGTTGAGAATGAGTTTTTCGCGGATCGGCGCCCGCAGTTTCACGGCCACGCTTTCGAACGCGCCGAGCGCCTTGCTCACCCGGGCCGTCACCTCGAACTTCTCCGGCGGAAAGCGGTTGTTTCCCTCTTTCTTCAACGGCACCGCGTAGGTGACAGACCGGTCGTTTTCCTCGGCGATGGTCGCGCGCTCGAGATCCATGAGTTCGCCCACCGTCTTCCGCTTCGGATCGGGACCTTCGCGTTCCTCGCGCTCGGCGCGTTCGCCGCGCTTCTCCCCCTGCCGGCGGAATTTGCGCACCTGGCTGTCGCTCGGCTCCTTGCCGTCGACTCTGATCACGCGGTATTGCTGCGCATAAGGCTGCGACGGATCGAAGCGGACCACGGTCTCCTGCTTCACGCGCCCCTTGTCATCGCGCTCGACGAGCGTCTGCGTGTAGGCCCAGCGGTCGGTGTCCTGCGCGAGCTTGGCCAGCGCGTCCTGCAAGGGACGCGGCACCTCCGCCCGCACGACACCGAGCGCGGACAGCAACAGAAAAATGGGAACGCAACGAACCATGGTCGCTGGGACCGTGAGCGACCGGCGCTGTTTCCGCAAGCGCGGCTTGGCGCGCCCCCGGCCCCGGGGGGGTAACAGGAAGTGAGGTCAGAAAAACAGAAGCCTTGGTTGTAGCGGCGGTCTGCGACCGCCGAACGAGAACCCTCGGCGTATCGACGGCGGCCGCAAACCGCCGCTACAGCCCATCGTGCAACCCAGCCGCTCCAGGGCGGTTCTACTGAGTCTCGCGAAATAGGCTGACAAAGAGCTCGGTGGTTCGGGGAGCGCACCCGTCTCGGGTGCTGGGGCCGGCGTCTCGCCGGCACCTCCGAAGTCCTCGGCGAGACGCCGAGGACAGCCCGCGGGACGCGGGCGCTCCCCGAACCACCGCGTGTCACTCAATTATTCGGGCCTCAGTAAGTTTGAGTCACAGCCGGGCTCAGCGAGCAGCCCGGTTTCTTGCCGTCCAGTGAGCGTGACGGAGCGGCGGTTTTCAACCGCTGGGCTTGGGCGCCTGGAATAGCGCTCCTCCGCAGTGCAGGAAAGTGAGATGCGCCCCCCCCCGGCCTCAATACAGCGCGGCGCGCTGGCGGATGAACAGCGTATGCGCCTCCTGCGCCGCCTGGTCGACGAACTCGGCCTCGAATCCGGCCGCCGCCAGTTTTTCGGGCGACAGCGCCCAGTGCGTGGTCTCGCCGGGCAGGGCGAAGTCGAACCGCTCCACGATCGAGCCGGCGACATTCAGGAGACAGGCGAAACGGTTGTCGGTGCCGGAGCCGCGCAGCAACAGATGCTCCTGGATCGCCTCCACCACCGCATCGTCGAAGCGCCACTCGTCGAGGATCATGGTGGTGACCTCGGGATGGCTCAGGCCGAAATTCGCGCCCTCCCACTCGACGTAGCTGCCGTAGCGCTGCGGATTGAAACACTCGTTCGCCGGCAGCCGGCCGCGCGCCACCCGGTCGAGCACCATCAGGCCGAGCGCCCGCAGCAAGCCCGCCGTGTAGGCCGTGCGCGAATCGATGTCGGTGTGGCGCGCCAGCGCCTCGCTCGCCAGCGCGTGCATCAGCAGCGATTCGCGCAGACGCTCCGCGTCGACGCAGTAGCACGCGAGTTCGCGGTCCACGAGCCGGGCCACCGTGGCCACGCCCACCAGCCGCAGGACTTCGCCGAATCCCACGCGGTTCACCGCCTCTTCGACCGAGCCGATGCGGGCCCCCATGCCGAAGACCGCGCTGTTGCTGATGCGCACCACGCGCGAGGCGAGCGCGGCATCGAGGCGGATCTGGTTGGCGACCTGATCGAGGTCGGCGTTGACGTCCTGTAGCAGTTCACAAAGTCCGCCGAGCACCTGCGGGGCGGCCGGCAGCGTGCGGGCGGACTCGACGATTTTTTCGCGAGTAATGGGGAGGGCGACAGTCATTACCCATGCATCGGCACCAGCGCCCGGGACTAAACCCCAATTGCGGACGAAATTCCTGAGGCCGCGCCATTGCAGGGCGGGGTCGCCGAACCCCGCCGTGCCACGGCCATCGTCCCAAACGCCGGGGTCCGGCGACCCCGCCCTGCATTCCTACATCCGGCAGATCAGCAGCTCGCGCTCGAAGATGAGTTCCTTCGGCAGGCGGTCGTGCAGGTCGAGGAAGAGTTCCTCCTGCCCGAGCACTTCGTTGCGCCACGCGGCGCGGTCGAAGGCCTGCAACTCCTCGAACTTCTCCCGCGGGAAGTCGCTGCCCATCCACTCGAGGTCTTCGTAGCGCGGCATCCAGCCGATCGGGGTCTCGCGACCCAGCGCGCGGCCGTGGGCGCGGTCGACGATCCACTTGAGCACGCGCATGTTTTCACCGAAGCCGGGCCAGATGAACTTGCCGTCGGCATCCTTGCGGAACCAGTTCACGTGGAAGACGCGGGGCGTCTCCGTGAGCTTTTTCTGCATCATGATCCAGTGGCGGAAGTAGTCGCCCATGTGGTAGCCGCAGAACGGCAGCATCGCCATCGGATCGCGGCGGACCTTGCCGATCGTGCCGGCGGCGGCGGCCGTCATCTCGCTGCCCATCGTCGCGCCGATGTAGACGCCGGAGCTCCAGTTGAAGGCCTGGAACACGAGCGGCATCGTGGTCGCGCGGCGGCCGCCGAAGATGATCGCGCTGATCGGCACGCCCTCGGGCTTCTCCCAATCAGGATCGATCGTCGGGCACTGCGACGCCGGCGCGGTGAAGCGGGCGTTCGGATGCGCGGCCTTGGCGCCGGTCTGGAGCGCGATCTCGGGCGTCCACTTCTTGCCCTGCCAGTCGAGGCACTCGGCCGGTGAGTCGCTCATGCCTTCCCACCAGACGCCGCCGTCGGGCGTGAGCGCGACGTTGGTGAAGATGGTGTTCTTCGCGAGCGCGGCCATCGCGTTCGGATTCGTTTTCTTCGAGGTGCCGGGCGCGACGCCGAAGAAGCCGGCCTCGGGATTGATCGCGCGCAGGCGGCCGCTGGCGTCGGGCTTGATCCACGCGATGTCGTCGCCGACGGTCCAGATTTTCCACCCCTTCTTCTGGAACTCCACCGGCGGGATCATCATGGCGAAATTCGTCTTGCCGCAGGCGCTCGGGAACGCGGCGGCGACGTAGGTCTTCTCGCCGCTCGGGTCCTGCACGCCGAGGATGAGCATGTGCTCGGCCATCCAGCCCTCGTCGCGCGCCATGTTGGACGCGATGCGGAGCGCGAAGCACTTCTTGCCGAGCAGGGCGTTGCCGCCGTAGCCGGAGCCGTAGCTCCAGATCTCGCGGGACTCGGGGAAGTGGACGATGTATTTCTCCTTGTTGCAGGGCCACGCCACGTCCTTCTGGCCGGGCGCGAGCGGCGCGCCGACCGAGTGCAGGCAGGGCACCACGCGCTTGTCGTCGCGATCGATCTCCGGATAAACCGGCAGACCGATGCGGGCCATGATGCGCATGTTGACGACCACGTAGGGCGAGTCGGTCAGTTGCACGCCGATCTGCGACATCGGGCCGCCGATCGGACCCATGCTGTAGGGCAGCACATACATCGTGCGGCCGGCCATGCAGCCGTTGAAGAGCTGGCGGAGTTTTTTCCGCATCTCGAGGGGATTGACCCAGTTGTTGGTCGGACCCGCGCCCTCTTTGGCGTGCGAGCAGATGAACGTCCGGTCCTCGACGCGCGCCACGTCGCTGGCGTCGCTGCGGGCATAGAAACACCCCGGCCAGTGTTTTTCGTTCAACTTGATGAACGTGCCGCTGGCGACCAGTTGCGCGCAGAGTTCGTCGTATTCCTCCTGGGAACCGTCGACCCAGTGGATGGCGGCCGGCTTGCAGAGCTCGACCATTTTTTCGACCCAGCGCAGCAGGTGCTGATTCTCGCTCAGGGGTTTCGAGGCGATGCGTTTCTTCATAGCCCGGCCAAGCTACCGGCGACCACAAGCGAGTAAACGGGAAAGCCCGGGCGGCCGGTGTTAATGAGTTAATTTGCTTTCAGCATTAGCCCGCGCCCGCTCCCCAGATGCGGCTCGCCTGCCCACCCGCTCCCGCCACACTGCGCCCCACCATGAATCTGCGCCCCCTGATGTTCCTGGCGGTGTTGGCCGCCGCCACGCTCGCTCACGCCGCGGAGAAAGCCGCGCCCGGTCTGCCGCCCAACATGACCACGTATTTCTTCTGCCTGCTGACGAAAGGACCCAATTCCGGCGCCGGCACGCCCGAGGAGCGCCAGAAAATCCAGGCCGCGCACCTGGCCAACATCACGCGCCTGCACGGCGCGGGCAAACTGCTCGTCGCCGGCCCGTTCATGGACAACGGCAACTGGCGCGGCCTTTTCATCTTCAAGTGCGCCACGCTGGAGGAGGCGCAGGCGCTCGCCGCGAGCGATCCCGCGGTGCAGGCCGGACGCCTCGCGGTGGAGATCCATCCGTGGCTTACCCAGCAAGGCAACATCCTCGACCCGGAGTTTCCGGTGCCGCCGGCCGCCGCGAAGCCGTGAACAAGCTTTGCATCTTCGCCGGCACGACGGCCGCGGGCTACGCGTTCTGGTGGCTCGGCGGGCTGCTCGGTTTCGAGTTCTTCGGCTGCTTCCTGCTGAGCGGCGTCGGCAGCGTGATTGGCGTGTGGGCGGGCTGGAAGGTCGCGCAGAAACTGGGCGGCTGAACGGCGCGGCGGGGGCTTGAACATTTTCGGCGTGTGCGCGACGTTGCCGCCCGTGAGCGCGCCCCCGCCCGATCCGGACACCTGGTTTGAGGCCGAACTGCGCCCGCACGAACCGATGCTGCGCGCGTGGCTCGCCAGCCGCTTTCCGCACCTCACGGAGATCGACGACATCCTGCAGGAGGCCTACGCGCTCGTGCTCGCCGCCCGCCGCCGCGGCACGGCGATGCGCTCCCCCAAGGCGTTTCTCTTCGCCACCGCGCGCCACCGCGCGATCGACTTCGTGCGCGCGCGGGCCGCGCGGCCCGCCGAGTCTTTAGCGGAAATCGACTCGCTGCACGTCTTGGACGACGCCGACGGCATCCCCGAATCCATCGCCCGCCACCAGGAACTCGAACTCTTGACCCAAGCCATCCAATCCCTGCCCGACCGCTGCCGCCAGGTGCTCACGCTCCGCCGGCTCTACGGTCTTCCGCAGAAGGAAATCGCCGCACGCCTCGGCATCACGGAACACACCGTCGAGGCGCAGGTGACGATCGGCGTGCGCAAATGCACGGAGTTCCTCGCCCGCTACTGGGAGAAATAGCGCATGACGCCGCCTCGCGATCCCTCCTCGCCGGACATTCTCCGCCTCATCGACGATGCCGCCGCCGCGTGGGTCGCACGCCGCGATCGCGGGCTGACCGCCGTGGAGCAGGACGAGTTTCTCCAATGGCTTTCCGCCGACCCGCGTCACGGCGAGCGCCTCGCGCGGCACCAACGCGGCTGGGCCGAACTCGCCCACCTCGCCCTGTGGCGGCCCGAGCACAGCGCCGAGCCCAACCCCGATCTGCTCGCACCGCCGGCGTCGGTGGCAACGACGCGCAAGGTGCTTCGCTGGGCCGTCCCGCTCAGTCTCGCGGCGGCGGCGCTCGCGATCATGTTCGTCTCCAGTCGGAACCGGCCGCCTCCGCCCGCCGCGGCCGCGCCCGGCGAGTCCGCCTACCGCCAGCAGGTGCTCGACGACGGCACGCTCGTCGAACTCAACCGCGGCGCGCAGTTTTCCGCGACCTTCACCCCCGGGGAGCGACGCGTGCGGCTCACGCACGGCGAAGCCCTGTTCACCGTCGCGAAGAATCCCGCGCGCCCCTTCGTCGTCGAAGCCGGCGGCGTGACCGTGCGCGCGGTCGGCACCGCGTTCAACGTCCGCCTCGGCCCCGCCGAGGTCGAAGTGCTCGTGACCGAGGGCCGCGTGCAACTGGATCGCCCGGCGGCCCCGCTCGCCACCCCGCCGCTCGGCGCCGCCGGCCAGCGCGCCGTCGTCCCGCGCAGCGGTGCCGAACCCGTCACCGCCGCCGTCACCCGCGACGAAATCGACCGTGCCCTCGCGTGGCAGCCGAAGCTGCTCGAGTTCGCCGCGACGCCACTGGCCGACGTCGCCGCCGAGTTCAACCGCCGCAACCGCCTCCAGCTCATCGTCGCCGACGAGGCCCTGCGCGCTCTCCCGATCGGCGCCTCGTTCCGCTCCGACAACGTCGACGGCTTTGTGCGCCTGCTCGAAGCGAGCTTCGGCGTGAGTGTCGAGCGCTCCCGCGACACGATCACGCTGCGCCGCGCGCGTTGAGCGGGTGTCGAGAAAGCTCGGTCTGGTCCGATTCGGCGGGCGCCGCCCCGGTTCAACTCCCTCCGCTCCCAGCGAAAGTAACCTAATGGGTTACTTTGCCGCCCATCCGAGTCGGGCGCGGTCGAAGATTTTTTTAATGGAAATCCGCGCGCGCGCCGTCTTGTGCGCAAACCCCCAGCAACCATGCGTCCTTCCCGCCTGCTCCTCCTCGCGTGCGCGTTTCTTGCCGCATGCGCCGCCTTCGCCGCCGAGGCCGTCCGCACGTTCGACGTGCCGGCCGGCGATGCCGCCGATACCCTGCGCCGCTTCGCCCAGCAGGCCGGCCGCGAAATCGTCTACCCCGCCCAGGACGTGCGCGGCCGGGCGACCAACGCCGTGCGCGGCGAACTCCCCGTCGCCGACGCGCTGCGTCAGTTGCTCGCCGGCACGCAACTCGTCGCGACCACCGATGTAAAAAGCGGGGCGATCTCCGTCAGCGTCGCCGCGGAATCCCCAAAAGCCCCCGCCGCCCCGCGCGTTGAGCCAGCCATCGCGCGGCCCGCGGCGAAAGTCAGTGACTCAGATCTGGTGACGCTTTCGCCCTTCGTCGTCGCCACCGAAAAAGACGAAGGCTTCGTCGCCGCCGCTTCGCTCGCCGGCGGCCGGTTGTCCACTTCGCTCAAGGACACGCCCGTCGCCTACTCCGTGCTCACGCGCGATTTTCTCGATGTGCTCGCGCTCAACGACACCGAGCAGGCCATGACGTGGTCCGTCGGCTCCTACATGCCCATCGTCGCGCTCAGCGCCTACCGCTACAACGACAACGAGGGCGGCTCCTCCATCATGTCGCGCGGCCTCCAGACCAACGCCACCCAGCGCAACTTCTTCCTCCTCGGCCTCAACGCCGACACCTACTCGCAGGAGCGCATCGACTACGCCCGCGGCCCCAACGCCCTCCTCATCGGCACGAGCGGCCTCGGTGGCGTCGTCAACGGCCTCACCAAACGCGCGCGCACCGACAAGGCCTTCGACCGGCTCGGCGTGCAGTTCGGCTCGTGGAACAAATTCCGCACCACCCTCGATTTCAACCACCCCATCAACGACAAGCTCGCCGTGCGCGCCAACCTCCTCTGGCAGGACGCCGACACGTGGCGCGATCTCGAATTCGACCGCCGCAAGGGCGCGCACGTCACCGCGACCTTCAAGCCCTTCCGCCGCACCCAGATTCGCGCCGAATACGAACACTATCTCCAAAGCACCATCATGGGCCGCGAGACCATGTCCGAGTCGATCTCCGGCTGGGACGGCACCACCACCGTGCCGCTCGCGACTGACACCATCGCCAGCTCCGACGCCAAGGGCATCTCGCGCCTCGGCTCGAGCACGTCGCCGCAACCCCGCTACATCCCCGGCCTCGACCCCGGCGTCGTGATGAACTGGGCCAACACCTGGAACACCATGGGCGGCGCCGCCAACGCCGCCGTGCCCGTCGGCGGCAAGCTCGCCCTCTCCACCGCCAACCTCAACGTCAACGGCGGCGCGATGATCGACAGCTACTACGGCGCGGACACGCTGTTCCGCCTCGCCGAGTCCGGCTCACTCTTCCGCCGCCCGACCCGCGAGACCGTCATCCAGCCGAAAGTCCCCACGCTCGAATACGGCTTCCACGAAACCGCCCTCTTCGCCGAGCACCAGCAGGGCGAGCACTTGTTCTTCGAGGCCGCCGGCACCCTCGCGCGCACCGACAAGCACGTTGAGACCGCCGCCTCCCGCATGGGCAACGCCGTCATCGACATCAACGCCACCCTCCCCACCGGCGCGCCCAATCCCAACTTCAAGCAGGTCTACAGCGAGGCCCTCGCCTCCACGTTCTACTACCACTACAAGATCCGCGAAGGCCGCGTCGCCACCGCGCTCGTGTTCGACGACACCAAGTTCGGCTCCTTCCGCGCCAACCTCATCGCCGGCGCCCGCCTCGTGCGCATGGACCTCAACGCCGACACCAGCGTGATGAATCGCAATCCCGACATCCGCCGCCGCTCCGTCGACGACAACTTCACCTACCGCTTCTACTGGAACAACCCGACGCAGCCGCTCACCTACCCGAGCAGCGTGAGCTACGTCGATCCGATCGCACGCACGTCGACGACCTACTCCGTCTCGAAAGTCACCGACCTCCGCAGCATCGGCACGCTGCGCGCCTCCGACACCGCGTTCCGCTACGCCCAGGCCGCCCTCAACACCAAATTTTTCAACAACCGTCTCAACCTCATCGGCGGCGCCCGCCGCGACTCCGTCGTCGCCCTCAACTACTCCGGCAACAACACCAACAATACCCTCGCCGACTACCCCGCCAACTGGGACGGCCACACCATCTACTACCGCCCCATCGGCCCGGCGGATTATTTCAAACTCACCTACCAAGCCAAGGACGCCGCCGGCAACATCACCGGCAACGGCGCTCGCCTCGACGCCGCCGCCCGTCCGCGTGACGCCAGCTTCCGCCCGCTCCCGCAATACGCCAACGACCGCTTCCGCGACGACTACTCCGCGCCCGAGGTCAATGTGCGCGCCACCACGCTCAGCTACGGCGGCGTCTTCCACCTCACGCGCTGGGCCAGCGTCTACGCCAATTACGCCGAGTCCTTCCGCCCGCCCGGCGCCGGCATCACGATCACGGGGCAGGCGCTGCCCGTCTCCACCGGCGAAGGCTGGGACGCCGGTCTCCGCCTCACGCTGCTCGACGGCCGGATCAACGCCTCCTTCGGCAAATACAGCGGCAAGCAGATCGACGCCGCCTTCGACAACACCGGCAACACCCGCAAATACGCCAACATCGTCGACGCCAACCGCGTCGGCGACCAGAACCCCAACGGCCTGAACAACCGCGGCCTCACGCAGCTCTCCACCGTCACCTTCGATTTCTCCGATACGCAGAACCGCGGCTACGAAATCGACATCGTCGCCAACGTGACCAAAAACTGGCGCCTCACCGCCAACGCCGGCATCCCCACCAACCAGAGCGTCAACCCGCGCAAGGACGAGTTCGCCTACCTCGCCGCCAACGAAGCCACGCTGCGCCAGATCGTGCTCGACGCCGGCGTGGTCATCGACGGAAGCAACGCCGCCACGGTCGATCTCAACGTCCCCGTCGCCAACCGCTCGCCCGACGCCGCGTCCGCCGCCGCCTGGAACAACATCGTCGCCTTCAAGGCCACCACCGATCCCCGCGCCATCACCACGAGCGACCAGCCGAAGTTCACGTCGAACCTCTACACCGACTACCGCTTCACGACCACCGCCCTCAAAGGCCTGCGCATCGGCGCCGGCGTGCAATACATCGGCCGCACCGCCATCGGCAACCGCGGCGCCGACACCATCATCAGCCCCACCAACTCCACCCTCGCGGTCGACAATCCCAACGTCGACGCCAACACCCGTATCTACCGCGACGCCTTCTACACCGCGACGGCCACGCTCGGCTATCAATACCGCCTCGGCAGCAACCGCACCATCGACCTCAGTTTCCGCGTCGGCAATCTGCTCGGCAACGACGACCTCATCTACATCGGCGCCGGCCTGCGTGCCCCGAACGGCGACATCACCCGCCCCGACCGCATCACCGTTCCGACGACTTTCGTCTACCGCCAGCCCCGCTCCTACACCCTGAGCGCGACGGTGGGCTTCTGAGCGAGCGCCACTCCGTCGTGGACGAGGCGTCCCGCCTCGTTGCCGTGCGAGCGGTGC
Source organism: Verrucomicrobiota bacterium (assembly GCA_016235555.1). GTDB lineage: Bacteria > Verrucomicrobiota > Verrucomicrobiia > Opitutales > Opitutaceae > JACRKC01. Next base: position 78,644 of record JACRKC010000058.1, read on the forward strand.
CGATCGCCGCCGGTCGCACGTCGCCAACGTCGAGCCGACGCACCCGGCCACGACGACCGGGCGGATCGCGCTTTTTTGCACGTCTGGCTCGTGGCGCAAGGAGCGGCGGTTTCCAGCCGCCGAACCCGCAGCCTCGGCGCTTACTGAGGCTCGCATAATTGAGTGACACGCGGTGGTTCGGGGAGCGCCCGCGTCCCGCGGGCTGTCCTCGGCGTCTCGCCGAGGATTTCGGAGGTGCCGGCGAGACGCCGGCCCCAGCACCCGAGACGGGTGCGCTCCCCGAACCACCGAGCTCTTTGTCACCCTATTTCGCGAGACTCAGTAGAAAGCGCCGCTCCGTTCGCCGTCACACAGGAAACCGAGATGCGCTCCACGACAACGCCGCCTTCACTTCGACGTTGAGCGTTGGGCGTTAAACGTTGAGCGTTCCCCGCCTTCCCGCCCATGCCCGCCGAATCCAGCCGTGCGGTTTTCCTCAGCTACGCCTCGCAAGATGCCGAGGCGGCGCGTCGCATTTGCGAGACGCTGCGCGCCGAGGGCGTCGAGGTCTGGTTCGACGCCGACGGTGGCCTCGAACACGGCGACGAGTGGGACGCCAAGATCCGCCGCCAGATCAAGGAGTGCGTGCTCTTCCTCCCGATCATCTCCGCCAACACGCAGGCGCGGCTCGAAGGGTATTTCCGCATCGAGTGGGACCTCGCCGCCGAGCGTGCCCGCGGCATCGCCAGCGGCGTGCCGTTTATCCTGCCCGTCGTGATCGACGACACCCGCGAGCCCGACGCCCTCGTGCCGGACCGTTTCCGGATGGTGCAGTGGACGAAACTCCCCGGCGGCGTCGTGACGCCTGAGGTGAAGGCGCGCTACCTCAAGCTCTGGTCGCACCGCATCGGAGCCACGAAGCATTCCGACGTGGCACGGGTTTCCCGACCCGTGGGTATGGCAGACACGGGTCAGGAGACCCCTGCCACTCCCGCAGCAAACCGCCGCGTCCCCGCGGCGGCATGGATCGCCGCCGCATTGCTGATCGGCGCCGCGGCCGGCGCCGTCTCGTGGCTGAGGCGGCCCGCCTCAGGGCTGCGGCCGGCACTGAGGCGGGACGCCTCAGCCACGACTGCTCCCACCACCGCGCCGCAGACCGAGGCCCGGCAGCTTGTCGCCCAAGCCCGCACACTTTTCCTCGAGGGTGACGACGCCCGGCGCGACAATTTTTTCACCGCCGAGGAGTTACTCAAGCGGGCCCTCACCCTCGATCCGACCGACAGCGAAGTGTGGATCGCACAGGCCCTGCTGTCGCTCCGGATGACGCAGTATGGCTACGACCGCACGCCGGCGCGGATGGAGTCGTTGCGCACCCAAGCCGGGCGCGCCGTGAGCCTGGCACCCAAATCCCTCGAAGCCGCGCTGACTCAAGCGAGCTCTCTGGGTGGTTGGATCCCGACGGACACCATCCCGGCGCCGTTGCTTGCCGATGCCATCGCGCGGCTGGAAGCCATCGTCGCGCGTGAGCCGGCGAACAAACTCTTCCGGCGGGAACTCGCGCTCGTGGTCTACAATGACCTGAAACGCCGCGAAGAATCCCATGTGGAATACGATCGGGCGCACGCGCTGCCCGGCGGCGACGCCGTCGCGATGGTCAATCAAGCCATGAACTATTTCTGGCAGGGGCGGCTAGCCGAAGCCGAGCGATCCGTGGCAAAATCACTCACGGCCGGACCGCTCGGTCGCGCCCACGTTCTCGATACGCTGCTCAAGCTGTGCTGGCGCGCCGACCTGGATGCGGCGGCCGCATCGCTGGAGCGCTGGCCGGCATGGTTGTTTCGCGAGGATCGCGGCGCCTTGGTGGCCGGGTTGGTGTGGCTCTGGCGCGGAGATGCGGAGAAAGCCCGCGGCTATTTTCGCGGCATCACGCGCGACTACGTGCGCGACTCCCTTTACACCGGCCCTCGCGCCGTGCTCGAAGCCGCGGCGCTGGAGCTTGGTCAGCGCCCCGATGCAGCCCGCGCAGAATGGAGCCGGGTGGCACGCGCGTTCGATAAAACGCCAGACAACGCGAACGACGCGCTCTGGCACGCCTTGGCGCTCGCACGGGTAGGAGAAAAGGACGCAGCCGCCACGGCGGTGCGGGTCGCCGAACAGATGTTTCCCGCCGAGCTTTTCCGGAATAACGACTACTGGAAGCCGATCATCTGTTATGATGCACGCGACATTCTGGCCGGCCCCTCTTCTGAAACATTTCCCGCCTTCGCCCGCGTCGCCGGCGGCGACAACGTCCAGCAGGCGGTCTTCCCGGCCGCCGCCCTTCGCCTGAACCCGGCCTTCGCCGCGTGGCGCAAAGATCCGCGTTTCGCCGACTTGCTCGCCAAGGCGCCGGCCCCAGCCGCAGACCGGGCGGCTGCGCCGGCGGCCCCCGATCCCAAATCCGTCGCCGTGCTCGCCTTCGAGAACAAGAGCGAGGACAAGGCCAACGAGTTTTTCGCCGACGAGATCGCCGCCGAGCTGGCGTCTTTGCTGCAGAAGATTCCCGGGCTGCGCGTGACCGGCCGCGCCTCCGCCTTTTCGTTCAAGGGCAAGCAAGCCACGGTGCCGGAGATCGGCCGGGCGCTCGGCGTGGCGCACGTCGTCGAGGGCAGCGTGCAGAAATCCGGCAACACGGTAAAGATCACTGCGTCGCTCAGCCGCACGGACACCGGGCAGGCGGAGTGGTGGGACGTCTACGTGAAGCAGTTGAACGACGTGTTCGCCGTGCAGACCGAGCTCGCCCAGACGATCGTTGGCAAAGTGCGTGGCCAGCTGGGTGCAACCGCGCAGGCCGAAATCCAGGCGCAAGTGCAGGCGGCCCAGAGAGGCGGCACGAAGAACCCGGCGGCGTTGGAGCTCTACCTCCGGGGCCGGGCTCACTACGCGCGAGGCACGTCGGCCGACGTGGCCCAGAGCATCACCTTCTATGAGCAAGCGATCGCCGCCGACCGGGGTTTCGCCGGCGCGTGGGCGGCCGTGGCGCGCGCCCGCGTGTGGCAGGGTTCATTCGAGCCTTTGGTCGCCGAACGCTTCCGACAGGCCCGCATGGCCGCGGAGCAGGCGCTGGCGATGGAACCCAATCTCGCCGAGGGTCACTCGGTGATGTCGCAGGTGCTGCAGCGCCACTTTTTCGAGTGGCAAAAGGCCCGCGTGGCAAGCGCCCGCGCCGTGCAGCTCGCGCCGGACGATGCCGAGGTGCTCACCGACGCCTGCACCATCGGCCAGTCGTTCGGCGAGTGGGATCGATCGATCCCGGCGGGTCAACGCGCCGTCAGCCTCGATCCGCTCAATCCCGAACCGCGTCTCTTCCTCGCCATCTCGCTGTTTCACGCGGGCCGGTTGGCCGAGGCCGAGGCCTCGATTCGCCGCGCCATCGAACTGGCGCCCACGGCCATCTTCTTCCGCCTGATCGCGTGCCAGATCCTGCTCGCCGCGGGCAAACCACAGGAGGCGCTGGCCGAAGCGAAGCGGGAGCCGGCGCGCATGCACCTGCTGGAGGCGCTCGCGCTCGCCGAGCTGGCGTGCGGGAATCGCACCGAAGCCGATGCGGCGCTCAAGGCGCTGGAAAGCGAATTTGCCGACAGCTGTCCTTTCCAAATCGCGGAGGTTTACGCCGCACGCAACGAACCCACTCCGGCTTTCAAGTGGCTCGAGCACGCGTGGGCGGTCAAAGACCCGGGGCTCGGCTGGTGCCGCGTCGCGGCAACTTTGAAAAATCTTCACGCTGATCCCCGCTGGCCGGCGGTGCTGAAGAAATTCGGGCTTGCCGACGAGCAGATGAAGTGAGTCCCCGCGGCTGGGTTCCAGCAGCACGGAGGAACTGCGTCCGAGCCGCTACAATTCGATGATCCCGCGTTGCACCGCCGCGGTGACGGCTTCGGTGCGCGCGGCGACGTGGAGCTTCGCGAGGATGTTCTTCAGGTGGTCTTTCACCGTGTGCTCGGAGATGGCGAGCGCCTGGGCGATTTCCTTGTTGGCGCGGCCCTTCGCGATCTCCTTCAGCACGTCGATCTCGCGCTGCGTGAGCGCCTCGTAGGTGCTGCGCACGGCCAGCCGCGTCGCGACATCCCGCGGCACCCAGCGCTCGCCCGCCGCCACCGCGCGGATGGCGGTGATCAATCCTTCGCCCGAGGAACTCTTCAACACGTAGCCACACGCGCCCGCCTGGAGCGCGCGATGAATGTCCTCGTCGCCGCTGTAGGCCGTGAGCACGAGGATGCGGGCGGCGGGAAACTCCGCCCGGATGAGCTCGATCGCCTCGTTGCCGTTTTTGACGGGCATGCGCAGGTCGAGGAGCGCGACGTCGGGCCGGTGGCGCGCGTAGCATTCGACCGCCTGCGCGCCGTCGGCCGCCTGCGCGACCACCCGCAGGTCCGGCTCGGCCTGGATCACCGCGACGAGCCCGCTGCGGACGATGAAATGATCGTCCGCCACCAGCACCTCGATCTTGCCATCGGCGGTCATGGGGAACGGACCGCCGCCGGCGCCGCCTCCGGCTCCAGCGGAATCTCCACCACGATCGCGGTGCCGCGGCCCGGCGAGCTGTTGATCTTGAGGCCGCCGGCCAGGCGCTTGGCGCGCTCGGCCATCCCGAGCAGCCCGAAGTGGCCCTCGCCGGCGGGCGGGGCCGCACTGGGCGTGAAGCCCGCACCGTCGTCCTCCACCCGCAGCACGAGCGCGCGCGCGCTGAATTCGAGGGCCAGCCGCACCCGCGTGGCGCGGGCGTGCTTGGCGATGTTGGTGAGCGCCTCCTGTCCGATGCGCAGCACGTTCTCCTCGACGATTTCGGGCAGCGTGCGCCGTTCGCCCGTCGTCTGAAACTCAACCGCGAGGGCCGTGCCGTCCGCGACCTGCTCCGCGCTGCGCCGGAGCGCGCCCGCGAGGTCGAACTGCTCGAGTTCGCGCGAACGCAGATCCCAGATCGAATGGCGCAGCTCGACCTGGCTTTGGCGGAGCCAGTTGCGGGCGAGCTGGAGGTGATCGCCCGCGACCGTCGGATCGCGCGGCGCGAGCTTCGCGGAGGTGTCCAGGTGCAGCGCGATGCCGGTGAGCGTCTGTTCGAGCGTGTCGTGCAGATCGCGCGCGAGCCGCGTGCGCTCGGCGAGCACGGCCTTGAACTGCACCTCGGCGGTCTTGCGCGCCGTCATCTCGGTCTGCAACTGCGCGGAGCGCTCGATCACTTTTTCCTCGAGCGTGTCGTGCGCCTCCTGGAGGAGCCGCTGGGCCTGCTCGCGCTCGCGGATCAACTCGCGGAGCGCGGCGTTCTTTTTCGCGACGGTGAGCAGCCACACCACCACGGCGAGCAGCACGACGCTCAGCAGGCCCACGCCGGCGGCGAGGCGGCCCGGCGTCCACCAACTCGGCCGCGCCATCACGCGCAACGCGGCCGGCGCGGCGAGCCGCAGCTTGAACGACGTGATCCGTCCAAGCGCATCGGCCGCCGCCACGCACACCCCGTCCGCCGCGATCACGCTGCCGATCGGGATCGCCGCGAGCGCGGGATCCTCCGCCTTCGCCTCGTGTTCGAGGGTGAAGGTGAGGTCGCCGTCCTGGAGCAGCCACGTCGTCTCCACGCCGGCAAACCGGACGGCGGGCCGGGCCACCGGGCGCGTCGTGCGATCGAGAATCCGGCCGCGCAGCGTCACGAGGCTGCCGTGGTGCCGGCCGCGCAGGATCTCCGCGGCGGCGACCGCCACCGGCGCCGGCGCCGGACGCTGGTCGGCCGCGCGCCGCAGTTCGGCGTCCCGCAGGATCGGCAGGTGGTTGTCGAAGGCGAGAAAGCCCGCCGCATCGATCGTCTCGCCGGCCGCAAACCGGTCCGGCTGCGTGGTCTCGAGCCGGATGCCGCCCGACTCGTCCTGCACGAAAATCTCCGCGCCCACCCGCTGGAGCGTCACCGTGCCCCGGATATGCACCCGCTGGTCCGAGCGGCTGCCGCGGCGGTATTGCGCGACGTTGTTCACCGGGATCGCCGGTTGCGCGAAGGGCGACTCGGTCTCGCGGGCCAGCACCGTGAAATCCTCGACCCGCGGCACGTAGACCGCGACCGAGGTGAGCTGGCGCATCGCGGTGTTGTAGTGTGTGGCGGTCGTCCCGCGCACGCGCACCCGGGCGGCGACGAGCCTGTCCGGCGGCAAGTCGTCGGGCAGGCGGGCGAAAACCTCCAGCCGGTAACCCCCGAGCGCGAGTTGGAGCGCGAGGCGGCCATCCTCGATGCGCGCGGTCCGCACCCAGCCGGTGACTTCCACGCGCAGGCCGTCCTCGACGCCGGCCTCGAGATTTTCGACCAGCACCTGTTTCGCCTCGGGCAAGGGCGCCGTGCCGGTCACCCGCCACTGCGGCGCGCTGATGATCGGCGCAAACGCCCCGGGGTGGCTGATCCCCGCGACCGCGACCATCTCGCCCGGCGCGGGCGCCGGGCGCCCGAGATTTTCCACGAACACGCCGCCGGTCGCATCCTGCACGAAGAACTGCCCCTTCCAATCCGGCTCGGCCGCTGTCACGACGCCGCTCACGGCGACCTTGAGCTGCCGGCTCGCCTGATCCGCGGTGAGCGAGAGCACGGCCGCGGCCGTCGTGAGCGGCTCGGCCGGATCGCCGGGCGCGGCGCGCAGCACGACCGCCGCCGCTCCGAGCAGGAGCAGGACGCGCAGCGTCGATTTTCCGCGAGCCATGGGGTGAGGTGCGACGATTCCGCCGCACGGCGCGGGCGTTTCCAAGCCTAGTCTTTCCCCTCGAAAGAGGGATGCGGACACCCGGCGCCACCTGCTACGTTTCCCCGGCCCCTCGTTCTTCATCCCCTCGCGTCTCGGCGATGCCCGTCGCCGGCGATCGCGTTTTTCTCCAACCAACACCAACCCCACCAAAGCATGAATCAGACGAAGCTGCTCCTCGTCCTCTGCGCCTCCGCCGGACTTTCCCTGAGCCCCGGCCTGCGCGCCCAGACCGCCCCGAAACCGAAAGCCGACGCCGACGAAACCGTCACGCTGTCGCCCTTCACCGTCAGCACCGACAAAGACAAAGGCTACCGCGCCACCAACTCGATCTCCGGCTCGCGCCTCGACACGGCCATCAAGGATCTTCCGATGCCGCTCGAGGTCATCACCGAGCAGTTCCTCGTCGACACGGGCGCGAAGGATCTCCGCCAGGGCCTCCGCTACAGCGCGGGCATCCAGCTCCAGTCCCAAAACGACTACGGCACCCCCGGCGGCGCCTACCAAGGTCCCGGCGGCGTCAACAACCCCGAGGGCGCCACCGCCAACCGCAGCCAGACCTCGGTGAAAATCCGCGGCTTCGTCACCGAGTCCGTCCTCCGCGACGGCTACCTGCGCCAAAACTCCACCGACTCGATCAACATCGGCCGCGTCGAAGTCGTGCGCGGTCCGGCCGCGCTGCTCTACGGCGTCGGCAATTTCGGCGGCATCGTGAACTACCTGCCGAAACTCCCCGAAGCGAAACAGCAGGGCTCCGTCGGTCTGTCGGCCGGCAGTTACGGTCTGAAACGCGCCACGCTCGACGTGACCGGCCCGATCTCGAAGACCTGGGATTTCAACTACCGCCTCACCGCCGCGTGGGAGGACGCCGATGACTACACGATGTTCCGCAAATCCTCGAACCGCTTCATCTCCCCCGTCCTCACCTTCAAGCCCACCAAGACCACCAGCGTCGTCGTCGACTACGAGAACGGCAACGCGAAGGACCAGGGCGTGGGCTTCCTCCGCGTGCGCTCCTCCGTCGGCCCCGGCCCGAACAACGACCAGAACGAGCACGCCGCGTTCTACACCCTCCCCGGCACCAATCCGCGCACCTTCCGTTGGAGCGGTCCCGACACCCACCTCGACACCCGCGCCGACAACCTCCGCCTCCAGCTCACCCAGCAGCTCGCCGACAACCTCCACCTCCTCGTCGGCTACAACCGCTCCTCCGTCAAATTCGGCAAGCTCGACGTCATCGGCAACCTCCAGGGCTGGACCGACCAGTTCCCCAACGCCGACACCGCGTTTGGTTTCGTGCCCTTCATCCCCGCTGATCCCATCAACGGCGACAGCAGCACCGGCCTCGGCGATCCCACCAAGCCCAATCGCGCCACGCTCGCCTACCGCTGGGTCGGCGACGACACCCGCAACGACCGCGATCAGGTGCGCGCCGAACTCGTCTACAAATTCAAGCTGGCCGAGGGGAACGCCAACCGCTGGCTCCGCATGGACAACATGATCATGGCCGGCCACACCGAGCTGCGTTTCGACAACGAGGTGACGACCTACCAGTCCGCGATGGACGCGAAGAACAGCTTCTCGTGGGTCACCAACTACTACAACCCGACCAACGCCAGCCCGCTCCGCTTCGGCCAGAAGCAGGCCAACGGCACGCCGGAGATGCCCTACCTCAAGAACCGCGGCGTCGACGCCACCACGTGGAATCAGGCGAACTACGCCGTCTTCCAGGGCCGGCTGCTCGACAACCGTCTGACCATCGTGTCCGGCGTCCGCCGCGATCGCAACGAAACCACCGCCACCAACACCACCTTCCTCCGCAACGGCCCGCCCGACGTCGTCACCTCCCGCCGCCCGGCCGCCTCCGAAACGACCTATCAGAACGGCGCCTCGTTCCAGGTGACGCGCGAACTCTCCGTCTACGCCCTCAAGTCCGGCGGCCTCCAGCCCAACTTCACCGGCAACCGCGACACCGACGGCAAGCCGCTGCCCGCCACGCTCGCCAAGAGCAAGGAACTCGGCCTCAAGCTCGATCTCTTCAACGGCAAGGTCACCGGCACGGTCAGCGCCTTCAAAATCAAGCGCACCAATTCCCCGATCTTCTACTGGTGGGCGCCGACCTCCAACTACTCCAATCGCTTCAACCCGAATCGCGACATCGTTTATCAGGTGAACGATTTCCGTCCGAGCAGCCTCGGCGGCCCGGGCAACAACGGCGCCGGCCAGGCGTCCCTCGCCCAGTGGAATGCCGGCCTCGCCGCCGGCACCATCTATCAAGTCGGCAACAACTGGTATGCCAACGCTTCCAAGCCCACCGGTGCCGCCTTCCTCGACGCCGTCTTCGACTTCACCAAGGCCAACAAGTTCTCGTGGCCGGGCTGGCTCTACAACACCGACGCCAACACCAACAACACCTGGGACACCCGCGCCAGCGGCCCCGACGGCAGCGAATACGTCCTCGGCGCCGACACCTCCAAGGGCTGGGACACCCAGCTCATGTTCACGCCCAACGAAAATCTCCAGATCGTCTTCGGCTACGCCCACGTCAGCCGCGTCGTCGAAAGCGCCGGCAAGTTCTCCAAGTCGCCCTATCCGCAGGACAAGTGGGCGGTCTGGTATTTCCCGAACACCGACTGGGGTCTGACCAGCACTCCCCTCAACAAGGCCTACGCCACCGCCGGTGACAGCTCCTCCTGGACCGGCACCAACTGGGGCCAGGGCCTGCCGATGGACGACACCCCCGAACACCAGTTCACCGCGTGGGCCAACTACAAGTTCCCGAACAAGGGCCCGCTCAAGGGCCTCACCGTCGGCGCCGGCGGCTCGCACGAATCGCCCCGCCTCTACCTCTCCGGCCTCACGCACGGCGGCGGCCAGCAGATCACCGACAAGAACGGCAACCCGGTCATGCTCCGCACGCGTGCGCGCCTGAACGTCGACCTGATGGTCCGCTACGGCTTCAAGCTCGGCGAGCACGACTCGAGCGTGCAGTTGAACGTCAACAACCTCCTCAACGACCAGAAAGTCTACGGCCTGATCTACTCGGCGCCCACCACCGCGCGCCTCGAATTCCACTACGGCTTCTGAGCGCACCGGCCGGCGCCCGCCAGGCGCGCGTCACCTATTGGTCGCGCGCGCTTGGTGGTGGGCGGGCACGCCCCGTGCCCGCATTCGAATCAGTTCCAAGTTGCTCTCCGGACCATCGTGCGGGCACGGGGACGTGCCCGCCCACCTTTCGAACCGATCCAAACGCGAGCCATGGCTGGCCTAGTCTCCACTTCTTTCCTTCTCCGCTCGCGCCTCGCGCTGGCCGCCACGTGCGCCGCACTGCTGCTCCGTCCTGCCTTCGCCGCCAGCCGCTGGACCGTGCATGAAACCGCGCGCGACAACGGCCACCGGCTCGCCTCCGTGGCGGCGCCCCCGGTCGCCGCAGCGCCCTCCGACGCCGTCATCACGCTCGATCCAGCCCGGCGTTTCCAGGAGATGATCGGCTTCGGCGGCGCCCTCACCGAATCCTCGGCGTGGGTGCTCGCCCAGCTGCCGCCCGAAGCGCGCCGCGAGGTGCTCCGCCGTTACTACGATCCGCGCGACGGCATCGGCTACACCCTCGCGCGCACGCACCTCAACAGTTGCGATTTCTCCCTGCACATGTGGGCGCTCGACGAGGTGCCGGGCGACTACGACCTGCTCCATTTTTCCCTCGCGCCGATGCGCCGCTGGCTCCTGCCGCTGCTGCACGACGCCCGCGCCGTCGCCGGAGCCGACCGCTTCAAGCTCCTCGTCTCACCGTGGAGCCCGCCCGCCTGGATGAAGACCAACGCCCGCATGGACGACGGCGGCTCTTTGCGAAACGAATACCGCCCGGCCTGGGCCAACTACTTCGTGCGCTTCCTCCAAGCCATGCAGGACGAGGAACGCTTTCCCATCTGGGCGTTCACCGTCCAAAACGAACCCGAAGCCCACCAGACGTGGGAATCCTGCCTCTACACCGCCGAGCAGGAGCGCGACTTCATCCGCGATCACCTCGGCCCCGCCCTCGCCCGCAGTCCGTTTTCCTCCGTCAAACTCATCGGCTGGGATCACAACCGCGATCACCTCGAAGCCCGCGCTGAAGCCCTGCTCGGCGATCCCGCCACCGCCCGCTACCTCTGGGGTCTCGGCCTCCACTGGTATGCGAGCGACGATTTCGCCGCCGCCGCGCGCGTGCGCGAACGTTTCCCCGACAAGGCGCTCCTCTTCACCGAGGGTTGCTGGGGCGTCGGTCCCGGCATGGGGAGTTGGGAGCACGGCGAGAACTACGCGCTCCAGATGCTCGGCGACTTCGCGCACGGCGTGGGCGGTTTCATCGACTGGAACATCGTGCTCGACCAGCGCGGCGGCCCCAACCACGTCGGCAACTTCTGCGACGCCCCCGTGATCGTCGACACCACCACCAAGACGGTGCGTTACAGCCCCGCGTTCTACTACATCGCCCACTTCAGTCGCTTCGTCCGTCCCGGCGCGCACCGGATCGCGCTCACCAGCACCGCCGCCCCGCTCCGCTCCATCGCCTTCGCCAATCCCGACGGCGCCCTCGTCGCCGTCGTGATCAATCCCGGCGCCGCGCCCGCCGAATTCACCCTCGCCGCCGCCGGCGAAACCCTCCGCTGCACCATCCCGCCGCGCGCCATCCAGACCTACGTCCACCCGCGTTCCTAGCGCGCTCTAAGTTGAAGTGTAGCCGCGATCGGCTGGTAGGTCGGGGTTTATCCCCGACACGTGCCCGCCTGCGGCGGGCGTCGGGCGTAAAGCCCGACCTACGAAAACGGCTACGAAAATCTATAAGCCACTGTAGCCTCCACCCCGAAAACCCGCCCCGAAAAAGTGTCACCCAATAGGTTACACTGCCTCTGAAAATCCGGGCTTATCTCGTCCGGAAAATCGCCCGGCAACGGGCGCGGGGCCCACCCTCATTTCATCGGCTCGATGTGCACCGAGACGTCGGTGATGCCGTGGGTCGCGGAGGCGAGCAGCGCATCCTTGACGGCGTGCGCGATATCGTGGCCCTCGCGCACGGTCAGTTCGCCATCGACGCACACATGGATATCGACCAGGTGCGAAAGTCCGCTCTTGCGCACCCGCACCTTGTCGAGCGCCCGCACGCCATCTACCGCGAGCGCGATGAGGCGCACTTCATGTTCGAAGACCGATGGCACCGCGGCGTCCATCACATCGCCGAGGGCCTTTTTGATCATCCCCACGCCGTTGTAACCAATCACGAAACAAGCAAACAACGCCGCCCAGTCGTCGGCCGTCTCCCAGCCCTTGCCGGCGACGAGTGCGATGGTGATGCCGATGAATGCCGCGGCACTCGTCAGCGCGTCCGACCAGTGGTGCATCGCCTCGACCCCCAGCGCCGTGCTGCCGGCGAGCTTGCCGGCCGCGTTCACGCGTCTCGAAAACCAAGTTTTCGTGCCGATGACGGCCGCGAGCACCAGCAGCGTCCACCATGCGGGACCTTGGTGCGGCGTGATGATTTCGCGCACGGCACTCACGCCCACCCACGCCGCCATGCCAAAAACAAACACAGCCACGGCGAGCGCCGCCAGCGGCTCGGCCTTGCCGTGGCCATAGGGATGGTCCTCATCCGGCGGACGGCCCGCCACCTTGAAACCCGCCCAGACCAGCAGCGAGGTCATCACGTCCAGCGTGGATTCCGCTCCATCGGCGATCAGCGCGTAGGTGTTGCCCAAGATGCCTCCGGCAAACTTCACGATCGCGAGCACCACGTTCAGCCCGATGCCCCGCAGCACCAGCTGTGCGCTGTCGCGGGCGCGTTGCTGCGTGGCGGCGTGATGGCGGGCGAGTTCGGTCGGCACAACCTACGAAGTTGAGCGCGGCGCGCGCCGAGCTCAACGCACATGTGGCAGGCCGGGTGGTTTGTAGCCCCGGCTTCAGCCGGCAGGATTGGACCGTCACGATTCCGGCTGAAGCCGGGGCTACGAACTTCGTGGCGCGAGCCTGCAATTGACCCCGCCGCCCACGCGGCCCACCCTCGCTGCGCCATGGCCGAGACGTCCACTGTCGCGCACGATCCCGTGAAGCAGTTTTCCGCCTTCGTCGAAAATCGCGTGGGCCGACTCCACGACCTCGCGCGCCTGCTCAAGGACAACAACGTCCACATCATGGCGATCACCGTGCTCGACACCACGGACAGCGCGATCGTGCGCCTCATCGTCGACGACCCCGACAAGGCCCGTGAGCTGATGATCAACAACGACTATCCCTACAGCGAGGGCAACGTGCTCGCCGTGGAGATCAACGACGAGTCGGAGCTGAAGGGCGTGCTCGACGCACTCTTCGAGGCCGAGATCAACGTCCACTACGTCTACAGCTTCATCAAGCGCCCCAACTTCAAGTCCGCCCTCGCCCTGCATGTGGAGGATTCCGACGTGGCCGCGCAGTCGCTCGCGCAACGGGGATTCCGCACGCTGACGCAGGGGGAAATTTCGCGCTGAAGGTGGAGCGCGTTGACCCCAACGCGCTGGTTTGAAACTGGGAGCGGGTTTACCCCGCGACTCATCGGGGCGTAAAGCCCCTCCCACAAAAAGCGCGTTGCGGTCAACGCGCTCCACCTCGATCAGCCCTGGACTTCCCCGCTCGGCCAGGGCTTTCAGCCCTGAACTTCGCTGGTCGACCCAAGGCTGTCAGCCTTGGACCTCCCCCATCCGCTCGCACTCGAGTTCGTAGAGACCGGTCATGTAGCCGTTCTCGAACATCGCGCCGATCTTGATCTCGCCGAAGAACTGCACGGGCACGTCCATCATCGGCTGCACGCCGCCTTTCTTCATCTTCACGATCACCCACTCGTTCATGTTGGGCACGGTGCCGAAGCAGCAGGCCATCGTGTTGCGCATGAGGAGGAATTCCGTGACGAGGCCCTTCTCCATTTTCACCGGCACCATGTAGCCCGTCACGACGGCCTTCTTGCCATTCCACGATTTCACCACGGGCGGGATCTGCTCCTCGCCCGTCGGCGGCTTCACGTTGGGATTGGCCGTGGGATCGAAGGCCGGCGGCACAAACGAGTAGGAAGCGAGCTGCTCGAAACCGAGCTTCAGGTAACCCTTGTCGTCGAGCGTGGGCGCCGCCACCACGGCGTCGGCTTTCGGGGCGTCGGCCTTCGGCGCCGCCGCGTCCTGTCCGCGCAACACAGCACCGCCCAGCAACACGGATAGGACACAGGAGGAGAGAAGGCGGTGGGATTTCATGATGGTAGCGCCCGCCACCGATAACCATGACCGGCCGGGCGTCAAAAGGCTTTTTCGTGCTTGCGGCTCTTGATTGGAGGGCGGGGTCGCCGCACCCCGCCGTCGGTAGTTTGATTTCGCATGGAGGCGGGGTGCGGC